>DKIJ01000002.1 GCA_002454195.1 Flavobacterium sp. UBA6721
AGAATTTTAGCAAAAATAACAGCAATGACTCTAATTCAATATATCAATAAATTCATATTTGATAGACCTATAAATAATATTAAAAATCAAATTATTTAATTTCACCCAACGGGTTATTTATTATAAGTTTGAATTTAAGAAATCTAATCATTTTCAGAATCAAAAAAATCATCCGGATTAAAAGGAATATCATCATCAGGGTCTTTATCGTGTGCGCTGATACCTGGAGGGTTAAAAAGTCCCCAATTATCTTTTATGTAATACCAAACATCAAAATTTTCGACCCAATCAATAAATAACAAGCGAAATTCCTCAATTTCGTTTCTTAATAGTTCTATGTAGTCCTGATTTTCAATAGCTTCTTCGTGCGCTAAACTTCCTGCATATACATAAAGTTCTCTGGCAGCCTTGCGAATTAAGGTTGCGTTTTCCATTTTAAATCATATAATTCTACTGAATGTGCACCAGCAATTTTCGCTGGAATTAACATTGCATTTTCCATCATAAAATGTACGGTTGTTTGTTGAAGGAATTCATTATCAGCGGGAACAATTTCGACCAATCCTCTTGTTATTTGGTAAATTTGTTCTGCTTTTTGATATAAAGGAAATTGTTCTAATTCGTCTCGTTTTGACATTGTTTGGATTAAATGGATTCAATTACACTTTCTATAGCTCTTCTTGATTTTGGAGTGACTTCAATACGATTAAAATCATCTTCAGCTCCATAACCCACGGCCATAGCAAAAAGCGGTTTATATACTTTCATGTCCAGTATGTCTCTGTATTTATCGGATTCGATTCCTTCCATAGCGGTAGAATCCAATCCTAGCGCAATACTGGCGGTTAATCCAACTCCTAAGGCAATATACACTTGTTTGGCTAACCAGGTTTTTAAATCGGCTTCCGGAGTGCTGGCTTTGATTTGGTTGTACCAATCTCTTCTGGCAGCTGGTAATTCTTCATCTACAATTTTTTGAAATGCATCCAAATCGTCGGCTACGCTAAAAACTACCAGTAAATGTGCCTGATTAATTTTCTCCGTATTGTGCATCGAAACTGAAGCTAATTTCGACTTCATTTCCGGATTTTGTACAAAAGTAAATTTCCAAGGCTGGATATTAATTGAAGAAGGTGTAAGACGTAAAATTTCTTTTAATTCTTCTATTTTATCTTGTGGAATCGCTTTGTCTGACTGGTAATGTTTGGCAGTATATCTTTTTTGAATTAATTCTAGAATATTCATGATTTTCTGTATGTTTTCCTGCAAATTTAAGTTATTTCTTCGAGATGCTATTTGGTTAAGTATCTAAAATTTTACTTACAGTCTTTCTCCAAAAGTCAGCAAATTGTTATCCGGATCGAGTAGGGCAAACTCCTTTTGTCCCCAAGGTTTCGTTTGTAATGAACCGTTAGGATGAATAGGTATTTTTTTGTCTAAAAAAGATTGGTAAACTTTCTCGATTTCATGGGTTCGAATATATACCTGACCGTAATTTTCTTTCGGATTCAACGTTTTGAATTCGAAAAAGTGAATTTCTATTTGGTCTTTTTTAAGTAACAAATAATCGCCGTAATCGCCAATTTCAGTAAAGCCTAAAAGTTCGATATAATATGTCTTTGTGGCATTTTTATTTCTCATGGGTAATTTAGGGTTGATGGTTGTGAGCATGGGTTTTGGTTTTAGAATAGTTGAGTTGTAAAATGTGTTATGGAGATGTTACACCCCAAATTGCTTTAAATGATGATCCAGATGTTTGTAAAATAAATTACTCCATTCGTTAGCAGTCATTCTTCCAAAGGAAATGTTTTCCAAGCCTTCAAAATGATTAGTACCTAATTGTTGGGCTTTGTTGATGTTGGCAATCAAGTATTGCTTTTCCTTATCAAAATCTTGACTTCCTGTAATCAAAAAATCAGGTGCAGTTCTCCCATTTTTAGAATAAGCTTTGTCATTGGTAACAAAACCTTTTATAATTGTTTTGAGCAAAAATTTCTTGAATGCATTTGGTTTTTTAAACTCTTCAGGATGAAAAGCATAACGGTAAGCCACATTACAATGTGCTAGCATCTTATCCACACTCATTTTACCCCATTGAGGAGAAGAAGAAGAGGTAAGTAGTTCAATCCTATTGATGATTTCATCAGATACGGCTTTTTCAAAAATATTTTTTATCATTTTGATGAGTTTTGGTTAAGCTAACGCAATTTAGGGAATTTCTATTTCTTTTTACACATTAATCAAAATATTATCATGCTGCGGAAGGGAAAATCAAAACGTTCTCATTAGCCCTGATCGAGCTGATATCCTCGTAGAGATAAAAGCGAGAGCAGGAGGGAAGTGGCTCGTGGAAAGTTTTCGTACTGCTCCTAAACAAAAAAAAACACCAATCGGTTAGGACTGGTGTTTCTAGGATTTTGTTATTTATGAGTCATTGCGAGCGATAGCGCGGCAATCTCACCAAGTTTTTAGCAACTGACTTTTAATAGTGAGATTAGCTAAAGCTCAATTCGTTGCACTCGGGTGCTTCGTTCCTCGCAATGACTTAGACAGCGGCTGTTTCGCTTTGGTTTCTGAAAACCAATTGACCGTCGAAAGAATCCAAAAGAATGATACTGTCGGTAGTGATTTTACCGGCTAGAATTTCTTTAGACAATTGGTTCAAAACCTCTCTTTGAATCACACGTTTTACCGGACGGGCACCAAATTGCGGATCAAATCCTTTTTCGGACAAGTAAGCAATTGCCTCTGGAGTGGCGTCCATGGTAATACCTTGTTGTGCGAGCATTTTGGTAATGCTTTTCAATTGTAAGCCTACAATTTGAGCAATGTTAGCATTGGTCAACGGTGTAAACATCACAATTTCGTCAATACGGTTAATGAACTCTGGACGAACGCTTTGTTTCAACAAGCCTAACACTTCCGCTTTGGCAGCTTCCGTAGCGGCATCGATGCCACCTTTTAAGTTTTCAAATTTCTCCTGAATAATCTGGCTTCCCATATTGGAAGTCATTATGATAATTGTATTTTTAAAATCGGCCAAACGTCCTTTGTTATCCGTTAAACGTCCTTCGTCGAGTACCTGCAATAAAATATTAAAGGTGTCAGGATGCGCTTTTTCTATTTCGTCCAGCAAAATAACAGAATAGGGTTTTCTACGTACGGCTTCGGTTAATTGTCCACCTTCGTCATAACCTACATATCCAGGAGGTGCACCTACTAAACGACTCACAGAGTGACGTTCTTGGTATTCGCTCATATCAATACGGGTCATAGCGTTTTCATCGTCAAATAAATATTCCGCTAAGGCTTTTGCTAATTCGGTTTTACCCACACCGGTTGTTCCCAAGAATAAGAAAGTACCTAATGGTTTTTTCATATCCTGTAAACCTGCACGACTTCTACGTACGGCATCACTTACCGCTTCGATTGCTTCTTCTTGACCAACTACACGTTGGTGTAATTCTTCTTCTAGGTGCAATAGTTTTTCTCTTTCGCCTTGCAGCATTTTCACCACTGGAATTCCGGTCCATTTAGCAACTACTTCGGCAATATCTTCACGAGTTACTTCCTCTTTAATTAAGGAACTTCCGCCAGACTGATTTTCCTGTAACTCTTTCGTTAAAGATTCCAGATGTTCCTGTGCTTCTTTAATTTTTCCGTATCTGATTTCGGCTACTTTTCCATAATCACCATCGCGTTCTGCACGTTCGGCTTCGTATTTATAATTCTCGATCTCAGTTTTTACCGCCTGGATATTATCTACAACGTCTTTTTCTGATATCCATTTGGCGAAAATTTTATTTCTGTCTTCTTTCAGATTAGCCAACTCCATTCCTAAAATTTTTAGTTTGGCTTCGTCTTTTTCTCTTTTGATAGCTTCAATTTCAATTTCAAGCTGCATTACTTTTCTATCTAATACATCTAATTCTTCAGGTTTTGAATTGATTTCCATACGAATTTTAGATGCAGCTTCGTCCATTAAATCAATGGCTTTATCTGGTAAAAAGCGATTAGTGATATAGCGTTGTGATAATTCTACAGCAGCAATAATGGCCTCGTCCTTGATTTGTACCTGATGGTGTGTTTCGTATTTTTCTTTAATACCACGCAAAATCGAAATAGCACTTTCAGTATCTGGTTCGTCAATTAGTACTTTTTGGAAACGTCTTTCTAAGGCTTTGTCTTTTTCAAAGTATTTTTGATATTCGTCCAAAGTAGTGGCTCCAATGGCTCTTAGTTCGCCACGAGCCAAAGCCGGTTTTAGGATATTCGCTGCATCCATCGCACCTTCGCCACCTCCTGCACCAACTAAGGTGTGAATTTCGTCAATGAACAGAACGATGTCACCTTCGGCAGAAGTTACTTCTTTTACCACCGATTTCAAACGTTCTTCAAATTCTCCTTTGTATTTGGCACCGGCAATCAAAGCTCCCATATCTAGTGAGTACACGATTTTTCCCTTCAGGTTTTCAGGAACGTCACCATCTACAATTCGGTGTGCTAAACCTTCGGCAATAGCGGTTTTACCCACACCTGGTTCTCCTACCAGCATTGGGTTGTTTTTGGTTCGACGTGTCAAAATTTGCAATACTCTTCGAATTTCTTCGTCACGGCCAATAACCGGATCCAGTTTGCCGCTACGGGCTAATTCGTTAAGGTTTTTAGCGTATTTATTCAACGAATTATAAGTTTCCTCAGCTGATGCCGACGTCACTCTTTCGCCTTTTCGTAATTCATCGATAGCTGCTTTTAAGCTTTTTTCGGTCACGCCCTGGTCTTTTAAAATTTGGGCAACCTTAGATTTGGAAGCAAAAATAGCTAAGATTAAATGTTCGATAGAAACATATTCATCGTTCATTTTTTGCGCAATAATTTCGGCTTCAGTCAACGTTTTATTCGCTTCTCTGGAAAGCATAATATCAGCTCCCGAAACTTTTGGAAAATTTTGGATGGTACTATCTAATACTTGCAAAAAAAGCGGCACATTTACATTAAGTTTTTTCAAAATAAAAGGTGCAACATTTTCGTCTACTTCAAAAATAGCTTTGAAAATGTGTTCATTTTCTATTTGTTGTTGGCCATAACGTTGCGCCAATTGTTGCGATTGCTGAATAGCTTCCTGCGATTTAATTGTAAATTTATTGATGTTCATTTTATTTTATTGATTTGGTTTAAACTTATTAATTACCTTTGTAATCATTGGGACAAATTATATTCCACATCAAATTTACAGACAAAACGACATAAAAAGACTGATTTTTATCAGTTTTTAGTGTCAAAAAGTCATAAAACAAGTCAAAATATGAGTTTTTTTAAAAATATCTTTGGAGACAATGAAACTCCAAAACAACAAGAAGTGAAAATTAATTGGGAAAATTTAACCGATTTGAATCAGTTAGGTGAAATTATTTTTAATTCTAATGAGAAACCAGTGGTCATTTTTAAACACAGTACTAGATGTAGTATCAGTAGAATGGCTCTAAAGCAATTTGAAAACGAATTTGCTTTACAGGATAAAGTTACACCCTATTTTTTAGATTTGATTACATATCGCGAAATTTCTAATGAAATAGCTAATCGTTTTGGGGTACAACATCAATCGCCACAAATCTTGGTTATTAAAGACGGGAAATCTGTTTATGATGCTTCGCATTCAGATATTGATGCGGAATTTTTGAATAGTAAAATTGGATAAAATCCCCTCTAATTTATAATAGCTATTGTTATAGAGGGGGTTATTAATACTTATAATTTAAGAGGATGCCATTTTGTATCCGAATTTGATGCGTTAACAACATTTTCGATAAAAGCCATTCCTCTCACACCATCATTTTCGTTAGGGTAATCAATGTCAATTTCAGTTGGAGTTTGACCACTTAAATCAGCTAACAATGTATTTGCAAAATTTTTGTAAATATTAGCAAATGCTTCCAAATATCCTTCGGGGTGACCACCAGGAGTTCTGCAATTTGAAGTCATGTATGAACTTAAATTGGGATAATTGGTTCCTGCTCTTAATATTTGTGTAGGATTGTCTAGCCATTTTAGAATAAGAGAATTAGGTTCCATTTGATGCCATTCAAGCCCACCTTTTTCACCGTAAACTCTTATTTTCAAGGCATTCTCTTCACCGGCTGCTACCTGTGATGCTAACAATACTCCAGTAGCACCATTATTAAAACGAAGTAATACACTTCCATCATCATCAAGCATTCTTCCGTCGACAACTGTATTTAAACTAGCACATAATTCTGTAATTTGTAAACCAGAAATGTATTCAGCTAAATGTGCTGCGTGAGTTCCTATATCTCCCATTGATGCACTTTTTCCGCTTTTTTCCGGGTCAGTACGCCAAGCTGCCTGCATATTACCTTCTCGTTCCGATAATCTGCTAAGCCAGCCTTGAGGGTATTCGACCCAAATTTTTCGTATTTTACCCAAATCACCATTTTTGATTATTGCTTTGGCTTGTTTAACCATTGGATAACCTGAATAGGTATGAGTTAGACACAATCTTTTTCCTGTTTCTTTAACCTTAGCTTGTAATAATAAAGCTTGTTCATAGGTTAAGGTCATAGGTTTTTCTAATACAACATTAAAACCTTTTTCTAAAGCCATCATGGCTGGTTCAAAATGAACAAAATTTGGAGTTACTATTGTTACAAAATCAATTCTTTCATCAGCAGGTAATTCAGCTTCTTTATTAAGCATGTCAGTATAATTCAAATAAGTTCGATCCTCATCTAAAAATAGTTCACGACCAGATTCAACTGCAAGATCAGGTTCGATATTTAATGCACCACACTTTAGTTCTATGAGACCATCTAACCACATTGCGTGTCTATGAATCGCTCCTATGAAGGCATTTTTTCCACCGCCAATCATACCCATTCGTAATTTTCTTCTATTCATAATTAATATTATTATCAGTTATACTGATACAAACATCTACAAAAAAAAGAACGTTTACAACATTTTAAAATTAAATTTCACTTATTGCTTGCAAATGAAGCGATAAATTTTATATGTTTGTATTTATCAAAATTATTCATTTGAATTTTTACATAAAGTGAAAATTTTTTGTAAATTTTATTAGTTATGTGAAATTTATTTTGATATATATTGTTATAATCGTTTAATTTAAAAACTAAAAAAATAGTAGGTAAAAATGAAAAATACTACAAAAATTCAATTGTCAGTTATGATGTTTCTTAACTTTTTTGTTTGGGGAATTTGGTTTGTTACAATGGGTACTTTTTTGACAAAAGGTGATATTGCAGCCACAGGTTCGCAAACAGGTTTAGCATATGGGACACAGTGTTTAGGTGCAATTATAGCTCCATTTATAGTCGGGATGATTGCCGATAAATTTTTTGCTGCACAAAAGATATTAGGTGTTCTTCATTTTTTAGGAGCCATACTGCTATTTTTAATTTATTCTAGTACCGATTTTGAGAATTTTTATTCTTTGCTTTTACCATATATGATTCTTTTTATGCCAACATTGGCTTTGATAAATTCAATTGCCTTGAATCAGATAAAGGATGCTGAGAAGGAATTTGCATATATCAGAGTTTGGGGAACTATAGGTTGGATAGTTGCAGGTTTGATCATAGGATGGATGGCATGGGAAAGTACTCCAGAAAAATTGAATATTACTTTTTTAGTTGCTGCATCAGTTTCTGCAATTTATGGTATTTTTTGTTTCTTTTTGCCAGATACTCCGCCAACTAAAGCGGGTAAAAAAGTAAGTTTTTATGAAGCAATTGGTTTAGACGCTTTAAAGGTACTTGGAGATAAAAATTACCTAATGTTCTTTATAGCCTCAATTTTAATTTGTATTCCATTAGCATTTTATTATGGACAGGCAAATCAGTTTCTTAATGAAATTAATATGAGTGGTGCTGCAGCAAAAATGACAATAGGTCAGATGTCGGAAACTCTTTTTTTATTCTTAATGCCTTTGTTTTTTTTACGATTTGGAGTAAAACAAATGCTATTAATTGGAATGTTAGCTTGGGCTGTTAGGTATCTGTTATTTGTTTATGGAAATGTAGATAATAATCTTTGGATGCTTTACGTTGCAATAGCATTACATGGAGTTTGTTATGATTTCTTTTTTGTTACAGGGCAAATTTATACCGACAAAAAATCAGGAAAAGAGATCAGATCATCTGCTCAGGGGTTGATTACTTTGGCAACATATGGGGTAGGAATGTATATTGGTTTTTATGTAGCTGGAGAAATTGTTGATAAAAATGCTATAGAAGGAGGCTTACATAATTGGGATAAAATATGGATTTTCCCTTCGCTTTTTGCTGTAGGAATAGCAATATTATTTTATGTGTTTTTTAAGGAGAAAGTTAAAGTAAATACTGAAAGTATATCATGAATAGAAGAGATGTAATGAAGAAACTTGCTATAGGTAGTGTATTATTTTCAACACCGCAAGTATTTTTTTCGCAGAAAATCAATGAAAATAAAAAAATGAATTCAATGGGTAATATTAATCATTCTGTTTGCAGGTGGATTTTTAATGAGTTGCCAATAGAAGATTTATGTGTATTGGTAAAAAAGATTGGATTTTCTGCAATTGATTTGGTTGAGCCTAGCGATTTCCCTGTATTGAAGAAATACGGTATAGATTCTTCCATGTGTACCGGAGCTCACATTAGTCTTACGGAAGGATGGAATAATCCCAAAAATCATGAAGTTTTGATTGGCAATTATTTGAAACATATTGATTTAGTTGCTGATGCAGGGTACAAAAACTTAATATGTTTCAGTGGGAATCGTAATGGGATGGATGAAGAAGAGGGGTTGATGAATTGTGTGGCAGGTTTAAAACAAATTATTGAAAAAGCTGAAAAGCGAGGGGTTGTAATTCAGATGGAATTATTTAATAGTAAAGTAGATCATCCTGATTATATGGCGGATTCTTCTAGATGGGGAATTGAACTTTGCAAACGTTTAGAGAGTGATAATTTTAAACTGCTATATGATATTTACCATATGCAAATTATGGAGGGAAATATTATTGAAACTATTCAAAAAAATCATCAATATTTTGGACATTATCATACAGCTGGTGTTCCAGGTAGACATGAAATTGATGATTCACAAGAATTATATTACCCTGCAATAATGAAAGCTATTGTTGCAACAGGATACAAAGGCTATGTTGCACAAGAGTTTATTCCTTTGGCAAAAGATAAAGATTTGGCTTTAAAAAAAGCAATTCAACTTTGTGATATTTAAAAAAAAACAACGATTATAAAAATTAAATAGTATGGCAGATAATCAATATGATGCAATAGTAGTTGGTTCTGGAATTTCTGGTGGATGGGCAGCTAAAGAGTTAACTGAAAAAGGCTTGAAAGTGTTACTTCTTGAAAGAGGTCACAACATAGAGCATATAAAAGATTATGTGGAACAAAATAAACCTATTTGGGAATATCCACATCGTCATTATAGACCAACCAAACAGATGATTAAAGAAAACCCTGTGTTGAAGAGGGATTATCCATTAAACGAACGAAATCTGTCTTACTGGGCTAGTGATAAGGATAATCCATATACTGAAACAAAGCCTTTTGATTGGTTTAGAGGATATCATGTTGGGGGGCGTTCTTTAATGTGGGGAAGACAATCGTATCGTTGGAGTGATCTTGATTTTGAAGCTAATTTAAAGGATGGTATTGCAATAGATTGGCCGATACGATACAATGATATTGCTCCGTGGTATAGCTATGTGGAAAAATTTATTGGAGTAAGTGGTTCAAAAGAAAATCTATCTCAATTACCGGATAGTGAATTTTTACCTCCAATGGATTTAAATGTAGTTGAAAAAACAGTAGCTTCTAGGATAAAAGAGCATTATAATAATGCTAGAACTTTAATCATAGGTAGAGTAGCTCATGTAACTAAGGCTATTAAAGACAGGACTCCTTGTCAATTTAGAAACATGTGTTGGAATGGTTGTCAATTTGGTGGGTATTTTTCTACGCAATCATCTACTTTGCCTGCTGCGGTGAAAACGGGGAATTTGACGCTACGTCCATTTTCAATTGTTAAAGAAATATTATATGATAAAAACACCAAAAAAGCGACTGGAGTAACGGTTATTGATGCTGAAACTAATGAAGAAATGGTGTTTTCAAGTAAAATTGTTTTCTTGTGTGCATCTGCATTTAATTCAACATGGATATTAATGAATTCAGCTAAAGATGTCTGGAAAGATGGTTTAGGTAGTAGTAGTGGAGAATTAGGTCACAATGCAATGGATCATCATTTTAGAGTTGGGGCATCTGGAGATTTTGAAGGTCATGAAGATTCTTATTATTATGGTTTTAGACCTAATGGTTTTTACATTCCTAGATATCAGAATTTAGATGGAAATTCAAAAAGAGATTACATTAGAGGTTTTGGATATCAGGGAAGCGCTTCCAGAAACGGATGGAAAAGTCAGGTTGCTGAAATGAATATAGGTAAAGATTTAAAAGATCAATTTGGAGAACCAGGAAATTGGAGTATTGGTGCAACTGCATTTGGAGAAATGTTGCCATATCATGAAAATAAAATAAGTCTTGATCCAAATAAAAAGGATAAATGGGGTTTACCAGTTTTGAATTTTGATGTAGAGATCAAAGAAAATGAGAAGAAAATGCGTGAAGATATGAAAAATGACATGAAAGAAATGTTAGAAATCGCTGGCGCTAAAAATGTAAAAGTTTTTGAATCTGATTATGCTCCTGGAATGGGGATTCATGAAATGGGTACTGCGAGAATGGGAAGAGATCCTAAAACTTCAGTTCTTAACGGAAATAATCAGGTATGGGATTGCTTAAATGTTTTTGTTACTGATGGAGCATGTATGACCTCGGCGAGTTGCGTTAATCCTTCATTGACCTATATGGCATTAACAGCAAGAGCGGCTAATTTTGCAGCTGAAGAATTGAAAAAAGGAAATTTATAAAATTAATCAAATACGAAAGCATATGAATCGCAGAGATTTAATAAAAAATATTGCAATAATTAGTGGAGGATTATTTGTTGGTTCAAATTTTCTTTTAACCAGCTGTAAAAGAGATGATGCAGGGGCGTTAGTTTTAAGTGAAGATTTAATGAAACTTTTAACTGAAATTAGTGATACTATAATTCCTGAGACAGAAACTGTAGGTGCTAAGGCTGTGGATTCTGCCGAATTTATAAAAAAAGTTTTTCAGGATATTTATAGTGAAAAGGAGCAACAAGATTTCATTAATGCACTTCATTTGATAAATGATGAAGCCAAAAAAACAGAAGGAAAAGAATTTGTTGAACTAAATGCACAAAAAAGAGCAGAAATTTTTAACAAGGTTAAAGATCCAAAAAATACAGGATTTTTGTCGATGTATCAAATGGTGTTGTTTGCGTATCTTACTTCAGAGAAAGGAATGCAGGCATCATTCCGTTATACACCTGTACCGGGTGCTCAACACGGAGAGATTCCATATAAAAAAGGAGATAAGATGTTTATAGGATTAAACGGTTAATGATTAATTAAATGGTGTTATGAAAAAACTCCTTTTCTTAAGTTTATCGACTGCAATATTAAGTATTAACTTATATAGCCAAAAAGATTGGTCTGAAATTTCTAAAAACTCATATTCAATTATTAAAAATAATAATGGATTAACTTTAGGATACAATCCTCAATCTGGGGTTAAAATTTTAACAGTAGATGGTTTGGCTTTTAAAGATTTAAACAAAAATAATGTTTTAGATACTTATGAAGATTGGAGATTAAACGTTAATGAACGTGCTAAAAATTTAGCTTCTTTAATGTCTGTTGAGCAAATTGCAGGATTAATGCTTTACAGTCGTCATCAATCAGTCCCAGCAAGTGAAACAGGTAGATTTTTAGGTACTTATGGAGGAAAAAAATTTTCTGAAAGCGGAGCAAAAGTTTCTGACTTATCCGATCAGCAAATGGATTTTTTGACTAATGACAATTTACGTCATGTTCTAATAACATCAGTTCAAAGTCCTACAGATGCTGCTATTTGGAATAATAATATTCAAAGTTTATCTGAACGTATTGGATTAGGAATTCCAGTTAATAATAGTTCAGATCCTCGTCATGGTGCTAATAAAAATGCCGAATATAATGCAGGTTCTGGAGGGACTATTTCTCAGTGGCCTGAGGAATTAGGATTATCAGCAACCTTTGATCCTGCTGTTACTGAATTATTTGGTAAAATAGCTGCTGAAGAGTATAGGTCATTAGGAATTACAACGGCTTTATCGCCTCAAATTGATTTGGCTACTGAACCAAGATGGAACCGTTTTATAGGAACTTTTGGAGAAGACCCAAAATTAGCTACAGATATGGCCCGAGCTTATGTTGATGGTTTTCAAAGTTCTGTTAATTCAATCGAAAGTTACAATGGATGGGGAATTAAAAGTGTAAATGCTATGGTTAAACATTGGCCAGGTGGCGGTCCGGAAGAAGGAGGTCGTGATGCACATTTTGCCTATGGTAAATTTGCCGTTTATCCAGGAAATAATTTTGATATGCATCTTAAAACATTTATAGATGGTGCATTTAAATTAAATGGGAAAACCAAATCTGCATCAGCAGTAATGCCTTATTATACTATTTCTTTTAATCAAGATAAAAAGTACGGTGAGAATATAGGGAATGGTTTTAGCAAATATATTATTACTGATTTGTTAAGAGACAAATACAATTACGATGGAGTTGTTTGTACTGATTGGCTTATTACGGCTGATGAGGGAGATAAACCAGATGTATTTGCGGGAAAATCTTGGGGTGTTGAAAAATTAAGTGTTGCTGAAAGACACTATAAAGTTTTGATGGCTGGTGTTGATCAATTTGGTGGAAATAATGATGCTAAACCTGTTATTGAGGCCTATAAAATGGGGGTGAAAGAATATGGAGAAACCTTTATGAGACAGCGTTTTGAGCAATCAGCAGTACGATTGTTACTTAATATTTTCAGAGTTGGGTTATTTGAAAATCCATACTTAGATATCGAAGAAACAAATGCCACAATTGGAAAACCAGAATTTATGAAAGCTGGTTATCAAGCACAATTAAAATCAATTGTTTTGTTAAAAAATAAAAATAATATTTTACCATTACCATTAAAAAAAACAGTTTATATACCTAAACGTATTACACCAGCTTCAATTAATTTTTTTGGTATGCCAGTACCTGAAATTGTTGAATATCCAGTAAATCTAGATTTAATAAAAAAATATTATAACGTTACCGATAAACCAAGTGAAGCTGATTTTGCTTTTATTTTTATGAAAAGTCCTGTGAGTGCAGGATATAGTGCAAGAGATAGACAGGAGGGAGGTAATGGTTATCTTCCAATTAGTTTGCAGTTGAAAGATTACAAAGCAACAACAGCAAGAGCCCATAGTATTGCAGCAGGAGATCCTGTAGTTGATCCAACAATTACAGATAGAAGTTATTTGAATAAGGTTTCCAAGTCAAATTCTTATCCTGATTTGAATACTATATATGAGACAAAAAAAGCAATGAAAGGTAAACCAGTTATTGCATTAATCAATGTTTCAAATCCGATGGTTTTCAGTGAGTTTGAAAAAGAAGTAGATGCCATTGTTTGTGACTTTGGTGTTCAAATTGAAGCACAAATGGATATTATATCTGGAAAAGTGGAGCCTTCTGGTTTATTGCCTTTACAAATGCCAATAAATATGGAGACTGTAGAAAAACAATTTGAAGATGTTCCGAGAGATATGATTCCATATAAAGATTCTTTAAAGAATACATACGATTTTGGTTTTGGTTTAAATTGGAAGGGTGTCATTAATGATTGGAGAACAACAAAATATATTAATAAGTAAAATTTATCTTTTAAATTATGAATAGAAGACAATTTGTTATAAAATCAAGTCAAGCTGCAGCACTTTTATCAGTGTTACCAACATTTGCTTGTTCAAGTCAAAAAGGAATTTCAAGTGGAATTTTTAATGATTTTGGAATACAATTATGGACATTACGTGATATTATTTATGCTAATCCAAAAGAAACTATTCAGCAAATAGGAAAAATGGGATTTACTCAAATTGAAAGTTTTGAAGGAAATCAGGGTATTTTTTGGGGTATGCAACCAAAAGAATTTAAATCATTTCTAGATGGTGAAGGTTTAAATTTTGTAAGTTCACATTGTAATTGGAAAGAAAATTTAGCGCAAAAGGCTGCTGATGTTGCAAGTATTGGTGGTAAATATTTGATTTGCCCATGGTTAGGTCCACAAAAATCTATTGATGATTTTAAAAGATATGCGGATGAATTTAATAAAGCGGGTGAAATTTGCAAAAAAGAGGGTGTACGATTTGCTTATCATAATCATGATTATTCATTTCAATTGTTAGAAGGACAAATTCCTCAACAGATTTTTTTAGACAATACTGATCCTGAATTAGTTGATTTTGAAATGGATATTTATTGGGTAGTTACTGCAGGTATAGATCCAATTGAATATATGACAAATTATAAAAATAGATTTAGACTTTGTCACATTAAAGATAGAAATAAAAACACCACTGAAGCTTTTGATTCTTGTACTTTAGGTGAAGGAATGATTGACTATGGTTCTATTTTAACAAAAGCAAAAGCATTAGGTATGGAATATTTTATCTATGAACAAGAAAAATACAATGATAAAGGTGTTATTGTAAATGCCAAAGAAAGTTCGGAATATTTAAAAAAAATGAAATTATAATTTAGGATGAAAACAATTAAAGGACCTGCTCTGTTTTTAGCTCAATTTTATGGAGATAAAGAACCCTATAATTCAATTGATAATATTTGTCAATGGGCTTCTGATTTAGGTTACAAAGGTGTTCAAATTCCAACATGGGATTCAAAATATTTTAATCTTGAAAAAGTAGCTACAGATAAAGTTTTTGCTCAAGAATATAAAGCCAAAATTAATAGTTATGGTTTAGAAATCACAGAACTATCTTCTCATTTGCAAGGACAATTGATAGCGGTAAATCCTGCATATGATCAACTCTTTGATGGTTTTGCGCCAGAAGTTTGTAAAAATAATCCTAAAGAAAGATATAATTGGGCTGTTCAACAATTAAAATGGGCTGCAAAAGCTTCAGAAAATTTAGGTTTGAATGCTCATGCAACTTTTAGCGGATCATTACTTTGGCATACTGTGTATCCTTGGCCTCAAAGACCTGCGGGATTAGTAGAAGAAGGTTTTACTGAATTAGCAAAACGCTGGACTCCTATTTTAAATGAATTTGATTCTTGTGGAGTAGATTTATGTTATGAAATTCATGCTGGAGAAGATTTACATGATGGTATTTCGTACGAAATGTTTTTAGATAAAGTAAATCAACATCAAAGAGCTTGTTTGTTATATGATCCCTCACATTTTATTTTGCAATGCTTGGATTATGTAACCTATATTGATCACTATCATGAACGTATTAAGGCATGTCATATCAAAGATGCTGAGTTTCGTCCCAATGGGAAACAAGGTGTTTATGGCGGTTTTCAAAGTTGGACAAATAGAGCAGGGAGATTCCGTTCTTTAGGTGATGGCCAAGTTGATTTTAAAACAGTCTTTAGTAAATTAGCTCATTATGATTTTCCTGGTTGGGCCGTTTTAGAATGGGAATGCTGTTATAAGAATCAAGATGATGGAGCAAAAGAAGGAGTGGAGTTTATTAAAAATCATATTATAAATGTTACTGATAAAGCATTTGATGATTTTGCAGGTGTTGAACAAGACAATGAATTGAATAGAAAAATTTTAGGAATATAAATAATACTATATAATAATGAAAAAAGTTATTTTAACAATAATAATGGCAACTTTTGTGCTATCCTGCGGTCAAAAAAAGGAGGAGAATAATGAACAAGATAATGTGTCAACAATTAATTCTGAAGCAACTACTAATGAAGGGATGAAAAGTGACACTCCCGAAATAGCTCCTGAGTTTCAAAAAGGAGCCGATTTAATAGCCGCAAATGATTGCTTAGGATGTCATAAAGTAAATGAAAAACTAGTAGGGCCATCTTATAAAGAAATTGCTGCGAAATATACTCTTAATGATATAGAATCTTTAACAAACAAAATTATTGTTGGAGGTAAAGGTAATTGGGGTGAAGTTCCTATGACAGCCCATTCAGCTTTATCACAAGATGATGCAAATGAAATGGTTAAATACATTATGTCATTAAAGTAATAGTAATAATTAATATATAACAAAAGCATAAAATGAAAAAAATAGTATTAGTTGCTTCCATCTTGTTTTTATCTATGGCTTTCAAAAAAGAAAAAACAGAAACTGTTGTTGCCCAAAATCAAAATGTGCAAAATGATTCATTAGCATTAAATACATTATCTGATGCAGAAAAAGCAGAAGGTTGGGAATTGTTATTTGATGGAAAATCTATTGAAGGTTGGCATAAATATGGTTCAGATTCTATTGGAAAAGCATGGGTAATAAATGATAATTCGCTGCATTTAGAAGTTTCGGATAAAGAAGATTGGCAAGCTGCAAATGGTGGAGATATTATTTCAGCCAAAGAATATGCTAATTTTCATTTAAAACTAGATTGGAAAATATCTAAGGATGGTAATAGTGGTGTAATTTTTTACATTCATGAGGATGCAAACCAATACAAGTTTCCATGGATGACAGGTCCTGAAATGCAAGTGTTAGATAATGTAGGACATCCAGACTCTAAAATTATTAAACATAGAGCAGGAGATTTATATGATTTGATTACTTCAAAAGAGACTGTAAAACCAGCAGAAGAATGGAATCATGCTGAGATTATTTCAAATAAAGGAAATTTACAATTTTTTCTAAATGGAGAGAAAGTAGTTGAAACTACTATGTGGGACGATGCTTGGAAAAAGATGATTGCTGGTTCTAAATTCCACGAATTCCCTGGTTTTGGTACTTACAAAACAGGAAAAATTGGTTTACAAGATCATGGTAATAATGTGTGGTTTAGAAATATAAAAATTAAGGAAATTAAATAATTAAAATATTTTTCCACAAAAAAACCTTTGTAACTATTGTAGTTACAAAGGTTTTTTGTTTTTTGTGAAATATGATTTAAAATTGATTATTATAGATTTATAATGCTTGTGTCATTTTATTATTAATCTCATTTAAACATAAATTGTTAATACTTCCTTCGTGAGTATGTTTAGTTGCTTTTGGAGATTTATAATTTCCGGCTTCAATTTGCAATGCTACTTCTTTGTAGGCATCTCTAAAAGGTGTTCCAGCCGAAACCATTTCGTTCAAAGTATCAACGGTAAATAAATAATCGTATTTTTTATCCTCTAAAATATTTTCTTTTACCTTGATATCCGGAATAGAGAAAATAGCAATATCCAAACAAGCTTTTAAGTTTTGGATAGCTGGAAAAACACCTTCTTTTAAAAGTTGTAAATCCCTGTGATAACCACTTGGTAAGTTATTGGTAATTAATGTTAATTCGTATGGTAATGCTTGAATTTTGTTGCATTTTCCACGGATTAATTCAAATACATCAGGATTTTTTTTATGAGGCATAATGCTTGATCCCGTGGTTAGATTGGCCGGTAAACCAATAAAATCAAAATTCTGGCTCATATATAAACAAACGTCATACGCAAATTTTGAAAGCGTACCCGCAACACTTGCCATAGCAAAAGCAACTGTTTTCTCTGATTTTCCACGGCTCATTTGTGCAGCAACCGAATTGTATTTTAAAGTGCTAAAACCCATTTCCTGAGTAGTAAACGTTCTGTCAATAGGGAAGGAGCTTCCGTATCCCGCAGCCGAACCTAAAGGGTTTTGATCCACCACTTTTAAAGCAGCATTTAGCATACTGATATCGTCTATTAAACTTTCTGCATAAGCCGAAAACCACATACCAAATGAACTTGGCATTGCAATTTGTAAGTGGGTATATCCCGGTAATAATACGTTTTGGTATTTCTCTGCGGAAGTCATCAGTAAATCAAAAAGCGATTTTACCTGCTGTTTTAGTTGAAGTACTTCTTCTTTTAAGTACAAGTTCATATCAACTAAAACCTGGTCATTACGAGAACGGGCCGTATGTATTTTTTTACCCGCTTCACCTACTTTTTGGGTCAGTAAATATTCTACTTTTGAATGTACGTCTTCAAAGGAATCTTCGATAGTAAAATTACCAGCTTTGATGTCTTCCTGAATTTCAGCCAATGCACCCAATAAATCGTCACATTCCTGAGGGGTAATTAAACCGATTTTGGCCAGCATTTTTGCCTGAGCGATATTTCCGGTAACATCATGTTTTGCTAAAATCAAATCTAATTCACGATCGTTTCCAACGGTGAATAAGTCGATTTGTTTATCTGTTGGTATTCCTTTTTCCCAAAGTTTCATAATTATATTTTTTATTGAAGGGACAAGTCGCGACTTGTCCGTACTATATATTATTAAAGAAATCGCCTAGTATTTTGATGTACAATTCGATTCCTTCTTCAATTTCGTTTAAATAAATAAATTCATCAGCCGAGTGCGAACGCAAGCTGTCTCCAGGTCCCAATTTTAATGATTTACAATACAAAACCGATTGATCCGATAACGTAGGAGAGCCGTATGTAGTTCTTCCTAAAGCAATTCCGGCCTGAACTAAACCGTGCGTTACAGGAATAGAAGAAGCATTTAAGTGCATTGAACGTGGATTTACTTCGGCATTGACATTGGCTCTAACTGTTTCTAAAATTTCTTTATTATTGTAACAATCATTTACACGAATATCTACTACTAGTTCACATTCCGACGGAACTACATTGTGTTGTTTTCCGGCATTGATTTGGGTTACGGTCATTTTTACAGGACCTAAAACTTCTGAAATTCTTTCGAATTGGAAGTTTTTGAACCACTCAATTACGGCTAATGCATTGTAAATTGGATTATCTGGATTGTTGTGAGCGGCGTGACTGGCTGTACCATTGACTTTTACATCAAGAACCAATAAACCTTTTTCGGCTACAGCCAATTGCATTAATGTTGGTTCACCAACAATTGCACATTCCAATTCTGGTAAATGTTTTAAAACACTGTTTAAACCGTTTTTCCCACTGCTTTCTTCCTCAGCCGAAGCTACCATTACTATATTGTAGGGTAAGTTTTCGACTTCGTAAAAATGCGTAAAAGTAGCAATTAGGGAAACTAAACAACCACCCGCATCATTACTCCCTAAACCATATAATTTTCCGTCTTCGACAATTGCTTTGAACGGATCTTTTGAATAGGATTTATTAGGTTTTACCGTATCGTGGTGTGAGTTTAAAAGTATAGTAGGTTTATTATCGTCAAAATATTTATTGAATGCCCAAACATTGTTATTCTCTCTCTTGAAAGGTATTTCGTTTAGTTTAAACCAATCTTCTATCAAAAGCGCAGTTTGTTGCTCTTCACTAGAAAATGAAGGGGTTTCAATCAGGTTTTTTAATAATTGAATGGCTTCTTGAGTAAGTGTTATAATGTTTTTCATATTTTATTTTTTTGCTGCAAAGAGACAAAGTCGCAAAGTTTTAAATTATTTCTTTGAGCCTTGGTGCCTTTGTGGCAAATTAATTATAATTGTATTGTTGTGCAGATGGCATCCGCATTTTTCAACATTCGGTGATGTCCAATTTTAATTTTTTGAACTCTCTTATACAAACTGTTGAAACAATTATCCAGTTTTGGAATCATTCCCGAATGGATGGCACCTTCTTCTTTTAATTTGGCGTATAAAGTGGTGTCGATTTGAGCAATCACAGAAGAATCGTCTTCAGCATCATATAAAACACCCGGTTTTTCGAAGCAGTAATTTAAGGTTACTTCAAAAACTTCTGATAAAGCAATAGCTAATTCGCTTGCAATCGTATCGGCATTCGTGTTTAATAACTGACCGTTTTTATCGTGGGTAATGGCACAAAATACAGGAGTAATATCTAAACCGATTAATTTTTGTAACAAAGGCGTATTGATCTTTTTTACATCTCCTACAAATCCGTAATCGATGGTAGGATGATTCCTTTTCTCAGAAAGAATCAAATTACCATCAGCACCGGTAAAACCAATGGCATTTGTTTTGTTAGCCTGTAATTCAGCTACCACATTTTTATTGATTTGACCCGCATAAATCATAACAGCAATGTCCAGCATAGGAGCATCGGTAATACGGCGACCATCAACCATCTTTGGAGTTAAGCCTACGCTTTGCGCCATTTTAGTTGCTGATTTTCCACCGCCATGAACTAACACTTTAGCACCTTCTATTTTAGAGAAATCTGAAAGAAATTGCGTTAATTCGACTGGATTATCGATGATGTTTCCACCTATTTTTATTACTGAAAGTTGTTGTTTCATCTTTTAGGATACTGATTTACAAAGTTACTTAGAAATTGTTTTTAATATTTTTTTCAAAACTAATTGTGCGGAATAGGTTCTGTTATTCGCTTGTTCAATAACAATTGAATTTTCGCTGTCAATTACTTCGTCGGCTACAATTACATTACGTCTTACAGGTAAACAGTGCATGAATTTAGCATTGTTCGTTAAAGCCATTTTCTCAGCAGTTACTGTCCAATTTGGGTCGGTATTCGTAATTTTTCCGTAATAATTATAGTTACTCCAGTTTTTAGCATAAATGAAATCGGCATTTTCAAAGGCTTTATTTTGGTCGTATTCTATTTTAGAATCTTTGGTAATTTCCGGATTTAATTCGTATCCTTCTGGGTGAGTAATAACAAAATCAGCGTCTTGTTTTTGCATCATTTCTACAAATGAATTGGCAACAGCCTGAGGCAAAGCTCTAGGATGTGGCGCCCAGGTTAACACCACTTTGGGTCTATGTGGTGTTTTATATTCTTCCATAGTAATGGCATCTGCCAATGATTGTAAAGGGTGTCCTGTACAACCTTCCATATTTACAATAGGCACTGTAGCATGTTTTAAGAAACCGGCCAAAACAGTTTCGGCATTGTCTTTCTCTTTATCTACTAAACCTGCAAAAGCCCTAATTGCAATGATATCGCAATATTGCGAAATTACTTTGGCTGCTTCTTTGATATGTTCTGAAGCACCTTGGTTCATAATTGCACCGTCTTCAAATTCAAGCGTCCATCCTTCATTAGTAAAATTCATTACCATCACATTCATACCTAAATTCAAAGCTGCTTTTTGAGTGCTTAAACGCGTCCTTAAACTAGGATTAAAAAACAACATTCCTAAGGTTTTGTTTTTTCCTAATTTCTTGTGCTTTAATGGATTCTTCTTAATTTTAAGAGCTTCTTTTACCCACTCAGACAAGTTGTCGATGTTTTGAATTGAAATGTAATTCATATTTATATGTTTTTGAACGCTGATTAAACGAATTTGCTAAGCAAATAACGCTGATTCATACGAGTTTATAATTCTATTAATTACTTTAAAAATTATACAATTTTTGTGAATGCTATAGTATTTGCAATTGCATTTAGTATAAAATTGTCATTAAGGCCATTTACTACCCAAGTTTCAATATTGGCGCTTTTTGCAATAGCTGCTGCTTCAATCTTAGATTGCATTCCACCTGTTCCATGTGAGGATTTAGAATCACCAATTTCTTTTTCCAAATCTTTCAAATCATCAACTGATGTGATGGTTTCAGGAATTCCTTTTAACATGGATTCTTTAGTGTAAAAACCATCGGTGTTAGTCGCAATGATTAAAATATCAACTTTCAATAAAACGGCTGTCAAAGCAGCTAATTTATCGTTATCTCCAAATTTAATCTCATCGGTAGCAACAGTGTCGTTTTCATTGATGATAGGAATGTAATTGTTTTTAACCAATACATTGATGGTGTTGACAATGTTTTTCTTGGTTTGTTCCTTTTCGAAATCCGAATACGAAAGTAAACATTGTGAGGTGTTTAAGCCTAAATCCTTAAAGTTTTCATTGTAAATGCGCATCAAATGCGGTTGACCAATTGAAGCCAAAGCCTGTTTAACAAAAACATCCTTATCGTTATTGTCTAATTTTACAAATTGTTTAGCCGCAGCAATAGCGCCCGAACTTACAATGATAAACTCATATTCATCATTCAAAGAAGCGATTTGCATGCCAATATCCTCAATCTTTCCTCTCGAAATATGATTGGTTTCCCTTGTCAGGGTGTTGCTTCCTAATTTTAATAAAATTCTTTTTTTTCCCATTGTTTAACCGCGAAAGTTTGTTTTAACCGCAAAGTGCGATAAGTTTTTTAAATTTTATTTGTTCTCGACTTCGCTCGAACTGACAAATTTGATGTACCGACAAGTCGCGACTTGTCGCTACCTGATTTGTCCTTCACCGTAAATATACCATTTATTGGTTACCAAATGTTGTAAACCAATTGGTCCGCGTTGGTGTAATTTATCGGTACTAATCGCTAACTCTCCACCTAAACCAAATTGTCCACCGTCTGTGAATCGAGTAGAGGCATTGTGATATACAGAAGAAGCATCTATATTTTCCATAAATTGTTGCGCAACAGCTTTGTCTTCAGTAACTATAGAAGCCGAATGTCCTCCACAATATTTGTTGATTTTTTCAATCGCTTCCTCATTCGAATTTACTGTTCCAATAACAATTTTGTAATCCAAAAATTCTTCGTACCAAATCAAATCGTTTTCTATAGCAGGAACATTCGTCGCTTTTGCAACAGCTTCATCTCCTAAAATAGTAACATTATAGCTTTTTAATTTAACCACTAATTCATTTGTGAAAGCCTCCCAATCTGCTAAATTAACATCAATTAATACTTTATCTAAAGCGTTGCAAACTGATATGTTTGAGGTCTTTCCGTTAATAATAATAGCCATAGCTTTTTCTAAATCAGCATTGGCATTGATGTATAAAAAGTTATTTCCACGACCACTTACAATTACCGGACAGCTCGCGTGTTTTTTTGTAAATTCAATCAGTTTTTCACCGCCACGTGGTACAATCAAATCGACTTTTTGTGTTGGTTTTTCTAGGAAAGCCTGAGTTTGAACACGGTCATAATTCAAATATTCAACCCAATCCGTACTTACTCCGTTTTCTTCCAAAGCCTGATGCCAAAGGCTCACAATCTTTAGATTCGAAAGCAAAGATTCTTTACCACCTTTCAATAAAATTTTATTTCCTGATTTAAAGGCAATTCCACCAGCTTCCACAGTTACATCCGGACGTGATTCATAAATAATTAAAATCGTTCCAAAAGCAGCTGTTTTATTGCTGATTCTCATGCCATTGTCATGGGTGAATTCGTAGCGAACTTGCCCCACAGGATCTGCCTGACTTGCTAGTTGTTGTACGGAAAGTATCATTCCGTCTACCTTAGCGTCATCAACGAGTAAACGTTTCTCCATAGCCAGATCTTCACCATTATAATTGGCTAAATCTTGCTGATTGATGGCTTTTAAAGCTTCTCTTTCTTGTTCTAAAAGTTCCGCCATTCGCGTCAATACAGCGTTTCTTTTTTCTATGGATAGTAATGTGCTCATTGTTAATTAATATTTTTTATTTAACCATATAAGTCATATAAGGCCATATAAGTTTTTTCGATTTGCTTAAATGAACTTATATGGCTTAAATGGTAAACTTTTTTGTGATTATTTCAATTCAGCTAATGATTCCTGTAACGCTTTGATGAATGTATCGATAGCATCAGTCGTTATCGTTAGCGGAGGAAGGATTCTCAATAAGTTTTTATTGTTAGCTCCTCCTGTAAAAATATGTTTTTCAATAATCATTTTCTTTCTCAAGACACTCACATCGAAGTCAAATTCAACTCCAAGCATTAATCCTCTTCCTTTTACCTGTTTGATTTCTGGAATTACTTTAATCGCTTCAAAGAAATATTCTGACACTTTGTTTGTGTTTTCGATTAGTTTTTTGTCTTCCATCACATCTAATACTGCAATTCCGGCAGCACAAGCTAGGTGACTTCCTCCAAAAGTAGTTCCTAATAAACCGTAACTGGCTTGGAATTTAGGAGAAATTAAAACGCCTCCAATTGGGAAACCGTTCCCCATCCCTTTAGCAGTAGTTACGATATCCGGATGTATTCCATGGTGCTGGTGAGCAAAGAATTTTCCGCTTCTTCCATAACCTGATTGTACTTCGTCTATAATCAAAACTACTTCATATGCGTGACAAGCTTTTTCTAAAGCTTGGAAGAATTCTGTTGTTCCTTGGTCTAATCCACCAACTCCTTGAATTGGCTCAATAATCACCGCACAAACATCTCCTTTTTGTAATTCTGCTTCTACCAATTCAATTTGGTTCAAAGGAAGGAAAGTAACCAATTGTTGTGCATTTAACGGAGCAACAATTTTCTTGTTGTCGGTAACAGCAACAGCCGCAGAAGTTCTTCCGTGGAACGAATTATCAAAAGCAATTACTCTTGATTTTCCATTGTGGAAAGAAGCTAATTTTAATGCATTTTCATTTGCTTCAGCTCCAGAACTGCATAAGAATAAGCTAAAATCAGTTAAACCGGATGCTTTTCCTAATTTCTCAGCTAATTCTACTTGTAATGGATTTTGGATCGCATTCGAGTAAAAACTCAAATTATCCAATTGTGCTTTAACTTTAGCCACATAATCTGGTTGGGTGTGACCAATTGAAATTACTCCGTGTCCAGAGTATAAATCTAAATATTCTGTTCCTTTTTCGTCGTAAATAATACAATCAAGTGCTTTTACAGGTGTGATAGGATATAATGGGTAAACGTCAAATAAGTTCATTTTTTTCTTTAAGTTAAATGTTAAGGGTTAGGTGTTAAAAGTTTCAGACGTTCAATTACGCTTAACTTATAACGCATAACTTTTTTAGAATCCACATGGTTTTAGGTGTAATCCTGTAGTTTCTTCCAGTCCAAACATTAAATTCATGTTTTGAACAGCTTGACCAGAAGCACCTTTTAATAAATTATCTATAGTTGATGTTATTAAAACCCGGTTTCCTTTTTTCATTAAACTAATAATACATTTGTTGGTTTGTACTACCTGTTTCATGTTAATGTTGGTAGTTGTTACCGTAACAAATGGCTGATTGGCGTAAAAAGCTTCGTATTTGGCAACCAAATCCTCTAAGCTCTCTTCTGATTTTGTATATAAAGTCGCAAAAATTCCTCTTGGGAAATCACCTCTGTTAGGGATGAAAATTAATTCGTTTGTATAATCAGATTGTAACTGATTGATACTTTGGTTAATCTCACCTAAATGTTGGTGTTCAAATGCTTTGTAGTGAGAAAAGTTGTTGTTTCTCCAGCTAAAATGGGAAGTAGCAGCAAGTCCCACACCGGCACCTGTACTTCCTGTTGTAGCATTGATATGAACATCTTCCGTTAATGCTCCTTCAGCAGCCAACGGTAATAAAGCCAATTGGATAGCTGTTGCAAAACAACCGGGATTAGCAATATAATTTGCTTTTTTAATGTCGTTTTTGTTTAATTCAGGTAAGCCATAAACGAATGATTTTCCGTTGAAATCTTTATCTTTTGTCAAACGGAAATCATTTCCTAAATCAATGATTTTTGTGTTGTCAGAGAATATATTGTTTTCTAAAAACGCAATTGATTTCCCGTGTCCTAAACACAAGAAGACAACATCGACATCAGGATTGATAGCGTCAGTAAAATTCATTTCAATATCTCCCAAAATATCTTGGTGAGCGATTGATAATGGTTTTCCTGCATTGGTTGTACTGTAAACAAAATCTAATTTGGCATTCGGGTGAAACATTAGAATTCTAATTAATTCTCCTGCTGTATATCCCGAGCCTCCTATTATTCCAACATTAATCATAATCTATATTTTTTTAGATTTCATTGTTTTTAAACAATTCCATCTGAATTAAATGAACCATTAAGAAATTAAGAAACATTAAGCTTAATGAAACTTAATTTCTTAATGGTTGAAATTTTGTTTTAGCAATTCTTGTTAAAGAAAGGCTTATTCGTAAGTCTCTTTATTCACTGAAGAGAAAATATTTTGAGCATTACCTAAGATTTTGATAAATCCTTTAGCATCTTCAGATGTCCAGGCGTTGTTCATTTCTCCGTATTGACCAAAACCAGTGTTCATTAAGTCGTTTTCTGATTCGATACCATCTAATGAGAAGTGATATGGTTTCAATGAAACAAATACTTTTCCGTTTACTGTTTTTTGAGTATCTTCTAAGAAAGTCTCGATATTACGCATTACAGGATCCAAGAACTGTCCTTCGTGGAATAACATTCCGTACCAGTTTCCTAATTGTTCTTTCCAGTATTGTTGCCATTTACCTAAAGTGTGTTTCTCTAATAAATGGTGTGCTTTGATAATGATAAGTGGAGCAGCAGCTTCAAAACCAACTCTTCCTTTAATTCCAATAATAGTGTCACCCACGTGAATGTCTCTACCGATTGCATAAGCATTCGCTAATTTTTCTAAAGCAACAATATTATTTGATGGTTTGTCAGCAACTCCGTTGATAGCTACTAATTCTCCTTTTTTGAATTCTAAAGTCACTTTTTCTTCACCTTCTTTTTGTAATTGAGAAGGGTAAGCTTCGCTTGGAAGTGGATCTTTTGAAGTCAAAGTTTCTTTTCCACCAACAGAAGTTCCCCAAAGCCCTTTGTTGATAGAATATTGTGCTTTTTCCCAAGAATAGTGTACTCCGTTTTTGATTAAGTAATCTACTTCTTCTTGTCTTGATAATTTCAAGTCACGTATAGGAGTGATGATTTCGATTTCCGGCGCAATCGTTTGGAAAATTAAGTCAAAACGAATTTGGTCGTTTCCAGCCCCTGTACTTCCGTGAGCAATTGCACTCGCCCCAACTGATTTAGCATATTTAATAGCCTCAATCGCCTGAAAAACACGCTCAGCACTTACTGAAAGCGGGTAGGTGTTGTTCTTTAAAACATTACCGTAGATTAAATATTTAATCGCTTTGTCATAATATTTGTCAAGAATAGTAAGATTAGCGTGTTGAGCACTTCCTAATTCGTAAGCTCTCTTTTCGATGGCAGCTAATTCTTCTTCATCAAAACCTCCTGTATTAATTAATACGGTGTGAACTTCATATCCTTTTTCATTTTTTAAATATTTAAGGCAATATGAGGTGTCTAGACCTCCACTATAAGCTAATACAACTTTTTTCATTTTTCTCGATCTATGGGCTGTTAACTGCTCTTTATATAGAACTTAGCGTCCAGCTGATTATATAATTAAATTTTATTCGTTATTATTTGTTCTCTAAAAAGAGTGCCTGTTTAATTTTTTTCAGGCGATTCCAAATTCTCACATTGAATGGATGTTTTGGTGGGTCTTTTGGTTTTTCGGCAGGATCGTAAAGCATTCCTGTACACAAACACATTTTATAATCTTTACTCTTTAAGATTTCATAATTGGTGCAGGTTTTACAACCAGACCAAAAAGTAGGGTCACTCGTTAATTCAGAAAAAGGAACCGGTTTGTATCCTAACTCCGAATTAATTTTCATAACCGCTAAACCTGTTGTGATTCCAAATACTTTTGCACCTGGATATTTTTTTAAAGAATAATCAAAGACAAAACTTTTAATTTTCTTAGCTAAACCAAGATTTCTAAAATCAGGATGTACAATCAAACCTGAATGAGCAACAAATTGTCCGTGTTGCCAACTTTCTATATAGCAAAAACCAGCAAAATCACCATTTTTATCCAAAGCGATAACGGCATCCCTATTGGTCATTTTCTTTTGGATATATTCGGGAGTTCTTTTAGCAATTCCGGTTCCTCTCAATTTGGCAGAAGATTCTATAGTATCACAGATAATTTCTGCATACTTAAAATGTTCTTCTTGAGCTATAAGGATAGAAATATTCATTTCAAAAGATGAATTTTAGATTAAAAAAAGTGAAAAAATTATAATTCGATATTGAACCTTTTTTGAAATTGTCTGCAAAATTAACATAATAATGCCAACTTGAAATATTGTGACAGAATAAAATGTTTAAAATTTTGTTTTTTGGATATATTAATCCAACGGATAACGGCTGTAATTTCAATTTTGGACAAATAAAAAATAATGAATAAATAGACAAAAAAGCGTTTAGATACTATATAAGTATCCGTACTTCGGGCGAAGCGATAGCTTTGTCTATCCGTGACAATGTGGTGATATGTACACTTTTGTAATTCATTGATGCAAAAATACACTTAATTTTTCAATTTGAACAGGCTTTTATAATTTATTTTAATATTTGATTTGTTTTTTGTAACTATTTGAATAGTAAACAAATACGTTTTTAATTACAATTTGTTTTTCATCAAAATGCCTTTCAGTTTTACTTTTAAATCTTCCCCTGTGTTATAAACCATTTGTTCGTTACTAGGAAAAGGAAGTAATTTTCTTGAAAAATAAGGATAGTACGACTCATCTGTAGCTCTTTTATCACCGTTGTAGGTTGAGTAATCATTTTTGAAAATAAATTCAGAAGCGATAGGGAACGAGTGTAAGAGTTGTTTGTTTTTAAAATCGAGATAATCCACATTTGCCATAATTTGGCACGCTTTAAATTGGTTGGACTCTTTAATTCGAATGACAATTGTTTTCAAATTATCTACTTTAATAGCCTTTCCTAAGCTATCTTTTACAATTCTACCATTTTTATCCAGCAGGTCTTTCACACCATCTTTAATTTGTTTTTCCTTAACGAATTCTTTTTCTTTGATTTGTTCTGGACTGATGTTTATTGTTCTAAAATCAACAACAATTTGGTAATCATATTTAACTTGTTTTTGAATCGTTTTATGATAAACGGTCCAAATGTCATTGAGACCTAAAGTGTTAAAATCTAATAAATCAGCTTGCAAATCCGAAGGGATAATCATATTCGTTTGATTGCGTAAAACCACAGATACATAATGTTTTCCTTTACTTAAAGCCTCTTCCTGAAGTTGAAGTGTGTTTTGATAATTTGGGTTAATTTGGTTCAAATACACTAAATCATCATAGGCTTTTCTAATATCCATTTTGTTTGACGACTTTAGTAAAGCCAAACTATTTGCATATAAAAATTTAGACAAGGCATTTTTGCTGTCTACAATTTGTTTGTTGTAATTATCAAAAGTGAATTTTGCATTTCTCCCTTCTTTGATTAATTGTAATGGAAGCAACGGTTTGATTTTTTCCTGACGATTATTTAATTGCAAGTAAGTGTTGTAAATACGTTCCAAATTAGCCGTATTTTTATCTTGTTCTAATAAATTCAAGTTGTTTAAATCTCTTTCGGTCGCTTTAAAAAAAGCTTCTTCCAGGAGATATACATAATCCTGGTTTCCTTTCTTGTCTTTATTAGCACGCAAATTAGCAATGGCATTGTCTATAGCTTCATCATAATTCCCAGAGGTCAATAAATTTCTAGTTTGTTTAACGCCACAAGAAAAGAATTGTAAAAAAGTAAAAAGTAGGAGTAATATTTTTTTCATTTTCAAAAATTTAGAACAAATATATTTTTTTTAAAATTAAATTGTCCAAATACATGCCAATTTGATTCAAGATTGTATATAAAACAACAAAGCCGTCAAAATTTGTTTCATTTGACGGCTTTGCTGTTAGTTTTTTATTAATTTTTAATGTCCTCCACCTTCGGATTCCACGTGTGTTATTCCTTGTTTTTTTAGAATTTTAGGGCAATAAAAACCGTAAAATGCCAAATAAGCAAAACCTAAAAGCGGTATAATATATGAAAAGTGCGTCCAAGAAATTCCAAAAATTCCTTCTGGACTACTTAAGTCAAAATCACAAATTTTACCTTGAATTAATGGAATAACTCCTCCACCTAAAATCATCATAATTAAGAAAGAAGAAGCTTTTCCAGTATTTTTTCCTAAACCAGCAATGGCTAAGTCAAAAATAGAAGGCCACATAATAGACAAGAATAATCCACCTGATATAAAGAAGAATTTAGCAATCTCTTTATCCGGAAATACAAGTCCTAATAACATCATTGCTAAACCAGAGATTCCATATAACATAAGTGTTTTTCCGGCATTTTTACCTCCAAGAAAACTCATAAAAATGAACAATAATATCCAAATAGGGTAGATGTAAAAAGCAGAAACATCATGTTTTGCAAAAACATTAGCACCTATAATTACTCCGAAAGCGATAGTAGGAACAATGAATTTTAAAAGTAAATTTACCGTTTTAGAAGTGTTAAAAACATTCACTCCTCCGTTCCAACGACCAATCATTAAACTTCCCCAATACAACGCAATAAATGGAGGGATGGCTTCCTCTAAAATATTTCCAAATTCAGCTGTTTTTAATAGAGCTGGAAGATTACTAATGATAGAAACTTCAGTACCTACATAAATGAAAATAGCTAACATTCCCAAGTATAATTGTGGGTAATCAAGTATTGTGAAGTTTTTATGTCCGTGCTCAATAACAGCTTCTTCTTCCTTAACAGGATCTTCAATTTTAGAAAAAAGCATAAAAAGAGCCACAATTATAAAAGTGCATCCTAAGATGATAAATGGTAGTTTGATATCTTCTAGTGAAAGTGAAGTGTTTTTATTGTCTCCCATTCCAAATAATGCAATTCCTAACAAAATAGCACCAATTGTGGTTCCAAATGAGTTAACTCCTCCGGCTAATGTTAAACGATGAGCTCCAGTAACAGGACTTCCCATCTTGATTGCTAATGGGTTAGCAACAATTTGTTGAATTGAAAATCCTAAACCAACTGTGAAAAGGGCAGCTAAGAAAAATCCAAAACTTTCCATTGTGGCAGCTGGAACAAATAAGAAAGATCCAACAGCTGATAGTACTAATCCTCCTGCTAATGTTTTTTTGTAACCAAATTTTTGCAATACATCTGATTTCAAAGAAATTAGAAAAAAGATAATAGAACCCACAAAATAAGCCGCATAAAATGCCCAGGCTACTAGTTGTGATTGAACTTGTGATAGGGTAAATACTTTTTTAAATACAGGTATCAAAATGTCGTTTGCAGATCCTACAAATCCCCAGAAGAAAAAAACGGTTACAAGGGAGATGAATTGTCCCCATTTGGTTTGTAAATTTTCAGAATTCATAATTTTTTAGTTGTTTTTTAAAGGTGTGTTTTTTTATATCGGGTAAAAGTATTTTTTAAAATTTGAAAAAAAAAATATTATGTAGTTAAAATCGGTTTTTTTGAACGATAAATACAGGGTATTGTTCAAAATGGAATATTTTTGTTAAATTTATCCATATCCGACCTCTTTTTTGATTTTAATAAGATTCAAAAATTACTGTTTTTACGGACTAATAAAACCTTTTAACTAAAAAAGTTTAAACAGCTAATTTTCTTAAAAATTTTTACAGTATGAAATATGTTATTTTGTCTTTGTTTACCTATGTCATGGTTCAAGCTCAAATCAAGAAAGAGGATTTGAATTTGATGCCTTGGCCACAATCTGTTTCATTGTCGAATGCTTCGTTTGTTTTAAACAAGAATTTCAGTATTAATTGTAAGGCTGAAGCCAATTCAAGAGTGTTTAAAGCGGCTACCCAATTTTTGAGAAATTTAGACGAAAGATCAGGTTTGTTTTTTAATCAAGGTTTTGTTACTTCAACAGATGCATTGCCTCAAGCGGATTTGCAAATCAATTGTAGTCGAACAGGTAAAATTGTTTTAAATGAAGACGAAAGCTATCATTTAAAAGTGACATCAACTAAGATTGAAATTACGGCAACTACCGATTTAGGTGCATTACATGCTTTAGCTACTTTGTCGCAACTACTTCACAATAATGGAACTCAATTTTATTTTCCTGGAGTTGAAATTGATGACAAACCCAGATTTGCTTGGCGTGGTTTGATGATTGATGCTTCCCGACATTTTCAGACCGTCGATGTAATTAAGCGCAATTTGGACGGGATGGCAGCCATGAAAATGAATGTTTTTCACTGGCATTTAGTAGATGATCAAGGCTGGAGAATTGAATTGAAAAACCTACCTAAATTGACAGCATTGGGTTCAGATGGGCAATATTACACCCAAGAGGAGATCAAAAATATTGTAAAATATGCCGATGAAAAAGGGATAATGGTGATTCCAGAAATCGATGTTCCCGGTCACGCTTCGGCTTTATTATCGGTTTTTCCAGAAATTGGAAGTCAAACCACTTCCAAATATGCAATTTCTAGAAAATCAGGAATTCACGATGCGGCTCTCGATCCAACGAATCCTAAAACCTATCAAATACTAGAAGCTATTTTTGACGAAGTTTGTCCGTTGTTTCCAAGTACTTATTTTCACATAGGTGGTGACGAAAATAATGGGAAGGAATGGAATGCTAATGCTAAAATTCAGGAATTTAAGAAAAAGAACAAACTGGAAACGAATCATGATTTGCAAACCTATTTCAATATGAAATTGGTTCCGATGCTCAAAAAGCATGGCAAACAATTGATGGGATGGGAGGAAATCATGACGCCAGAAATGTCTAAAGAAGCTATTATTCATGCTTGGCGCGGAGTCAATGAAGGTTTACAGCCGGGCGCTTCTCTTGCCGCTGCGGCCAAAAATGGTTATAAAACATTGCTTTCAAATGGGTATTATATTGATTTGATGTTGTCTGTTGATTCCCATTATCTAAATGACCCAATGCCTAAAAATGTGACTTTTACTGAGGAGGAACAAGTTCGAATTCTGGGTGGAGAGGCTACAATGTGGAGCGAACTGGTTACACCATTGACTATTGATTCCCGTATTTGGCCCAGAACAGCCGCAATTGCAGAGCGTTTATGGTCGAATGAAAATGTTAGGGATTTGGAAGATATGCGCCGAAGATTGCGTAAAATTTCTTTTTATTTAGAGAAAATAGGTTTGACACATATTCGAAACAAAGAAGTGATTTTGCGAAATATTTCTAATAACCAAGGCATTAAAGCGCTCAATGATTTTACCAATATCTGCGAACCTTATAAAATTTACAAACGCAATGGAGGCGGGAAGAAGTACTTTATGTATTCGCCTTTGACCTTGTTTGCTGATGCCTGTGCTGCCGATGCTCCAGATGCGTATGAGTTTAACAAAATGGTTAATCGATACCTAACAGACAAAGATGATTCATCAAAAACGGAGATTGTGTATTATTTAAATAAATGGATCAATATGGATGTCGAGCTGAATGTGTTTAGTAAAAATGCACCTCTAATTCAACCGGTATTGCCTTTAGCCAAACAATTAAGTACAGTAGCAACGGAATTGGTTTCTAGCTGGGAGAAAAAGCAAAGTCCTGATAAAGCACTGTTGAAAACAGCTTTAGAACAAATCAATACTCGCAATAATGCCGATGTGGAACTGGCTATTTATAACAGTCTGATGAAATTATCGGAATTGTAATATTCAATCTCTTGAAAAAAAACTCGTTTATCTGATTGTGGATAAACGAGTTTTTTTTTGTTTGATGAGATAGTGATATTAATTGCTATTCATTTTGCTCATTTTGATGAGATTCCTCCTTCGTCGGAATGACAAACAGGGTGTTAATTTTTGTTTGAAAAAAGGAATGTTATTTACCTAATCTACTTCCGCAATCTTGTCATTCCGACGAAGGAGGAATCTCATTAAGTAATTCGATAAAGTTGCTCATAGTTGCGGGCACGGAAAAAATTTTGGGGCTAAAGGGGGTGAAATTTGTTAAGTATTTTAATATTTGAATGAATACCATATAATTGGTATTGCAACAAAAAAAAGAATATTGAAAATTATATCAATTGGTCTTTGTTTCATGTTTTTTTTAGTGGTTTTTTCTCCGGTTTTTATTTCAATCAAAAGATCAGGGAGTCTAGAGATCATAATCAATGCGGCAGCAATTACTAATAGAATATTGTAGAAATGATTAATTGCATAAAAATATCCTACTGTAAGAATAATTGAAAATATGAAAAACACAATTTCTGAATAAAGTGATTGTTTAATCATTTTGTTTACACCAGAACTTTTGGATGCTGGTAAACTCATAATAATATTTAGTGAGCGGAAAATAAAACTTAATAAATTAATTCCAACAAATGTTAGGATTATCAGAGCAATAACTGTTTTTAAAATAATTATCATGACAATAGTTTTTTTAGTTTTTCAAGATTTTTTTTAATCTTATGTTAATTTATGAAACTTACTTAATTATTTCATGTAAGATGTAAAGTATCTGTTGTAGAGTTGCTTATGTGTTTGTTATGACAAATCTTTTTTTACAATATCAAGAAATTGTTTTTGAATATTGTCAATTGCTTCGTGATAATTAATCCATTTAGTACGATATCTTACCAACCTTTTTTTAGAATCAGATTTCAGTTCTCCCACTAAATCTGCATTTAGAATATCAGCTTTGTGTTTAATCATAACTAAATTATTTTGTGCATCTTCTGTTCTTCCTTTGTAATTTTTGATAACTTCATAAAGTTTTGCTATGTAACTTTCTATGTGATAGTACGATTGGTGTTTTAATTTATAGTTTTCTATCCATTCTTTTCTGAAATTAACTTCTTTTTCAATATCTTCAAAAGTTTTCATTGTGATTTATGTTTAATAGTTTTAATCATTAAGCTTGTACAAGTAAATTTATTATAGATAATTTGAGCTATTTTGTATCAAATTAAATTGTTATGTATAATTTTAAAACTTTTCTGCGTTTTTCAAAAATAGTTTATATTCATACTAAAAGTTGAAAAATCTATTGATTAGTTTTCAACAAAAACCAGTTTTGAATTCCTTTTATAAGAATGCTAATAAGAAGCTTATTTTTTGTACTTTTGCGGCAAATTTTATAAAAGATATTCATGTTAACAGTAAATAATTTATCAGTTCAGTTTGGCAAGCGAATTTTATTCGACGAAGTAAATACTACATTCACTCATGGTAATATCTATGGTGTCATCGGTGCTAATGGTGCTGGAAAATCTACTTTTCTTAAAATAATATCTGGCGATATGGACCCAACTTCGGGACATGTGCAGCTAGAGCCAGGAAAACGTATGTCGGTTTTGAACCAAAACCACAATATGTTTGACGAACATACCGTTTTGGAAACGGTTATTATGGGGAACAAAGTTCTGTATGCCGTAAAGAAAGAAATGGACGAATTGTATCTGGATTATAATGATGCAAATGCAGACCGAATTGGAGAATTGCAAGTGCAATTTGAAGAAATGAACGGTTGGAATGCTGATTCGGATGCCGCTTCGTTATTGTCTAACTTAGGTATTGGCGAAGAGTACCATTATACCTTAATGTCGGATATGGAAGGAAAGATGAAAGTACGTGTGCTTTTGGCACAAGCGCTTTTTGGAAATCCTGATGTATTGATTATGGATGAGCCTACCAATGACTTGGATTTTGAAACCATCGCTTGGTTAGAGAATTTCTTAGCGAATTATGAAAATACAGTAATCGTAGTTTCTCACGACCGTCACTTCTTGGATGCGGTTTGTACGCATATTTCGGATATTGATTTTGGTAAAATCAATCACTATTCTGGAAACTATACATTTTGGTATGAGTCTAGTCAATTAGCAGCAAAACAAAGAGCACAACAAAACAAGAAAGCAGAAGAGAAGAAACAAGAATTGGAAGAATTTATTCGTCGTTTCTCTGCTAACGTGGCGAAATCTAAACAAGCGACTTCTCGTAAAAAAATGATTTCTAAATTGAATATTTCCGAAATAAAACCGTCAAGCCGTCGTTATCCTGCGATTATTTTTGACCAAGACCGTGAGGCTGGAGATCAAATTTTAAATGTAGAGAATTTAAGTGCTTCGATTGATGGAGAGCTTTTATTTAAAGATGTAGATTTGAATATGGCAAAAGGCGATAAAATCGTTTTATTTTCTAAAGATTCACGTGCTACAACTGCTTTTTACGAAATCTTAAATGGTAATCAAAAAGCCGATTCTGGAACTTTTGATTGGGGAGTAACTACAAATCAAGCCTATTTACCAGCTGAGAACCATGAATTCTTTAAAAACGATTTGACTTTAGTAGACTGGTTACGTCAATATGCAAAAACGGAAGAAGAGCGTGACGAAGTGTTTATTAGAGGATTTTTAGGGAAAATGATTTTCTCAGGAGAAGAAGCCTTAAAGAAAAGTAATGTATTATCAGGAGGAGAAAAAGTGCGTTGTATGATTTCAAGAATGATGATGGAGCGTGCCAATGTTTTAATGCTTGATGAACCAACAAACCACTTGGATTTGGAATCGATTACGGCTTTTAATAACTCATTGAAAAACTTCAAAGGTTCGGTTATTTTTACTACACATGACCACGAGTTTGCACAAACGGTAGGTAATAGAGTAGTGGAGTTGACTCCAAATGGAGTTATTGACCGTTATATGACTTTTGATGAGTATTTGGATGATGAAAAAATCCAAGAACAAAGAAAGAAAATGTATAATTTGTAATTGAGTTCTACACGAAATAACACCTCCCTAGCCCTCCTCAAGGAGGGAATTGTTACTAAGTAATCTGAGGCTTCCCCTCTTGAGAGGGGTTAGGGGTGTGTAAAGAATATTATTCAATAAAAAAGGCAGTTTCAAAATGATGAAACTGCCTTTTTTGTTTGGGTTTTATTGACTTATTTTCTAACTAATTGATAGTTTGTACCTTTAGTTGTTGGGAAAATAATTTGGTAACCTTTATCTGTTTTTTGAGAAGTGATGTAGGTGTTTTCTAATTTCAAAGGAACATTAGAAACCAGTATACATTCGGCACCGTTTAATGATTTTACAGCAACGGTTTGTAATTCTTGATTGTTCCAGTTCATGCTAATTTCAAAGCCACCTCTTGCCACAAGTCCTTTAACTTGACCTTCTTTCCAAGCTTTAGGTAGGGCTGGTAACAATTGAATATAACCATTGTAACTTTGTACTAACATTTCTGCCATACCAGCTGTTCCAGCAAAGTTTCCGTCAATTTGGAAAGGAGGATGTGCATCAAAAAAGTTAGGATAGGTTCCTCCAACTCCCGAATTACGAGCTAAAGGGTCTACATAGTTTAATAATTGTCTTATCAAATTATAGGCATGATCCCCGTCTTGTAAACGAGCCCACCAGTTAATTTTCCATCCTTTACTCCAACCTGTACCTTCGTCGCCACGTATTTCTAAGGTTTTTTTGGAGGCATCTAAAAATTTAGAATTTGAGGGTGTAATTTCTCTACCTGGATACAATCCGAATAAGTGTGATACGTGTCGGTGATGAATATCGGTAAATGTAGAATTTTTTTAATATTTCCCCGAAGGTATAATTTTTACTGGGATTTTTTATAAATCAATTGTAACAAAACAGATATAATTGTTATAATTAACAATATTTAATGGTTATTTAAGGAAGCTGAAAAAAGAAAACTTTTGTGTAATATAATTATCATAAGTATTGATAGATTTGAATTTGTATATTTGCACAACCCAACATAACACTTTATTATGACTCAAAAAGTTTTGCTTAATTCCAAAGAAGTCGATATTATTTTACATCGTTTAGCTTGTCAGCTAATTGAAAAACATCTCGATTTTAAGGATACTATTTTGATTGGAATTCAACCGAGAGGAACATTTTTAGCAGAACGTCTTAAAGAAGTATTAGAAAAAGAATATCAAACTCCTGAAATTCAATTAGGATACTTAGATATCACTTTTTTTAGAGATGATTTCAGAAGAACCGAAAAGCCTCTTGAAGCCAACAAAACAAATATTAATTTTATCGTCGAAAATAAGAAAGTTATTTTTATCGACGATGTTTTGTACACTGGAAGAAGCATAAGAGCAGCATTAACAGCGGTGCAGTCATTTGGTCGTCCATCAGAAATTGAATTATTGGTTTTAATTGATAGACGTTTTAGTCGAAATTTACCTATCCAACCTGATTATCGAGGAAGACAGGTAGATGCTATTAATAATGAAAAGGTAAAGGTAAGTTGGAAAGAAAATGATGGAGAAGATGCCGTTTATGTAGTAACTAATTAACTCTGTCTTATTTAAAATTCCATCTGTAATAAAATAATAATCGTAGAAAAAAATGAAAGAATTAAGCGTAAATCATTTATTAGGTATCAAATACATTAACAAAAATGATATAGACCTTATATTTGAAACAGCCGATCATTTTAAAGAAGTCATTAATCGTCCAATTAAGAAAGTGCCTTCGTTACGAGATATTACTATTGCCAATATATTTTTTGAAAATAGTACCCGAACCAAACTTTCTTTCGAATTAGCTCAAAAACGACTTTCAGCAGATGTAATTAGTTTTTCGGCAGCTCAGTCTTCTGTAAAAAAAGGAGAAACGCTTATAGATACTGTAAATAATATCCTTTCGATGAAGGTAGATATGGTAGTTATGCGTCATGCTAATCCTGGAGCAGCACACTTTTTATCCCAAAATGTAAAAGCAAGTATTGTAAATGCTGGAGATGGAGCCCATGAACATCCTACACAAGCCTTATTAGATAGTTATTCGATTAGAGAAAAATTAGGAGATGTAGCAGGCAAAAAAGTAGTGATTGTAGGTGATATTTTGCACTCCAGAGTTGCTTTGTCTAATATTTATGCATTACAAATGCAGGGAGCCGAAGTAAAAGTTTGCGGACCTAAAACTTTAATTCCTAAATATATTGAATCATTAGGTGTAAAAGTAGAATCAAACTTAAGAAACGCTTTAGAGTGGTGTGATGTAGCGAATATGCTTCGTGTTCAAAACGAAAGAATGGATGTGAATTATTTTCCGTCAACTCGTGAATATGCACAACAATATGGTGTTGACAAAACTTTATTAGAATCATTGAATAAAGAAATTGTGATTATGCACCCTGGACCAATTAACAGAGGGGTCGAAATCACATCTGAAGTAGCTGATTCAGGACAATCCGTTATTTTAAATCAAGTGGAAAATGGAGTAGCTATTCGAATGGCAGTTATTTATCTTTTGGCTTCAAAAATTCAATAAATTAAAAAAAACAAAGTAACTTTAGAAGTTGTTTTTGATTAATATTTATTTTTAAAATATTGATTATAAGTATTTTAATATAAAATTGTATTAAACAAAAACAAGCAAGATAAATTTAGTCCGATTAACCATTAATTTAACAGCTATGAAAGTAGATCTAAAAGAACATACAATAACCATCAAGGATACTCAGGGCGATTTTGATTCATTCTTAACAAAGGTTAGTAGTCAATATAAAAGTTTTGAAAATCACAATATAATCATTGATTTATTAAGTTATAAGGAAGAAATAGCCGTAAGTAACTTAAAATTGTTTTTACCTTTATCAAAACAACATAAAAAATCAAAAAAATCATTTGTTATTGTTGTTGCTGATTCTGATTATAATGCATTACCAGAAAAATTAACCGTTGTTCCTTCCTTGTTAGAAGCTCATGATATTATTGAAATGGAAGAAATAGAGCGTGACTTAGGTTTTTAAATAGTTTAATTGTTTATTCGTTTAAAGTTTAATCGAATGATTTTCTATTTTACGATTAAACAAATATAACCAGTTAACTAAATACACTTTGAAATTAACAATACTTGGCTGTTATGCAGCAACCCCTCGTACTTTTACTAATCCAACGGCGCAGGTTTTAGAAATCAAAAACCGTTTATTTCTTATCGATTGTGGTGAGGGAACTCAAGTACAACTTCGCAAAAACAAAATTAAATTTTCTAAAATTAACCATGTTTTTATTTCGCATTTGCATGGTGATCATTTTTTTGGATTAATTGGTTTAATTTCTACCTTTTCGTTGCTCAACCGAAACAATGATTTGCATATTTATGGTCCAAAAGGAATTAAGGAAATCATCAAGCTACAATTACGTCTCTCTAATTCCTGGCCTAACTTCAATTTGCATTTTAACGAATTAGAAAATACCAATAGCGAAATTATTTTTGAAGACGAAAAAGTGTCTGTGAAAACCATTCCCTTGCAACACCGCATTTATACTAATGGTTTTTTATTTCAAGAAAAGCTTGACGAACGAAAATTAAATATTGAAGCTGTTGAACATTATCAAATCGAAAAGTGTTATTATCAGAACATTAAGAATGGTAAAGATATTCTATTGGATGACGGTAGGCTTATTGCCAATTCTGAATTGACTTTCGATCCCCTAAAACCTAAAAGCTATGCTTTTTGTTCGGATGGTTGTTATTTTGAACCAATTATTCCTATTATCAGTAATGTTGATGTTTTGTATCATGAAGCTACTTTTTTACAATCAGAAGAAAATTTAGCTTCCAAAACCATGCATTCAACAGCCATTGAAGCGGCAACTATTGCAGCAAAAGCCCAAGTTAGTCAACTCATTTTAGGGCATTATTCAACTCGATACGATTCGATAGATTTATTTAAAGAAGAAGCCGAAACTGTTTTTCCAAATGTTTTATTAGCAGAAGACGGCAAAACTTTTGATTTATAACATGAATATTATTAATTAAACACATAAACATGGAAGATTTAAGTAATTACAGAAGATCATATGAAAAAAGTGAATTATTAGAATCTAATGTTCCTGAGGATCCTATTAATCTTTTTCATCGTTGGTTCCATGAGGTAGAAGATTTTGGCGGTTCAGAAGAAGTGAATGCCATGACTGTTTCCACAATGGGTATTGATAGATTTCCAAAAGCTCGAGTGGTACTTCTAAAAAAATACAACGAAGAAGGTTTTATTTTTTACACCAATTATCATTCGGAGAAGGGGAGAGCTATCGCAAATAATCCAAATGTTTGTCTCTCTTTTTTTTGGCATACTGCCGAACGTCAAGTCATTATTAAAGGAATAGCTGAAAAAGTTGCTGAAACAGTTTCGGATAATTATTTCGATTCCAGACCTGATGGCAGTAAGTTAGGTGCTGTTGTTTCTAATCAAAGTGAGGTTATTCCATCGCGTGAATTTTTAGAAGAAAATTTAAAATCCTTAGAACGCAATTTCGAAAATAAATCTATTCCTCGTCCTAGTCATTGGGGAGGTTATTTAGTGCGTCCAGTTCAAGTTGAATTTTGGCAAGGAAGAGCCAATCGTTTGCACGATAGAATTCGTTATTCGCTTCAAGAAGATTACACTTGGAAGAGAGAACGTTTAGCTCCTTGATGTAAGTTTTTACTTATTTATAAATCAAAAAGATGTATTTCATCGATTTTTTTTGTAGTTTAACGATAAAACGTTGTATGTTTGAATCAGAAATAAGAACAACAACTAATCATTTAAAGAGTTTGCACCACAATCTACTTTAAACTTAAACTACTAGCTTATGAAAAGAAATTTAAACACGTTAATAATATTTTTTGCAGTATTATTTACAATGAATTCATGTTCATCAGACACAACAGTAGAAACTGCTGATTCAACAACATCGTTGCTAGTAGAAAATTATACTTATTCTGAATTAGAATTAGAAACATTAGATTTAATCAATAAGCATAGAGTAAGTGTTGGATTGAAAGCTTTGGAAAAAATCAATCATATTTCATCAAAATCAGAAGAACATGATTTTTACATGATTGAAAAAAAAGCGGCTAGTCATGACGGTTTTGTGGAAAGAGCAAATAATATTAAAAAAGTATTAGGAGCAAAATCAGTAGGAGAGAATATTGCTTATAATTATAATAGTGCCTTAGCGGCAGTAACAGCTTGGTTAAATAGTCCAACGCACAAAGAAAATATAGAAGGTGATTTTACTCATTTTGGAATTGCAATACGAGAAGACGCCACAACAGGAAAAAAATACTACACAAACATATTTGTAAAAATATAAAGTAAGGTTGGAATTGGTTTTTAATTAAGTACGATATTTTGCCCCAAATCTATCAACTTAATATAAAAAAAAAGAGTTTATAATCCCCTAATTATAAACTCTTTTTTTTATTTTATGTGTTATTCAGCTTTCTCCAAAAATTAGATTTTTAGAATAATCTATTCATCAATTTTTAGGAATTACTAAACTGCAAATTGCTTAGGTTTTTATAGATACCGTTTTCTAAAGTAATCAGTTCTTGATGAGTTCCTTGTTCGCTAATTACCCCATTATCAATAACTAATATTTGGTCAGCTGAACGAATAGTTGAAAGTCGGTGCGCAATAATAATACTCGTTCTTCCTTCCATTAAAACCTCTAATGCTTCCTGAACTAACTTTTCACTTTCACTATCTAATGAAGATGTAGCTTCATCTAAAATTAGGATACTTGGGTTTTTCAATAACGCACGAGCAATTGCAATTCGCTGTCTTTGACCACCTGAAAGTTTAATTCCTCGTTCTCCAACAATGGTTTCCATTTTTTCAGGAAAACTTTCTATGAAACTCAAAGCGTTTGCTTGTTTTGCTGCCAAAGTGATTTCTTCATCGGTAGCATTAGGTTTTCCGTAAGCTATGTTTTCTTTAATAGTTCCTCCAAATAAAATTACATCTTGAGGAACAATACTCATGTTACCACGTAAATTTTCTAAATCGTAATCATAAATATTTTTATTATCAATCATTATTGAGCCTTTATCAATATCGTAAAAACGCAATAACAAGGAAGCAATCGTTGATTTTCCAACTCCGCTTGGTCCTACAATGGCGATTTTTTGACCATAGTTAGCTGTGAAGTTTACATCTTTCAATACTTGAATTTCTTTTCGAGATGGATAACTGAAAGCAACGTTTTCAAATGTTACATTTCCTTTAATTTTTTCAATGTTAGGGATATGTGCTTCCGCATTGATTTTCTCTGGAGTTTCATCTAATAATTCAAAAACACGTTCGGTAGCGCCAATAGCTTTTTGAACCTGAGCGTACAGTTCGGCAATTCCACCTGAAGAGGCTCCAACATAGCTAGAATATAAGATAAAAGTAAATAATTCTCCAACGGTGATTTCACCAGCAATACTCAACTGAACACCGTACCAAACTACCGCTACGATGGTTCCAAACAAACAAATAATAATGAAAGAAGCAAAATAACCTCTTAATTGACCACCCTTAATAGCTACTTTTACAACTTCTTTGATCTTACTTTTGTATCGAGCAATTTCGTACCATTCATTAGCAAAAGCTTTTACAATGCTAATTCCCTGCATCGTTTCTTCGACTACAACTTGACTTTCAGCAACCTGATCTTGTACTTTTTTGGAGTATTTTCGAATAAAACGCCCAAAAAGTACCGCAGCAACTCCTACCAAAGGAACAATAGAAACCATCATTATTGTTAATTTGATATTGATGCTTGCCAACATTACAAAACTTCCGATGATTAAGATAAACTGACGAAGAAATTCGGCTATGGTGGTGGTTAAAGTGTCTTGAATTTGTGTAATGTCATTACTAATTCTGCTGTTTAGTTCTCCTACACGTTTTTGAGAGAAAAACGTCATTGGTAATTTTACCAAGTTGGTGTATAATGCCAAACGCACATTGGCCAAAGTGTTTTCGGTAAAATTGACAAACAATGACAATCTGAAAAATGAAAAAACTGATTGTAGAATTAAAACTAATCCTAATCCTAAAGCAATTTGGTTAGCTAATCCTGAGTCTTTTTTATTGACACAATCAACTAACATACCCATGAATTTAGGAAAAGCTAAGGCTGTTACACTGGTTAGTAATAAAAAAAGCAAACCAACATAAAATTTCCAACTATTGTTTCCTGCATATTTAAAGATAATTTTTGCTTTACTGAGTGAGCTTGCAGTTATTTTTGATTTGGGTAAATCGTTTTCTTTATATCTTCCCATCTGTATATTTAAATTAGAATACAAATGTACTACTATACGAGAGTGTTTACAAAAAAAAGTGAAGCCTGTAAAAATTGCTAATGCGTTGTTTTTGAATACTCCACAAAATGCACTAAAATTTTTATTGATTTATTTTGATTTTTTGTTTGCAAATATAAAATCTAGCTGTATATTTGCACTCGCAATCAGCAATGATAGCACAACAAAACAGGGCGATTAGCTCAGCTGGTTCAGAGCACCTCGTTTACACCGAGGGGGTCGGGGGTTCGAACCCCTCATCGCCCACAAGTTTAATAACAAATGGTTTCAAAAGCCGATAAATCATAAGATTTATCGGCTTTTTTCTTTGTGCCATATACCAAATTATTCATTCAATCTTAATTGGAAAGGGACGAAATCGAGACCCTAAAAAAATTACAATTTAGGGTCTCGCTAAATCTTCTCAATCCTTACAAACAGTCGTACTAACAACCAGTTCAATACTTGTTCAGAATATGTACATCTTGTTTGTTATCCTTTAGAAAATTAAATTGAATACTAATTAAAAGGTCACCACCATGAAAGCAAAAATCACTTTACACATTTATGCGAAAACCACAAAAGCTAATGCAGCTGGACAATTACCAATTTATATTCGATTAACTGTTGATGGCCAACGTTTCGAATTTAGTTCCAAGAAATTTATTGAAAAATCCAAATGGTCTCCAGAACTATCCAAAATGAAAGGTAGTTCGGAAGAAGCTAGAACAATAAATAACTATCTTGATTTGATGAGATCTAAAGTTTTTGATATTCAAATGGAACTAATCCATAAAAATGAAGAATTATCCCTGGAGAATTTCAAATCAAGAATACTAGGAACCCATCAACGTGAGCGAATGATAATTCCAATTTATCAAAATCACAATGATAAAATTGAAGAACTTATCGGGAATGGATATGCTTATGGTACATTAGAACGCTTCAAAATATCTTTGAAACACTTGCAAGAATTTATTTTGTGGAAATATAATATTGCTGATATAAGCATTAATAAAATTGATTATGCCTTTGTAACCGAATTTGAATTCTACTTACGAAGCGTTAAAAAATGTAATAACAATACAGCCGTAAAATATGTTAGGAATTTCAGAAAAATAATCAAGATCTGTTTGGATAACGATTGGTTAGATAAAAATCCTTGCAGTCGTTACGAAGGAAAAATGAAAGAAGTAGAACGTGATTTTCTTACTGAAGGAGAGCTTAATAAAATTTACAACAAACGGTTTTCATCTGAGCGATTAACACTAGTTAAGGATATTTTTATATTCTCGTGTTACACCGGTTTAGCTTATGTTGATGTAAAAGGTTTGAAGAAAGATCATATTGGAATTGGAATTGATGGACAGAAATGGATATTCAAAAACCGCCAGAAAACGGATACCAAGTCCAAAATCCCTATACTGCCAATCGCAGAAGAATTAATTCAAAAATATGCCAGTCATCCAAAGTGTTTAAATGAGGATAGTATTTTACCGATTTTGACCAATCAAAAAATGAATGCTTATCTCAAAGAAATTGGAGATCTATGCGATATTTCAAAAGAAATCACTTTCCATATGGCAAGACATACATTTGCAACATCTGTAACACTTACAAATGGCGTTCCTATTGAAACTGTAAGCAAAATGTTGGGACATAAAAATATTCAAACGACCCAACATTATGCTAAAATCCTTGATAAAAAAGTAAGTGAGGATATGAAAAATCTTCGTGATAAATTTTCAAATAATGCAACTACTCAGCAGCAAAAACAATTCAATTAAAACCTTTAAGGTTAAATTGTTAAAACTAAAAAGTATGAAATTTCTAAAAATAAGTGGAAACTCCAAGGCTAAATCCATCGGTAGTTGCCGGTGGGTTGCCTAAAATATCACGTTGTTTTTGAAAACGGTAATTTAATCTAAAAACGGTTTGTGCTGTCGGGCGGAAACTTATTGCTGGCATTACACTCCAAATTTCGTCTCCTATATTTTCACCAGTTTCATTAAAACGTCCAACATTCCAATCAACATATTCCAATCGACAAGCAAGATTTAATACTGCATTTTCCCAGCCTAAAATATTTTTTTTCAATAATGGCTGAATAATATCCATAAATCCTCCAAATTGTTTAGAGCCAAATTGTTGCCCATAGGTGCTCGGAACATCCACTTTGATCCATGCCAGTTCTGATGTTATAAAAGTTTTAATTTTAGGAAGAGTGGTATTGTAGTCTAAAGCAAAAATTCTAACACGTCTTTTTTTGTCTATAATCATACCGTCATCTTGATATTTATTGTAAACCCCTCCCATATAGGAAAGTCCCAACTCTCCCAATTTTAGGTTTCGAATAGCTATTTTTCCTGTAAACAAGGGTACTCCGCTATTTATCTCCTCAAAACGTTCCGGATTATTTTTGGCAGCTGGAAGAAACGTTTTATTCTCAGTATTTTCAATTATCGAATTATCGAAACTTCCTGAAAAATAAGCCTCATATCCAAGCATCCAATCGTCTTTGTATTTTTTTCCAAAAAAACCAGCACCTGCATTGCTAAAAGTACTCGGTAACATTTGTGTTGCTGAAAGGGGTCTATCTGTAAATTCCCATTTTGGACCATCATGATTCTGATTGAAAGCCCCAATAGGATTCATAATTATACCTCCTCTAAAATTAACCAAGGGATGAAATTCAACATCGACAGAGGCAAATTCTATGGCAATTTCCTTTCCACCTTCTTCAAATTCGATTTCACTTAAAAACTTCACGCGTTTACTGATTGCGGATGACATAAATACAGTTAATCGTCTGGCTTGAAATTGATGTCCCTCAGAAACTCCATCCGTATAAAGATGTTGCCAATTGGCTTCCAGATAACCTCCAACGGCTATGGGGGTTTTCCCAATATTTAAAAAAGGACGGTTGTAAACCGCATCCATGTTTAAAGATTGCCTTGTGCTGTTTACAGGTTCTTTTTTTAACAAAACAGGATCAACTTGGGAATAAAAATTTAGGGAAAATAAAAGGGTTATGTAGAGGAATTTTAATCTCATTTTAATGATATTTTAAGGGTGTTGTTGTCTATTGTAATTGGAAAGTTTCTTAAATTTCTGTCAGCGGGACCATTTTCAACATTTCCTCTGTTACTAAATTCACTCCCATGTGCCGCACATTGTAATTTATCGCCAAAAACCTGTAATTCGGTTCCTTGGTGAGTACATTGCATTAATAATGCACTGTAATTATTCGTATCAAAACGATATACACAAATAGGATATTGAAGTTTTTCGTTTTGGATGATTACGTATTTTTTATATTTTGTTGTTTTGCTGTTTTTGATTTCAAAATCAGTTAACGGAACCAAAATATCAGAATCAACTATCTCTTTTTCCAAAACCCGGGAAGAACTACAACTTTGTAAAAAAGTAGCAGCAGTAATTCCGGCTAAACAACCAAAACCACAGGTTTTTAAAAATTCTTTTCTGTCCATAATTACAATGATTTAATAAATTTAAGTAAAGCCTCTTTTTCCGATTGAGAAAGTTTCAGATAGTTTGTTTTACTGTTAGTTGCTTCACCACCATGCATCAAAATGGCTTCTTCAATACTTCTTGCCCTTCCGTCATGCATCAGGAAATGGTTTCCGCCCTGAGAACCTTCAGAAAGTCCTATTCCCCATAAAGGAGGGGTTCTCCATTCATGCGTTTTTGCATTTCCTTCGGTATAGCCATCGTCTAAACCGCTTCCCATATCATGTAGTAATAAATCGGTATAAGGAGCAAATGTTTTATAGGAAAGAGCTTTAATAGGTGAATGACCTGTCTTTAATTCAGATTTATGGCAACCTGTACAATTGATTTGATTAAAAACAGTTGCTCCCTGTTTTACAATAGCATCATTTTGATTGCGTTGTATAGGGGCTTTTAATGTTTGCAGGTAAAAAACAACGTCATTTACAGTGCTGGTGGCTACTTCAGGGTCAATTTCCAGATTCGTATATACATCAATCGGTCTGAATACGGATGTTATCCCCATATCTTGGTTGTAGGCGTTTGCAGTTTGATGTAATAAACTATGGGCAGCTGCTTTTTTACCATAACGACCTATGTATTTCCCATTTTGAGAAATTGCAGTTGATGAAGGAATTACAAAATCTGGTATGTCTATCCAGTTTGGAACTCCAGATATTCCATCGCCATCACTGTCGTTTGGATCTGCCATTGCTAAGATATCAGCATCGGTAACAAATTGGATAAATCCTAAACCGGTGTTTGCGGGTGGGGTAAACTTTGCAAAAGTAGCTCCGGCAGGAATTTGTTCAGGTATGAATCCGGGTAATCCTCTGTTTTGTAATTGTGGTGCTCCTTGGTGTAGGAATAAATTTCCTGTTTCGTCAATTTGTCCAAAACGGGTAAGTGTGGTAGAAGGATGTCCTTTACCATCACCGGCATGACAACTGATGCAACTTGTCGCAACAAATGTAGGGCCAAGTCCCGTTTCGCGTGTGAATACCTCATTGAATGCCACGTCACCTTTTAAGAAACGGGCTAATTCTTCGTGTGTTAGTCCTTCTACTGTTCCATCTAAAACTTCCTCATCAGCAGGGATATCAGTATAGGTAGGTTCACAGGATGTTAAACCAATCAAAAGAAACAAAGCAACTAAAGGGAAGTGTGAAATTTTAATTTTCATTACTCTAAATTTTATTTTTAGACAAAACTAAATAAATATTTTAGAGTAATATTAATGTTTCTTTAACTATTTTAAATGCAATGTTTTAATATTTGTTAAATAATGAAAAAAATAAAAGGCAAAAACATAAAGAACAAAGAACAAATGCAGTATACACAGTCTTCACATTATAATTATAACTTTAGTTTGTTCAATCTTGTTATTTAGGATTAGCTGCATAGGTTATACACTATTTTAATATTCATTTCGAATTATTATTTACAATAAAAATAAAAATTACTACTTTTACAGCAGTGAAACTTACAAATACCATATTATCAATTGTTTTTCTAATACTTTCGTGTATGCCTTGTGCAGATATGGAAGTGAATAGTGCTACACATACTCAAACAGAGTTTGCTTCAAACCACGAAAAACATACTCACAATAAAGAAAAAGATTTGTGTTCGCCATTTTGTATTTGCAGTTGTTGTGGTTCACAAATGGCTAATTACTCTCAATCTATAATTATTGACTTTCCAATACCTTCTAATGGTATTAAAACACAATTACCTACATACAAATCAATTTTTACTTCCAATTTCTTCGGAAGTATTTGGCAACCACCTCAAATAGCATAATGATGCCCCTTCTTTTTGGACGGGGTTAGAATCTTGTGACCTTTTCACAAATAATAGCAGATGGTTTATCTGCTAATTTCTAATTCATTATAATATTTTCAATGTTAGACAAAATCATACAATTTAGTATAAAGAACAAGTTTATTATACTTTTATTTACCCTTGTGCTTATAGCCTGGGGGAGTTATTCTCTTAAAAACTTACCTCTGGATGCTCTGCCAGATGTAACCAATAATCAAGTACAAATTATTACTACTGCCCCCACATTGGCAAGTCAGGAAATAGAGCAATTAATTACCTATCCTCTTGAACAATCTGTAAAAACAATTCCCAAAGTAATCGAATTGCGAAGCATTTCTCGTTTCGGATTATCGGTAGTAACCGTAGTTTTCAAGGACGATGTAGATATTTATTGGGCCAGAGCACAAGTTTCACAACGGCTAAAAGTAGCCGAAGAAAACATACCGGCATATGCAGGAAAACCAGATTTAGGCCCTATTTCTACAGGTTTGGGCGAAATCTACCAATATGATGTTTATGCCAAAAAAGGCTATGAAGACAAATACGATGCCGTAAAATTGCGAACCATTCAGGATTGGATTATCATTCCTCAATTACAGGGAGTTGAAGGCGTAGCTGAAGTAAGTACATGGGGTGGAAAATTAAAACAATATGAAGTAGCGGTAAATCCAAATACCTTAAATAGTCTTGGAGTAACCATCACAGAAATATTTGATGCTTTAGAACAAAACAACCAAAATACAGGTGGTGCTTATATCGAAAAAGACCAATATTCTTATTTTATTCGTGGTGTTGGTATGGCTACCGGCATCAAAGATTTAGAAAATGTAGTAGTCAAAAATAGAAATGGTTCTCCTGTTTTAGTACGTGATGTAGCAGAAGTGAGAGAAGGATTTTCCTTGCGTTATGGAGCTTCTACAAAAGACGGGAAAGGCGAAATTGTTTGTGGTATGGCCCTTATGCTGAAAGGTGAAAATTCAAAAGCCGTAACCGAAAGGGTAAAAGAAAGAATGGTTCAGATTAACAAAAGCCTGCCCGAGGGAGTTGTTGCCGAAGCCTTTATTGATAGAAGTAAATTAGTCGATAATGCCATTGGAACGGTAACGAAAAATTTACTTGAAGGAGCATTAATCGTAATTTTTGTACTGATTTTATTTCTTGGTAATCTTCGTGCGGGATTAATCGTTGCTTCCGTAATTCCGCTTTCGATGCTGGTTGCCGTTATACTTATGAACGCTTTTGGCGTCAGCGGAAACCTGATGAGTCTTGGAGCAATCGATTTTGGAATTATTGTCGATGGCGCAGTTATAATCGTCGAGGCCACAATGCATCATTTACAGAAACTCAAAAGAAAAAAAGATTTAACCCAATCTGAAATGGATGAAGAAGTATATCAATCTGCTTCAAAAATTAGAAATAGTGCTGCTTTTGGGGAAATCATTATCTTAATTGTCTATTTGCCAATTCTGGCATTAGTAGGAACAGAAGGTAAAATGTTCAAACCTATGGCAATGACGGTAGGATTTGCTGTAATCGGAGCCTTTATTCTTTCTTTGACTTATGTTCCTATGATGAGTGCCATGTTCTTATCCAAAAATACAGAACACAAATCTAATTTCAGTGACCGTATGATGGCTTGGTTAGAGGGTATATATACCCCATTTCTTGAAAAAGCATTACTTTTCAAAAAAACCGTTCTGGCAATCTCATTAGGATTATTTGTCCTGGCAATCGTAATTTTTCAAAATATGGGTGGCGAGTTTATTCCAACAATTGAGGAAGGGGATTTAGCTATTAATGCTACTATTATGACAGGAAGTTCGCTTTCGCAAATGGTAAAAACGACTACAGAATACGAAAAAATTCTAAAAGCAAAATTCCCCGAAATAAAAACGATTGTGACTAAAATAGGCAGCGGCGAAATACCAACCGATCCAATGCCAATTGAAAGCGGAGATATGATTATTGTATTGAAAGACAAAAGTGAATGGACTGGCGATTATGACAACTGGGAAGATTTAGCCAATGCAATGAAAGAAGAAATGGAAGCCATTCCAGGTGCCAATATAGAAATTTCACAGCCAATCCAGATGAGATTCAACGAATTGATGACAGGAAGCCGAAGTGATATTGCCATTAAAATATTTGGTGATGATTTAGAAACTTTAGGAAACAAAGCTACCGAGTTAATAAGCAAAATCAATAAAATTGAAGGTGTGGGCGATTTAAAAGCCGATAAAGTAACCGGATTGCCGCAAATTACTGTAAAATACGACTATAATAAAATAGCATTATACGGTTTGAATATTACTGATATCAATCAAATTATCCGTTCCTCATTTGCAGGAGAAAGTGCCGGTAAAATCTATGAAGAAAGCAAACGATTTGATGTAGTAGTAAGAATGAATGCTACTAATAGAAGTGATATTACTGATGTAAGTAACCTTTTTATTCCTCTGCCTAATGGTCAACAAGTGCCGCTTTCACAAGTAGCAACGGTTTCGTATGAACAAGGTCCTGTTCAGGTTTCCCGTGAAAATGGTAGACGTAGAATTACTGTTGGATTAAACGTTCGTGGTCGTGATATTAAAAGTGTTGTCGAAGAGATTCAGCAAAAATTAGACAAAGATTTTAAACTTCCAGCAGGTTATTACGTAACCTATGGCGGACAGTTTGAAAACTTGATTGAAGCTACTAAAAGACTTTCGGTAGCGGTGCCAATTGCATTAGGATTAATAATGGTTCTTTTATTTTTTACATTCAATAGTATGAAGCAGGCGGGATTAATATTTACCGCTATTCCACTATCAGCTATTGGTGGTGTTTTTGCCTTGTGGATGCGAGGAATGCCTTTTAGTATTTCGGCAGGAATTGGATTTATAGCCCTTTTCGGAATTGCAGTGCTAAATGGAATTGTATTGATTTCCTATTTCAACCAGCTAAAAACCGAAGGAATAACCGATCCATTGCAACGAGTTTTAATGGGTACAAAAACACGATTACGTCCTGTTTTAATGACAGCTGCTGTAGCCTCTTTAGGTTTTATGCCAATGGCATTATCAACAAGCGGTGGTGCCGAAGTACAAAAACCATTGGCAACCGTAGTTATTGGCGGATTATTATCAGCCACGTTATTGACATTGATTGTTTTACCAATTTTATATTTACTCTTTGAGAAAGGAATTAAAGGAAGAAGAAAAAAAATAAAAACATCATTCGTTACCTCAATTGTTTTATTGATAAGTAGTTTTTCTTTTGCTCAAAACAGTCAGCCTATTTCACTTCAAAAAGCAATAGAAATGGCAAAAACAAACAATATCGATTTAAAAATTGCCGATAAGGAAATTGAAAAACAAACAGTGCTGAAAAAGACTGCCTTTCAGGCAGATCCTTTGCAAATACAGTACCAGGGCGGGCAATTTAATAGTAAGTATTATGACAGTAATGTTTCGATACAACAGTATTTCCCAATAGGAAGAATTACAAAAGCCAACCGACAATTGCAGGAAGAATTGGTAAAGCTAGCAGAAAAGCGAAAAGCATTATCAGAATTTGAAATTGAAAAAGCGGTATCAATCGCTTACTATCAATATTTATACGGCGTTACTATTCAAAAGCTAAATGCAGATTTATTAGCTATTTATTCTAAATTTCTGAAGAATGCAGAACTTCGTTTTGAAACAGGCGAAAGTGGAAAAATTGAAGTAATTAGTGCCAAAGCAAAATCGAAAGAAATTGAAACACAACAAGCACAACTCGAATTTGATTTAGCGATTTATCAAAAGCAATTACAGTTTTTTATTCAAACCGAAGACAATATTGTACCCGATAGCGCAACACCAATGAAGTTTTCAATGCTGTCGGATGAAAACCAATCTAAAGCAGCAACTTTAGTAAGTGACTATTATACACAACAAATTTCGGTATATCAAAAAGAAGCCAATACGTTTAAAGCAATGCGAACTCCAAAATTAGGATTGGGTTATTTTGCACAAACCATTGATACCAAATCTTATTTTCAAGGATTTACCGCAGGTTTACAAATTCCTTTATTTGGTGGTGTATATTCGGCAAAAGCAAAAGCATCAGCCATTAGTATTTCGCAATCCCAATTAGAATTGGATAAAAATAAATTGGCTTTGAAGTTAAAAATGCAGGAATTGAAAAATGATTTCGAAAAACAGCAAAAAGCATTAGAATACTATCAAAAAGAAGGTTTGCAATATGCAGAACAGATTATTGCAACAGCGCAAAAAAGTTATGCTAATGGCGATATGAGTTATTGGATGTACATCAGTTTTTTAAATCAGGCTATCGACATCAAAAAACAAAATGCCGAAGCTACCAATGCTTACAATCAAAGTGCCATTCAATTACAATTCCCATCCATTTCTAACAATTAATAATTTCTACAATGAAAAATATAAAGATAAATACAATTTCAAATATCAAAATTAAAACCACACTCTTACTTCTTACTTCTTGCCTCTTACTTCTTACTTCTTGTGGAGAAAAGAAAACAGAAGAAGCAGCTCACGAAGAAGAAAAATCAGAAAATGAAGTAGCATTAACTGCTATACAATACAAAACTGTTGGAATTCAAACAGGTTCTGTAGAAAATAGAAATTTGAATTTAGTGATTAAAGCCAATGGATACACTACAGTTCCACCACAAAATATGGCAAATGTTTCTACTTTAATTGGTGGAACGGTTAAAGATATTTTAGTTCTGGAAGGCACGTATGTAAACAAAGGAAAAGTATTGGCTACCATTCAAAACCTGGAAGTAGTTGAAATGCAGGAAAATTATAATTCGGCTATTGCCAATATTGAATACCTGCAATTAGAATACAATCGTCAGAAAACATTAAGCGACCAAGATGTAAATCCTAGAAAATTGCTACAGGAAGTAAAAGCAAAATTAGCAATTGAAAAAGCAAGAGCTAAAGCATCTAAAGATAAATTACAGGCTTTGAATATGAGTACTAAAGGATCAAGTGTGGTACCAATAGTTTCGCCGATATCAGGTTATATTGGGAAAATTAATATTGCCAAAGGAGCATTTGCTGAAACAGGAATTACACTTTTTGAAGTGGTGGATAATAGTCAGATGCATTTGGATCTGAATGTCTATGAAAAAGATTTAGGATCTATTGCCGTAGGACAAACGATAGACTTCATCTTAACAAATCAAGGAAATAAATCTATAAAAGGAAAAATATTTGGGATCAATAAATCATTTTCAAACGAAAGTAAAACCGTAGCCGTTCACGCCAAAATTAATCCGGCTGATTCCAAGGATTTAATTTCGGGAATGTATGTTTCTGCCAATATCAGTATTAAAAATGCCACTGTTCCTGCCCTGCCAAAAGATGCTGTAGTAAAAAATGGCGATAAATATTTTGTTTACATTCAGGAAGAACACGAAGAAAAGGCTACAGCTAAAAAACCTGAAGCTCACGAGCATAAAGAAGGCGAAGCACATTCTGAAGAAACAGCAGGCGAAGAAGAAGGACACAACGAAATTCATTTCAAAGCAATTGAAGTTGTACCAGGAACTACGGATTTAGGTTATACAGAAGTGAAATTTGTGGAAGAAATCCCTGCCGATGCAAAAATTGTAACCAAAGGTGCTTTCTATTTACTATCTGCATCGAAAGGTGGTGGAGAACACGAACATTAATAATTGAACAAAAATAGTGGAACAACATAAGTACAATTACTCTGTCTGGAATCAAACAATATTTGAAATGTTTTTTTCTGCCTTTATTGAGTTTATATAATTATGCTCCACAATCTTGGTTTGCGATTTATCAAGGCTAACATCTAATAGGCTATATTCCATGTAAGAGAAGATTGGAAATCATTCGCAATAGTGAAGTTTTAAAATTTTTGCTAATGAGAATTGTAACAAAAGGCGGCATTCTTTGTAAATGCAAAAATAACCAACAAAGGGCAAGAGTAAATTGTAATACCCATTGGAGGCAATTATTTAAAACAGTAATTCACTTCTTTTAAATTAATTGCTCCAATGGGTTAATTAATCTAAAATTACAGAAACCCAAAATCTTTAATACGATAAATTTATGGATGTAAATGCGGAATTAATTATAGTTTCAAAACTTTTCATTTCCTTTTTTTTAGGAGCATTCATAGGTTTTGATAGAGAAAAACATGGTCGGGATGCTGGAATTAGGACTTATGCAGCAGTTTGTATTGGCGCAACATTATTTACATCAATAACTGCACATTTGGTAAATAACCCAGTGGACACTTCAAGAGTAATTGCAAATATTGTAACGGGTGTTGGTTTTCTTGGTGCAGGAATTATTTATCGTAATTCTAGTGCAGGAACATCGCATGGCTTAACAACTGCAGCAACAGTATGGTGTACTTCAGCTGTTGGAGTTGCTATAGGGCTAAATATGTTTATTATAGCAATAATTGGTTCTGTAGCATTGTACTTTTTACTTTCATTACACCATTTGAAATGGTACATTAAATGGAAAGAAAAAATGATTAAAAAACATGGAGAAGAGCACGAGAACAACTGATAAATAAGGCCTTAAAAAAACACAACATCAACTTGGGAATGAATTTAACAAATCTATAAAGATTTTATTTTCCATATAATTAACCTACTTATGCTGATAAAAAACAACTATAAAGCCATTCTTTTTTTTCTAAAAGGGCTCAAATGGCAAATTGTGTTGATCATATCCTATGCAATAATTGCAAGTTTATTTGATCACAGCCCTGTTGGGGTTTTAATAAATATCCCAATTACTATTTCAACGGTTATAGCCACAATGATATCATTATTATTGGCATTCAGAATTGCTCAATCGTATGATAGATGGTGGGAAGCCAGAAAAGTATGGGGCGAAATTGTTAATGATTCCAGAACCTTGATTAGGCAAATAATGCTCTTTATACCTAATCCTAATAGTGAAGAACGAAAATCTGAAATTAAAATATTTGCAGAGAGACAAATAATATGGTGCTACACACTTTCAGAATCTTTGAGAGTACAAAAAACTTCTAGTAAAGTGCAGCAATATTTAACGGCACATAATTTACAAGCAGATAATATCCCACTGCTTTTAATACAAAAGCATTCTGAAAACTTGTATTTTATCACAGAAAAATATACACTAAATTCAAATCAACAAGTACAAATAGATACAACGATAGCTAGATTAACGGATGCTATGGGTAAGTGCGAAAGAATAAAAAATACAGTTTTCCCAAAAAATTATAGCTATTTAATTCATTGTCTAATTTACTTATTTGTGACCTTATTACCTTTTGGTTTAAGTGAAATAGATATTATTACTGAAATTTTGTTAACCTCTTTAATTCCTTTAATGTTTATCGCATTTGAAAAAACAGCTATAATAATGCAAGATCCATTTGAAAATATACCTACTGATATTCCTATGACAACAATTTGTAATACCATAGAAAATAATATCAATCAAATTATAGGAGAAGTAAATTATCAAAAAGAAAATATGCGATTCGAAAAATATTATAAAAATTAAATTTATAGCAAACAAATAATCAAAAAATAGGATTTGAAAAACAGTTAAAAAACTAAAACATTTAGCATTTCTATTTAAACTTTTAAAGTACGCTTTTATGATTACAAATTTAGTTAAGTAGCTCAAAAATAATTTTCAAAAAAATCAAAAATGAATATTTTTTAAGGATTTTGATTAGTAGATTTTAGAGTATTTTACAATAGTTGCCTTTGTTCACTTTTAAATATTCCTTTTAACAGGAAAGATAATTTAATTTAAAATGGAAAATAAAATAAAATATCACTGGATTGAAAAAATTTCTGGAGTTACTAGATTAATTATTTCTATACTATTTGCATTAATTGTATATTTTATATTATTCACTTTTAAAATTGACAATCAAAGTAAAATTATATTGAGTTGGGATACTTTTTGTATGACTAGTTTGTTTTTTTGTTGGATACTTTTTTTCTCAACTAATGAAAATGAATTATGTCACATTGTTGCTAAACAAGACGAAAACCTCAAAACTATTTTTAGTATTGTAATTATTGCTATTGTATTAAGTCTTTTTGGAACTTTGTCACTTATTAATCAGACTAGTAATATAACCGAAAACAAACTATTTCATTCTATTATATCCTTATCACCAGTAGTATTTTCTTGGTTACTTTTGCATACCACTTTCACAATTCGTTATGCCCATTTATACCACGATCATAACGAACTCAACACAGGTTCTAGCATTGGAGGAATCAAATTTCCGGGTAAGACAAAACCTGATTATCTAGATTTTGCTTACTTTTCTTTTGTAATTGGTATGACCTTTCAGGTATCTGACGTTATTATAACTTCAAAAACTATTAGAAGATTTGCTTTAATGCATAGCCTAATATCATTTCTATTTAACACAATTATAGTGGCACTCACTATAAGTGCAATTTCTAATTTAAAATAACAAATTAAAAAAATAAAATTATGAAAAATACAGACTCAAATCATATACACAAATATGATGCAAAAGGCAAACAAATTTGCTGTACACAAGAAGAAAAAATAAATCATTTGGCAGACAAAAATATCAAAGCCAAAACTAAAAAAGACAGTTGCTGTGGTGATGAAAAGCCAGTAAAAGCGGCACACAGCAATAACGATGGTCACAAGCACGACAAACATTCAGATGATGACGGTCACGATCACTCCAGTACTGACCAAACGACGTTTCAAATGTTTTTACCTGCTATAATAAGTTTTACATTGTTGCTTATTGCTATTGGTTTTGATAATTATTTTCCACAAAATTGGTTTACTGGTTGGGTGCGTGTTGTCTGGTATGTAGTTGCCTATGCGCCAGTAGGTTTTCCTGTAATTAAAGAAGCTTTTGAAAGCATTCGTAAAGGCGATATTTTTTCAGAGTTTTTGTTAATGTCTATTGCAACTATTGGCGCATTCATTATTGCAGAATATCCAGAAGGGGTGGCAGTAATGTTATTTTATGCAGTTGGTGAAGTATTTCAGACACTGGCAGTACAAAGAGCAAAAAAGAATATCAAATTATTATTGGATCAAAGACCAGATACAGCAACAGTAATTGGCAAAGGAAATACTATTTCTAAAAAAGCTTCCCAAATAACCATTGGAGAAATTATTCAATTAAAACCAGGAGAAAAACTGGCATTAGACGGAAAGTTACTCTCTGATACAGCTTCGTTCAACACCGCAGCCCTTACAGGAGAAAGCAAGCCAGATACAAAACAAAAAGATGATATTGTTCTTGCCGGAATGATAAATCTGAATAAAGTTGTTTTAGTCGAAGTAACAACTGCCTATACCGATAGTAAATTATCTAAAATTCTCGAAATGGTACAGGAAGCTACCGCTAAAAAAGCACCAACGGAACTGTTTATTCGAAAATTTGCTAAAATATACACACCTATAGTTGTGTTTTTAGCAATCGCTATTTGTTTAATTCCAATGCTATTTATCGAAAACTACGTTTTCAACGATTGGTTGTACAGAGCTTTAATTTTCTTGGTCATTTCCTGTCCTTGTGCGTTAGTAATTTCAATTCCGTTAGGCTATTTTGGCGGAATTGGCGCAGCAAGTAAAAACGGAATTCTGGTCAAAGGATCCAATTTCCTGGATATAATGGCAGCCATTCAAGTAGTTATTATGGATAAAACAGGAACGCTGACCAAAGGTGTTTTCAAAGTTCAAAAAGTTGAAGTAGTAGATATTACCGAAGCCGATTTAGTGAAATTCACAGCAGCATTAGAAACCAAATCAACACACCCTGTAGGGGCAGCTATTATAGAATATGCCAAAGGTTCAGAAAAAAATGTGGTTGTAACCGATGTTGAAGAAATAGCAGGACATGGATTAAGAGGGAAAGTGGACGGAAACGAAATCTTAGCTGGAAATATAAAATTGATGAAGAAATTCAATATCAGTTATGATGTCGAAATCGACAATACACCTTTCACAATTATTGTTATTGCGATCAATCAAAAATATGCAGGATATTTTCTAATTGCAGATGAAATCAAAGAAGATGCTAAACAAACTATTGAAAGCTTGCATAAAATAAATGTAAAAACAGTAATGCTTTCTGGAGACAAACAAGCCGTTGTCGATGCTGTTGCCAAAGAGTTAAATATCGATCAGGCTTTTGGAGATTTATTACCTGAGCACAAAGTTCAGAAAGTAGAAACACTCAAAAAAGAACATCTACATATTGCATTTGTTGGTGATGGTGTAAATGATGCTCCAGTAGTTGCTTTGGCCGATGCCGGTATAGCAATGGGCGGTTTAGGAAGTGATGCAACAATTGAAACTGCTGACATTGTTATTCAAAACGATCAACCTCATAAAATATTCACAGCTATTAACATTGGAAAACAGACTAAGAAAATTGTTTATCAAAACATTGGTTTGGCATTTGCTGTAAAAGCAATTGTACTTGTTCTTGGTGCGGGAGGTTTAGCCACAATGTGGGAAGCTGTTTTTGCAGATGTAGGTGTTGCAATGTTAGCCATTTTGAATGCAATTAGGATACAGCGAATGAAATTTTAAAGCTAAAATATCTAGTCTGGCTAATTTTATTATAACATCACAATTGATTAATCAATTGTGATGTTTAGTAAGATTTAATCTATTAATTTTAACGTATTAATTCCTTTAGTACGTTGATAATTATCTCTTTTAAAACTTAATAACAACTAATTTTTGTTAATCTATAAATTGCCGATACAATAAAGCACTTGAAAAAACAGAAATCACTATTAAATCAGTTGAAAATTTAATCGCAATACTTTGAACTAAAACCTAAAATTTTATACTTCTGACCATATATGAAGCCAAAATAAATTTTAGAAAATTACGATAGAATACTTAAAGAAATCAAAAATCCAAAGATTATTTTCAGTAACGATTTAATACCTTTTCTAGAAAATTTTGCTTCTAAAAGCTTCTTTATTTACCAGGTAGATTTTATCAAAGAGGATAGCAATACAAAATACATTATCAAAAAAACAATACACAATCTACATCCAAAAGCTTCAAAACTAAATTTCAATGAGGTTGATGTTGCTAAAGAATTTAAACCATTTATTCCAAAAATACTAGATAAGTTAAACATTCCGGAAAATCAAATCTGTTTACGTTGCTGTTCCAAAAATGAGAATACTTTATATATTTTGCAAGAATGCGAAATCGAAGATTTATCACAAGAAAAACGTTTCTTTCTGTATTGTTATCATTCACTCAAAAATGAAAACCAGAAAATCAAGAAAATAAATAAAGAACGCGTTTTTAAATTAAAATCAAGAGAACGGATTGAACAATACATTCATCGAAAGCAATATGCGCTTGAGAATTTAGCCCATCGATTAGTAAAGGAAATAAATCCCGTAAATTCATCAGATCTTTATCAATTTTCCAAGAACTATGATAAAATTGATTGTCTTAAAATCACCTATATCTATCTTGAAAAATTACTTTGCTTTATTGAAAAAGAATACCGTAATTATCTCAATGTAAATATTAAAATCCCATATAGATCAACTTTTATAAAAGAATTTGAAATCACGAAGAAACTCAAAAAAGTCAAATCTCAATTATTAAGAAGTAACATCAACGACCAATTATTGAAATTAGTAAACGAACCATTATTAAAAATTGCGACAATAAATATTCAGGAAAAATTAACCTATTATGAATTCAATTATTGTTCCGAATTTATAATGGCATTTTACAAACAAATTAATTTTGCAGATATGTCTGAAGAAACAATTAAAGAGTTTCTTTTCGATTTAAACTTCAATTCATTACAGTTTTTTAAATACTTAACTTTTGAGATTTTGCAAGAATTAGAAATGCAAGAAAACAATATCCAAAAAATAGATGTTCTATACCAGTTTCTCAAAAATTACAATCAAAAGCAAAGTAGAAACTATATAAAATATAAGACTAACTTACCTTCATTAAAAGAACAAATTACCAGTTGGATTGAAGAGGAAATTGATTATTTAACCAAGAAAATTAAACTCGAAGCCAATCAAATTACAAATATCTCAAATAATGAAGAGAAGGTGAAATTTTTAACCGGTTTATCCGTTGCACAATTAAGTTGTTTTTTTGGATTATTGATGGAAACAGGAATTATAAAACACAAAAACCAGACAGATGTTTTTAGATTTATTGGTCCCAAAAATAGTTAAAACTATGCACTTTAGTGCATTTCGCTTTTAGCTTCTAAAAATGTACATTTGAAATATGGATTTTCAAAGAACAAATGGACATACAGTATCAAGATTAACGGTTCATATAGTTTGGGCTACAAAGTATAGATATGCAGTTTTACAAGGAGATATTAAATTGCGATGTAGAACTATTTTGATACAAATATACGAAGCTGAAGGAGTTCAGATATTAAAGGGAGTAGTGTCAAAAGACCACGTACACATGCATATTGAATACCGACCTTCTCAAGATGTAAGTACTTTGGTTAAATTAATGAAAGGCCGTTCTTCAAGAAAACTACAAGTCGAATTCCCAGAACTAAAGAAAAGATATTGGGGGCGTCATTTTTGGGCAATAGGCTTTGGGTGTTGGAGTACTGGTAATATCACAGATGAAATGGTCAATGAATATTTGGAACATCACAGAAATCCAAATGGAAACAATAATGATAACTTCATAATTGAAGACTAGCAACATGCAGACTTTAAGTCTGACAACCAAATCTATGGACTTTCAGTCCATAGTGGTTTAGTTCTGAAAATTTTAAAACAAATAATACCGAAAAAATTTCGGTTGATAGCATAAAAGTAAAATATTATAATGTAGAGAATACTACTAAAAAAGCAGTTCGGGAAAAAATAATCGAGTTACTTGGACTCACGAAGTACTAAAACTTCTCGCATCATTCGCCAGCCGAAACCAAGCATTCCAAGCAATTTCTCATCTTTAATCCGGAGCAATGAGTTAAGATTTGAAATTTTATGCAATTCCATGAATAATTGCAATTCGGGACTAATTACAGTTTCATTTTTCATAATACTATTTTTTAAAACATAAGAAAAAATCCCATTTTGGTATTGGCACAAACAACAGCGTGGGACATCGATCACCAGCCAAAGAGGTACGACCAAGCACCTACAGCTCCGATAAACCGAGCCCACGCATAGCGAGGGCGAACAGTTTATTTGTAGAGCTGATTTTGAAATTTTGGTCGTTTTCTTTGGCTCGAAATAACTTTCGCAATATATTTTATAGCAGTAAAACTGCTATTTTGTATTCAATGGGCAAATTTAGTCATAATTGTATTAAAATAGTAATCTAAAGCGTCTAAATAAAAACTTTTTTAATGTGATTACCTTATTTTGTTGGAGTTTGTTGGGGGTTACGGAACCCCCGTAACTGTTTTGGTATTACTTTATTATTTCTCTTTGTCTTAAATATTTAAAACCACAACATTATGGCAATCGAAGTAATTACTCGCGAAGATTTAAACGAATTCAGAAGTCTTTTATTAAACGACTTAAAAGAAATCCTGCAATCAAAACCTGAGCAAACAAAACAATGGCTCAAATCCAATGAAGTCCGTAAGTTACTAAACATTTCTACAGGAACTTTGCAAAACCTCCGAATTAACGGGACTATTACCTACACTAAAATTGGAGGGATTTTATATTACTCTAGTGCAGATTTAGATAAATTATTAGAAGCTAATAAAGTTGATGCTTCAGTCACTTTATTCAATCCAAAGTGGTTAGTGAGATAAATTAAAAAATCATTGTTTTTCCATGTATTTGATAGCAAGAGAAGGACCGTCAGTCCTGTCAGTTAATTTAAAAATCCGTGCTAATCTGTTTAATCAGCGTCATCCGTGTGCTAATATTTTGCAAGTGAAACGCACAAAATAAAAACTATGAATTATATAAAGCATCTCACTGGTTTCTTCGAGAAAGTGGCAACCGACAAAGCACTCAATCCAACACACGTTAGTTTGTATATGTCCTTATTCCAGTTCTGGAATTGCAATCGATTCAAAAATCCAATAAGTATATCGCGTGATGAGGTAATGCGGATAAGCAAAATCAGTTCTAAAGCGACCTATCATAAATGCCTTAAAAATTTACATTCTCTAGGTTATATAAATTATGAGCCATCTTATAATCCATTCAAAGGAAGTCATGTTTACCTATTCAATTTTTCTGATGATTTAAAACCAATTCCTAAAAATGAAAAAATAACTATACCAAAAAACGAACCTGTTTTTGAACTAGTTAATGAACAAGTATTAAACAAGCTTTATACTAGTAGCGGTACAAGTGATAAGACTAGTAATGAACAAGCTCTGGTATCTTATATAAACAATACAAACATACCAAACATTTCAAACGATTTAAAGATTGTAAACTTGGACGAGCAAGCAAAAAAAAATGAAAATGATGAACATTTTTTAAAAAAAGAGACCGTTGAAGAAAAAGAAAAAAGTTCCGCCAAAAAAGAAAAAGAGTTTCTTGTCACTTCGAGCGTGTCATCCAGAGCGCAGTCGAAGGACGAGAAGCCCACAATTGAAAATGTCAAAGCTTATTTTCTCAATCAGAACTTCCCGGAACTTGAAGCTATTAAATTTTTCAATTACTTCTCCAGCAATGGATGGCTTGTTGGTGGAAAAACCCCGATGGTCGATTGGCAAGCAGCAGCACAAAATTGGATATTAAACGCACCTAAATTCATTTCAAATGAACCACAATCCAACAGAGCAAAACACCTCAACACAGGAACAGACAAAGACTATTCAGAGCCATTATAGCTACACTGAAATAATCGTTTGGTTAGAGAAAAAAGGAGTTGAATTATACGGAAATCATTTCAAAATCCTTGAAAGCGATTATCCCATAATTTATAAACTTATTGCTTATTTTCTAAAAGATGAAGCAACTTGTTTTCAATACAACATCAACCTCAACAAAGGAATTTTACTTTCCGGTCCCGTCGGCTGTGGCAAAACATCATTAATGAATTTAATGAAACACTTAACGGCAACAGAGCATAAATTCTTTGTTAAACCGTGTCGGGACATCAGTTTTGAATTTATCCAGGACGGCTACCAAATCATTCACAAATACAGTAAGGGAAAACTATATGAATCAGAACCAAAAACTATATGTTTCGACGATTTAGGAACAGAAAACAACCTGAAATATTATGGAAATGAATGTAACGTAATGGCAGAAATTCTATTAAGCCGGTATGATATTTTTACCGCTAAAAAAATCCAAACGCATATCACGACTAATCTTTCTGCTAGTGAAATAGAGAATATTTATGGGAATAGAGTACGCTCACGATTACGTGAAATGATTAATCTTATTGCATTTGATAAAACGATCCTCGATAAACGCTAACTAACCGCAGACTTTCTCAAAGTTTCTTTTTTACATAGAGATTAAGCGGTGGAAAAATAAAAAAGATGAATCAAATAAATCATTTCTGGAATTACTTCAAACAAAATAATTTCGTTTTTCTACTACTAAACGAAATTCCAAAAGACGAGCTAAAAAAATACATTTCGATAAATTAATTTCAGTGCTACATCTTTACAATAAAGATCTTAATCTAATCATAAAAAATAAAAGCGATGTAGCTGAACTAATCGTTACTGACAATGGAAATCCTTATCTTTTCAAAGATGTAGAACTGCTGGTTCATCACGCTCCAGTTGTAGAGCGTTGGAGAATAACTGCTTTCCTCCAACCGGAACAAAACATTGTTAAATACCAAAACGGTACAGATAAACCATTTGAATACAATGGCATCAATTTAAAAATGAGCGAAATATACTTTCAACCACTCCGAAATATCGAAAAACCAACCGATTTAGGCATTAAAATATATCTCAAAAACTACATAATCCATAAAGACAATCCAAAACTTCGAGATGTGGTTTATATGCATATTGAATATTTAATTGGTGAAAAATCATTTGCTAATGACATTACTTTTATTGAGATTGGACAATTAACTTGCAAGATGAATGATATTGAATTATTAGACTTGTATAATTTAGCTGATTATATAAATCTTTTCAAAGAACAGAAATAATTTGATTGCTAAAAAAATGATAATAGACATTCTTGATTTGAAGAATAAGTTAATTGAAAACAATATCTTCATTAATAATTTATTCTGTAAATTTCCGCTTTATATAATTCAACCTTTTGAAAGTGTTAATTTGTTGAATTTGTTATTAATTTTCACAATCTATGACTAATAAATATGATTTTTATATCGACGAAAGTTGTCATTTAGAAAATGATAAAATTCCTGTTATGTGTATCGGTTACATTAAAGTACCAATGACAGATTATGTTGAATTACAAAAAGAATTCAATCAAATACTGGCAAAGCACCATCAAAAATCAGAGTTAAAATGGAATAAATTTTCAAACGCAAGAACAGCATTATACAAAGAATTGGTAGATTATTTCTTTCGGTCATCATTACAATTTCGTTGCGTTTTAGTCAAATACAAAGAGCGCCTAAATCATACCGATTTTAACCAGGGATCACACGATAATTTCTATTATAAAATGACCTATTATTTATTACGTCCCAATAATAGCAATGGAGACGAATACAGGGTTTTTATTGATATTCAAAATACACGTGGTAGAGAAAAGTTAAGAAAAATTAATGAAGTTTTTGACAATGAATATAAAGGAAAAAGCCCATTCAAACAATTCCAACATTTGCATTCTCACGATAATAATTTCTTTCAGTTAGCCGATTTTTTTATTGGAGCCATAACTTATAAAACAAGAGTGGTGATGAAGAATATCGAGAATCCAACTCAAAACAAGATGGATTTTATTCAATATTTAGAAACTAAATCGGGTTTTAATCTCGAAGAAGGAACAGAACCATGGGAAACAAAGTTCAATATTTTTGATCACCAACCTAGAATAAAGCGATAATGGATTTATTTAATCTGGATGATCATATACCCGGTTTAGGAATTGATCCATCAGCCGAACATTTAGAAGAACTATTTCAATTATTCAAAGCCGATTTTCTGGATAATGAATTTTATTTAAACGGTTGCAAAGTAATGATAGATGTTAGAAAATCAAAAGAAAAAGGTTATGAAAAATACCCGCACACTTTTGTAAAAATAATTACAAGGGGAGTAAAAGGCAAAAGATGTTTTGATAAAAAAAGAGCCAACAAAATTCATTGGATAAAACCAATACTTGAAAATAAAGATACTGAAGATGTTACTTGTTTTCAGTTTTTAGAAGCTGATGGGAAAATAAGAGATTATTTTTGGTTTAAAGAAGGATTTTTTTTAGTCATTATGGAGAAAATAAGACCAGACTATGTAATAGTTTCTTGCTTTCATATTGATGATGACAGAAACCAAAAATACTATGAAGATAAATATAGAAAGAGGGTAAAATAAAAATGCCACAACTAAGGTGTTGTGGCCGACCAGGTCCTTTTCCCTGGGGAAATGACTTGGCAAATTTACGCCATCTTAAAACAAAAACCAAATTTTCTATCAAAAACCTTAATTCACTACTATTTCCTGTAGTATTTCTATAAATTTTATAGTAATAAATATACCTAAACTAATCAAAATCGCTTACAATACCCTGTTTTTTTTGTTTTTAGGATTAATCCTATAAGTGACTTTAAAAAAAACCTCACGAATGTACTTTTTTTAACACCTTGTTAGCGAACAATTAATATAATTTGATTAATTTTGTTTCAAATTATGCTGGAAATGAAAAAGTTTCACATTATAGTAATCGTATTATTTGGTTTCTTATTGATGCCAACTAATTCTTTTGCCTGTGAAATGAATTCATCTAAACATTCTTCTACAAAAGAAACATCTTCAAAAATGGAGAAAGGTGATTGTTGCAAAAACGACAATCATTCCAAAACGAATAATCACGATGGTTGTGGAGGAAAATGCAACCATTCTAAGTGCAGTTGCGCTACTTCTTGCAACAGTTGTACTGTTGTTATCAATGAATCGAAATTTAATAACAATCTTTTTAATTTCGCTTCTGAAAAACAAAAATTTTACAACTACGAAACCTCCATTTCTTCTGGTTTCAATTCTTTATGGCTTATACCAAAAATAAGCTAAATCCCAAAGCTGATAGCCATAATTGTATCTAATTGACAACTCTTATTGGCATTCAAATCATTTATTTTTTCGGTTAATTTCAATTTCAAAAAGATGGCTTTGCTATGATTCATTTTGTTATTGATTAACTAATTCAATTCCAAAATTTTTACATACAATGAACTCATTAAAAAAAATAATGATGGCAATAACTCTATTGCTATCATTCACAGTGTCTAATGCGCAAATTAAAAATATTAAAACCGAAACCGTAAAAATATTCGGCAACTGTGGCATGTGCAAAACGACAATAGAAAAAGCGGGAACTCTTAAAAACATCGCAAAGGTTGATTGGAATAAAGACACTAAAATGGCAATACTTACTTATGATGCTAAAAAAACTAATCAAGACGAAATACTCAAACATATTGCATTGGCAGGTTATGACAGTGATAAATTTCTTGCTCCAGATGATACATATTCGAAACTTGCAGGATGTTGTCAATATGATCGTGAGGCAAAAGTTGCTGTTAAAACAGAACCAAAAAGCGAAATGACTGGAATGGATATGAGTAAACATTCAACAATGTCTGAAAATCAAGACGTTAATCAGCTAAATCCAGTTTTGGACAATTATTTCTTATTGAAAGATGCTTTGGTAAAAACGGATCCTAAAACAGCTTCTGAAAAATCAATAGCGTTATTATCTTCAATTACTGCCGTGAAAATGGAAACCTTAAAAATGAACGTGCATATGGTTTGGATGAAAGTTGTAAAAGATTTAACTGCCGATGCCAAAAGCGTTTCTGAAACACAGGATATCAAAAAGCAAAGAGAACTTTTCAAAGTATTATCTAAAAATACGTATGAGCTGATAAAAGCTTCAAAATATACTGAACCAATTTATTATCAATATTGCCCTATGCAAGATGCCAATTGGTTGAGCAAAGAAAATACCATTAAAAATCCATATTATGGTTCACAAATGTTGAGTTGTGGCAAGACAGTAGAAACAATTAAATAATAATCAAAGATTTAAAAAATGAAAAAAAATTATTTACTGCTTCAATAATTGGACTTATGTTTTTATCATCTTGTAGTAAAGATGATAAAATGAATACAACTTTAAATATAAATTATCCTGCTGCCTATGTGGTGAATGGAGAAGATGCAACAGTATCAGTAATCAAATTATCTACTAACGAAGTTACAGAAACAATTCCTTTAATGGGAACAGGAACTGATATGATTATGTGGCCTCATCATATTTCGTCACATTCAAATCATTTAGCAATTGGAGTTCCAGGAATGGATTTTAGTGGGGGACATTCTGGTTCTACGACTGGAATGAGTGGTAAAATGTTAATTTTAGATGCTACAAATGGTGCAATCATAAAAAATATAAACTTGCCATTAATGAACCATAATACAATCTATTCTCCAAATGGTACTGAAATTTGGGTTCCTCAAATGGACAATGACGGAAAAGTTTTAGTTTATGATGCGACTACTTATGCCCTGAAAAACACTATAAATGTTGGCATGATGCCAGCCGAATTAACTTTTTCATCTGACGGAACAAAAGCCTATGTTGCTAATGGCGATGATGATACTGTTTCTGTAATCAATGTATCAACGAAAGCAGTTGTTGCAACGGTTACGGTTGGTGACAATCCTGTTGGTGCTTGGACTGGTACTAACGGACAAATGTTTGTAGACAATGAAGATGGACAATCCATTTCAGTAATTAAAGTATCTGATAATACAATTGCTCAAACTATTGCTTTAGGATTTATGCCCGGAATTGCTTCTCACAATGGTATAAAAAGCGAGTTATGGGTTTCTGATCCAATGAATGGAAAAGTCCATTATTGGACTTGGGATGCTGGTATGATGATGTGGATGCACAGCGGTGTTTTCAATACTGGAGCTGGAGCTCACGCAATTTCTTTCACTACTGACGGAAATACAGCTTATGTAACAAACCAAACAGAAAACACTGTTTCTGTTGTAAATGTTACAAATCACACAGTTACTAAAACGATAAATGTTGGTAAAAAACCAAATGGTGTTGTAATAAAAATGTAAAATACGCAATTATCAAATAATAATTAAAAAAATAATAAAATGAAAAATGTAATTCTTTCAGCCATAGTGATGGCATTTGTACTAGTTTCTTGTAACCAAAAAAACAAAGAAGCTCAAACCAGTAATTCCGAAACGACCGAAACGGCTTCACAATTGTATGCGTGTTCTATGCACCCGGAAGTTACAGGTAAAAAAGGAGATAAATGTCCAAAATGTGGTATGGAATTAACAAAGCCGGTAGCTCAAACAGAAGCTACACATGATCACCATAATGGAGACAAACACGAAGAAACAAATATAGAAACAACAAACCTAACTGCCCAATCTATATTTTCGATTAACACAATCGTAAGTAATTATTTGGCTTTAAAAAATGCTTTAACTAAAGATGATAGCAAAGCAGCAGCCAAAGCAGGAAAAAATTTGTATGCTACATTCAATGCTGTAAACCTCAATTCAATAGATGCTAAATTAAAAGCAGAATACTTGGATATTGCTGATGATGCCAAAGAACATGCAGAACACATTGGAGCTAATGGTGGAAATATTGAACATCAAAGAGAGCATTTCGCCATGTTGAGTAAAGACATCAATGATTTGATAAAAACCTTCAAATCAGAGCAAAAATTGTATCAGGATTTTTGCCCTATGTATGATGGAGGTAAAGGTGCTATATGGATAAGTGAAACCAAAGAAATTAAAAATCCTTACTTAGGAGCTAAAATGCCTACCTGTGGTTCTGTAAAAAAAGAACTATAAAACAGAAAATTACTTAATAAATATATTTTTAGAAAAATCAATAACAACATATTATTTAAACAATTAAAAATCAATAAAAATGAAAAATATAATTCTCTCAACCCTTGTAATGATATTCGTATTGGTTTCTGTAAATGCTCAAAGCAAAAAAGTACAAACCAAATTTTCAACATCACAAATTGTAACCAATTATTTGGCTTTAAAAAATGCTTTAACTAAAGATGATAGCAAAGCAGCAGCCAAAGCAGGAAAAAATTTGTATGCTACATTCAATGCGGTAAAAACAAATACAATTGATGCAAAACTCAAAAAAGACTATCTTGATATTGCCGAAAGTGCTAAAGAAAACGCTGAACACATTGGAGATAACGCAGGAAAAATTGATCATCAAAGAGAACATTTTGTACTTTTAAGCAAAGATATTAACGATTTAATTAAACTTTTCGGAACCAATCAAAAACTCTATCAGGATTATTGTCCAATGGCAGATGAAGGTAAAGGTGCTATTTGGATTAGTGAGCTTAAAGAAATCAAGAACCCTTATTATGGTTCTAAAATGCTTAGCTGTGGTTCAATAAAAAAAACCTTGTAAAATGAAAAAAATCATCAAGAAAATACTCATAATTGGGTCTGTTATTTTTTTGTTGATACAGTTATATCAACCTGCTCGTAATTTAGCTTATGAGCAGGATTTAACTGCAAATTTCACAAAAGTCTATACTGTTCCTAAAAATATAGAAACCATATTACGTACCTCTTGCTACGATTGCCACAGTAACAATACCAATTATCCTTGGTATTCTTACATTCAACCTGTGCGAATGGTAATGGAAAGTCACATAAATGAAGGTAAAGAAAATTTGAATTTTAATGAATGGGGGAATTATAGTAGCCGTAAGCAAAATAATAAATTAGATAGAATTGCAAAACAAATCAAATCAAACGAAATGCCTTTGTCGTCCTACACTATGATCCATAAAAACGCAACCCTTTCAGCCACTCAAAAAAAAGAAGTATTGGATTGGATTTCACAACTAAAAGACAGTTTATAATTAATATTTAAAAATAAAAAAAGATGAAGAAATTAAAAATGAGTATAGCAACAATACTATTGTTAGCAGTAACCTATGTGAACGCACAAGATGGACACAACCACAACCACAACACAATGAAAATGGACAGTAAGAAAATGGATCATAGCAAAATAACTATAAAAAGCGATGCGAAAGCGGAGGCGATTTTAAGTGATTACTTCAATTTAAAAGATGCTTTGGTGAATGATGATGCCAAAAAAGCGGCTCAAGCAGGGTCAAAGTTGATAGCATCCCTAAAGGCATTTAATAGAAAAAATTATGAAGGTATGCAACAAATGAAACTTATCGAAATTATTGCAGATGCAACCGAGCACGCAGAACACATTGTAAAAAGCCCTATAGATCATCAAAGAGAACATTTCAAAACATTGAGCAAAGATATGAGCGATTTGCTTGCCATTACAGGAACTGCAAACACATTATATGAGCAGTTTTGCCCAATGTATGACAAAGGAAGTGCGTGGTTAAGCACAACCAAAGAAGTGAAAAATCCTTATTATGGGAGCAAAATGCTAAAATGTGGTAGCGTTAAAAGGCAAATTAACTAAACTAAATTAAAAATAATGGTAGAAAAATTAATAACATTCTCACTACGAAATCGAGCCATTGTATTGCTGGTTTCAGCTTGCTTATTTGCTTGGGGCGTATACAGCGTACAAAAAAATCCCATTGACGCCATTCCCGATTTATCCGAAAATCAAGTAATTGTATTCACGGAATGGATGGGAAGAAGTCCACAGGTTATAGAAGCACAGGTCACATATCCCTTGGTTTCTAATTTACAGGGCATTCCAAAAGTCAAAAATATTCGGGGTGCATCTATGTTTGGGATGAGTTTCGTGTATATTGTTTTTGAGGACGATGTAGATGTCTATTGGGCAAGAACTCGGGTGTTGGAAAGATTAAATTATGCACAACGCTTATTACCACAGAATGTGGTTCCAACATTAGGTCCAGACGGCACAGGTGTTGGTCACGTATTTTGGTATCATTTAGATGCTAAAGGTATGGACTTGGGAGAGCAAAGAGCCTTGCAAGATTGGTACGTGAAATTCGCCTTGCAAACCGTTCCTGGAGTTGCCGAAGTCGCTTCGTTTGGTGGGTTTGAAAAACAATATCAATTAGTGCTAGACCCCTTGAAAATGCAATACTACAACGTCAATATGATGGAAGTGATGAATGCCGTCAAAGCAAATAATAATGATGTTGGGGGACGGAAATTCGAAATGAGTGATATGTCCTATATCATAAGAGGATTAGGTTATATCAAAAACATAAAAGATGTAGAAGACATTGCCATTAAAAACTATAATTCTGTTCCTGTAAAAGTTAAAGATATTGGTTCAATACAAATGGGTGGCGATTTGAGACTAGGTATTTTTGATGAAAATGGTAATGGTGAAGTTGTTGGCGGAATTGTAGTAATGCGTTATGGCGAAAATGCCGATAAGGTAATTACTGCTGTGAAAGAAAAAATGAAAGAAGTCGAAAAAGGATTACCTGAAGGAGTTACTTTTAAAACATCTTATGACAGAAGTGAATTAATTGAAAAAGCAATAGAATCAGTCAAAGGCACCTTAATCGAGGAAATGATTGCCGTTTCTATCATTGTTTTATTGTTCCTTTTTCATTGGCGCAGTGCGCTTATTATTCTGATACAATTACCCATTTCTGTTGCTGTCGGATTTATACTGTTGGAAGCTTTTGGTATCTCTTCCAATATTATGTCATTAACGGGTATTGCTCTGGCAATTGGCGTTGTCGTTGATGATGGTATTGTAATGGTGGAGAATGCTTACCGGACAATTTCGGAGAAACAGGAAGAAATGGATAATAACCAGTAATTGGAAATAAGATGAAAAATAAAATTAAAAATATATTCAAAAAAGAAAACGATCCACTATCTCCTGAAGATAAGTTGAAGCTTATAGAAAGCTCTTCAAAATTAGTTGGTCCAGGTGTTTTCTACTCAACAATAATTGTAATTACATCCTTTTTGCCTGTATTTCTTCTCACAGGAATGGAAGGCAAATTATTCGGACCATTGGCTTGGACGAAATCTTTTATTCTGATAGTTGATGCCTTTTTAGCCATTACACTTGTACCAGTGCTAATTAGTTTTTTACTAAAAGGAAAACTTCGCCCAGAAGACAAAAACCCAATTAACAAAAAATTGGAAAGCATTTATACACCCATTTTGATTTTTTGTTTAAAATGGAGGAAAACGGTTTTGGGCATCAACATCATTGCATTGCTGATTGGCGTATTGATGTTTACAAGGCTTGGTTCCGAATTTATGCCACCTTTAGATGAAGGCTCTGTACTGTTTATGCCGGTAACCTTGCCTGATGTGTCCAATTCTGAAGTAAAAAGAATTTTGCAGGTTCAGGACAAATTGATAAAATCAATTCCCGAAGTGGCTCACGTGCTTGGAAAAGCAGGCAGGGCAAATACGGCAACGGATAACAGTCCAATAAGTATGGTGGAAACAATTATTTTGTTAAAACCTCAAGCAGAATGGCGAGAAGACAAAACCAAAAATGACATTATCACGGAAATAAACAACAAATTGCAAATCCCTGGTGTGACCAATGGTTTTACGCAACCCATTATAAACCGGATTAATATGCTTTCGACAGGAATCAGAACCGATGTGGGAATTAAAATCTACGGAGCAAGTTTAGATACTATCAATGTTTTGGCTCAAAAAATTAAAAAAACATTGGAAGGAACTTCTGGTGTTAAAGATTTGTATGCTGAACCAATAACAGGCGGTAAATATATTGATATTGAAGCAAAAAGAGACGTTATTGGCAGATACGGACTAACCATAGATGATATAAATAACGTGGTCGAAGCATCAATTGGAGGTATGAAACTCACCACGACTATCGAGGGTAGACAGCGTTTTTCAGTCAATGCACGATATGCACAAGAATACAGAAATAGCCTTGAGGCCTTAAAAAAACTGCAAGTGCAAACAATGGATTTTGGTCCAATACCATTAGAAACTGTAGCAAATGTAAAAATAAGTGATGGCCCTCCAATGATAAATAGCGAAAATGCAATGCTTCGTGGCACGGTGTTGTTCAACGTTCGGGAACGTGATTTAGGGAGTACTGTAAAAGAAGCACAGAAGAAACTCAATGCAATGATGACTAAAATGCCAAAAGGATATTATGTAGAATGGAGCGGACAATGGGAAAATCAAATTCGAGCCAACAAAACATTAAGTTTAATACTGCCTATTGTTGTGGTCATTATATTTCTTGTTTTATATTTTACCTACCATTCAATGAAAGAAGCATTAGTCACGATGATTACAGTACCGTTTGCTCTAATTGGAGGAATATTTATGGTTTATTTTTATGGAATTAATTTATCCGTTGCTGTTGCCGTCGGATTTATTGCATTGTTTGGAATGGCAATCGAAACAGCGATGTTAATGACTATTTATTTGAATGAAGCAATGAATAAAATGGTAGAAAAGTACGGAAATAGTAAGGAAACCATAACTGAAGAAATATTGAAACAATATATTATTGATGGTTCTGCCAAAAGGTTAAGACCAAAATTGATGACTGTTTCGGTTTCCATATTTGGATTAATTCCCATTCTTTGGGCAACAGGAACAGGATCCGATATAATGCTTCCCATTACTGTCCCACTAATTGGAGGTACCATTACTTCCACGATTTATGTATTATTAGTAACACCGGTTGTTTTTGAGATGGTTAAACTTCGTGAATTGAAAACAAAAGGTAAAATAGATCTTATAGATGTTAAAGAATAAATTTTATATAGCCATCATAAGTTGTTTGATTTTAAGCGCCACTAATCTGGCAGCCCAAACACTTTCTTTGGATAATATCTTGAGTACAATCAAGACAAATAATCCTCAACTAAAAATGTATGATGCCGATATTCAAAGTATGGATGCAGCGGCAAAAGGAGCTAAAAGCTGGATGCCTCCTCAGGTGGAAACCGGTTTTTTTATGACACCCTACAATACCAAAATGTGGAAAGCAGATGAAGTGAACCCTGGTATGGGAAATTATATGTTGGGAGTTACGCAAATGATACCGAATGCTTCCAAGTTAAAAGCGGATTCTAATCTTATGAATGCAATGTCTTCTGTTGAAAAAGAAAACAAAAACTATACAATTAATCAATTGAAAGCATTGGCAAAAACAAATTATTATCAATGGTTGGTTTTAAATAAAAAAATAAAAATAGCCAATGATAATTTGTCACTTTTAGAGTATATGATTAAAAGTATGGAGATACGCTATCAGTATAATATGGACAAATTGCCAACCTATTACAAAGCAAAATCACAATACAGCGCATTAGAAAGTATGATTCTAATGTTGCAAAATAACATTTCCCAAAAACGGATTATGCTAAATACCTTGATGGCTAGAGATAAAAACACCGCATTTGAAATTGATGAAATATACGAAATAAAAGATTTCAATTCTGCAATATCAGATACCACTTCTCTTTCTAAAAACCGAAGCGATGTGAAAGCCATCGAAAAAACGATGAAAATAAACCAACTCAAAATTGCAGCCGAAAAAACAAAATTATTGCCCGAGTTTGGTATAAAATACGACCATATGTTTGCTTTTGGAACACAACCTCAACAATTCTCCTTAATGGGTATGATTACCATTCCTATGCCTTGGTCATCCAAAATGAATAAAGCCAATATCAATAGTTTTCAAATTAAAAATGAAAGTCTGAACTATCAAAAACAAATGATTTTGAATGAAGCCACAGGTATGATTTCGGGTATGACCACCGAATTAAACGCTTTAAAAAAACAATACGAAGTTGCCCAAAAAAGCATCATTCCTGCCTTGAAAAAAAATTATGAAACTGCAATTTTGGCTTGGCAAAATAACACAGGTGATTTATTTCCCACTCTCGATGCTTGGGAAGCGTTAAATATGGCTCAAATTGATGCGTTAGATAAATTACAAAATATTTTGGCAGCACAAGTAGAAATTGAAAAACAATTAGAAACCAAATAATTATGAACAAGTATATAAAATATGGTTTGGCTCTTATTGTAATTTCCATTATCGGAATTGCAATCTATTTCTTTGCCAAAAAATCAGATAATCATTCAGAAATGGGGCATCAAAACGAGGTTTACACTTGTTCGATGCACCCTGAAATCATTAGAGATAAACCCGGAAATTGTCCCATTTGCGGAATGACTTTGGTAAAAAAAGTAACAGAAAACAATTCCGTTGACGACAATTCAATCGACAATCTTATAAAACCTACCGACAATTTTATAGTAGGTAATTATCAAACGACAACGGCAATAGACACCACCTTAAGCAGTGAAATAAATCTACCGGGAATTGTGGGGTATGATCCCAATTCATCGGTAAATATTGCAGCTCGAATGAGCGGAAGAATAGAGCGAATGTATGTCAATTATAAATATCAAAAAGTAAATAAAGGACAAAAACTATTTGATTTATACAGCCCAGAATTACTGACGGAGCAAAAAAACTTCATTTATATGGTCATTAATGATGTTGAAAATCCTTCGATTATTGATGCATCCAGACAAAAATTGTTGCTTTATGGAATGACTCAAAATCAAATAAATGCGCTGTCTAATTCCAAAAAAGTAAACCCGCTAATAACAATTTATAGTCCTGCTTCCGGAATTATTGACGGAACCGAAACAATGGATAATACAACTAAACCTGTGATGCAAAGTGCAAGTAGCAACACTGAAGTTTTGGATGTTAAGGAAGGAAATTATATAAAAAAAGGAGAAGTCATTTTTAAACTATTAAATACGGATAAAGTATGGGGAATATTCAATGTTTTCCAAGGATATAATAGTCTAATAAAAGCCAATCAATCCATCAGAATTACTACCGAACTAGACAAAGATGAATTCATAGATGCAAAAATAAATTTTGTCGAAACACAATTAAATGCTGCTGATAAAACCAATAGAATTCGAGTTTATTTAAATAACAATAAATTGAAATTACCCATTGGTTTGCGATTGCAAGGCGTTGTGAAAACAAATCCAGTAAAAGGAATTTGGATTCAAAAACAGTCAATGGTAAGCATTGGAAACAAGAAAATAGTTTTCTTGAAAATGGAAAATGGCTTTAGGGCATCCTCCATAAAAACAGGAATTGAAATGGATGATTTTATTCAAATTATTGAGGGTATTTCAGTAAAAGACACCATTGCCACAAATGCACAATATTTAATTGACAGCGAAAGCTTTATTAAAACCGAATAATGATGAAGACAATAAAAACAATAAGTTTACTATCAATACTATTTACGGTAATGATAGCTTGTAATTCTAAAAACAAAGAAGACCATAGCAAACACAATAAGAGTGCAGCAAAAACATTTTACACTTGCTCTATGGATCCACAAGTTAAAGAAGACAAACCAGGCAAATGCCCTATTTGCCATATGGAGTTAACCCCGATAAAACAAGATGACAAAGAGGCTAACGAAATAAGTTTGAGTAAACAGCAAATACAATTGGGAAATATCACTACCCAAACTATTTCAGAAACTCAAAGTAGTTTAGAGCAAAATTATACCGGAGTCTTGACCATTAATCAAGAGAAAATCAAAACTATTTCTGCAAGAGCAATGGGACGAATTGAAAAGTTGTATTTCAAAACCGTTGGTGATTATGTTGCTAAAAACCAAGCCGTATATCAATTGTATAGTGAAGATATTGCCATTGCCAAACAGGATTATTTCACGGCACACAAACAACTGGCAATGCCTGGCGATTTTGGAAAGAATGCCCGAAATATGCTCAATGCAGCAAAACAAAAACTGTTGTTCTTTGGTCTATCCAATGCCCAAATTGAAAGTTTAAAAACCCTCAAAGATGTTTCTCCATATACAATTTTTCACAGTACAGTCAGTGGAACAATATCGGAAATAAGTACCACAGAAGGCAGTTATGCAATGGAAGGTTCTAGCATCATTAAATTGGCTGATTTAAACAGTCTTTGGTTAGAAACACAGGTCAACGTAAACTATGCTAAAAATCTAAAAATAGGACAAAAAGCCCAAATTACATTTACCGATTTTCCTGACAAAACTATAAATGCACAAGTCTCTTTTATCAATCCGGAAATAAATCCAGATACTCGTCTGCTTTTAATTCGATTGGAAATCCCAAATCCAAATTTGCAACTAAAACCCGGGATGCAAGCTATGGCAAAATTAACACAATCCAATCTAAAAGGGTTGTATATCCCTATTGATGCAGTGATTAGGGAAGAAAACGCCTCTTATATCTGGGTAGAAAAAAGACCGGGAGTATTTGAAAATCTAATGGTCGAAACAGGAATCGAAACCAATGGAATGATAGAAATTAAATCTGAAATAGATAAGTCAAAAAAAGTCGTAATTACTGGAGCTTATGCGATAAATAGTGAGTATAAATTCCGCAAAGGCAGCGACCCAATGGAAGGAATGAAAATGTAATACTTAAAACAAGTAAAAGAAGAAAATACCATAAATTTTACATAGAATTCTAATCTCCTTTTTATGATTATAAATACTTTAAAATAAAGAAAATAAATAAATCGGGCAACAGCGATACTGAAGACCGAGCAACAGCGGAACTGACGACAATTAAACATCTATTTATTATGAAAACACAAAAATTAATTTTGACAAAAACAGTTTCATTACTAACAATGTTTTTAATGGTAATTTCTTTAAGTGTAAACGCACAAACAAAATCGAACTCCACATCACCTGGAAAAATTCATATTAATAAAAAGGGTGAAATTCACGATCACGGTTGGAACAAATTAGGATTTATTACCAAAGACAACATCGTGAAAGACAATGAAGGCAAAACTATCTATTTTATCGATGGAAACGGTAATGTTATTGATTCTAATGGGAAAAAGTTGGGTAGGGCCAAAAAGAATGGTTCGTACTACAACATAAAAGGCGAAAACGTGGTGAATATCGGAAAAACAGAAGCAGAAAAATGCGAAATACTGGATCCAAAAGGTCATAATTTAGGTAGTGTACATCAAAATTACAAACTACACGCGTGTGCCGCTCACTGCCTACTGTTGGAAAAAAAGATGAATGAGGAAAAATCTAAAAATTAATTTTTTAATAAATGGTTCGTACTAAAACGAACCATTTATTTTATACTATAAAATGACTTTCAGTTAATTGCAAAAACGAATAAGTAATAAGATATAGCTGTATTAAAAATGAACAACCTTACTCAAATAATCCAACAATACAAAACCGACACCGAAAGTGTTTATACTACTTGGTTTGTAGATAATGACCAACGATTAAAAGCATTTCGGACTATTCGTCGTGGAGTTTTACAAGTGATACACGACATCAAAAACAAAACTTTCCCAAACGATTTTAAAGACAGTAGTTTAGAATTTGTATTGAGTTGTATAGCAGAACAAAAACAAATATTTGTTGGCGTAGCACATCCTTTTTATTGGAAACCAAAATTAAGAATTCCAGATATTTACGAAAACCAAAACAATAAAATTGCTTTTGGTCAATTTCTCGAAAACTGCATTAATGCAAAAACAGAAGAACAAATAGTAAAAGAAATTGTAAAACTAGACGAACTCAAAATAAAAGGTCTTGGTCCAGCCGTGGCCAGTATTTTATATTTCTTGCACCCAACTTGGTTTCCACCATTCAATACAGCAATTCTTAATGGATTCAATTTTCTATTCAAAGACAAGAAGAAGTTGGGCAGTTGGACAGAATATTTAAAAATTAGGGAAACCTTAATAGAAACTAACAGTAAACATAAGTCGGTATTATCAAATGATTTAGGAGCGATTGCAGGATTATGTTTTGAAATTGGGACACAAAAAATGATTATTGGTAACGATGAATATTTAAGCGAAGAAGAACGCAATAAATTTGAAAAAAACATCTTAAAACGCCAAAAAGAAATCCAGGAAGAAAAATTAGCAGAAAACCTTCATAACGAAATGCAATACCATTTATTAAAAATTGGGATTTCATTAGGCTTTGATGTAACACCAGCGAGTAACGACAAAAGCAAATCGTTTGACGGACAAAGTTTTTCATTTATTTCGCTTAATAAGTTCCCAGAATTACCAACAGACAAAGACACTCAAAATACAATCAAATTAATTGATGTGTTATGGTTTCAAAAAGGGACAAACAAAATTATTGGAGCATTTGAAGTCGAAAAAAGTACCAGTATCTATTCGGGAATATTACGATTATCTGATTTGTATTTTAGTATCTCTAATGGCGAAGAAGTCTTTTATATCATTATTCCGGACAGTCGGGAAAAAGATGTCATTCAACAACTCAACCGACCAGTTATAAAAAACTCAAAAATGAATATCAAGTACATTCTGTTTTCAGAATTAAGAGCCAATTGTGATGCTATTTGCAAATTTGGTACAAACCATTCTATAATGGATAAAATCTCAAAATCAGTTTAATAAAAACCAATAATTAAATAGCAAAATGAATAAGAGAATAATATTAATAGTGTTTCTTCTAACTAATCTTTTTGGATTTACACAAAACGAGGGGAATGATTTGATTGGGAATTGGCAAACAAATGATAAAATTTATCTGATCAAAATTTTTAAAGAAAATAATCAATATCAAGCTATTATCTATTCTATTAAAGGTAAAATAGTAGAGAAGAAAAAAAATAATATTTGGGATTTAAAGTTCAATCCTGACAAAAAAATATGGGAAAATGGAAAACTACAGTTACCCGATATGAAGCATAGTGTTGACTGTCAAATTAAAATGAGTAACAAGAACGAAGCCATAATTTTAGGGTATCATGGAATAAAATTTCTTGGAAAAGAAAGAAAAATGAAACGAATAAATGAGTAAACATATCAAACTCTATATCAAGAATATGGTATGCAGCCGCTGCAAGATGGTAGTAAAATCTATATTTGAAAGCCTGGGAGTTAATCCTATTTCAGTTGAGTTGGGTGAAGTCGAATTAAAAAATAACATTTCCGAAAATCAAAAAAACGAATTACTAAAAAAGCTTCGTGCTTTTGGCTTTGATTTAATCGATGATAGGAAAAGTAAAACGATTGACAAGATTAAAACATTGATTATTGATTTAGTCCAAAATAAAAACAATGATTTAAAAACAAACCTTTCAGAATATTTATTTCAAGAGCTAAACCAAGACTATAATACCTTGAGCAATCTCTTTTCCGAAGTAGAAAACACAACAATTGAAAAATACTTCATCAATCAAAAAATTGAAAAAGTAAAAGAGTTGATTGTGTATGATGAATTATCGCTTAGTCAAATTGCCTATTCATTAAATTACAGTAGCGTTTCGCATTTAAGTAACCAATTCAAAAAAGTAACCGGTTTTTCACCAACATACTTCAAGAATTTAAAATCGATTAAAAGAAAACAAATAGAAGATTTATAAATCTTGCAAATCAAACCCAAAATTGTGCAACTCTAAAAAACAGTTAAGAAGGAAATTTGTATTAAAATAATATAAAAGATGATACATACTTACAACATTACCGGAATGACTTGCGATGGTTGTCGAACCAAAGTCGAAAAAACATTGAATACTATTGATGGTATTGAAGCAAAAGTTTCATTAAGCCCACCAGTGGCCATAATTACTATGGACAAACACATTCCAACATCAAAGTTGCAGGAAGCACTGACGACTGTTGGAAAATACACCATAGAAATGAGCAATGATAAAACTACAGAAGATACTACAACTAATGAATCCGCTGCAAAGTCATGTTGTTCTACTCATGAGCATAATTATAAAAAAGAGGCTGTTATACCAACCAACGCCGCTGGTAAATATTATTGCCCAATGCATTGCGAAGGCGAAAAAGTCTATGACAAAGCGGGCGATTGTCCTGTGTGTGGAATGGATCTAGTCAAAGCACCTGAACTAACCGTAAACAAGACACTATATACTTGTCCAATGCATCCCGAAGTAATTAGTGAAACTCCGGGTTCCTGTCCTATATGCGGTATGGATTTAGTACCAATGGAACCAAGCGAAAGCGAAGACCAAAGGACTTATAAAGATTTGGTTAAGAAAATGAAAATAGCAGTTGTGTTTACAGTTCCCATTTTCGCCATTGCCATGATTGAAATGGCACACAATAATCCTTTATTGCAACTAATGGATGCGGACAAATGGAACTGGGTACAGCTTATTTTATCTCTTCCTGTTGTTTTTTATGCCTGTTGGGTATTTTTTGTCCGCGCCTGGAAATCAATTATTACTTGGAATCTGAATATGTTCACACTCATCGGAATTGGAACGGGAGTGGCATTTTTATTTAGTTTAGTCGGAATGTTTTTTCCGGATATTTTTCCAAGTGAATTCAAAACAGAACACGGAACTGTATTATTATACTTTGAAGCAACAACAGTTATTCTGACTTTAGTTTTGTTAGGACAATTACTCGAAGCAAGGGCACACAGCCAAACCAGCGGAGCTATCAAAGAATTATTAAAACTTGCGCCAACTGAAGCTACTTTGGTTATTGATGGCGGTGATAAAGTAATATCAATCCACGACATCAAAAAAGGCGATTTATTGAGAGTAAAACCCGGAGATAAAATTCCTGTTGACGGTAAAATAACCGATGGGGAAAGCAGTATAGATGAAGCCATGATTACTGGTGAGCCAATACCGGTTGATAAAAAGAAAGGCGATAACGTAATTTCCGGAACAATAAACGGAAACAAATCATTTGTGATGATAGCCGAAAAAGTAGGTTCCGAAACCTTGCTATCTCAAATCGTGCAAATGGTTAATGATGCTTCACGTTCCAGAGCACCAATTCAGAAATTAGCAGATAGTATCTCCAAGTACTTTGTGCCAATTGTGGTCATTATATCGGCAATAACCTTTTTTGTTTGGGCAAAATTTGGTCCCGAACCAGCATTGGTGTATGGCTTTATAAATGCTATTGCTGTATTAATAATAGCCTGTCCTTGTGCTCTGGGTCTGGCAACTCCCATGTCAGTAATGGTTGGTGTTGGCAAAGGAGCACAATCAGGCGTTTTGATAAAGAATGCTGAGGCTTTAGAGAACATGAATAAGGTTAATGTTTTAATTACCGATAAAACAGGAACCATCACCGAAGGAAAACCATCTGTCGAAAAAATTTATGCATCCAATAACAACGATAGTGACTTATTGCAAAGCATTGCTTCCTTAAACCAATATAGTGAACATCCATTGGCACAAGCTGTGGTAATTTATGCCAAAACAAAATCCATTTCTTTAATCGAAGTAAAAGATTTTGAAGCCGTTGCCGGAAAAGGAGTTACAGGAACAGTTGCTGGTAAAAAAGTAGCATTAGGTAATAAAAAACTAATGGAACAAGTTAAAGCAACAGTTTCTGACGATTTAGAGAACAAAATCATTATTGAACAAAAATTAGGAAAAACAGTCTCTTACATTGCCGTTGATAACATAGCTGTTGGTTTTGTATCTATAACAGATGCTATTAAAACTTCTAGCAAAGAAGCCATAAAAGAATTAATGAGCCAGGGTGTCGAAGTAATCATGATGACTGGTGACAATGTCAATACAGCTAAAGCAGTTGCTGATGAATTGGGATTAAAAACCTATAAAGCTGGATGCTTACCCGAAGACAAACTCAAAGAAATTAAAAAATTGCAGGCAGAAGGCAAAATTGTAGCCATGGCTGGCGATGGTATAAATGATGCGCCGGCATTGGCACAAGCCAACATTGGAATAGCAATGGGAACAGGAACAGATGTCGCTATTGAAAGTGCCAAAATAACTCTGGTCAAAGGCGATTTACAGGGTATCGTAAAAGCCAAGAATTTAAGCCATGCTGTTATGAGAAATATTAAACAAAATCTATTTTTTGCCTTTTTCTATAATGTACTTGGTGTCCCAATTGCAGCTGGTGTGTTATATCCGGTTTTCGGAATTTTACTATCTCCTATGATTGCAGCTTTGGCAATGTCTTTCAGCTCCGTATCTGTTATTATCAATGCCTTGAGACTAAGAGGTTTAAAACTATAATAATTAACGATAACACGAATGAAACTAAAAAATAACATAGATAAATTAGGAACAATCGGGATGTTCTTTACAGCATTGCTTTCGCCTTGCTGTTTCCCTCTTTTTGCATTTGTAGCATCTACTTTAGGTTTAGGTAGTTTTGAACTTTTTGGAGGTTGGACAATGTGGATTTTTCAAGGGATGGTCCTATTATCTTTAGTTGGCTTTTTTCTTTCCTATCGCCTGCATAGATGCCTATATCCTTTGTTGATAGCTATTCCAAGTACAATAATCATTTTTTGCAGCTATTACTTTTGTAATAATGATTATCAGTCCTATTTTTTATATACTGGTATGTTCGGGCTTCTTATCGCTACAATAGTCAATTATCATAGAAACAAACTTCACTATGGCTGTAATACTTGCACGATGTACAACGGTAAATCAGTAGAACTGAAATCAAAAATAACATGTCCACATTGCGGTCACAAAAAAAGAAAAAATGATGCCTACTGATGCTTGTCAATTCTTCTATGAATGCGAAAACTGTAAAAAAATAGTGAAACCTAAACAAGGTGATTGTTGTGTTTATTGCAGCTATGGCACTGTAAAATGTCCACCTATTCAATCAGGTGAAAAGTGCTGCTAAAAATAGTACAGGGCAGCATGCGGAAGCTAACAAAATGAAAGCTAAGCTTAAAGAATTAGATTAATATTCCAACATATTTAAAAATTAAAATAAATGAAAAAAAACATCCTATTAAGCTTTATGCTTTTGCAATCTGTAATACTGTCAGCACAAGACAAAGTTCAAATTAGAGTAACTGCAGCTAGCCCTGCAGCATCGTATGAGCAAGAAGTGGGTAGCGCAAAAATAAAAATTTCATATAGCAGACCTTTAGTCAGAGGACGAAAAATATTTGGGGAGTTAGTACCATTTGATAAACTTTGGCGAACAGGGGCAAGTGATTGTACTGTAATAACTACTTCCGAAGATATTTCATTTGGCAACAATGTATTAAAAACAGGTAGTTACTCAATATTCACAATTCCTTCAATCAATGAGTGGACTATAATTATCAACACAGATACTACTTTACATGGCGAAACCGGCTATGATGAAAAAAAGGATGTGATGCGTTTCAAAGTTCCTGTCGAAAAAAGCTCTAACTTCTATGAAACATTTACAATCGATTTAAATGACATCAACAGTAAGGGTGAAGCATTTCTGAAAATACTTTGGGAAAATACGATGGTTAAAATACCAATAAAAAGCCAAGAAGATGATACAATAGTAGCATTGATAGAACAACATATCATAAAAGGAAAAACCCAGGATGCCAATTTATTGTTTCAGGCAGCTAATTATTATTACAGCACAAATAGAGATTATAAACAGGCAATAATTTGGCTTTTAGAAGCAGAAAAATTAAACCCTGAAAACTTCTATTACCCAAATTTGAGACAAAAAATAGCATCCGAATTAAAAGATTACACTAATGCAATAGCAGCAGCAAAAAGAGCAATTACTTTGGCTGATAAGGAAAAAATGAAAACTACAATCGAGACACTAAATAAAAGAATAGCGGATTGGGAAATAATATTAAAAAATTAAAATTATGAAAACTAAAGTATTAATTATCGTTTTTCTGTTTTTTATTACTCATTTACTTGTTGCGCAAAACATAGTGCGTTACGATTTGTATGTTCGCGATACTATTGTCAATTATTCTGGTAAAGAAAAAAGAGCCATAGCAGTTAATGGTCAAATTCCAATGCCAACACTAACGTTTACCGAAGGTGATATTGCCGAAATTTATGTACACAACGAATTAAAAGAAAGCACATCGTTACATTGGCACGGACTATTTTTACCTAATAAAGAAGATGGTGTACCAAATTTAACGCAAATGCCTATCAAACCCGGAACAATTCATAAATACACTTTCCCAATCATACAAAACGGAACACATTGGTATCACAGTCATTCGGGTTTACAAGAACAAATCGGCATGTATGGTATGTTCATCATGAACAAAAAACAAAATGATAAAACATTTCGAAAAGGAATAGATGATTTACCAACTGTTCCAGTAATTTTAAGTGAATGGACCGATTTAAAACCCGAAAACATTCATCGAATGTTACACAACGCAACCGATTGGTTTGCCATCAAAAAAGGCACAACACAAAGTTATGCGGAAGCTATTAGGCAAGGTCATTTCAAAACAAAAATTGCCAACGAATGGAAACGAATGAACGCAATGGATGTAAGCGATGTATATTATGACAAGTTTCTAATTAATGGTAAAAATGAAAACCAATTATCGCAATTTAAAGGTGGTGATAAAGTTCGATTGCGAATAGCAAATGGCGGTGCTTCATCTTATTTTTGGTTGACTTATGCTGGTGGAAAAATTACTGTAGTTGCCAGTGATGGTAACGATGTTGAACCAGTTGAAGTTGATCGATTATTGATTGCAGTATCAGAAACCTATGATGTTATTGTTACAATTCCTGCCGATAATACTTCCTACGAATTTTTAGCAACTCCAGAAGATAGAACTAAATCAACTTCATTATACATTGGCAATGGCATCAAACAATTAATTGCTCCTTTACCTAAATTAAAATATTTTGAAGGTATGAAAATGATGAATGGCATGATGAAAATGAACGGCGACTTGGACGATATGGGAATGAGTATGTCCTTAAACCAAATGGATATGAATGTAGTAATGTATCCAGAAATAACTGGTGCTACAAATGCAAAAAACAAAGAAAATGAGAGTAGTATGGAAATGAAAAATGACCATTCCAACCATAATCAAAATCAATACAATGCCAATAAGCTATCTAGTATTACAACACTCAACTATGCAATGCTAAAAGCAACTGATAAAACGACATTACCCAAAGATGCACCAGTAAAAGAACTTCGTTTTGAGCTTACAGGAAATATGAACCGATACGTTTGGAGTTTAGACAATAAAGTAGTTTCTGAAACCGATAAAATACTTATAAAAAAAGGAGAAAATATTAGAATTACGCTTTACAACGGTTCCATGATGCGTCATCCAATGCACTTGCATGGTCATGATTTCAGAATTATTAATGGTCAAGAAGAGTTTGCGCCTTTAAAAAATGTAATGGATCTAATGCCAATGGAAACAAATATTATTGAATTCAATGCAAATGTTGAAGGCGATTGGTTTTTTCATTGTCATATTTTATACCACATGATGGCAGGTATGGGAAGAGTTTTTACCTACGAAAACCAAGCTCCAAATCCACTTATTCCAAATCCCAAATTAGCACAAAGAAAATTATTTGCCGATGATAGGAAATTTCATTTTATGGCAGAAAATGATTTTGCTACCAACGGAAACGATGGAGAAGCAATGTATCAAAGCACACGTTGGAGCATTGGAACAGAATGGAGATTAGGATACAATGATATGCACGGTTACGAAACCGAAACACATATCGGACGATATATCGGTAAAATGCAATGGCTAATGCCTTTCATTGGTTTTGATTGGAGATACAGGAAAATGGGTATAGATGAACAAGAACATAATCTTTTTGGACAAACCAATACTAAAGACAATCGAGCTGTTTTTAGTGCTGGTATAAATTATACTTTACCAATGCTTATTATGGCTCAAGTAGAAGTATTCACAGATGGAAATGTTCGTTTCCAATTGGAACGAAAAGATATTCCAGTTTCTAAAAGACTACGAATGAGTTTAATGTGGAATACAGATAAAGAATATATGGCAGCATTGCGTTACATAGTAAAAAGAAACTTTGGCATAACGACTCATTATGACAGTGATATGGGATTTGGATTGGGAGCTACTTTGAATTATTAATTTTTTTTAAATTAATATTTAAGATGCTTGTTGTAAAACAAGCATTTTTTTTTAAGTAAAATTTAAAACTGGACTGTAAAAAAATATAATAGTTTTTGATTAATATTTGTTTTTAAAACAATTGACTTTTTCGCTCATAGGTTAAAAGGACGTTTTACATTCCAGTTGCCACTCCTTTGCCAACGCTCCAAAAAAATTACTGGCACAGTTTTTAGAAAAAACCCGTACGCTTCGCAACTTGCGCCAGTAATTTTTTTCCCAAAGCTTCTTTACATAATGTGGCATTATAGTGCATGAAGAACTATCCTGCTCCCAATGAAATTTAAGGATGCACTATAATAACATTATGTAAAAAAGCCGCACACCCAACGCGCTTGCCAGTGGCTTCAGGACAACATTTTTTGCAGCTCCCATCGCATCACCCAGCTACAAAAAAATACCGTCCTTCGCCACTGTCTTTAACAATGTTCTGTATTTCATCTGAAACTTTACGATTATCATTGCTTTTAAGAACGTTTGCGTTAACTGTTTTTATCTACTTTGTGCTTAAATAGGAAGTATTTTCATTGCTTTTGTAAGTAATAAAATGGCTTTAGATTTTCAGGTTATTTGCCTATGGTAAAAGCCATTCTATTACCCACAAAACCAAAATTCCCAGCAAGAGTATTATTTTTTATTTGCCAGAACATCAAAATACATTGTTTCCGCGATAGCTGATGTTATTTGTATTATTAAACTAAATACTTGTGAACACTATTTCTGGCACCAGCTATCACAAAAACAATCAGATCATCCCGATAAACAAATAAAAAATAATACCCTTGCCTGCGCTACTGCCAACGCACTAGGTAAGTATTAGTATTGTTTTTTGAAGATGCTTTCCTTTTCCATATCAACATTCCGACTGTAGACTAACCACAGCTTACGGAACACTACTCAAGCATCCTCAAAAATCAAATGAGAAGAAAGAGTATCCAATTTTTCTGCCGGATGAAAAACGTTTTTATTATTTGATTTCGGAATTTCCATCCGTCTCAAAAATTTGATACCCTTTCAAGAACTCTCCTGCATAAATCAACACTCATTAATTCAAAATTTTATCCAAACAAACAAGGAAAATTTGATTAGATATTTCAAAATAAAAAATAAAAAAAAGAGAGCAAAGCTAAGTTCCAGGTATTCAAAAAAGCAAGTTCAAGCCCTCCGGGTTTCATAAAAAATCTCCACCCTTACATTTCCAGTTGAATATTTAGCTAAACACTAAAAACTGCCTACTAAACACTTCTATTTAGGGTTGTATTTTTTCTGAAAAACCTGCTTTTTTGAAACCTTTCACTAGAAGAACGGCTTTCTTTTTTTTCTTTTTCTTTTGAAAAAATTTAATGGTGCAGAGCGCAGCGAGGCACTCAGGCATTCATCAGAAACAGCTAGGAAATAAGAAGAAAAGCTAACCTTTAAATCTGAAGCTATGCCAAATTTCATTATCAAAACACACCAAAAAGACACGCTTTACAACAAGCCTCACTTATTCATTCTGAACAAAGGGATGAACAGCGGTAAACCACAAAAAGAGCCATTTACCAATAGTTTTGTAATCATTTTTCAAAATGAGGAAGATTGTGATAATATTTATTTTGTGGCTTACAGCTTATGGAAAACCAAGTTTTGGCATCCCTTTTTAGTAGGTTCGGTAATTCCGTTTTTGCGCCTTCAAAATTTTTCAAAAGAATTCAATGGTAAAGCCAGTTTGATGATGTAGGAACACGAAGAGCATCTAAAACAAGTGGCAGCCTTAAAATTGCTGGAACAAAAAGAAAAACAATTCCACCAAAATATCAATCTCATTAACGATATGCGTAGGGTTATTTTCTACCGCTATTGCAAGAAAAACTGATTTATTAACTCTTAAAATTACTCCAATGAGCATTTTTTTATTATTCCAAACAGACAATTGGAAATCAAGAGTATCAAGAGTATTTTTTGGTGCTTTTGACAGCAGAAACAAAGCAATTGACTTTGCAAAATACAATGATTTGTACTGCCATAATTCCGAAGTAGTGGTAGTTGAGGTTTTACTGAATCAATTTGGTGAAATCTAAAATCAAAAAAGCCTGATCTCACGACTAGGCTTTCATTTTGTTTAACCCAAAGGTCACCACAACTAGGGCTAAACTTATTTTTTGTGCTTCTTATTTAGGCTTTTAAGTAGTAACGAGATCATAAAACTGACAACCGCTCCAACAGTAGCTAAGACCGCTGTTTTTAGAATGTCCTCAGATTGAATGTTAGGTATCATACTTAAAAATGTGCCTCCGGCAGTTCCCATCAAAGTGTGGTTATTGGCTGTCATCAGTAGTACTGAGCTGACTTGCAGCAGACAAAACTCCTCCTGCTACTGCAACATATCCGCCAATAGTTGTTACTATTACAGGCAGCGCAATGGGAGCGGCTAAGATAGTTCCGCCAATAGCAGCCATAGCCAAACCAACATTTCGAAGCACTTTAAAAAACTTTGGTGTGGGAGCTGATGCTCTAGTGATAATTTTTTTCATAATCTTTTCTAATTTGTCATCCTGATCCCGACTTTTCGGGAGAAGGATCTATTCAATAATCAATTCAACACTTTCTTTATGGTCTAAAGCCTTATAAACAATGTCTTTTAACTTTGTAAAAGCTTTTCGGGACATCAAACCAAGTCCAGGACCAGAAAGTTTAGTGACTGGAGCAATACAGCCTTGCAATTCCTTTTGGGCATTATTGGCGGGATGAAACAGAATATATTTTCTATTGGGTACATCCACCAATTCCAAATGCCATTTGTATTTAGCACTGTATCGCTTTCTGATAAAATATTTCCCCTCCGGAACACAGGAAACCTTCGTTTCGTTCATCTTCCACGGCAATTCAATAGTGTTACAAATCAATTTGCCTTCGCATTCGAGTTTACCATTGGTTCCTTCAGGGAAATAAGTTCTAGTTAAAAACAAAATCATTTTTTAAGACTTAAATTTTTCAGACTGAGTTTGTCGAAGTCTATTAAACTCCTCCATTAAATACGATAAGCGCTAATGGGTTGTATGCTCCATTTTTCAAAGAATACATACTACCATTCACTTGCTGATAAAACTCAAGTCCTAAAGCCAAAAACAAAGGTTTAGTACTGTTAGGAGTAACCGTATTTACTTGGTTGATTACCGCTGTAGGTGTAGTATCCCAAGCTAAAATAGCTGTCTCAGAATGTTGTTCTACAAAGCTTTCATTTTCAAAATCAACTTCAACACCCGCAGAAATAATTTTGAAATGAGTAGTTCCTCCCGGAGCAGCAATCATATTAGATGGAATAAAGGATGGGATATCCACGGTAATTTCACCGGTAACCCTGTCGATGCCCCCTGTATAAGGAGCAAACAAACTAGTACCTAGTTTTCCTCGAATATTAAATTCGAATCCAGCTAACAATTCTGCCTCACCGTCAATTACGTTTCGTAATCCACGTTCGTTTACAGCATCAGCCTGAATCACCTTAACCATAGATTGCGTCAAACGACTCACCATTCGACTATCCGCTGAATTCAAGAGCAACACTCTAAGAGATGTTCTTAAAATCTTACCTGCCTTTCCCGCTCTTCCAAATTCAGAACCGTTTTCACGGGTTCTTTGAAACGCAGGATCAGTCGCGATTCTGTTAGCGTCAATTCCGCCTTTTTCTCTCGCTAAATGACCATCCTGCGTTTTGTAAAAAGTAATATCCCCGATAGTACCTTTTAATTTAATTATGCCTTTTTGCCTTGCCATAATTCCTAAAATTTAAATTAAACTTTATTCTAAATCATCTTTCCGTTGCAACAGCTATAGATTGATTCTGAGACAAATTTTAAGATATTTTAAAACAATAAAAAGGGGGAGGTGTTCAATATGTCCAAAAACGACATAAATGACTTGATAGACCATAAATAATCATTATAAACTGTCTTGAAATAATAATTATATTGCATCTGATTTAAAAAGAGGGGCTATACCAAGTATGGCATAGCCAACTCAAAGCTATACATAGAGTATGAAAATTCAAACAAAGAGAATATGTATCTATCCAAAAGACATTGAGCGCATTACAGGTAAGAGCTACAGACAAAGTGCAAGAATGTTGCAAGCTGTCAAAAAAAACCTTAATAAGCTTGAAAAAGAGCTAGTAACTATAGAAGAGTTCTGCCAGTATGCAGGTTTGAAAATTGAACAAGTAGAACCGCTAATTTTTGGATAAAATGAAAAATCTAAAAATGGGTGATATAATCTCCCTAGAATACCTAACTAGTTTAAAAACCAGTTCATTTTTTAGTATGAATAAATTGCGCATACATTTGGTCAATACCTTATTAATCAGTAAATTTACACTATAAGATTTAGTGATATTTGTATCTGTTTAAAGGAGCAAAATCGAGACCCTAACGTTTTAGACTAATATAATTTATTATATATGAGCGCATTATGAGGAAAGTTCTAATCCCTCATCGCCCACCAAGAATAAGCCGTCTCAATACTAAATTTGAGGCGGTTTTTTATTTGTCCCTTCTTTTTAAGGAATAACTAAATATTATAATGAGGGAAGTTTGATTTTTGATTATGCTACTAATTTCTTTCTAA
>DKIJ01000011.1 GCA_002454195.1 Flavobacterium sp. UBA6721
AACTATTTTTGACTATTAAACCTAAAAAAAACAGCTTCTGTTAACTAAGCTGTTTTTTTACAATTTCAATTATTGCATCAAGATTCGTAACATTGGTATCAATTGCAATGCTGTTGTTGCCGTAAGGCTCATATTTTTCTGGGATAGTTACTGAAAATAAACCTAAAACTGGAGTTTGAGATGCGCAAGCCAGATGCATTATTCCGCTATCGGCACCTATGAAAACTTCAGTTTTAGCGATAAATGCGGCAATTTCACGAACGTCTTTACTGTAAAAGGATGGTGCTTTAAAACCTATTTGAGATACATTTTCAACCGGTAATACTTCGACGATATTATAATCTGGGAAAGTGGTAAGCAATTTTTCATACACTGGATTCCACCATTCAGGGGGATAGCATTTTGCACCAGTCGCAAATGTAAAAATAGCGATGGTTTTCTTGTCGTTAGGAACTATTGCATCCAATGTAGCTTTGGCATCCTGAAGCTCTTTATCACTAAGTTTAATGTTAATAGTTGGCACTTCTTTAGTTTGATTTACAAAACCAAGTTGGCCCAAATAATGGCGTAATTCATATACAGGATATTTAGCCATGTGATTGTAATCCGGATGGGATTTTATAATGGCTTCGTTTAATTCCCCAAACAATTTATAATTGGCGTTCGCAAATTGAGTTGATAAACGTCCAGACGAAGAACCTTTATCGATATTGATTACTAAGTCATATTTCTTTTGTTTGATTTTAAACCAAACTTTTATGTAATTGATAATATCGCTAAAAGGTTTTCTAGGTAAAACAATAAAATTTTCTACAGAAGAATAGTTTTTAAAAACAATGGGACCTAAACCTCCTTTGATAAAAATATCAATTTTACAATCCGGAAAGGTATTGTTAATTTCTTGAACTAGAGGAGTGATAAGAAGTAAATTTCCAAGACGGTGATTAGGACGTGATATTAAAATATTTTTAAAATCTACCTTGGAATGGGTATCAATAGTATTGAATTTTGTGCTTCCAATATTTTTGGTTAAAGTACGCGTAACTTTTCTTCTTACCTTATTAATTTCTGTTTTAAAGCTCATTTGTTTTTTTATAAAGCGGTGAAATTACTATAATCACCAAATAGTTACATAAATATAAGGATTACGATTCCTTTTTTTAACAAATCAATTTGTTTTTTTAAGAAAATTCTACTGAACAAGAAGGTATTATAGGTTTATTTACAATGAGTTGGTAGGTTCCTATTCTTTCTCATTTTCTTCAATATCTTTAGTTAAATCTAAATTTCTAAACGATTTTGAACCCAAGGCGGTGATAATGACAACTAGTAAAGTCATACTTCCTCCAAAAACGACAGCGGTAACCGTTCCCATTAATTTGGCAGTAAGTCCACTTTCAAAAGCACCTAATTCATTAGAAGAGCCTACAAACATGGAATTTACCGCAGAAACTCTTCCACGCATATGATCTGGTGTTTTTAATTGTAAAATAGTTTGACGTATCACCACCGAAATTCCGTCAAAAACACCACTAAAAAATAAAGCAAAAAGCGAAATCCAAAAGTAAGTAGAAAGTCCAAAAACGATGATGCAAACACCAAATCCAAAAATAGCTCCCAATAATTTTATTCCTGCATTTTTACTTAAAGGGACATAAGCTGTGACAAGCATTGTTAGAAAAGCACCCACTGCTGGAGCGGCTCTTAAAAAACCAAAACCTTCAGGTCCTACTTTCAATATATCTTGGGCAAAAACAGGTAATAAAGCAATGGCACCACCAAAAAGTACCGCAACCATATCCAATGTTATGGCTCCTAAAACGGTTTTATTGTTAAAAACAAACTTGATTCCTTCACTCAAACTTTTCATTACGGCTTCTCCAATTTTAGGATTCAATATTGGTTTTTCACTAATTTGAGTTAAGGCTAATAATCCCATTACAGAACAGGCAAAAACCAAACACAAGGACCAATGAACTCCCATTAAAGTAATCGAAAATCCGGCTACAGCCGGCCCAATTACCGAACCAATTTGCCAAACAGTACTACTCCAAGTAGCCGCATTTGGATATACTTTTTTTGGAACTACTAAAGATAAAAGTGAAAAAATAGTAGGGCCTAAAAAGGCTCTCAAAAGTCCACCTAGGAAAACTAGAAAATAAATAGAATATAAAATAAACGTATTGGATAGCCCATTTACCACCGCTGGCCAAGTTAATAGGAATAGACCAAAGCTTATAATTGAGAAACCAAAAATACATTTCATCAGTAGTCCTTTTTTCTCTTTTTGGTCTACAATATGTCCTGCAAAAAGGGCTAATGATACGGCAGGAATAACTTCCATAAGCCCAATTATTCCTAGCGAAAGAGCATCTTTTGTTAAACTATAAACCTGCCATTCGATAACAATAAATTGCATGGACCAGGCAAATACCATAGCAAAACGCATGAATAAAAAGGTGTTGAATTCTTTGTAGCGCAAGGCTGCATAGGGATCTTTTTTATCTCTTTTTTTAGAAGTCATTATTGAATGCTTTTAAGTCGTAATTGTGTTGAAACTTTTCCATTCCATTCGTTTTCATCTATGCAATAGGCAATTTGAAATGGTTTTTGATGGGTTGTTAAATCAATTTTGTTTCCTAATCCAAAACCAATTGCAGCTATTCCCTCCGATTGGTTTTGTTTCACAAAAAGTTTCAAATGTTCTTCTTCTGAACCAATTTTTTTTCCATAACCAGTGTCAATGACATTTTTAGTCAAAAATACAGGAGTCATATTCATTGGTCCAAAAGGTTCGAATTGTTTTAAGATTCGGCAAAGTTTAGGTGTGATGTCCGAAAAGTTGATTTCAGCATCAATTTCTACTTCAGGAATTAATTGGTCAGGATGAATTGTTTTTTGTACTTGTAATTCAAAAGCTTCTTTAAAAGCAGCATAATTTTCTTCTTTTAAAGTCATTCCGGCTGCATACATGTGTCCGCCAAATTGTTCCAAATGCTCTGAACAGGCTTCCAAAGCATTATAAACATCGAATCCTTTCACCGATCGGGCAGAAGCTGCGTATTTGTCGCCACTTTTGGTGAAAACTAGCGTCGGACGATAATAGGTTTCGATTAATCGGGAAGCCACAATTCCGATAACGCCTTTGTGCCAATCTTCTTGGTAAACAACGGTTGTAAATCGGTTTTGTTCTTGGTTTCTTTCAATCTGGTCAAAGGCTTCTTTGGTTATTTGTTTGTCTAAGTCTTTTCTATCAGCATTGTATTTTTCGATTTCGGAAGCAAATTGCTGTGCTTGCTCAAAATCAAATTCGCTGAGTAATTTTACCGCATGATTCCCGTGTTTAATGCGTCCTGCGGCATTAATTCGAGGGGCAACAATAAAAACAACATCTGTGATGTCTAATGTTTGTTTTTTAACCTGATGAATTAAAGCTTTAATTCCAGGTCTTGGGCTATTATTAATAACTTGTAAACCAAAATAAGCTAAAACACGGTTTTCGCCAGTGATAGGTACAATATCAGCAGCAATGGCTGTGGCAACCAAGTCAAGATACGGGACTAAATCTTCAATAGTTTGCTCTCTGTTACTACCCAATGCCTGAATGAGTTTGAATCCTACACCACAACCACATAATTCGTCATAAGGATAGTGGCAATCTTCTCTTTTTGGATCGAGAATGGCTACGGCATCGGGTAATGTGTCTCCTGGTCGGTGGTGGTCGCAAATAATGAAATCAATATTCCTTTCTTTGGCGTAAGCTACATGATCAATGGATTTGATACCGCAATCCAGCGCAATAATTAGAGTAAATTCATTATCATCGGCAAAGTCAATTCCTTTGAAGGAAACTCCGTAACCTTCGTCATATCGATCCGGAATATAAGTAGCTACATTAGGGTAAAAGCTTCTTAAGTACGAAGAAACTAATGAAACCGCCGTTGTACCATCTACATCGTAATCACCAAAAACCAGAATGCGTTCCTCGTTTTCGATGGCCTTTTCGATGCGGGCAATCGCCTTGTCCATATCTTTCATCAGATAAGGATCGTGTAAATGATCTAAGGAAGGGCGAAAAAAACGTTTGGCGTCTTCAAAAGTTTCAATGCCGCGTTGTACTAACAATTGGGCAACAAAATCTTCAACGTTTAGAGCTTGAGCCAAATGTTTGATTTTATCTTCCGATGGTTTGGGTTTTAGTGTCCAACGCATTTGATTTGTGATTTTTTTGTCAAATCGAGCGAAGTCGAGATTTTTTTTGGCTTTTGACTTCGCTCAAGCAGACAGCAGTTTTTTTATTTTAATTCTAAAGCAGTACCTTCAAATTGGATTCCGTTCCAACCGTGAACCATAAAGTTTCTGATATTTTGGTGGTTTGTTCCTTCTGGATCGCCTAAAACTTCATCACGGTAAAAAGCACCAAAACAAGCCAAAGTTTCATCTTGAGATAAGTTTTGTAATTGAGCAAAAGCAAATAATTTGCAAGAACCGGAGTTAGTTCCGGCAGCGTTATGTGTATTTCCGTTTTGGAAAGCTGTTGGAGTAAATTCGTAGTTCGCTTCGATTACTTCAATAGTTTCAGGGAAAGTAATTGTTTCTGGTGTTTGTTTTAATTTTTCTAAAAAAGTTTGGATATTCATGAGTTGTATATAATTTTTTTTGTCAGTTCGAGCGAAGTCGCGAACTCACTTAGCATCTCGACTTCGCTAGATGTGACAAAACGAGATTAAGTGATTAGTTCTATTCTTCGTCTTTTTGAAATTTATTTTTCTTGGCTTCTTTTACAATAGTTTTTCCAGCTACGACCACTACAATTTCGCCACGTGGAGCTGTTTTTTCAAAGTGAGCCAAAACTTCTTTAGCAGTTCCTCTTCTGTTTTCTTCGTGTAGTTTAGAAAGTTCTCTGGAGACACATATTTGTCGGTCTTCGCCAAAATAAGTTATAAATTCGGCTAGTGTTTTTGCTAATTTATGTGGAGAAACATAGATAATCATCGTTCTGGTTTCTTCGGCTAGTTCTAAATAGCGGGTTTGACGTCCTTTTTTTTCCGGAAGAAAACCTTCGAAAACAAATTTGTCATTAGGCAAACCACTATTCACTAAAGCGGGTACAAAAGCCGTTGCTCCTGGAAGGCATTCTACAGCAATTCCATTTTCAACACAGGCGCGGGTAAGCAGAAAACCAGGATCGGAAATTGCAGGTGTTCCCGCATCCGAAATCAAAGCGATGTTTTCGCCAGCCTTGAGTCGTGCAATAACGTTCTCTATGGTTTTGTGTTCATTATGCATGTGATGACTATGCATATGCGTGCTAATCTCAAAATGTTTGAGGAGTTTTCCACTGGTACGAGTATCTTCGGCTAGAATCAAGTCGACTTCTTTTAGAATCCTTATGGCTCTAAAAGTCATGTCTTCGAGATTGCCTATGGGCGTGGGAACGATATATAATTTAGACATAAATTAGTTAGTGTTCAGTTGTTTTAAAGGAATTTTTTCTCAATAATTTCCATAAAACGTTCTTCGTACTCTTCTTTTCCTTCCCAGTTGTTGTAATCTGGTTTCACCATATCATCAATAAAACTCTTGGTTTCATAATAATTATCAAAAGTGATGATTTGGTTCATAACACGAATGTAATCTTCGTTGCTATTGCCAAAAAGATGTTTTACAAAAGCAATTCGGTCATTCAAATCGATTTCGATTCCTTTTGAAAATTTATCGTTCAAAGTAACCGTTTTTGCACTTGGTTTTTCTGCTGTCTCTACCGCTTTTTCAATAGGAGTTTCTTCTATTATTTCCGTTTTTTCTTCTTTATTTTCAATAGGTTCAGCAGCTTCAAAAACAATTTCTTTAGTTACTTCTGCTGGAACATCATCTACTTTTACAAATTCCGGTTCACTATAGTCTAAACCTAATAAATCTTCAAATGAAATTTGTAGTGGTTCTGGTCTTTTTGTTTCTTCGATTTCGGGTGCTTCAGTTAGTTCAAAAGCAGCCTTAAAAGAAGGAACTTCAACTTCTTCCTCTTCTTCGGTTTCTTCCTCGATTACGGCTTCTTCTTCATTGAATTCTATTTCATTTTCTTCGATTGCTTCTTCTTCATCCGAGATTAGATCTTCCTCTTCTTCCTCTGTTTCTTCAACTTCAGCTTCAGCTATAGGTTCCTCTTGAATGGTTTCTTCTACGGGGCTAACTATTTCGGCTTCTTTTTCTTCTACAATTGCCGCAACTGCTTCTTCGGTTTTTGTTTCTGGAAAAATATTGCTTTCCGTCATTTCGATTACAGTTTCTACTGGCAAAGTTGCTTCTTTGTCGTAGAATTCTTCAATCTCTTTTTCTATTTCGCTGTAGTTTCCAATAGTAGGTTTTACTTCGCCGTAATTTTTTTCAATAAATTTTAAAACAGACAGCTTTTCATATAGTTTTTGGGTTTCCAAATACAATTGATTAACATCAGATTTATCTTTTAATTGTAAAATTCTGTGTGCGATGCTAATTAAGTCGGCTTCTAATTTTTTTTTCATAGTGGTTACGTATTTTGGCGAATGTCTTTTTGTTTATCAGGATTCAAAGGTTTTAAAGAACTGCTTTTAAATAAGTACTCATAAACCTTCGAATTGCTAAAAATTTTCTACTTTTGAGAAAGTGTAAAAGTATAAAATCTTAAACCGATTTTCTGTTTACAAAGTAATAAAAACTATTCATTTTTTAAGTTAGGAAAAGTATAAAATGTTTCTCGAAAATACAGTAAATCATAAAGAGCAGTTTGGTTGGATTGAAGTTATTTGCGGTTCCATGTTTTCGGGTAAAACAGAAGAATTGATTCGCCGATTAAAGAGAGCTCAATTTGCCAAACAAAAAGTTGAAATTTTTAAACCGGAAGTAGATACTCGTTATCATCACGATATGGTAGTTTCTCATGATGCTAATGAAATTCGTTCTACACCTGTTCCAGTTGCTGCTAATATTGCGATTTTGGCACAAGGTTGTGATGTAGTTGGTATTGACGAAGCGCAATTTTTTGATGATGAAATAGTAAGAGTTTGTAATGATTTAGCTAATCAAGGGATAAGAGTTATTGTTGCTGGATTGGATATGGATTTTAAAGGGAATCCTTTTGGCCCTATGCCTGCATTGATGGCCACTGCCGAATATGTTACTAAGGTACATGCTGTTTGTACTCGAACAGGAAATCTAGCACATTATAGTTTTAGAAAAACTGCCAATGATAAATTAGTTTTGTTAGGAGAAACGGAAGAATATGAACCCCTTAGCCGTGCAGCATATTTTGAAGCTATTCAGAAAAATCAAGAAGAATAGCATCTTTTTTTTACCCAGATTATAATTCTATAATATTTTGATCAAATCCTGTAACGGTTCTGATAGGCTGTTGCACGTATCTTTGTATAGTATTAATTTTTAAATAGTATAAGTCATGAGATATGTGTATATAATCTTAGCGTCGTTAATGATTGTTTCTTGTAAAAAAACAGAAGCAGCAGGAGTAACTAAAGATAGTCAGGCAAGTATTGACTCTATGAAAATAGAAATGACCAAACAAAAAGCGATTGATTCAATGAAATTGGAAATGGCTAAACAAGAAGCAGTTGCGCCTCAGAAAGAGGTAGTTGTAGTTGAACAACAAGCGGCTGTGGCTCCAGCAGAGAAAAAGAAATGGAGCAGCACGGCAAAAGGGGCTGTTATTGGTGCTGGTGTGGGAGCTGCAACAGGAGCAATCATCAGTAAGAAAAAAGGAGAAGGAGCTATTATTGGTGGTTTAGCTGGTGCAGGTGTAGGTGCCGGTACCGGAGCCATTATTGATAGTAATAAAGAATAGTATTTGGTTTTTGTTTATGTTTAAAAGGCTGTTTTGAATTTTCAAAACAGCCTTTTTTTATTATATCTTTTTCCGCATTCTAGCTACCGGAATATCCAGTTGTTCACGGTATTTGGCAATGGTTCTTCGGGCAATTGGGTAGCCTTTGTCTTTTAGAATCTCGGCTAATTGATCGTCAGGAAGTGGTTTTTTCTTGTCTTCTTCTTCAATAACATTTTGAAGGATTTTTTTAATTTCAAGAGTTGAAACATCTTCTCCCTGATCATTTTTCATTGCTTCCGAGAAAAATTCCTTAATCAGTTTGGTGCCATAAGGTGTTTCCACATATTTACTGTTGGCCACTCGAGAAACAGTAGAAATATCCAGACCTACAATATCGGCAATATCTTTTAGGATCATCGGTTTTAACTTGGTTTCGTCACCGTCTAAGAAATATTCTTCCTGATAATGCATAATGGCATTCATGGTTACAAAAAGGGTTTCCTGACGCTGTTTGATGGCATCAATAAACCATTTGGCCGAGTCTAATTTTTGTTTTATAAACTGAACTGCCTCTTTTTGAGCTCCCGATTTGTCCCTAGAGTCTTTATAAGTTTGTAACATTTCTTGATAATCTTTAGAAACGTGTAGGGAAGGAGCGTTGCGTCCATTCAAAGTCAATTCGAGTTCATTATCAATGATTCGAATGGCAAAATCAGGAACTACATTTTCGGTGATTTTGTTGTTTCCTGTAAAACTTCCTCCTGGTTTTGGGTTCAGTTTTTCAATTTCGTAAACTGCTTTTTTAAGCTGTTCGTTAGAAACATTGTATTTCTGAATCAATTTGTCGTAATGTTTTTTGGTAAAAGCATCAAATTGATTTTCGATAATATCAGCGGCTAAATCAACCGAATCCGTTGGTGTTTTGTGCTTGAGTTGTAACAAAAGGCATTCTTGCAAATCACGAGCCCCTACACCTGATGGCTCTAATTGGTGGATGACCTGTAACATGCGTTCAACCATGTATTCATCCGTATAAATACCTTGGGTAAAAGCCATGTCATCAACAATGTCTGGAATACTTCGGCGGATGTAACCCATATCGTCAATGCTTCCCACTAAGAATTCGGCAATCTCTCTTTCGTGATCTTCCAGAATAAAAGTGTTCAGTTGATTGATTAAATCCTGATGAAAACTGATAGGAGCCGCTAAGGGTGATTCGCGATTTTCATCGTCATCGCTGTAATTATTAGCTTGGGTTTTATAATCAGGAGTATCATCATCACTTAGGTATTCGTCGATATTAATGTCGTCTGCTTCAATTCTGTCCGAATCATCATAGTCGTCATAATCATCGTTATCGAATTCGTCTTTTTCATAATCCTCTTCTTCTTTTCCAGCTTCTAAAGCCGGATTTTCATTCATTTCTTCTAAAAGACGTTGCTCAAAAGCTTGCGTAGGCAATTGAATTAACTTCATCAGCTGTATTTGCTGTGGAGATAATTTTTGAGATAATTTTAAATTTAAAAATTGCTTTAGCATCTATTTTCAGTTATGAGTTATGGGTTATGAGTTGTAAGTTGAAGTGTGACGCTTAACTTCTAACATTTAACATATAACTTTATTTAAAATTCCGCATTCATTGGTGTTCTTGGAAACGGAATCACATCGCGAATATTGCTCATTCCTGTTACAAAAAGAACTAATCTTTCAAATCCTAGTCCGAAACCAGAGTGAACCGCGCTTCCAAATTTTCTAGTGTCTAAATACCACCATAATTCTTCTTCACTAATTCCTAGGGCTTTCATTTTTTCGATTAAAACATCATAACGCTCTTCTCTTTGTGAACCACCTACAATTTCACCAATTCCAGGGAACAAAATATCCATGGCACGAACCGTTTTTCCGTCTTCGTTCAAACGCATGTAGAACGCTTTAATATTGGCTGGATAATCAAACAGGATTACCGGACATTTAAAGTGTTTTTCTACCAGATAACGCTCGTGTTCCGATTGTAAATCGGCGCCCCATTCGTTGATGATATATTGGAATTTTTTCTTTTTATTAGGTGTCGAATCTCTTAAAATATCGATGGCTTCCGTGTACGAAACACGTTTGAATTTATTGTCTAGAACAAAATTCAATTTTTCAAGCAACGACATTTCGCTTCTTTCTGCCTGAGGTTTAGATTTTTCTTCTTCTAACAAACGACTTTCTAAGAATTTCAAGTCGTCAGAACATTTTTCCATGGTGTATTTAATCACATATTGGATAAAATCCTCGGCCAAATCCATGTTGTCATCCAAATCATTGAAGGCTACTTCTGGTTCAATCATCCAAAATTCGGCTAAGTGGCGAGAAGTATTCGAATTTTCGGCTCTAAAAGTAGGTCCGAAAGTATAAATTTGTCCCAAAGCCATCGCAAAAGTTTCCCCTTCCAGCTGACCTGAAACCGTTAGATTCGTATGTTTTCCAAAGAAATCTTTTTTGTAATCGATGTTGCCTTCTTCGTTTTTTGGTAAGTTTTCCAATGGTAACGAAGTCACCTGAAACATCTCTCCAGCTCCTTCAGCATCGGCTCCGGTGATAATTGGCGTATTCACATAGACAAAACCTTTTTGTTGAAAATAGCTGTGCACCGCAAAAGATAATACCGAACGTACTCTCATAATCGCCCCAAAAGCATTGGTTCTCACACGCAAATGCGCATTTTCACGTAAAAATTCCAAAGAGTGTTTTTTAGGCTGCATTGGGAATTTCTCAGGGTCTGAATCTCCTAAGATTTCCAATTTAGCCACCTGAATTTCTACCTTCTGACCAGCACCTTTACTTTCAACCAAAGTACCCGTTACCGATACCGCCGCACCCGTAGTAATTCTTTTTAAAATATCTTCTGGGGTATTTTCAAAATCTACCACACATTGGATGTTATTGATAGTCGAACCATCATTCAAAGCAATAAACTGATTGTTTCTAAAAGTCCTTACCCATCCTTTTGCATTTACCTCCTGTAGTGTTACTGCGCTATTCAATAAGTCTTTAACTTTTGTATGCTTCATTTATCTATAATATCGATTAGAATTCATCCTGTTTTACACAGACAAATATAATTCATTTTTTCAAAGCAGTAAACTCGATTCAATTCTTATTAGGAGCATTATCCCGTTATCCGCTTTATCTTGTGGGGCAAAAGCCAAGCCCCACAAGGATGCCGCTACTACCGGGGCTAGAAATGTGTGAACGAAATATATGTCATCCTTACAGGACTATAAATATACCGCTCCTACGGAGCTATTTATTCGTGGCCTATTATTTTTCCCGAAATAAATTTCGGGGCTACAAAAGCTTCGTTCCTACGGAACTTCGTTTTATTGAGGTTTTAAACAGAGCCGTAGGCTCGGCATATTTTGTAGGGATGGATTTCAATCCATCCGAAGTAGGTACGGAATATAGTATTTAAGCTAGTCAAGTTTGGATTAGCCGCGTTGCAAACCCTACGATTTTTATTTTAATTTAAATAGGTACTCGATGTAATCGAGCACCAGTTTGGGGAAAACACCTTAAAACCACATTTAAAACTCCACAAAAAAAAAGAGGACACTAAATCCTCTTGAAATTCTTCTAACTCATTTATCGAAAACCCCATAGGGATGGATGTAGAGCGGTTCCGTTCAACACGGGCTTCATTGCTCGTGCTACGCACGCAACGAATCCCTTAGCTGTTGTAAGCAGTTTTTAAATTTACTTAACTTCCTTTTTAGAGAATTATGAAATATTTCTTTTATGTCTTTTTTTTTAAAACACAAATATGTTATTTAATCTTTATTTCCAATCTGATGCACGATAAGGGGTAAATCGTATGTTGTGAATTATGCCTGTTTTTATATCTTCGAAAGAGTTCTCTCTGATAGTAAAATAAAAATAATCTTGGAAGGGATAGGGATGGTTCTTAGTCTTTAACCGTTTATCAAGAATAGCAAACCCATCTATAATTTCTAGACTATATGTGTCAAAATCATTATCTTCAAAACTATTGTGCCTTACCTCAAGCTGTCCTTTTCCTTGAGCAGATTTTAAGTTGTCAATGAAGAAACTTAAGCCATCATTATGAATATTTAAATCATTATTCCAATAATCAGCAATTGGCACTCTATAAGCTCCGGTGTATTGTACTTCATGATAAATTCTGGCATTTTCATACTTGCTAGAGAACATACTTTTATATGTAGAATTATTTTTGTCGACTTCTTCGTCTTTAGCTTTCTTTAATCTTTCATTTCGTTCTTTTGTTGCCAAAGCTCTTGCTTTATCAAGTTCAGCTAATTCTTTTTCTTTTTTTAATTTAGCTAATTCTTGCTTTGTTATAAGTTCAGTTTCTCTTTCTATTTTAATTTTATTTTTCCACTTATTAAAAGACGTTCGAAAGGAAGGAAAGTAAATAACTAGAAATAATGTTAAAATAGAACACCCAATTATTATAAATTTCATCACCATTTGTTTTTATTAAATTGCTTACAACTTGTATATAGGTCTGACAAAATTAGACTTATCACCCCAATTTTAGGTGGATAGGCCTGACGGCTATCAGTTTTAATCTTTTTTCAAATATATAAAAAACAATCCTACAAAAACAGAATTTTCTCACTAGCCCTGACAGTAACGACATCCTTGTGGGGCTTGGCTTTTGCCTCACAAGATATAGTGAATGGCAGGAACAAAATTTATTGAAAATACTAAAGTTCAGCTCCCCAAAAAAGAATCCCATCTCGTTCCTCAAAACAAGACAGGATTTTATAAGTTGTAAAAAAATAGTTTATTCGTCTAATTCCAAAATCAAATTAGCAATCAGGGCTGTCCAACCGGTTTGATGGGAAGCACCGAGTCCTTTTCCGGTATCACCGTCAAAGAATTCATAGAAAAGATGCTCGTTTCTAAAATGTTCGTTTTTGGCAAAATGCATTTCGTGATCGTCCGAATGGTATTGGAATTTACCTTCGCTATTGCGTTCAAACAATCGGATTAAGCGTTTTGTCAACTCGTTAGCAATTTGTTTTAGATTCAATTTGTTGCCAGAACCTGTTGGGAATTCATAGATGTATGTTGGTCCATAAAATTTATAATATTGACGCAACGATTGAATTATCATGTAGTTTAAAGGCATCCAGATAGGACCACGCCAGTTTGAATTTCCTCCAAACATCCCTGAACGGCTTTCTCCTGGTTCATATTGAATTTGGTGAGAATTGTTAAACACAAAAGGATGGTCTTTATGGTATTTAGACAACGAGCGAATTCCGTAATCGGAGAGGAATTCATTTTCGTCTAACAAACGTTTTAATAGGTTTTCCAATCTAAAACCACGCATTATGGAGAACAAGAAATTCCCATCTGCATTGGCTTTTTCTAAGTTGGAAATTAGAGAAGCTAAATCGGGACGGGTTCTTATGATTTCATTGGCACGATTTCTAAATTCTTGCAACTCATCAAATAAGTCTTTGTGCATGATTTCGACTGCAAACAATGGAATCACACCCACTAAAGAACGTACTCGTAAGCGCTCGGTTTTTCCATTCGACATTTGTACCACATCATAGTAAAAATTGTCTTGGTCGTCCCAAAGAGAAATATCTTTTTTACCAATATGGTGCATGGCCCAGGCAATATTCAAAAAGTGTCGGAAAAACTTCGCCGAAATCTCTTCGTATATTTTGTTAGTGATTGCCAGTTCTAATGACATACGCAACATGTTCAACGAAAACATTGCCATCCAACTAGTCGCATCGGCTTGTTGCATTTTTTTTATTCCTTCGGGCATGTGATTGCGGTCAAAAACCCCAATGTTATCTAATCCTAAGAATCCGCCCTCGAATAAGTCGGTTCCACTGGTGTCTTTTTGGTTCACCCACCAAGTAAAGTTGATGAGTAGTTTTTGGAAGGCTTTTTCAAGGAATGGCGTATCAGCTTTTCCTGTACGGTTTTTGTCTTTTTCATAGACTTTCCAAACCGCCCAAGAGTGTACAGGAGGATTTACATCGCTAAAATTCCATTCGTAAGCTGGAATTTGGCCGTTAGGATGCATATAGCTTTCTTGTAAAACCAATAACAATTGTTGTTTGGCAAAATAGGGGTCAATTTCCACAAAGGAAGCCATGTGAAAAGCCAAGTCCCAAGCGGCATACCATGGATATTCCCATTTGTCTGGCATCGAAATTACATGGCGATTGTTTAGGTGTTGCCAACTGTAATTGCGCAAATTACTTCTACTGGCCGGAGTTTCCTCAATGCCTCCAAATAGCCATTTGTGAATATTGAAATAGTAGAATTGTTTAGTCCATAATAAACCTGAAAAAGCACTCTTGGCAATGGCACGATGGGCTTCGGGTATTTTTTCGTTTATGGTTTCGTTATAAAAATTTTCACACTCTTGTTTTCTTTTATTAAATACCGATTCAAAATCAGCCCATGGATTTTCCAGTACCGAATTGCTTAAACGGATTCGGATGGTTTTTTCTTCTCCTGCTTGTAAGTCTAACTGATGCCAAATGGCTACTTTGGTTCCTGTTTTGTTTGGATTTACAGTAGCTTCTCCGTTTACAACATGGTTGTTAATCCCATCTTTGACATATTCGTATTCGTTAGCAAAGTTGTAAATACGTTTGTTGTTAGTTTCATTCTCACAAAACAATTGTTGTCCTCCTTCATGGTACAGGTAGTAATCGCCTATTCGGCTACTTTTAGAAAGCACCATATTATCCCCATAGGATTCCATATTGGGTCTTGGATGACGGTTGTTGTGTTTCCAAAAATTTCGGAACCAATAATGTGGTAACACGTGAATGCTGGCTGCTGCTTCTCCACGGTTTGCTACAGTCACCTTCATTAAAATATCGTCTACATTGGCTTTGGCATATTCGATATAACAATCAAAATAGGCGTTGTTGTTAAAACTGTTAGTGTCTAAAATTTCAAATTCCGGTTCCTCACGACTGCGACGGTTGTTGTTAACTAAATCGCTATATGGAAATTCGTTTTGTGGGTATTTGTATAAATAGCGGTTATAAGTATGTGTAGGAGTAGAAACTTGATGGAAGTACAATTCTTTGACATCTTCACCATGATTTCCTTGATTATTTGTTAAACCAAATAAACGTTCTTTGATAATAGGATCTTTGCCATTCCAAAAGGCAGGCGCTAAACATAAAATTTCTCTGGAGTCACAAAAACCACCAATACCTTCCTCTCCCCAGCGGTAAGCGTTGCTTCGGGCTTTGTCATGGTCTATAAATTCCCATGCTTCTCCATGTTGGCTGTAATCTTCACGAACAGTTCCCCATTGCCTTTCGGCTAAATAAGGTCCCCATTTTTTCCAATTTCTGTAATTATCAGAAACGGCTAATCTTTCTGATTCAGAATTCGTATGTCCCATATTGTTAGTATGCTAATTAGTGGTATCATTCTTTTGTAAGCCTTCCAAAAAGGAAAATATTTCGTTCCTATTTTTGTAAAGTACCTAAGTAAAAATAAGATTTTTTTCTGCAAATACTTCTCTAGTCAATACTATTTGCTGATTATAGGTATTGTTAAGATTCTTTTTTGTTATTCAAAAAAAATCAAGCGTTTTTTTTGATGAATTAATGACAATAGCCTTATTCAAAAAAGAAAATCCTGACGGTTTCTAGGTCAGGATTTTATACTATTTCTTTTTTTATTAAAAAAAATGACTCTTATTTCTTCGCAGGGCTGTCTACATGAGGAGCTGAAATATGAAGATTGTAATCGGTAAATTGCGTATATACTTTTTCGTTCATATCAAAAAATACTGCGGTATGATTGGATCCGTCTACCCAAACTTTTACAGCAATAGTTACTGTACTATCAGTTAAAGAAGCGATTCCAATAAATGGCGCAGGTTGTTTTAATATTCTAGCATCCTGTTCGATAAAATGAGTCATGGCTTTTTTAAATTTTTCAATATCATCGCCAAAAGCGATTCCAAAAGTCCAATCTACTCTTCTTGTAGGTTCAGCCGAATGGTTTGTTAAAGCGCCTGTTGATAATGGACCGTTAGGAATAATGACTAGTTTTTTATCGGCAGTGTTAAGCATTGTAGAAAAAATACTGATTTCTTTTACCGTACCAATAAAACCTTGTGCCTCGATAGTATCACCAATTCGGAATGGTTTCAGGATTAAAATAATAACGCCTCCGGCAAAATTTTGCAAGGTGCCTGATAATGCCATACCTACTGCTAAACCAGCTGCTCCAAGAATTGCTACAAACGAAGTCATTTGGATACCAATCATCCCCATAACTGTTATGGCAACTAAAACTTTTAGTGTAATATTAGTTAGGCTTCTTAAGAATGGAATCAATGATTGGTCAATTTTCGATCTTTCTAAAGATTTTCCAACCGCTTTTGTAACGATTTTAGTAAACCATAAACCAATTACTAAAACTATAATTCCTCCTACTAATTTTGGAGCGTATTCAAAACCAAAGTCTATAGATTTGTCTATGTATTTGTTAACTAATGTAACTTGTTGATCGATTAACATTGTTAGTTGTTTTTATTTCTAAAAGTTTAAAGTTTGATTTTATCTAAAGCGTCGATCTCTTCATCACTATGCTCAATGATGTCAATTTTAGGTTCTATAAATTCCTGTTCGTTAGCTAATGTTTTGTTTAAGGTCAATACTAATGAAGGCAATAACATTAAGTTAGACAACATTCCAAATAATAAGGTTAATGAAATTAATCCACCCAGAGCAATTGTTCCTCCAAAACTTGAAAGCATGAAAACAGAGAATCCAAAGAACAATACGATAGAAGTATAAAACATACTTAAACCGGCATCGTTAAATGTAGCATATACTGATTTACGGATTTTCCAGTTGTTTTTCTTTAATTCTTCTCGGTATTGTGCTAAGAATCGGACCGTGTCGTCTACCGAAAGTCCAAACGCAATTCCGAACACCAATATTGTTGATGGTTTTAATGGGATTCCTAAAAAGCCCATCAATCCTGCGGTTAACAATAATGGTAGTAAATTTGGAATAATAGAAACCAGAATCATTTTGAATGAACGGAACATAAATCCGATTAATAATGCCGTTAAGAAAAAGGCAAATACTAATGACGAAAGTAAGTTGTCTAGTAAGTAACCCGTTCCTTTTTGGAATACCAAAGCCTTACCTGTGATTGTAACATTGTAACGGTCTGGTGGGAAAATTTTATTGGCTTGTTTTCTAATTTCAGCTTCCACTTTTGGTATCGCACTTCCGTTCTCATCACGCATGAAAGTAGTGATTCGGGCAAATTGACCTGTCGAATCCACATAGCTTTTCATTAAATTTTCTTTGGAATTCTTTGTGGCATTTTTAGCATAAGATAGGATGAATCCCTGCTCTTGCGAAGTAGGTAAATCATAATATTCTGGATTTCCATTGTAGTAAGCTTGTTTGGAATATTTAACTAAATTAACAATGGAAATAGGTTTAGATAGTTCTGGAATTTCATCTATGGCTTTCTCAAGTTCGTCCATACGTCTAAGCGTAGAAAGTTTCATAACACCTTTTTTGCGTTTAGTGTCAATCATAATTTCTAATGGCATAACCCCATCAAATTCTTTTTCGAAGAAAATAATATCTTGGAAAAAGGCTTCTTTTTTAGGCATGTCTTCGATTAAACTTCCCGAAATACGCATTTCGTAAATTCCAATAATACTGATTACTAACAATGAAATGGCTACTACATAAACTGAAAAACGGTTGTATTTTATATTGTGCAAAATCCAATCCATGAATTTTTTTACTGATCCACGGTCTAAGTGCTCAATATGGCGGTCTATAGGAGCAGGAATGTAACTGTGAAAAATCGGAATAACTACAATACACAAAAAGAATAATAGCATGATGTTGATGGAAGTTACATTTCCAAACTCTATTAACAACTTGTTATTGGAAGAAATAAAGGTGAAAAAACCAATTGCTGTAGTAACATTGGTCATTAAAGTTGCCATACCAATTTTGGTTGTTACCCTTTGTAATGCTTTTACTTTGTTGCGGTGTACCTTGTATTCCTGATGGTATTTATTCGTTAGGAAAATACAGTTTGGAATCCCAATAACAATAATCAATGAAGGTACTAAGGCAGTTAGAACCGTGATTTCGTAATTCATTAATCCTAAAACACCAAAAGACCACATTACCCCAATAACCACAATAATGATGGAGATTAAGGTAGCTCTAAAGCTTCGGAAAAAGAAGAAAAACAATAAGGAAGTAACTAATAACGAAGCTCCAATAAAAAGACTGATTTCGTCAGTAATTGTTTTGGCGTTTAGTGTTCGGATATAGGGCATACCTGAAACGCGCAAATCAATATTGGTTTCTTTTTCAAATTTTTCCACAGCAGGAACTAATTTGTCTAGAATATAATCTTTACGGACTGCGGTGTTTACTATTTTCTTATCCATGTAAACTGCCGAACGAATGCTTCCGGATTTTTTGTTGAATAGCAATCCTTCGTAGAAAGGCATATCATTAAAAAGTTCTTTCCTGATTTTTTCCAGATAACCTTTGTCCAGTGCTTGCTTTTGGTCTACAAAAGGGATTAATTCGAATTTTTGTAGGGAATCGTTTTTTTGAAGTTTTTTTAAATCGTTGATGGAAATAACTAAATCAATTGCTTTGTCTTTTTTTAGACTGTTCATTAGTGTATTCCAAGCTTTGAAGGCTTTTGGCGTAAATAAAGTATTGTCTTTTACCCCAATAATAACTAAGTTTCCTTCTTCACCAAATTTATTTAAGAACGCATTGTATTCTACATTTGCAATATTGTCTTCTGGTAACATATTGGCTTCAGTGAATGTAAAATGGATATTTTTCCATTGCATTCCTAAAAAAACAGTTATCGCAACGATAATGGATAACATTAAAATTTTATTTCGAAGAACAATACGAGCAATTAACTCCCAAAATCCCAAACTAAACCACTTGATCATAATTGATATTTAAAGGCTGCAAATGTAGTGAAATCAGCAGGAAAGCGCAGTACGATTTGTAAATTTTAAATTAAATTTAGGTTTTTTTAAGCCCTCATTTATCAAAACATAAACTTAATTTTGAGCATGTAAATTCTAACAAAGAATTTAGCATCTTTGTGTGGAATAAAAATTAATTATTTTTTGAACTATGGTTTTGAAAAAATATAAAAATTCGCTGTTTTATTTGGGTGTAACAGGTTTTTTCTCGGCTTTAATTTATATGATAATCGAGAAAGGAAAATTGTTAGAATTAAAGAAATCGAATGTTGTTATTTCTACTCAAGGCAATTCTTTTGATGATTTTATCCAATCCATGTTGCATAATTTTCAGGACCCTTTGGCCATTCTTTTGGCACAAATTGTAATGATTATTCTAACGGCTCGAATTTTTGGTTGGTTTTTCAAAAAAATAGGACAACCCACGGTTATTGGAGAAATTATTGCGGGTATTGTTCTTGGACCTTCCTTGGTGGGAATGTACTTTCCAGAATTTTCTGCGGCATTATTTCCAGAGGCCTCTTTAGGCAATTTGAAATTTTTAAGTCAGATAGGATTAATTCTGTTCATGTTCGTAATCGGAATGGAACTGGATGTGAAAGTTTTGAAAAACAAAGCAAGTGAAGCTATTGTAATTAGTCATGCCAGTATTATTATTCCCTTTGCTATGGGGATTGGCTTATCTTATTTTGTCTATAATCAGTTTGCCCCTCAAGGTGTAGAATTTCTTTCTTTTAGTCTTTTTATGGGAATTGCCATGAGTATAACGGCTTTCCCGGTTTTGGCTCGTATTGTTCAGGAGCGAGGGATTCACAAAACCCGTTTGGGTGCCATTGTAATTACCTGTGCTGCTGCCGATGATATTACCGCTTGGTGTTTACTAGCTGTGGTTATTGCCATTGTAAAGGCTGGTGATTTTGTTGGTTCACTGTATGTGATTTTTCTAGCATTACTGTATGTTTTGGCGATGCTTTTTATCGTAAAGCCATTCTTGAAAAGAATAGGGGATTTATATGCTGAAAAAGAAAATATTGGGAAGCCTGTAATGGCAATTTTCTTTCTGTTGTTGATTATTTCGTCTTATGCTACCGAAGTTATTGGAATTCATGCTCTTTTTGGCGGATTTATGATGGGGGCTATTATGCCAGATATTGCTAAGTTCCGAATGATTTTTATCGAAAAGGTCGAAGATGTTTCTGTTATTCTATTGCTGCCTTTGTTTTTTGTGTTTACAGGATTGAATACTCAAGTAGGCTTACTAAATGATCCTTATTTGTGGAAAGTTACAGCAGGAATAATAGCTGTAGCTGTTATAGGTAAGTTTGTGGGGAGTGCTTTAGCAGCAAGGTTTGTGGGTCAAAATTGGCATGATAGTTTTACCATCGGAGCATTGATGAATACTCGAGGATTGATGGAACTAATTGTATTAAATATTGGTCTAGAACTTAAAGTACTTACACCTGAAGTTTTTACGATGATGGTCATTATGGCATTGGTAACAACTTTTATGACGGGGCCTGCGCTAGATTTGTTGGATTTGATTTTTAAGAATACACGCGAATCAGAAACTGCTGAGTTGATTGATGAAGATAAGTATCGTATTCTAATCTCCTTTGGTAATAATGAAAAAGGAAAAGCCTTGTTGCATTTGGCTAATGGTTTAACTAAAAAACAAAAAACGGCAACGGTAATTACAGCTATGCATTTGTCGCAAAGTGATGAATTGCACTCCTTTAATATGGAAGAAATTGAAAGAGAAACTTTCGAACCTATTTATGATGAATCAGATCATTTAGGGGTAAAGTTGCTTTCTATTTTTAAAGTGACCAATGATATTGAAACTGAAATAGCTGATGTGGCGAATAACGGTGATTATGATTTATTATTGGTGGGTGTGGGTAAATCTATTTTTGAAGGAAGTTTGCTGGGTAAAGTTATTGGATTTACCACAAGAATTATTAATCCGGATCGTTTGATTGATAAGTTCAAAGGAAAAGAAGGATTGTTTGAAAATTCGCCTTTTGATGAACGCACCAGACAAATTGTGGCTAAGACCAAAAAACCTTTGGGAATTTTAATCGATAATGATTTTGAAGCGTTGAATCAGGTTTTTGTGCCTATAATCAAATCGGATGATGCCATTTTGATTGATTTTGTTCAGAAAATGGTTTTTAATAGCAATTCTAAAATCAATATTTTAGATATGAATGGTATTTTGAAAAATAATTTTGTGATGCAAAGTGCGGTTTCGGTTTTGTTGCAAAAATTTCCAAATAATATCAGTGTAATTAATCAGGATGTTATGGATACTAACTTTTTAAAAGAACAAGATTTAATGTTGATTAGTTTAGAAAGTTGGAAAGCAGTGCTTGATACAGACGTGAATTTACCTCTAGGATTTTCTTCTGTATTAATTATTAGAGCCTAAAGATGAGTTGGATTTTATTAATAATTGGTGGTTTGTTTGAAGTAGCTTTTGCTTCTTGTTTGGGAAAGGCCAAAGAAACTACTGGAATGGAATCGGCATACTGGATGTTGGGATTTTTGTTGAGTCTTACAGCAAGTATGTTTTTATTGTACAAAGCCACGCAGGAATTGCCTATTGGGACTGCTTATGCGGTTTGGACAGGAATAGGAGCTGTAGGAACAGTTCTAGTAGGAATCTTTGTTTTTAAAGAACCAGCTACTTTCTGGCGATTATTCTTTATTGTTACTTTGATAGGTTCTATTATTGGATTGAAATTTGTATCCAATCACTAAAAACCTAAATTCAGTACATAACTCAATTTGATGGCAATATTGTCTTGTAGTTTTGGTAGCTGATTAGAACCATAACGGAAAAATGTAGTTAATCCTAAGCCATTAAAAATTTGGTTTAATTCGATTCCCGATTCAAAAAAACCATCCTTTAAGGTTTTGAAATTTAATCCCAGATGTTGTTCGGGATGTTCTAGATTTCCCCAAGCCATTCTGGAAACTAATACCAGTGATGGCTTTATTTTTTTCAATAAGGTGACACGGTTAAAAGCGTGTTTGAATTGAAAATAGGCATATTTATTAGAGAAAAACTCATTGAAAAACATGGTCTCAAAACTGTTTTTTCCTCCAAAAGTAATTCTTTGGATAATGGTTTCTTTAGTAATATTATTTGGAGAGGTATTGTACAAATGGGTCAAAGGAACATCCCCATTGGCATAACCTGCCTGAACTAATAAAGAGGTTTTATGACCGTTGAGGTATTTTTTTTCATATTCGGTTTTGAAGTCAAATTTGCTAAAATCAAAATCATTTTTCCATAGATTACCTAAGGTTTGAGTAAATTGAAAGGTGAATTTTGGATAGCGTTTTTCTGTTTCAATTCGGCCAGTTGGGGTTTGCATGTAATCGCTAAAAGGACTCCATTGTAAGGAAACCATAGCAGTCGATATGTTGTAAGCTGTAAATAGTTTGTCTTTTAGATGGAACGCATAATCAAATTTTGGTGTTATCTCGCTTTTAGAAATCTCCCAAACGCTTTCGGTTTTTGGGATTTTCTTCGTTTCTATATAGGTTTTCCAACTTATGTAATTGTAAAAAGTGCTGATATTTATTGGTCTTGGGTCGTAAATTTTGAAAGGCTTTTTTTCGATAGAAAATGAGGTACTCGCAATTTCTCGAATATCATCTGTATAGGAAAACCCTAACCAAGAGTTGGTACGGCTATCCATTTTAACCGCAGCTCCAATACTCCCTTTAAAAATTCCATCTTTGGTTCCATAGGCATAATAGCCATCTATTCGGAACAGTTTAGAAAGTCTGTCATTGGTTACCCCGCCTAAGCCTAAACGGAAACCTTCGTAATTGTTGTAGCTAAATATTTTACGCAAGTCTAAATCAAAAAAGCCAATAGGTAAATACCCATTGATTGCTTTCTTACCAAATTGTACACGATTTGCAATTTTTCTTCTTACTGAAATGCTATCAAGTTCGTTGTAAGTTCTTTTGCTTCTGTTGTCTATGCTGTCCTTTCGATAATTTTCCCAAAAAGAATCTTCTTTTTTAAAAGCAGTTTTATCTATTTCTACAGCAAAATTTGGATTCAAAATTTGGACTTCGGTGTTGTTTTTAATGTCAAAATTATAGCTGTCAGACAGTAAATAAATATAATCCGATGGTTGTTTTTTTCTCGGACTTAAATCCTGTTTCATGTCGCCATCAAATTGAATCGTACCACCGAATATTTTAATATCATCGTCGTTTTTTCCTTTGATAATTTGGAAATTTTTGTGTCTTGGAAACCAAATATTTTCTGTTGGATTGTATTCGAATTCATGAGTCCCGCTGATGTCCAGTAGCCCTCTAATACGCATTATAGCTTTAGTGATAGCGTAATTATTTTGGTCAACATACAAAATACCTTCTAGTCCTTTGGCTTTGCTTTTCTTTTTGTTTTTAAAGTAAATCATATAAGCATTTCTGCCACTGATGACTACTGTATCCAAAAGTTTATAGTTGTATTCCCTAATAGCATCATCAGCTATAGGACTGTTGTATTTGGTTTCAAAAAGTTCGTATTTGGGTTCGTATATGGAAAAAGATTGTAGGTTAAAAGCAAGGATTTCATATAGCGGTTGTTTTAATCCTGCCATTTTAGTCCCCAGAATGGTTTCTTTTAAGGTTTTGTTACTAAACTGATATTGTGACACTTTTTCCGTTTGGAATAAATGGCGTTTGCTTACGGTAGTTTTGAATTTGTAATTGGCAGAGTCAATTTTAAAATAGACACCTTCTTTTGTTTTTTTGACTATAATGGAATCTATTTTTCCAGCAATCGAATCAGGATTGGCCGAAACAACTAATTTGTTGTAGGTTTTGAATTCAAAACTTTGAAGTCTTTTTTGAGGATTATTATTGTCTTTTAATGCAATGGTTTTTTTGATGATGGCAGTTGCCGCATTTTCCGAATTGACTACTACTTCATTGAGCTTGTCTGTTTTTTGCGTAAGCAGCACCGGGTAAAAATGATTGTTTTGCGCAACATTTATTTTTATTTTTTGGTAACCAATGTAGGAAACATAAAAATAGGAAATAGGGTTTTGAGATAGGATGCTGAATTTTCCATCTACATCTGAAGTGCTAATAACACCATCGTTAGTTGTAATAGTAGCAAAAGCAAGTGTTTTTGTTGTGCTGGATTCTTTAACAATTCCATTGATTCGAAATTGTGCTTGAAGCGAAAGGCTAAAGAATAAAAACAAAAAAAGATGCTTCATAGAGTGGGTTTGTATCAAAACGTAAGTGAATTCATTTTGGTATGGCAAAAGTAGGAATAAAAAATCCGTCGAGACAGAACATCAGGACGGATTTCAATATGTTTTTGTTTGAAAGTTATACTTTCATGATTTCTGCTTCTTTTAGAACAAGAAGTTCGTCAATCTTTTTAATGTAAGTATTCGTTAGATTTTGAACATCTTCTTCGGCACTTTTACATACATCTTCAGAAGTTCCTTCTTTTTCTAGTTTTTTGATGTCAGTATTCGCATCTTTTCTAGCATTTCTAATCCCGATTTTAGCATCTTCAGCTTCCGCTTTAGCTTGTTTCGCTAATTCACGACGACGATCTTCTGTCAAAGGTGGAACACTAATAATGATTACATCACCATTGTTCATTGGATTAAATCCTAGGTTAGCAATCATGATTGCTTTTTCAATGGTTTGCAACATGCTTTTTTCAAAAGGCTGCAAAGTTATTGTTCTAGCATCAGGTATGCTTATTTTAGCAACTTGATTTAAAGGTGTTGATGAGCCGTAATAGTCTACAAAAACACTCCCCAACATAGCAGGAGAAGCCTTACCAGCACGTATATTTAGAAATTCTTTTTCTAAGTGAGCGATTGAACCTTCCATAGATTCTTGAGCGCTATCTAATATAAATTCAATTTCTTCAGTCATTTTATTTCAGATTTTAGATTTTAGATTTTAGATTTCAGATTTCCTGCTATCTGTAAACTGCCATCTGCTATTTATATATTTACTACAGTTCCAATATTTTCTCCATCGCAGATTCTTTCTAAGTTTCCGCTTTTGTTCATGTCAAAAATAAGGATAGGTAATTTATTTTCTTGGCTTAAAGTAAAGGCTGTAGTGTCCATTACATTTAGTCCTTTTTTGATTACATCATCAAATGAGATAAAGTCGAATTTAACTGCCGAAGCATTTTTCTCTGGGTCAGAATCGTAAACTCCATCTACACGTGTTCCTTTTAAAATCACATCAGCGTTGATTTCGATTCCACGTAATACAGCAGCTGTATCGGTTGTAAAGTAAGGGTTTCCTGTTCCAGCTCCAAAAATTACAATTCTTCCTTTTTCTAAGTGTCTGTCGGCTCTTCTTTTAATATAAGGTTCAGCGATAGACTCCATTTTTAAAGCAGTTTGTAAACGTGTTTTCATGCCTTTTTCTTCAAGAGCACCTTGTAAAGCCATTCCGTTTATAACGGTTGCAAGCATTCCCATATAATCTCCTTGCACTCTGTCCATTCCGTTGCTTGCTCCTGCAACTCCTCTAAAGATATTTCCTCCGCCAATTACGATGGCAATTTCTACTCCTTTTGCGTGTACTTTTTTGATTTCTTCAGCATATTCAGCTAATCTTACAGGGTCAATTCCATATTGACGGTCTCCCATTAAAGCTTCTCCGCTTAATTTTAGAAGAATTCTTTTGTATTTCATGTGTATGTTGCGTTGATTGGTGCAAATATAGGGATATTCTTTTTTTCTGAAATAGCACGACTTAAATTTTATAAATTTTGTTTTCAAAGCTGTATTTGGCAGCCTCATAGCCTAAATTGAAAATCGTATCCATTTTCGTTTTATTGGTTTCGAAGGTACTATAAACACTCAGTTCTTTAGGTTGAATAATCCAATCACATTGATTGAATTTCGATATATTAGCGTGTTCCGAAAGGATATCAAATGCTCTTGTGGTAACCGCTCGAATAGAATTTAAATCCTCTGGTTTAATGTTGTTAATAGGACTTACATAGACGCCAATAATAGTATCGCAATTTTTTCGAAGTAAATCAGTTGGGAAATGATTTAAAATACCGCCATCGCTATAGTGATTGCCATTAATTTGATACGGCGAAATCACTCCAGGGAACGAACACGAGGCGATGAGTGCGTCGACAATCTTGGTTTCTGAATCAAATATTTTAAGTTGGCCTTTAATCATATCGGTAGCGGTGATTTGGGTAGGGATTTCCAAATCAGATAGTTTCGCCTCTTTAAAAACAGCATGAAAATAATCTTTGAAGGCTTCCGAATCAATCAAACCTGCTTTAGTAAATGTAATATGTCGCCAATGAAAAAAATAGATGGACTTGAAAAAGTCTAAGATTTCCTCGGGAGTTTTGCCCCAAGCATACATAGCACCAACAATGGAACCTGCACTGGTTCCTGCAATTTTTGTGGGACGTATGTTTTGTTCTTCTAAAAATTTGATAGCACCCGCATGGGCTAAACCCTTTGTCCCACCACCCGAAAGCGCTAAGCCAATTGATTTTGTGTGTAAGTTCATTATTGGGGTTGTTTTTTATAAAATTACGACTTTTGTTCATTTGAATGTGATTTTTGTCATAGTAAATCCATATCTTTGTGCTGTATTTTTGTTTAAAAATTAAAAGATATGATTTCATCAATTGCCAGAGCATTAACGGAAAGCTATACCTATCTGGCATATAGACAATTAGTAAGCGATTTATTAAAAGAAGGAAAGTCAACAGGACATCAACAAACGGAAGATTTAACCCATTATAGTGCTTTAAACGAGACTCGTATGAATCGTTTGGATAAAACCATGAAAATTTCGGAGGATAGCATTGATCAACTAAAGTCATTACAGAATGAGTTTGTTTGGATTGTGATTTCAGAAGGTTGGTGTGGCGATGCTGCCCAACTTTTGCCTGTTTTTAATAAAATGAGTGAGGCTAGTGAAGGTAAAATTGAGATGAGAATTGTGCTTAGAGATGAGCATTTGGACGTAATGGATCAATTTTTGACCAATAACGCCAGAGCAATCCCTAAATTGATAGTTCTAGAAAAAGAGACTTCAAATGTGGTAGCACAATGGGGACCAAGACCTAAACCCGCTTTTGATTTGATTGTAAATTATAAAAAAGAGCACGGGGTTATTGATGAGACCATCAAAACAGAATTGCAGTTGTGGTATTTGCATGATAAAGGAATGACGACTCAAAACGAAATTATGACTATGATGCTAGAATTGGATCAAGAGCTATCTCAGAATGAAATTTTGGAAAAAGTAAAAGTAGGTTTAAATTAGTTTTCCAAAAAAGCTTTTATGGTTTTATTTTATTGATGTTGGTTCTTGTTTTTTTGTTGAATGCTGTAAATGCCAACCCCAAGCTGAACGTGGTCACTTTATCAGGGGTGTACAATTTAAATCCATATTGGGTGAGTTCAATAAAAAAAGAATAACCTTCAATGCCTTCATATCCTAGGCTTATTTTTTGAAAGTCATCATGTAGATTTCCACGGCCTAAGACTATGGACTTGCCGTAAGCAGGTTGGATGTATAAAAAATCTTCAGGGCCAAGTTGTAAACTTAATTTAAGATTGGCATAGGCAGGAATTACTACTAATTTTCTGGAACCTATCCAGTCAATTCCAGAATGTAATCCTATGGATATTGTTCGGTTAAAATGAATGCCCTCTCCGAATTTTAAACTTAAGCCATCAGGTAAAAACCAATATTCGTCGTCGCTCCGGTTTACATTTTCTTTTAGTGGAACCGATACACCGAAATAGGTGTAGGAACCTTGTTGAAATTGAGCGAAATTAGGTAATGAGTAACCTATTAATATTAGTATGTAAGTTAGGGTTTTCATAATTGTATTTTTTAATAATCAGTATGAAATAGACACCTTATTCTTGATATACTAAAGTTAGTTAAAATTAAGATTGGTTGTTGTTGTGAGTTGAAATTATACTTTCTTCAAACAGCGTAATATCGATAGCGTTTTTTACATCATAATCGCCAATTTTAGTACGACGCAAAACGGTTAGGTGCGAACCAGAATTCAAGGCTTTTCCAAAATCATAAGCTAGAGAACGAATGTAAGTTCCTTTGCTGCAAACTACTCTGAAATCAATTTCGGGTAATGCAATTCGGGTGATTTCAAATTCGTGAATGGTAGTTTTTCGACTGGAAATTTCCACTTCTTCTCCGGCACGGGCGTGTTCGTAAAGGCGTTTTCCGTCTTTTTTGATAGCCGAAAAAATGGGTGGTTTTTGATCAATTTCGCCTAAAAATTGTTTCACCGTTTCGTGAATTAAAGCTTCGTCAATATGTGCTGTTGGAAAATTAGCGTCGATTTCGGTTTCTAAATCATAAGAAGGCGTAGTGGCGCCAATATAAAAAGTACCGGTATATTCTTTGGCCTGTCCCTGAAGTTCAGCAATTCTTTTGGTGAATTTTCCAGTGCAAATTAGTAACAAACCAGTCGCTAATGGATCGAGAGTTCCAGCATGACCGATTTTGAATTTTTTAGGCAATCCTACTTTGTTGATGAGTAAATATTTTAATTTATTCACCGCTTGAAATGAACTCCATTTCAAAGGTTTGTCTATTAATAAAACTTGTCCTTCTAGATATTCTTCGCGCGTCATTAGATAACCGTCAGAGGGTGAATGAAATAATGGATAATCAACAGGATTAATCCAGCAGCAATACGATAATAACCAAAAATTTTAAATCCTCTATTACTTAAAAAAGTAATAAACGATTTGATGGCTAAAAGTGCAACAATAAAAGCTACAATATTACCAATAACTAATAGGTTAATTTGGTCACCAGTTAATACATAACCGTCTTGGTAATAATCAAAACATTTTTTAGCAGTTGCTCCCAACATTGTTGGGATTGCCAAGAAAAATGAAAACTCGGCAGCAGCAGTTCTGGATAATTTTTGAGACATTCCTCCAACAATGGATGCGCCACTTCGGGAAACTCCTGGAATCATGGCTAAACATTGAAACAATCCAATTTTGACTGCTTTAGTATAAGTGATTTCAGTTTCTTCGGAAGTGTTAAACCAATCATCTACTTTCAGTAAAATGATTCCACCCACTAATAATGAGATGGCTACCATTACTGGACTTTCTAATAATTCGTCGATTTTTTTGTTGAAAAGCAAACCTAAAACGACAGCAGGAATGAAGCCTACCAATAATTTGAAATAAAAATCAAAAGATTGAAAAAAGCGTTTGAAGTACAATACCAAAACAGATAGAATAGCACCTAATTGGATAACAATAGTAAAAAGCTTTGTGAAATCTTCTTGTGCGATTCCGTAAAAAGAAGACGCAATAATCATGTGTCCGGTTGAAGAAATAGGTAAGAATTCGGTAATTCCTTCAATGATAGCAAGAACAATAGCTTGTAATGTGTTCATTTTGTAGTAATCAGTTTTCAGTTTTTAGTTTTCAGGCTGAGCTTGTAGAAGCCTTTTTACCTAAAAACGATAACTATTTATTTTTTTTAAAAATGGAATAAATGGTAATTCCAAAACCAATTAAAACGGTTGTTGGTGCTAATCGGATTCTTCTAAAGTCAAAAATAGCATCGCTGTAAACCTTAGGATCATCGCTGCCACCACCTGACATTAAAATAAAACCTATCGTAATTACAGCAATTCCTATAAATAGAAATTTGTAATTTACTTTATCAAATAAGAATTCTTGTTTATTGTTTTCCATCTTTTAATTGCGAGGGACGAAGCAATCTCATCCCTATATTTTAAGTTTATGTCTTTTCTACTTTTAAATCTACATTTAAAAAACTAATATAAGTCGTCTGTTCTTAGATTTAAAAATCGTTGTGTAGCAAAATGAGTGCTTAACCAAGTTATTAAAACCCCAAATCCAAATACGCCAAGAAGTACAAGTGCAATAAGTCCTTTGTTTTCCAGGATTCCTAAGTCAGGGAAATTAGAATGAACATAAGATAAAAGTCCAATAAGAGCTAAGATGGCTAAAGCAGCCCCAAGTATTCCTAGTTTGATACTGCGCAGTACAAAAGGTTTTCTAATAAATGATTTTGTAGCACCTACCATTTGCATGGTTTTGATGATAAATCGGTTCGAGTAAATAGAAAGTCGTAACGAACTGTTAATTAATAAAACAGCGATAAAAGTCAAGAAACCACTAATAATCAAAATCCACATACTCACTTTCTTGATGTTATCATTTACGAGGTTTACCAATTGTTTATCGTAAACGATATCTGAAATCATTGGGTTTTTCATACGTAGCTGACGTTCAATTTTAGCTACACTATCCTTTTCTACATAAGCTGCTTTGATATGAATGTCGTATGAGTTTTGCAAAGGATTCTCTCCTAAAAAAGTTAGGAAATCCTCACCAATAATGTCGGTGTGTTGTTTAGCAGCATCTTCTTTACTTACATATACAATTTGCTTAGCAAAGGGAGCTCTTTTTAGTTCAGCACCAAAATTTTTCAGAATCGTATCGTTAGCTTCGTTTTTAAAGAAAACCGTCATGGCGATTTTTTCTTTAAAGTCGTCGGCTAATTTTTTAGAATTGATGATAAAAAGTCCTAGTGTTCCTAGTAAAAATAATACCAAGAAAATACTTAAAACTACCGAAAAATAAGAGGAAATTAACCTGCGTTTTTGGAACTTATCAAATGAAGAACTCATAGTTTACTTTAATTATGGGGTAAAAATAATAAAGAATTTCTTTATATGAAGTTAATAACGATCAAAGTTTCATTATTTGTATGCTAAAACTTGAAAATTTTATGTAAAAAGCAATTTTAATCCTGCAATAGTTAATCCAAGTGCTAAAAGATATTTTAATGTTTTGCTGTTGAATTTTTGACTACCAAAATAAGATCCCAAAAGTCCACCTATTATTGTTGCCATGACAGCTATTTGTAAATCTTCGGTTAGATTAAATCCACCTTTTTGAACTTGACCATATAATCCAGACAAGGAATTAACAAAAATGAACAATGCCGATACAGCCGCCGTTTCTTTTAATTTGGCCCAACGCATTAATAACATCAGCGGACTTAAAATAATTCCTCCGCCAATGCCCAGTAGTCCCGAAAGTAATCCGATACTACCTCCTGAAAATAATCCAGCCCATAAAGGGATTTCTCGATTAGGTTCCTTGCTGTCTTCAAATTGGTAGATAAGGCGAATGATCGAAATAAAAATGCAAATCCCCAATATTTTTTTATAAATAGCATCTGGTAAACTCATGGTTCCACCCCAATAGGCTAAGGGTATACTGGCTAACATAAACGGAAGAAAAAGTTTTAGTTTAAATGCACCAGCTCTATAAAAACCTATAAAGGAAAATAAGGATACCGCTAAATTCATCACTAAAGCGGATTGTTTCATCATGACTGGAGCTATTCCTGCTAATGCCATAATCGCCAGATAACCGCTAGCACCGCCATGACCAACAGAGGAATATAAAAAGGCGACTAATGCAAATAAAAAAAGCAAACCTATGGTAGTATAATCCATTTTTGGTACTGTTTTATGAAAAAATATTTTTCAAAAATAAGTATTTATACGTGGTTATTTGTTTTTTATTGTCTTATAATATTGAATTATTTCTTTAAGCTAAATAATTCAGGTTTAAAAGTGATCATTAAATAGCTCCATACGGGAGTGATGTTGCTATTTCCTCCTTTGATTTTCTCCAAGCTTTTTTCGGCAGCCATGAAGGAAAAACCAAAATCAATCATCGTAAAGTTATTGTATTTGTAATGGGCGGATAAATCGTTTTCAAAACCCAAATAAGGTTTGATATTGTTATTCAAATTGTCTTTTACTTTGTTTTGTAAGTAAAACAAATGAAAATCAGAACGCAGACTTAGTTTGCTATTCACATCATAAATAAGGTGTAGGTAAGGATTGATTAATCCACCATTTTTTAAATCAGATGGAAAAGAGATAAAATAGTCCATGTTACCCATAAAACGCCAGGCTACACCATAAAGCGTAACAAAAGATTTAGAGGTTGAACTGGGTTTATCAGCATTATCGCCACTCATGTATTCTGCTCCTAAGCGTGTGGTAAATTTGTTTTTCTTCCATTGAATTTCAGGTTGAAAATAATAGGCCGAAATTTTATTTCCATCCTGTAATTGACCATATTGATAGTAACCACTCAACGTTAGGTATAAATTTTCTTTTTCAAATTCAATTCGACCACCCGAAGTAGCACGTGTGTACATGGTTCTTGGATTGATTTTACTTTCATAACCATCAGCCGAATTGAGTGTAGATAGGTTAAAATGAGGACTCAATTTTGCCTTTAAGTAATGCACATGAAGCATTTTATAATTGGTAAATGTTGTTGGTGCATAATTGGTTTCGAAAATTCGTTCGGAAGTTTGATTGAAAGCCGAGATGAATTCAGAATGTATGTTTTTACTATTGTAAATCAGGTTGATTCCATCGTGAGCTCTGGCTGCCTGACTCCAGTTGGCCGCCGAAAAAAGTCGGCCGTTGTCTAATTCCAGTTTTTGGCGACCCATTTTTACCGAAAAATGATCTGTAATTCCTGCCTCGACATAGGCTTCAAATACATTCAAAGAACCAGAACTTGAAGATTGGCCATATTGCCCCCAAACCCTGAGATCCTGAATCGAAGTATGAAATTTAAATTTTGGTTGGTCGTATGAAAAATTCAATCGGCTTCTTTGTGTGCCAAAAAAAGCTGCTTTCGAATCCGAAGTTCTTAATTGTCTGTAACCATCTCGATATTCCATTCTTGGACGAAATTCTAATTCTAAAGTGAAATTTTTGTTTTCTAAATTGGTCTTTTGGGGAACAGTGTTTAAATTTAATATTGAATCGGCTTCTTTTTGAGTAATCAGTTTTTTTTGCAGCAACAAATGGGTGATTGCGCTATTGTCTTGGGCGAAAATTTTTCCAACAAAAAATAATGAGGTAACGAAAAACAGGTGAAATAGAAGCTTTTTTTTCATCAATATAGGTATAGTGTAAACTCTTTCAATGGTTTGCAAATATAGGTTTTAAACTCATTCGAATTTCACTCCGTATTTGTTTTATTTCTTCTTTTCTCAAAATTACTTTGGTGCAATGTGCAATAAGCGTAAATTTGCGGCTCAATTTTTTTTGTAACCCATTCAGGGTTCAAAACCCTGAATGGGTTTAATTTAAAATTAAAATAAAAGGAATGAAATACAATCCGAACGAAATAGAAGCCAAATGGCAAAAATACTGGGCTGATCATAAAACTTTTGCAGCCGAAAATAATTCAGCTAAACCAAAACACTACGTTTTAGATATGTTTCCTTATCCTTCGGGAGCTGGATTACACGTGGGGCATCCGCTGGGATATATTGCTTCGGATGTGTATTCAAGATATAAAAGACATCAAGGATTTAATGTGTTGCACCCAATGGGTTACGACAGTTTTGGATTGCCAGCCGAACAATATGCGATTCAAACAGGGCAACGTCCGGAAGATACAACTCGCGTGAATATTGACGGTGGTGTGGATAAAGAAGGAAACCAAATTGCAGGTTACCGCAAGCAATTGGATAAAATAGGATTTTCATTTGATTGGGACAGAGAAGTGCGAACTTCAAATCCGGATTATTACAAACATACGCAATGGATTTTTATCCAATTATTCAATTCTTGGTACAACAAAGATTCAGATAAGGCCGAAGATATTTCGACTTTAATTGCCATTTTTGAAAAAGAAGGGAATACAAATGTAAATGCAGTTTGCGATGATTCTATTCAATCTTTTTCTGCTGCTGAGTGGAATGCTTTCGCAAAAGAAGAACAAGAAAAAATATTGTTGCAATACCGTTTGACCTATTTAGCAGAGACCGAAGTAAACTGGTGTCCAGGATTAGGAACTGTTTTAGCCAATGACGAAATTGTAAACGGAGTTTCAGAACGTGGAGGATATCCTGTAGTTCGTAAAAAAATGACCCAATGGAGCATGCGTATTTCGGCTTATGCAGAACGTTTGTTACAAGGATTAGATACTATCGATTGGAGCGAAAGTATCAAAGAAAGTCAGCGTAACTGGATTGGAAAATCCGTTGGTGCGATGGTGACTTTCAAAGTTAGAAGTCAGGAGTTAGAAGTTAGAAGTGAGGAACTTAAGATTGACGTATTTACAACAAGACCAGATACTATTTTTGGAGTGACTTTTATGACTTTGGCACCAGAACACGAATTGGTAGCTCAAATCACTACTCAGGAACAAAAAGAAGCGGTTGAGGCTTATATCGAAAAAACCGCTAAACGTTCGGAGCGTGAGCGTATGGCGGATGTAAAAACCATTTCAGGTGTATTTACTGGAGCTTATGCAGAACATCCATTTACTAAAGAAGCGATTCCAGTTTGGATTGGGGATTATGTGTTGGCAGGATACGGAACAGGTGCTGTAATGGCGGTTCCTTGTGGAGATGAAAGAGATTATGCTTTTGCAAATTTCTTCAAAGGAACTAATGGAATGCCTGAAATTAAAAATATTGTAGATAAAGATATTTCGGAAGCAGCTTTTGGTGCCAAAGAAGGTTTCCAATTAGTGAACTCTGATTTCTTAAATGGTATGGGTTACAAAGATGGGACCCAGAAAGTAATTGCCGAATTAGAAAAATTAGGACAAGGTTACGGGAAGGTAAATTACCGTTTACGTGATGCGGTTTTCTCTCGTCAGCGTTATTGGGGAGAGCCATTCCCGGTTTATTATGTGAATGGTTTGCCAAAAATGATTGATGCACAACATTTGCCAATTATTTTGCCGGAAGTGGAGAAATATTTACCAACAGAAGATGGTTTGCCTCCGTTAGGGAATGCAGCAGTTTGGGCTTGGGACACAGTTCAGAATGCAGTGGTCAGTACGCAGTTGGCAGACAATAAAACAGTATTCCCGTTAGAATTAAACACTATGCCGGGTTGGGCGGGAAGTTCATGGTATTGGATGCGTTATATGGATGCGCACAATGAAAATGAATTTGCTGGTCAGGACGCATTGAAATATTGGGAATCGGTTGATTTGTATATTGGAGGAAGTGAGCACGCAACAGGTCACTTGTTGTATTCTCGTTTTTGGAATAAATTCTTAAAAGACAAAGGTTTTGCGCCAACTGAAGAGCCATTCAAAAAACTGATCAATCAGGGAATGATTTTGGGAACAAGTGCTTTTGTTTATAGAATTGATTATTTTGACAACAAAAAATCTCCAGTTTTTATTTCTTTCAGTTTAACATCAAAATCAAATCAAGAATTACATAAACTAATAAATGCAAATAATGTTGTAGATATTGTTGATGCTTTTACCATAACAAAAATACATGTTGATGTCAATTTCGTAAACGCTTCTGATGAATTAGATATCGAAAAATTCAAAGCCTGGAGAGAAGATTATGCGAATGCAGAATTCATCACAGAAGAAAACGGAAAATACATTGTAGGTCGCGAGGTTGAAAAAATGTCGAAATCAAAATACAATGTAGTTACGCCTGACAATATTTGTGCAGAATATGGCGCGGATACATTGCGTTTGTACGAAATGTTCTTAGGGCCATTAGAGCAGGCAAAACCATGGAATACAGCTGGTATTTCGGGAGTTTTTGGTTTCTTGAAAAAATTATGGAGATTGTATTTTGATGATAGAGGTTTGATTGTTACCAATGATGAACCAACAAAAGACAACTTGAAATCATTGCATAAAACCATCAAGAAAGTAGCGGAGGATATCGAGAATTTCTCTTTCAATACTTCGGTTTCTCAGTTTATGATTTGTGTTAACGAATTGTCTTCTCAAAATTGTCATTCTCGTGCAATTCTAGAGCCATTGGCTGTTGTAATTTCTTCTTATGCTCCGCATATTGCTGAGGAGTTATGGAGCGCTTTAGGACATGAAGGTTCGATTGCAACGGTGGCTTTCCCTAAATTCGAAGAAAAACATTTAGTAGAATCAGAAAAAGAATATCCGGTTTCTTTCAACGGAAAAATGCGTTTTACTATTAAATTGCCTTTGGATTTAACTAAGGAGCAAATTGAAGAAATTGTAATGCAAGACGAAAGAACCCAAAAACAATTAGATGGTAGAACACCAAATAAGGTGATTATTGTTCCTGGAAAGATTATCAACTTGGTAGGATAACCAAATAAATTCCAATCCCGTCCCGAAATTTCAGGATCGGGATAAAATTCCAAATTCTAATTGTCACACTGAACTTGTCGAAGTGTAATTGGGATTTGGAATTTTTGCTTTTTGATATTTATTGCTATTGCTAATGAAATTGTGTTTTTTTTAACTAGTGTCAAATTGTCATTTTTGTAATTTGGTTCATAATTTGTTGGTTGTTAAGAAAACAAAAACTAAAAATAAAAAGATATGGGAAGTGGATATTTAATTCTTGCAGGAGCAATAATGCTTTTTAGCTGGTTAGTAAGTTCGCGATTAAAAAGTAAGTTTGAGCATTATTCACAATTGCGTTTGCAAAATGGGATGAGTGGTGCTGAGATTGCTCAGAAAATGTTATCGGATAATGGAATTTATGATGTTCGAGTTATTTCGACTCCAGGTCAATTAACAGATCATTATAATCCGGCAGATAAAACAGTGAATTTAAGTGAAGCTGTTTATAACGAACGCAATGCAGCAGCGGCAGCAGTGGCTGCTCACGAATGTGGTCACGCGGTTCAACACGCACGTGGTTATGAGTGGCTGACTATGCGATCTAAATTAGTGCCTTTTGTAAATATAGCTTCGTCTTATATGCAATGGATTTTGCTAGCTGGTATTTTTACATTGAAAACATTTCCGGGGCTATTGCTTTTTGGTATCATTTTGTTTGCTACAACAACCTTATTCTCGATTGTTACTTTACCAGTAGAATATGATGCGAGTAATCGTGCTTTGGCTTGGTTAAAAGCTAAAAATATGTTGAATCCAGCGAAGTATGCTGGAGCAGAAGATTCGTTGAAATGGGCAGCTCGTACTTATGTAGTAGCGGCTTTGGGTTCGATTGCAACCTTATTGTATTACCTTTCTATTTATTTAGGAGGAAATAGGAGAGAATAGAAAAATAAATTACAAAATATAAATTCCAAATTCCAATGGTCACACTGAGCTTGTCGAAGTGTTATTGGAATTTGGAATTTTTTTATTGAATATTTTCGGATGTTATTCCGGCATATTTTGTTTTTGTCATTCAACTAAAAGTGCAACTTGAGCTTCGGTTAATGCTGGCTTTTTGTTTACAGGAGGCATGAATTTACGATTGTCTTGAGGTAAGTTGACTCTCTCCAGAATGGCAGCTATATGGGTTTTAACTTGTTCGTAGTTAGCAAAAGGTTCTTTGCGTCCTTGAGGAGGCATGTGGTAAGGGGTGCAGCTATTTTCGATGATTGGTTTTACATCGTTAGTGTAAGTAATTTTTTTACATCAACATAGTCTTTGTTTTTTTTTGGCCGAACTACAATTGCTAAGTACAGCTGCTAAAGGAAGCATCAATGCAATAATTTTGAATTTGTTCATAGATTTAATATTAAAGTTGGTTTTCTTTTTAAGACCTCAAAAAAGGATTAGGGTTTAATTTGATTTTAAAATTAATTTCGATAACTGGAATAAAAAAAGCCGCGACTTTCGCGGCTTAAATATATGTAAAAAGGAAGCTATTATTTTCCTTTATTGACCTCAGCTATGTATTTTTCCAATGCCATTGTCATCGAAGGTGTTCCTGGAGCTGGAGCCATAATGTCTACTCTTAGTCCGTGGTCTAAAGCTTCTTTTTGAGTGGTTGGTCCAAAAACCGCAATTCGAGTATTGTTTTGTTGGAAATCAGGGAAGTTTTTATATAATGATTTGATTCCTGTTGGGCTAAAGAATGCTAAAACATCATAATAAACATCCGCTAAATCAGACAAGTCGCTCATTACCGTTCTATAGAAAGTAGCTTGAGTCCAATCTACTTTTAAGTTGTTTAAGGTTTGAGGTGCATCTGCATTCAATTGGTCAGAAGCAGGAAGTAAGAACTTTTCTTCTTTGTATTTTTTGATTAACGGAGCCATGTCGGCAAAATCTTTTGCACCAACATAAATTTTACGTTTTCTGTAAACAACATACTTTTGTAAATAGAAAGCAATCGCTTCTGATTGACAAAAATACTTTAAACCTTCAGGAACTTTAAAACGCATTTCTTCAGCAACTCTGAAAAAATGATCCACAGCATTTCTACTTGTTAAAATAATTGCAGTAAAATTGTTAAGATCAATTTTTTGAAGTCTAATTTCTTTAGCGCTCACTCCTTCTATGTGGATAAAAGGACGGAAATCAATTTTGATTTTATGTTTCTGTTGGAGTTCAAAGTAAGGTGAGTTCTCTACTTTAGGCTCTGGTTGCGATACCAAAATTGTTTTCACTTTCATATTTTAACATTTTTCTAAGCGCTCCCTTTTGTAAACAAATAATACATAAAAAAATAGGGAGCTATTTCGAGGGTGCAAAGATATAAAATAAAATAAAACAACTTACTGAATATTACATTTTGATATTTTTTTATAGCAAGTGAGTATGTTAGTACACTTAGCAATAGTATAATGGTAATTATTGCTATAGGAATATTCTGTGAAACAGCATTATAGTAAAAAAGTATAATATTGATAGGAAGAATGATAATTCCAATATACGTTCGATAAGTGATTTTTTGGAGGTTAAATTGCTCCATAAATTCTTCAATATTGAAAGTTGTAGCGATAATTTTTTCGACTAAAAACTTCGATAAAATGAAAAAGAGGAGAAAAGTTACGATACGAATGTATAAGATCCAATCGGTTTTTGAGGCATAGCCAAATAAACTCAACGAAATTTGGATAAAAAAGGCAAATGAAATTACTTGAACTAAAAATAAAGAAATAGTAAAACTGCTTTTTAATTGACTGCTATCACGATAGACTTTAGAATATTTGTCGGAGAAAATGAGATTAATAAAATCACTAAAGCGATTGCCATAAACGGCTTTAATTATCGCAATAATTCCAAAGGCCAGAACAAATAATGCTGTTGCCCAGTCTTTGCTTTCTGTAATTCTCGGATGTAGGAGATATTCTGTCATAGTAAGAGCAAAATTAGTAAAATTTTAAATCAATATTTTTATTATACAATTATTATGTTTCAAATGCTATAAAAAGGTTACTTTTGCGGTGAAATTTCTAGAAAATATGAATAATTGTATTGTTATAATTCCAACCTATAACGAAATTGAAAATGTAGAAAGTATCATAAGGGCAACACTTTCGCAGCACAAACATTTTCATGTACTTATAGTGGATGATAATTCTCCAGATCATACGGCCGATAGAGTTCGTTTGTTACAAACAGAATTTGAGGGGCGTTTATTTCTAGAAAGCCGAAAACAAAAATCAGGTTTAGGAACTGCTTATGTTCATGGTTTTAAGTGGGCATTAGCACATAATTATGAATTTATTTTCGAAATGGATGCCGATTTTTCACATAATCCGCATGATTTAGAAAAGTTGTATAATGCTTGTCATTTTGGTGATGCCGATTTAGCTATCGGTTCACGCTATGTAACCGGAGTAAATGTAGTGAACTGGCCATTAAACAGGGTGCTGCTGTCTTATTTTGCTTCCGTTTATGTTCGAATGATTACAGGAATGCTTATACATGATGCCACAGCTGGTTTTGTATGTTACAAAAGAGAGGTTTTAGAAAAAATCAACCTTGACAAAATTAAGTTCGTAGGTTATGCGTTTCAAATAGAAATGAAGTACCGTACTTTTTGTAATAATTTTAAAATTACCGAAGTTCCTATTATTTTTACCGATAGAACGAAAGGACAATCTAAGATGAGTAATTCTATAATTGTCGAAGCTGTTTTTGGGGTGGTTGCCTTACGTTTAAAAAAATTAGTTAACAGATTATAAAACAAAAACAATGAACAGGGTTTTAATTAAGAATGCCAAAATAGTAAATGAAGGAGTAATTTTTGAAGGGGATGTATTAATTGAGAATGACTTAATTGTTGAAATTTCAGAAAGCATTAGTGCAAAATCATCCGATTGTAAAATTGTTGATGCCGAAGGGAATTTTTTAATGCCTGGCGCTATTGATGATCAGGTGCATTTTAGAGAACCAGGTTTAACACATAAAGGTGATATCGAGTCCGAATCCAGAGCGGCAGTGGCAGGAGGAATTACTTCGTATATTGAGCAACCTAATACGGTTCCTAATGCGGTTACGCAAGAAATTTTAGAAGAAAAATATAAAATTGCTGCCGAAAAATCATTTGCGAATTATTCGTTTATGATGGGAGCAACAAATGATAATTTAGAAGAGGTTTTAAAAACCAATCCTAAAAATGTGGCTGGAATTAAAATATTCTTAGGTTCTTCAACCGGGAATATGTTAGTAGATAATCAGGCAACTTTAGAAAGAATTTTTTCAAGTACACCAATGCTTATTGCAGTTCACTGTGAAGATGAAGCGACTATTAAAGCTAATTCTGAAAAATTCAAAGCAGAATATGGTGAGGATGTTCCAGTAACGGCGCATCATTTAATAAGAAGCGAAGAAGCTTGTTATTTGTCTTCTTCAAAAACAATTGAATTGGCTAAGAAAACAGGGGCTCGTTTGCATGTTTTCCATCTTTCAACTGCAAAAGAGATGGATTTGTTTACCAATAAAATCCCATTGGAAGAAAAGAAAATTACAGCTGAAGTTTGTGTGCATCACTTATGGTTTACCAATGATGATTATGAAACGAAAGGGAATTTTATCAAATGGAATCCAGCAGTTAAAACAGCTAATGATAGAGACGCTTTGTGGAAAGCTTTGTTAGATGATCGTATTGATGTAATTGCAACTGATCATGCCCCACATACTCTAGAAGAGAAAAAGCAATCGTATTTGAAAGCACCTTCTGGTGGGCCATTAGTACAACACGCAGTAGTAGCAATGTTTGAAGCATATCACCAAGGAAAAATTAGCGTGGAGAAAATCGTAGAGAAAATGTGTCACAATCCGGCTAAAATTTTCAAGATTGAAAAACGTGGTTTTATTAGAGAAGGCTATTATGCCGATTTGGTAATTGTAAATGCAGGTTTGCCTTGGGGTGTAAAAAAAGAGAATATCTTTGCTAAATGCGGATGGTCACCTTTTGAAGGATATACTTTCAAATCAAGAATTACGCATACTTTTGTAAACGGTCAATTAGTGTATAATGCTTTTAAAGTAAAAGATATTCGCGCTGGAAAGAGACTATTATTTGATAGATAGGTCATGAAAAAAACGGTTTCATTTTTAGTAATTGTAATGTTGTTCTTAAGCTGTAAAGACGATGCGGTTAAAGAACCAGAACGTCTTATTGATCGAGAGGTGATGGAAAACATTATATATGATTTATCGCTGCTTGAAGTGATAAAATACAATGAACCTGGTACTACCGAGAAATACATAGTAAATCCAAAGGAATTTATTTTAAGAAAATACAAAGTTGATAGTGCTCAATTTGCGCAAAGCAACATTTATTATGCATCAGATTTTGAAAAATACAAAGCGATGTATGATAGTGTTGTGAAACGTATGGAAAGAAATAGAGTTCATTATGATTCCTTGGTTAAAAAACAAATCAAGAAAGATTCTTTAATTCAAGCTAAAAAAAGAAAAATGGACTCACTTGCTAATGCTAAAAAAGTAGCTTTGGCTAAGAAAGATTCATTAAAAAAGCTAAAGAAAAAAGATTCACTGCTTTTGAAGAAAAAAACAATTAGCACCAAGAAAAAAATACTTTCAACTACCAAAGCCGCAACGATTAAAACCAGTAAAGCCGTTAATTAACCGAAAAGTTATCTTTTATATATTGCTGAACATCTATGAAAGAAGTTTGCAAAGCAGATTTGATTTTTTGATTAGAAAATTCCTTTTTATTTAATAAAGATTGTAAGCTGTCTTTTGAAATTTGTTTTGGTTTGGTAGAAAATAGAGAAAGGACCCAATACAATCTCCACGTTAGACCTATAAGAAAAGGCTTGGCTTCGATGCTAGGCCTTTTTACTTTTAATGTGTCGGCTATGGTGTTAAAGAGGTCTCTGAAAACGATGTTTTGTCCTATAAGAATAAAACGTTCATTGCAAATGGAACTTTCCATTAATTCAATCATGATTCCTACTACATCATCGACTACAACAAAAGCCGTTTTTCCGTAGGTGTAAAATAACAATCCATCAGCGACTTTTTTAATCAATTGTCCGCTACTTTGATTTTCAAAACCAGGTCCAATGATGATTCCTGGATTTACAATAATGACTTGTAAACCTTCTTGTTGTCCTCTCCAAACTTCCATTTCGGCACCATATTTTGAAATAGCATAATCACTATGGTGTTTTTCAGGATTCCATTCGGTTTCTTCGGTAATACTTGTTTCATGAGCAGCTAAGTCACCTAAAGCGGCTATAGAACTTACATGGCATAGTTTTTCAACACCTTTGGCTAAACAAAAATTGACAATGTTAGCCGTGCCTTCGATATTTATTTTTCGTAGTTTATTTTCGTCTTTTGAGTCAAACGAAATGTATGCAGCACAATGATACACTTGAGTGATTCCTATAAATGCATCTTCTAGCGCTGTAATGTCAAGGATGTCTCCTTTAATCCATTCGACAGCATTAAATAATGTTGATTTTTGGTAATGTTCAAATAAGGATTTTGTTTTTTGAATTCCATTTTCATCACGATAAATGGCGCGCATTTTTGCTCCATTTTCTGCTAAACGAAGTAATAAATGTGCTCCTACTAAACCTGTTCCTCCTGTGACTAAAATCATAAATGCAAATGTAGCAATTTATCAATTTTATAAGGTAACAATTAGTTTTTTAGATATTTTTTTAAAATTGGTTCATTTTCAAATTTTCAAATTGTCTAATTAAAGCTATCTTTGCCCACACAAAGCCGAAAAGGCTTTACTGACGAAAGTAAATTGATTACAAAAGATGAAAAATTTTATTGAAGAAGTAACTTGGAGAGGTATGCTCCACGATGTTATGCCAGGCACTGATGAACATTTGATGGAACAAATGCGTGTGGCGTATGTGGGGATTGACCCAACTGCAGATTCATTACATATAGGACATTTAGTTGGAGTAATGTTGTTGAAACATTTTCAAATAGCGGGACACAAACCATTGGCCTTAGTAGGTGGAGCAACCGGGATGATAGGTGATCCGTCTGGAAAATCCAACGAAAGAAATTTATTAGACGAAGCAACATTAAGACATAATCAAGAATCGATTAAAGCACAATTAGGTCGTTTCCTTGATTTTACTTCAGATGCACCTAATGCGGCTGAATTAGTGAACAACTACGACTGGATGAAGAACTTTTCTTTCTTAGACTTCATTCGTGATGTGGGGAAACACATTACCGTAAATTACATGATGGCTAAGGATTCGGTTAAGAAGCGTTTGTCTTCTGAGTCGGCTGAAGGAATGTCATTCACTGAGTTTACCTATCAATTAGTTCAAGGTTATGATTTCTTGCATTTGTACAAAGCAAAAAGTTGTACATTACAAATGGGAGGGAGTGACCAATGGGGGAATATCACTACGGGAACTGAATTAGTTCGCCGAATTGAAGCAGGTAAAGCTTATGCTTTAACGTGTCCATTGATTACAAAAGCAGATGGAACTAAATTTGGTAAATCAGAAGGTGGGAACATTTGGTTAGATGCTGCTAGAACTTCTCCATATAAGTTCTACCAATATTGGTTGAATACTTCGGATGTGGATGCTGAAAAATACATCAAGATTTTCACTTTCTTGTCTAAGGAAGAAATCGAAGATTTAACTGAAAAACATAGAGAAGCACCGCATTTAAGATTATTGCAGAAAAAATTGGCTGAGGAAATTACAATTATGGTTCACTCGGCAGAAGATTTAGAAAATGCAATCAAGGCTTCCAATATTTTGTTTGGAAATTCTACTGCAGATGATTTGAAACAATTAAATGAGAAAACTTTCTTAGAAGTTTTTGATGGTGTTCCTCAGGCTGAAGTGGCAAAATCTGAAATCGAAGCAGGAATCGATATTGTGACGGTTTTAAATGAAAAAACAGGATTTATGAAATCGAATGGTGAAGCTAGACGTGCATTAACGGCTAATTCTATTTCGGTAAATAGAGAGAAAGTAAAAGAAGATTTTGTGCTTTCTACACAAGATTTAATCAATAACCAGTTTGTATTATTGCAAAGTGGAAAGAAAAACTATTTCGTGCTTAGAGTTGTCTAATAAGTTATAGATTTTCTAAATAGATTTTAAAAACCTGACTATATAAAAGTAGTCAGGTTTTTTATGTTTTTAGAAGTTAAGTTTTCTATTTTTGGGATTCAAGATTTTCTTGTAGTATATGCTATTTATTGAAACTAAAAATAATTTATGGAATTAAAAAAGACATTACGATGGTTTGGAGCAAAAGACCCTATTAGTTTGGTACAAATTAGACAAACTGGTGCTACTGGAATCGTTACGGCTTTGCATCATATTCCGAATGGTGAAGTTTGCTCGGTAGAAGAGATTATGAAGACCAAAAACAATATTGAATCCTATGGTCTTACATGGGATGTTGTCGAGAGCTTGCCAGTTCATGAAGATATTAAGAAAGGAAAGCCTAGTCGTGATCAAATTATTGCCAATTATAAAGAAAGTGTCAAAAATTTAGGTCAATGTGGTATTACAACCATTTGCTATAATTTTATGCCTGTATTGGATTGGGCCAGAACCAATTTGAATTAAACCTTGGAAAATGGTACGGTGGCTATGTATTTTGGAGCCGATTTATTCGCCGCTTTTGATCTATTTATTTTAAACAGACCCAATGCTTCACAGGATTATACCGATGAACAGCTAAAAAAAGCTGAGGCAGTTTATAAAACATTAACCCCTGAAGAGGCGAAGAATTTAGCCTATAATATAATAGTAGTTACCCAATCTTTTATTGATGGTGCGGTAGGAGAAGATGAAAAAGAGCCTATTACTATCTTTTTGAAATTATTGGCAGAGTACGATGGAATCGATAAACATAAACTAAGAGAGCATTTTGCTTATTTTTTAAAGGAAGTTATTCCCGTAGCAGAAGAATCTGGTGTGTGTTTAGCCGTTCATCCAGATGACCCGCCATTTCCATTATTAGGATTGCCTCGTATTGTGAGTACAGGAGAAGATTTTGAGTGGTTGTCTACGGCTTGTCCTTCGCTTCATAACGGTATTACGTTTTGTACCGGTTCTTTAGGAGCAAGAAAAGATAATGCACTTGCAGAAATTTTTCAAAAATATGCCGAGCATGTTCATTTTCTTCATTTGAGAAGCACAAAAATACTAGACAATGGTGATTTTTATGAAACCGAACATTTAGATCCCACAGTTGATTTGGCAGGAGTTATGAAAGCCGTTGTTGAAGAACAATTATGAAGAAAAAACACTGGAAGAATCGATTTTAATATACCCATTCGTCCGGATCATGGACATAAAATGTTAGACGACTTTAATCGAAGTGGAAATCCAGGTTATCCTTTGATAGGGAGATTGAAAGGTTTAGCTGAGTTAGCTGGATTAGAAGCAGGAATTCGTTTTATGGCGAATCAATAAATGTAAGATGGAAGGGGGATTTATTAAACCACCATCAAATTACAACCACGTATATCCGAATTATCAAAACGTCCCAATACCTCAAAAGAGTTGTTGGGATATTTTTTACCCAAATCCTGCGTAGCAATAAAGGAACAAGAATTGATGTTAGCCAAATCAATAACGTTGATTCCTCCTGTTTTTCCTTGCGGAATATAATTCAAGGCGTCTTCGGTATCGCGAATGAGAATTTGCATCCATGAAGGGCATTCAAAGACTCCGTTTCCGAGAGAGTATGCCTGTGAGAGTAATTCAGTCATGCCATATTCTGAATGAATAGCTGAAACGCCAAAACCCGAACACAATATTTCATGAAGTTCTTCCCGAATCATTTCCTTGCGTTTCCCTTTCATTCCTCCGGTTTCCATGATAATGGTGTTTTGGAGTTGGAACTTCTGCTTTTCAATTAAATCCAATAATGCATAAGTAACTCCAATAAGGATTACATTTTGTCCTGATTCATCAATTTCAATTAATTTTTTAATCAAATCATCGTGATTGTGAAGGTAAAACCCACTTTCGGGATGATTGGAGCTTTTAATTAAATCTTCGACCATGTAAATTAGGGAAGAGCCTTCTCTTTCTAAATAAGATGGAAGTAAGGCTAAAACCACATAGTTTTCGATATTGCCATAAAATTCGGAGAAGCCTTTTTGGTAGCTTTCTTCGTAAAGAGTTACATCCGTTACTAGGTGTTTACTGGTAATCATACCTGTTGTTCCGCTGCTTGTAAAAGTAGTTTGGATAGGATGATTGTTAGAAACTACATTGTGGCTTTTAAAAAACTGAATGGGTAAAAAGGGAATTTTTTCTAGTGATTTGACTTTTTGCACATCTGTATTTAGGAAATCACAGAATTTTCGATACACCGCGTTATTTTCGTGTTGAAAACGAAATATTTTTAAAGCTATTTTTTCAAATTGCTTTTGATTGGAAATCGTAAATATATCGGTAGTGCTTATCAAGATTTTTTTTGCAAAGGTATCATTTAATCCTTTTTTTAGAAATAAAAAAAGCTTCAAATTCAATTGAAGCTTTAGGATGATTTTGTTTATTATCGAACAATGAGTTTTCGTGTTGCCGAACTGTTTTGTTCGTTAATCTTGATAATATACACGCCTGGTATAAGGCTGGAAATATTAAGTTCTCTAGAATTAGCATTCAGATTCGTTTGTAATACCTTTTTTCCTAACAGATCAAAAATAATAATTTCTTTTTCGCCGTCATTTTTTGTGGTGATAGTTATCTTTCCATTGTATACAGGATTAGGATACAAATTCAAGCCCTCAATAACCGAGGAGCTATTGGGATTGTTTTGCGTTTTATTTTCCTGAGCATTCATACTCAAGGAACAGAAAAAAACCGCTAAGAGAATAATATAAAAGTAGTTTTTTATCATTAGCTTAATTTTTTATAAGTAAATATACAAAAAACAAATATTATACCAAAAAAAATTACCTCCCTGTGATGGAAGGTAATTTTTGATTTTTTTGTCTATGAATTAGTTGCTAGTCCAAGAAGCCCATGTAGGAAGGGTTGCTCCATTACCAGCTCCTGTTTGATTAGAAACATAAGTACTAACTGTGTTGTTTGCAGTTGCGAAGTTAATACCGTTTAATTTAAAGTTTCCAGCAGTAATTATATTAAGCGATGGTTGGTCAGCTGCGTTGAATTTAGCAAATGCAGATGGCATATCTGTGTGAACATATAAGTTAGTGTAAGTTTGTTTTCCACCACCGTCTTTGAAGTTTACAGCTTTTTCAGAAGCTGTAAATTTAGCATCAGCTCCTTTTACAATTGAAATATTAGTGATTTTAGCATCTGTAACAGGGGTAGCTGCACCGTTTGCACCGTTGTTTGAACCTTCAACACCTGCAAATGAAACACCAGAAATGTAAACACCTGTAATAGTACCTTGGTATCCGTCAGCGAAGTCTAATGAATCGTCATAAGAGTTGATGATTACTAAGTTTGAGGCATTAACAGCACCTCCAAAAAATTCTATACCATCATCACCACTTTCAAAAGCGTAGATGTTGCTTACAGTGGTACCACTACCTACTCCGAAGAAAGAAACTCCATTATATTCTTTACTGTCACTGAATTTAGAACCAGTGTAAGAGATTTTTAAATAAGTGATAGATCCTGAGTTGTCAGCGTTGTTGTTACCACCGTATAATAAACCACCTACTTCCGATGTACCGTTATCTCCGGTATTTACTTTAGCATCACCACAAATGATTAATCCACCCCAGTCACTTTGAGCAGGAGAAGCTTTACCTGAAGTCATGACAACTGGTTTAGATGAAGTTCCATTGATATAGATTTTTGCACCTCTTTCAACTGCTACATAAATTGTTTTAGCTTTTTCAGAATCAGCAGTTGGGTCTGATTTGATAGTTGTTCCGGCAGGGATAATTAAAGTAGCACCTGATTTAACCACTAATCCACCAGTTAAAGTATATGTTGTGTTTCCGTCTAAAGTTACAGTACCGTCAGTAATATTACCTTTTAAGTCATTAACATTTACTGTGAAAGAGCTTGATGGTTCAGAACTGTTGTCATTGCTACAGCTTGTGAAAATTATACTTGCAATTGATAAGATTGCTAAAATTGATTTTTTCATTTTTTTAAATTTTTGTTTGTTGTTTAATTTTAACACTGCAAAGAAACACTCATTATGTTTTTCCTTAGTTAAGCAACTATTACATTGCTGTTAAGTATTTTGCTTGTTTTTTCTATTCGGATAACATTGTGTTAACACGGCTGATTACAGTATAAAAAAAGAGGCAACTGTATTAAAGTTGCCTCTTTGGATTCTATGAATAGAATGGTTCTTTTAGAATTTGTAGTTTAATGATAAACTGAAATTTGAACCTATTTTGTAGGAGCTTGCCAGAATGTCTGCTGCTTTAACATTAGGAGCTTTGCTTTGTTCTGCTACTCTTCTGTAAGCTGGGTTTAAGATGTTTTTGTAAGCTAATCCAAGTTTTAAATTTTTAGTCAAATTAGATTTTAATATAAAATCTAATCGGTTAATTGCTTTATCAATAAGGTTTCCTCTTTCTTGAGTTCCAATTACAGCCAATTTATCTGACACATAAGCATAAGTTAATGTTGCAGTAATGTCTCTATTTTCTTTGAATTCTTTTGTGAATGATAAATCTGCATTGGCTAAGAAATCAGAAGCTCCAGAAAGTTTAGAGTTTTTAAATGTGAAGTTAGCACCAAATCCATTTTCGATTACAACTTTATTATTGCTTAAATCTTGATCTTGATACATGTAAGAACCATTAAAACCAAAAGCAAGTTTTTGTTGTAAATTATTTTCATCTGTTTTTTCAAAAATGTTTTTTCTAAATTCTAATTCAACTCCAGTTACAACAGCTTTTTCTCCTGTGTTTGCATAAGTGATGTTTCCAGAAGATGAATTAGTGAACATTTCATTAATTGGATTTTGAATTAATTTTCCAAAAGCAGTTACCGAAACTAGTTCATCTGATTTTGGAAATAATTCCCAGCTCAAGTCGGCATTATAGTTTGTGGAAGCATACAATTTATCATTCCCTTCATAACTTTGTCCCACTTCTTGAAAAAGAATTTTTACTTTTTCTTTAAATTGCGGCAATGTATAGGTGTTACTCGCAGCAAATTTTAAGTTTTGTTTTTCGTTCAATTTGTATTTAGCAATTACACTTGGTAAAAATTTTACTGGAGCGTAAGTTCTGCCTGTTCCATCTGGAGCATCTAAACTTACATAGTATACATATTGCTCAATTTGTTCAAATCTACCACCTAAAATAACTGATAGTCTATCTGTGAAATCATATTTTACATTTCCAAAAACAGAGTGAATATTTAAATGTCCATTATAATATTGTGAAAGTTCACTTGAACTATCTCCATTAGATAGATCAAAGTAAGTACTACTTAAATATAGATCTGTGTTGTTGAAACCTTCGATAGGAAATACAGTTTTATTGGTTTCTGGGAAAAAAGAATATTGTAACGAATTAAAATCTACATTTTTTATTTTTCCAGAATAACCTAAGGTTGCTTTTCCTCTAAATTCGTCTTCTTTTTTTCCAAAATTATAACTTGCAGAAAGGTTAGCAGATAATTCGTTTTCAGTTAAATTTTGATAGTATCTATGGTTGTTGATACTAGAGTTTTTAAAAAAAGAGTAAACAGTTGAGCCGTCTTCTACAGGTACAAATGTGTTTTGCATACGATCTGGAATCGTATTGTCAAGCATGCTGTATCCTATAGCCCAATTTGTACTCCATCTCTCGTTTAGTTCGTGTTTACCTAACAATTGATTTAAAATCAATTGTGTTTTGTCAAATGTTCCACGTTTGATGAATCCTACAGGGTCATTTCCTGGGAATTCAATGTTTTTTCCGTCATATTCACTATAATCTTGCGAAGTTGAGTTTAAGAATAAAGTAGTGAACAATAATGTGTTTTTTGTGTCAATTTTGTAATTAGCACTACCCATTACGGTAGTGTTAGTGTTGTATTTGTATGATTTTCTAAAGAAATCGCTATTTGCTAAACCTTGAGCAGTAATATTTGTTTTGTAAACACCTTCATTGTATTTGTTATCATTATCAAATGAAGCTGTAATAAATGTTCCAATGCTTCCATTCTGTCCCACGTTGAATTTTTTTCCTCCTGATAATGAAAAGCTGTTGTTAAGAGTGTATTTTCTTTCCTGTCTGTCCCAACTTGTTGTGAAATTGTATGGTAATAGTGGGTTGTTTGGTGCAGTAACTTTTTTAAAGCCTAAATATGATGGGCCATCTTGTAAGTAAAAATTATCTAATTTTACTACATTACTATTACTGCCTAATCCTAGGCCTAATTCTACAAATGGATTACCACTCATTTTTTTAGAAACTATATCAACATTAGCTCCAGCAAAATCAGCATAATTTTGAGATTCAAAAGTTTTACTGATACCAATTGATTCTACAATGTCTGTTGTAAAAATATCCAAAAGGATGTTTTTGTTTGATGGATTGTTTGATGGTAATGGTAATCCATTTAATGTAGTTACATTATAACGATCACCTAAACCTCTTACGAATACGCTTCCCGAACCTTCTTGTTTTGTGATACCACTTACTTTGGTCACAGCAGAAGCTACATCACTAACTCCTTTTCTTGATAGTTCTTGAGCTCCAATAGCTTGTTTTATTTCTACAGCATTTTTTTGTTCTAACAATAAAGCTGTTTCTTTTTGACGGTTAACTGTAGAGGTGATGACAACATCTTTAAGTGCATAAGCCCCAGAAGATAAAGCCTGATCTAATACTAATTTTTCACCGGCAGCTATCTTTATAGCTACTTCTTTAGGTTCGTAGCCTACAAATGTAAACTGTACTACATAACTTCCAGGAGCAATACTAATAGTGTATTTTCCTTCTATATCTGTAGTAGCACTAATTTGAGTTCCTTTTATAAAAACATTGGCAAATGGTAATGTCTCATTATTAGAATCCTTGTCTGTTATTACTCCTGAAATCGTACCTTTACCTTGTGCAAAACTCAATGCAGTAATAAAAAATGTTAAAATGATAAATCTAATTTTCATGTTTTGTTAAATTTTTTGCAAAGAAATGGTAGCTTTGTAAAGTTCATGTTAATCACTTGTTACGATTATGTTGCTCCAGTATTACTAAATTGTTATCTCTTTAAATTACGGTTAACACGACTTTTGGGCTGTTTTTTTATTATTACATTTACATCGCAAAAGAAAATTTGCTAGATTATGAAAAAGAAAAACACGAAGATTTTATTGGTTGATGACGAACCGGATATTTTAGAAATTGTTGGTTATAACCTTACTCAAGAGGGCTACCAAATTGTTACAGCTTCTAATGGGAAAGAAGCTATAGCTAAGGCCAAAAAAGAATTGCCAGACCTTATTATTATGGATGTGATGATGCCGGAAATGGACGGTATGGAAGCATGTGAAAACATTCGAAACATTCCTGAGTTGAGCGAGGTGATTATTACTTTCCTTACAGCAAGAAGTGAAGACTATTCTCAAGTGGCAGGATTTGATGCCGGAGCCGATGATTATATTACCAAACCTATTAAACCAAAATTATTGGTGAGTAAGGTAAAAGCTTTATTGCGAAGACTTAAAGAATCAGGTGAGCAAGACAGTGAAACTTTGAATGTAGGTGGAATCGAAATTAATCGTGAGGAATATAAAATTATTAAAGACGATGTTGAGATTGCGTTACCTAGAAAGGAATTTGAATTATTCTATTTATTAGCTTCAAAACCTGGAAAAGTATTTAAAAGAGATGAGATTTTAGATAAGGTTTGGGGCAACGAGGTTGTAGTAGGAGGAAGAACAATAGATGTTCATATTAGAAAGCTTCGCGAGAAAATAGGTGATGACCTTTTTAAAACTATAAAAGGAGTAGGTTATAAGTTTGAAGTATAACATATATATGTATATTTACTACAGTATAATCAAGAACAATTTATTAAATGAAAATTAGCTTTAAAAAAACATATAAGTTCGCCATTAAGTCGGCATTTTATATTAGTGTTTTTTCTACTGCCTTTGTTCTTTTTTTAGCAATGCTTATTTTTAATACTAGTCCTAAAAGCTTATGGACTTTTGGGATAGTATTTGTATTTGTAATTTATCTCTTTTCCTTTTTGGTGTTACAATATCGTGTAGAGAAATTTATTTACAGAAGAGTAAAGAAAATTTACGACGATGTTTCTCTCCTAGAATCTAGTACACTTATTAATCAGCCTATCACAACGGATATGGAAACTTTAACACGTGAAGTGAAGAAGTTTGCCACAGATAAGAAACTAGAAATCGAAATGCTACAAGTTCGTGAGGAATACCGAAGAGAGTTCTTAGGAAATATTTCTCATGAATTAAAAACACCTCTTTTTACCGTTCAAGGATATATTTCTACCTTGCTTGACGGAGCGATGGAAGACAAAACAATTCGTAAAAAATATTTAAAACGTGCCGACAAAGGTGTAGAACGTCTTATATATATAGTAGAAGATTTGGATATGATTACCAAATTAGAGTCGGGAGATTTGAATTTGGATATTACTGAATTTGATATTGTCGAATTAATTCGAAATGTTTTTGACTTGTTAGAAATGAAAGCCGACAAGAAAAAAATTACCCTTTGTTTCGAAAACGAGTACATCCGTCCTAATTTTGTAAAAGCAGATAAAGATAGAATTCAGCAAGTGATTGAAAACTTGATTGTAAATTCTATTAAGTATGGTAAAAAAGACGGGACAACAGAAGTGGCAGTGGTCAATTTGACTAAAGAAAAAGTGTTAGTTCGAATTACTGACGATGGTGAAGGAATTGAAAAACAAAATATCCCAAGGCTATTTGAGCGTTTTTATCGTGTAAACAAGAGCGGGTCTAGAGCCGAAGGAGGTTCTGGTTTAGGATTGGCTATTGTAAAACACATCATCGAAGCCCATAAAGAAAAGATTTATGTGGAAAGTGAATTTGGAGTTGGTTCTGAGTTTTCTTTTACAATTGAAAAAGCAGTTAAAAAAGAACAGGAAAAACAAAAACAAGAAGAAATTATTATCGAGGACGAAGACGAAGAGTAGTCTTTATTTCCTTTTTTAATACCAAAGGCGTAGTTATAAACTACGCCTTTTTTGTTGTTTTTATTCAAAATCCAAGCCAATTTATCGTTTTTCAGAATTATGTTTTTTTCGGCTTTTGTCCAATGTTAATTTAATGTTAACTAAAAATAACTCCTTCAAGGCTTGAATTTGTTGGGCTTTCTCATATTGGTAAAATAAATTCTCACATTAAAAAGTAGCTAATGTGAACAAATGTTTACGTTAAGTTCTCTTTATGATAACTCACACTTAATATTAGAGATAAAGTTTAATATTAGGTTTGCATAAAAATAATATAATATTGATTTAAAGTTAAAATGAAAAAATATTTATTTACAGGTTTGCTATTTGTTTCGTTTTTAATGAATGCGCAAGAGGTTGATAAGGTGGCAGTGGCGAAAGAGGTAGTTCGTGTACTGGATTCGATAAATAAAGTTAAGGTTGCTCAAGAAAATGCAAAGCCTAAAAAAGAACACTGGTATGATAACATCGGTTTAAGAGGTTATGTACAAGTACGTTACAATGGTTTGTTGTCTACTAACGATAAAGTAGCTTGTGATCAATGTGATAAATCATGGGGGACAACTTCAACAGCTCCAGATGCAAAATCAAATAATGGGTTTTTTATTAGACGTGCACGTTTAGTATTTTCGGGTCAAATTCATCCTAATGTATACATTTATATTCAGCCAGATTTAGCTAGTTCGCCTGCATCAGGAGTGAATCATTTTATGCAAATTAGAGATGCTTATTTTGATTTGTCATTTGATAAAAAAAGAGAATTTAGAGTTCGTTTAGGGCAAAGTAAAGTGCCTTATGGTTTTGAAAACATGCAATCAAGTCAAAACAGATTGACTTTGGATCGTAACGATGCGTTAAATAGTGCTGTTGCAAATGAGCGTGATTTAGGGGCTTTTTTCTATTGGGCACCAAGCGAAGTTAGAGAGCGTTTTGCAATGTTAGTTAAAGATGGTTATAAAGGTTCTGGAGATTATGGTGTATTTGCATTAGGGGCGTATAATGGTCAAACAGCTAATAAGTCTGAAGGAAATAGAAATTTACACGTAGTTACAAGATTGAGTTATCCTTTTGTTATTGGTGATCAAATTATTGAGCCAGGAATTCAGGCTTACACAGGAAAATGGGCTTTTGGTAGCGAACTTTCTACAGGTGTGACTACAGCTAATAAACTAAATACATTAGATCAAAGAGCTGCTGCTTCTTTTATTTTGTATCCAAAACCATTTGGAGTACAAGCAGAGTATAATATTGGTAAAGGGCCTCGCTATAATAAAGTAACAAATTCTGTTGATGTTTCACATCTAGAAGGAGGTTATGTGACTTTGAACTACAAATGGGATTTGCCTAAGCATCACTTATTGTATCCTTTTGCTAAATTCCAATATTATAATGGAGGTAAAAAGTTTGAAAAAGATGCCAGAAGCTATGTAGTGAGGGATTACGAATTAGGTTTAGAGTGGCAACCATTCAAAGCATTTGAGTTAGTAGCGGAATGGGTTATTGCCGATCGTACTTTTGAAGATAGTGGATTAAAAAATAACAGACAAAAAGGTAATTTGTTGAGACTTCAGGCTCAGTTTAACTTCTAATTTATAGGTAATTAGGTAGCTTTTTAATAAAACAAACATAATGTTAACTTAACATTGGCAGGAGGTATATAGGATACTTTTGTGCTAAATTAAAAACAATAAAAATGAAAAAATCAAATTTAAAATTATACGCTCTTTTAGCAGTAATAATGACTGTTGGTTTATCTTTTACAGCTTTGAAAAAAATCACTGTAAAAGGGTCAGATACTATGGTAATTTTGTCTCAAAAATGGGCGGAAGTTTATATGGCTAAACATCCTGGTACCGTAATTCAGGTTACAGGTGGAGGTTCTGGAGTAGGTTTGGCTGCTTTGTTAAATGGATCTACAGAAATTGCTAATGCAAGTCGTCCAATAAAACCGGCTGAGGTTCAAAAATTGAAAGAGAAATTTAAAACAGCAGGTATTGAAATTCCATGTGCAAAAGATGGTTTATCTGTGTTTTTAAATAAAGGAAATAAAGTTTCTGAATTATCTATTCAGCAATTAGGAGCTATTTTTTCTGGTAAAATTACAAACTGGAAAGAAGTAGGTGGAGATGATGCTAAGATTCGTTTGTATGGAAGAGAAAGTAGTTCAGGAACTTTTGAGTTCTTTAGAGAGCATGTAGTAAATGGTGATTTTGCTGCTAATGTACAAACATTGCCTGGTACTGCTGCGATTGTAAATGCTGTTGCTAAAGATAAATATTCAATTGGTTACGGTGGAGCTGCTTATGCAGAAGGTGTTAAAGACTGTAAAGTGAAAAAAGATGCTAAAAGTAAAGGTGTATTACCAACTGCTGCTACTATCAAAAATAAAACATATCCAATTTCAAGATACTTATTTATGTATTTGAAATCGAAACCAACTGGCGAAACAAAAGCATTTATTGATTGGATTTTAAGCCCAGAGGGACAAAAATTAGTTGTTGAAACTGGTTATTTTCCAGTAAAATAATAAAATGATAAATAATACTATCCTTTATCGGCTATACTACCCGATAAAGGATATGTTGTATTTATAAATTAATGAATTTTTAATTATTCAAAATGAATTCTCAAATTCCGATCAAAAAAAATTTCACAAAAGAAAGTTTGAAGAAACAGTTCAGGCTTTCGGAGTTTCTTGCTGAAAAAATAATTTCATCTGTTGCTTTTCTCTCTATTGCAATTATTTTTCTGATCTTTATTTTTGTTTTTAAAGAGTCTTTGCCAATTTTTAGTTCAGCTAAAGAATCAGCTCAAACTGAAATACAGCAATCATCGGATGCTATCAATACGCCAGAATCTTATGGTGGAGTTGAAAAAGAAGAATTGCAACCAGAATCGTATGGTGGAGTTGAAAAAGAAGAATTGCAGCCTGAATCATACGGAGGTGTAGAAAAGGAAGAATTGCAACCAGAGTCTTATGGAGGTGTGGAAAAAGAAGATTTACAGCCAGAATCTTATGGAGGTGTGGAAAAAGAAAACTTGCAACCGGAGTCTTATGGTGGTGTTGAAAAAGAGGAATTGGTTGCAGGAGATGATTCAGCAGAAAAAGCAGAAGTAGCTGAAGAGAAATCAAATTCAATCTGGGATAGTTTATTAACTCCTGATTGGGTTCCGGTTTCTGAAAATCCTAGATTTGGATTGTTGAGTTTATTGATTGGAACTTTAAAAGTGACTATAATTTCAATGCTTATTGCAGGTCCAATTGCTATTTTGGCGGCACTTTATACGGCATGTTTCGCTTCTAAAAGAACCAAAGAAATTATTAAACCGATTATCGAAATGCTTGCTGCATTCCCATCGGTAGTTATTGGTTTCTTTGCTTTGATGGTGATGGCAACTTTTTTCCAGGATATTTTTGGATATGATTCCCGTTTAAATGCTTTTGTAGGTGGTGTTGCGATGGCTTTAGCTTCTATCCCAATTATTTATACTATTTCTGAAGATGCGCTTTCGTCTATTCCTAAAACCTATACTGAAGCGAGTTTGGCTTTGGGTGCTAATAAATGGCAAACTGCTTTTTATGTGGTATTACCAGCGGCTACTCCGGGTATTTTTGCTGCTTTGTTATTAGGAGTAGGAAGGGTTTTTGGAGAAACCATGATTGCTTTGATGGCCACAGGTAATGCGGCTTTAATGTCGGCAAATCCTTTTGAAAGTGTAAGAACTTTTGCGGCTACAATTGGTGCTGAAATGGCAGAAACTGTTTTTGGAGAAACACATTATAGTGTGTTGTTTTTTATTGGTTCATTGTTATTCATTTTTTCTTTTGGATTAAATGCATTGGCTGAATTTTATGTAAAAGGTAGATTAATTAAGAAATTTCAAGGAAAATAAATCATGAGTACAGCAACTAAAGAAATCAACAGTTCCTTGCTTTCAACTCAAAACAAAAAGACTGATATAAAAGGTAAAGTTATTGTAGGACTAACTCAATTAGCAGTTTACACTATTATTGCCATCCTTTTTGTTATCTTAGGAATTATTATTTATGAAGGGCGTGAAAAATTTTCATGGGAATTCATCAGTTCTTTTCCAACTAATGGAATGACCGAAGGAGGTATTTTTCCTGCATTGATTGGAACTTTTATCATGGTTATTGTGATGTCAATTGCTGCAGTTCCTTTTGGTACAATTACAGCAATTTATTTGACGGAGTATGCGAGTGAAACTTCTAAGTTTGCCGCTGCAGTTCGTTTTTCTGTTCGAACTTTAGCCGTAGTTCCTTCTATTATTTTTGGTCTTTTCGGACTTGGATTTTTTATTCAATTTATCGGAGCAGGGTTTGATACCGCTTTCAATGGAGGACAATTACGTTGGGGACAGCCTAATATTCTTTGGGCAAGTTTAACTATGTCATTATTAACATTGCCAGTAATTATAGTTTCGGTAGAAGAGGCTTTAAAAACCATACCACGTGAATTGCGCGAAGCCAGCTTGGCATTGGGAGCAACCAAATGGCAAACGATTAAAAATGTGGTTCTTCCGGGTTCAATTTCTGGGATTATGACAGGAACAATTCTTGCGGTAAGTAGAGGTGCGGGTGAGGTAGCTCCTATTTTATTTACTGGAGCAGCTTATTATTTGGCTTCTTTGCCAGGTTCTTTGAGTGATCAGTTTATGAATTTAGGTTATCATATTTATATTATGGCTACTCAATCTTCTGATGTTGAAAAGACAATGCCTATTCAATTTGCAACTACTTTAGTGTTATTGATTTTGACTTTGTCATTAAATTTAGTGGCGGTAGTTATTCGTTCTAGAATCAGAAGAAAAGCAAAATAATTTTGCTCATTAACTAATAAAATTTACTTTTAGATTATAATAAAATAAAAATGAAAGACATAAAAATACAAGTAAATGATTTGTCATTGTATTATGGTGAAAAGAAGGCGTTAAAGGAGATTACAATGGAAATTCCAGCTAATAAAGTGACTGCGTTAATTGGTCCTTCTGGTTGTGGGAAATCGACATTTTTAAGATGTATTAACCGTATGAATGACTTGATTCCTAGTGTATCAATTACAGGTCAAATGCTTGTGGAAGGAGTTGATATTTACGATAAGAATGTAGATGTTGTAAACATCCGAAAAAAAATCGGGATGGTGTTTCAAAAATCAAATCCTTTTCCAAAATCAATTTATGAAAATGTGGTTTATGGTTCCAGAATTAATGGGATTAATGATAAAAAACAATTAGACGAAATTGTTGAAACTTCATTACGTCAGGCGGCAATTTGGGATGAATTAAAAGACCGTTTGGGTGATTCGGCTTTAGGACTTTCTGGAGGGCAACAACAACGTTTGTGTATTGCCAGAACGTTGGCGGTTAGCCCAGATATTATTTTGATGGATGAGCCAGCGAGTGCTCTGGATCCAATTTCTACCTCTAAAATTGAAGAATTGGTTCACGAATTGAAAGAGCAATATACCATTATTATTGTAACTCATAATATGCAACAAGCAGCAAGAACCAGTGATCATACTGCATTCTTTTATATGGGTGAATTGATTGAAATGGGTAAAACAAATGCAATTTTTACCAAACCTGAGAAAAAACAAACTGAGGATTATATCACGGGTAGATTTGGATAAAATAGCATATTACTTAAGTAAGAGGTATTTTTAATCTACACAGTTTTAAAACAAAATAATAGGATGACACACTTTGAAATAGAATTAGATAAATTAAAAAATGTAATTCATAAAATTGGGGTTTTAGCAGAAAATCAAGTGAGTGAAGCAGTTAAAGCGGTACTTGCTGAAGCTGTAGTTGAAGGAAAAGAAGTAAAGAAAGTTGAGAGTAAAATTGATAAATTAGATATTAAGATTGACGAAATTTGTCAACGAATTTTTGCGCTACAACAACCTGTAGCCTCTGATTTAAGATTTATTATGGCTTCATTGCAAATTAGTAATGAGATTGAACGAATTGGGGATCTGGCTATTAGCATCATCAAGAAAACTAAAAATATCAAAGAAAAGCACGATTTAATCGGGAAGTTTAATATTGCTGATGTTGCGAGAGAAGTAGAAGTAATAATGGTAAAAACGAATGAGTGTTTTTTAACTAGAGATTCTGATATTATTGCTTCAATTTTTCCGTTAAATAATTCGATAAAAGCTAATGTTGACGAACTTATTAATGGTATTATTGCAGAAATGAAAGCTAATTCTAAAGTAGTTGTTTCGGGAACTAATCTTGTTTTAGTTTTGAAACATTTGGAACGTATTTCTGAGCATTGCAGTAACATTGCAGAATCCGTTTATTTTATGGTTCATGCTAAAATTATTAAGCATGAAAAATTTGACGAAATGTAATAACGTATGTAATTTTAACTAAAAAAGCTAGATTGTCTATTTGATTATCTAGCTTTTTTATTGAAATTTTACTTTCTATTATTGAAAAACCTTAAAAATTTCTGCCCAATTAAAATCGGTTTTTATTTCGGATAGTCCCTTAAAATTATTTATTTCTTCTAAATCCTTTATCGTAAAATGTTCTTGATCTACAAAAGGGACAAGACCTTCTTTTTTTAATTTTCTAGCCAAATATTCCTGTTCATATTGCCCAGGTGTAGGAATGAAAAATGCTTTTTTATTGAGTTTTGATAAATCCATTATGGAAGTGTATCCTGAACGACAAAGTATTAGTTCGCTTTCATTCAGCGCTTGTTCCAGCTGTCGACTGTGCATGAAATTATAATAAGTAACATGGTCTATTTGTTCTTTGACTTGTTCTTTTTCAATAATTCCTTTTACAAAAAGTATAGAGCCATTATAATTAACTATTTCTGCTTTTAATTTTTCCTCAAGCATTCCTCTTTGTGGTTCTGGTCCTGAAAGAGTGATCATTAAATCATATTTTTTAGCTACTTTTTTACAGTGCATTCTGCTTATTGGACCAATGTATTTAATGTTGAAATCAGGGTTTTTTAAATGACTTAATTCACCCGCTAAATTAGTGGTGCCATTCGAATCCGGTACCCAACATTCTGTGAATTTTTTTATAATATTTTGATGTAAAAGACTGGTGAGCCAAGTCGTGTTGCCTGTTAAAACATTTAACTGATGCGTAATAAAAACAGAGGGTATTTTTTTATTAAATACACCTAATCTGTTGTCTGAAATAATACCTTCAATATCGTGTTTCTTTATCCATTTCTTAACTAACCTTTTTTCTTCAAGGATAGCTTCTATCATTTTTGGACAATTTTTAAGAAGTTTCCATTTGAAATATTTCCCATTTTTAGCGTATTCAATTTCATAGGAAGGTAATTTGAGAAATTTTAGATAAGGAAATTCTTTTTTTAGTAAGTCCAAAGCAACACCATCCGAAGCAATTATTGGAATGTGATTATTGTCTAATAAAGCTTTAATGATAGGGATACAACGAGTGGCATGGCCTAGTCCCCAGTTTAAAGGCGCTACTAGTATGGTTTTATTTGGTGTACTTAAATTCATAGTTTTAAACATTTTGATAAAAATAGTCAAACAAAGTTTTTAGATTTTTTCCTATGAATTATCAAACTATTAAGTTATTATTTCCTAATGTAATAATTTAATGCGCGATTTGAATAAAAAAAGACACTGAAGTTAATAGTTTAACAACAGTGTCTTTGATAGCGTTATATAAAAAAGGCTTAGCTTTCTTTAGTCACAATTTGCATTGTTTCAGTACCTAATTGTTTTAAGAGTACTGTTTTGCCTTCCATAACTGTTTGTGCAGCTGCATCATTAAAATGTCTTATAGTGTAAAGTGTAACATCTTCGTTGTAACCTACTTTGAACTTTTTAGACAAAATTGCTAATAAGTCTTTGAAGTTGCCAAACTTATCTTCTACGCACACCGAAAAACTAATAGCCGAGTTTTGAATTAGGTTTACTTTGATTTTGAATTCGTGGAATAAACCAAATATTTCACTAATATTTTCTTCCATAATGAAAGAGAAATCAATTGATGAAAGAGAAATCAATAATTGCTCTCTCTTAACAATGAAGCATGGCATAAATGGTTCAAGAGTAGCTCCTTTGCTTACTACAGTTCCTTTTAGTAATGGATTAATAAAAGATTTTACGTGTAAAGGAATTTCCTTTTTTTGTAAAGGTTGTAGTGTTTTTGGGTGAATTACTGTTGCTCCGTAGAACGCTAATTCAATTGCTTCTCTGTAGGAGATTTGATTAAGCAAACTTGCGTTTTCAAAATATCTAGGGTCAGCGTTCATAACTCCAGGAACGTCTTTCCAGATGGTAACACTTTCGGCATTCAAACAATATGCAAAAATAGCAGCAGTATAATCAGAACCTTCACGACCCAAAGTAGTGGTAAAGTTATTTTCGTCAGAACCTAAGAAACCTTGCGTAATGTTTAAGCTTTTAGTTTTAATATTGTTAGCAATATTTTTTTGAGTTAATTCCCAATCCACTTCAGCATCGCGGTAGTTGTTGTTGGTTTTGATGTAGTTGCGCACATCGATCCATTGCGTTTCAATTCCCATGAAGTTCATGAAATAACTTAAAATGGTAGTCGAAATAATTTCTCCCATACTTACAATTTGATCGTAAACAAAGTTGTAGTTAGGCGATTTATTGTGCGCTAAGAAATATTCTAAATCGGTAAAGTGATTTTGTACCGCAGCAAAAACTTCATGGTTTTCATCTTCAAATAAATCCAAAAGAATTTGATTGTGGTATTTTTTTATTTCTTGTACCGAAGCGTTAAGCTCAGCTGATTTGTCAAAGTAATTTTTAATTACAACTTCTAATGCATTAGTAGTTTTACCCATGGCAGAAACAACTAACAATACATCTTGATACCCTGCTTTTTGTAAAACGTCGTAAACGTTTCTTATTCCAGCGGCATCTTTTACAGATGCTCCACCAAATTTAAATACTTTCATATTTTGTTTTTTCTAATTTTGTTTTACTTTATTTTTCATAAAATTAGCAATTCCTTCTTCATCCATCTGAGCAACATGCCATTCTTTTAATACTTTGGCACCTGTTTTTTCATAAAAATCAATCGCTGGTGTGTTCCAGTCTAGTACATTCCAATCGATTCTTCGTACTTGATCTTTTTGGGCCTGCTTGATAATTTCTGAATAAAGCGCATATCCAATTCCTTTACCACGCATATTATTTTTTACAACTAAATCTTCAAGATGGATGATTTTACCTTTCCAAGTCGAATAACGGTAATAATAAAATGCTATTCCTACGATTTCTTTTTCATTTGAATCAGAATCTATTTCGGCAACAAAGACATGAAATAAAGGGTGTTCTCCAAAACCATCTCTAATTAAGTCCTCTTCCGTAATCATAACTGCTTCAGGTTCTTTTTCAAAAACAGCTAATTCTTGAATGAGTTTAAGAACAGCAGCCATGTCTTCTTTTTTACCAGTTCTGATATTCATAAATTCGTATTATTAAGGTTTGAAAAATAATAATATGGCTTTTTTTATTTGAATCCAACTTTAAATTCTTAGCAAATATACAATACTGAAAAACTAAGTAGGTTTTATTGAATCATTATCACAAAAAAAACGATATTTGTTATCGCAAATATAACTATATCGATTTCGGAATAGAACAAAGTACTAAAACTCTAGGGGAATTTATTATCGAAAATCAAAATGCATTTCAATACTCATCTGGTGAGTTATCAAGAATAATCAATTCAATACGATTAGCCGCAAAAGTAGTTAGTTACAAGGTGAATAAAGCTGGTCTGGTGGATATAACTGGTGCTGCTGGCGAAAGGAATATTCAAGGTGAAGATAAGCAAAAACTAGATGTGTATGCTAATGAGATTTTTATTCAAACATTAAAAAATCGAGAGATAGTTTGTGGTATCGCTTCGGAAGAAAATGATGATTTTATAACCGTCGAAGGACAAGATAAAAATCATAAAAATAAATATGTGGTTTTGATGGATCCTTTGGATGGATCTTCTAATATTGATGTAAATGTTTCAGTGGGTACTGTTTTTTCGGTATACAGAAGAATTACTCCTATTGGGACGCCGGTTACTCTTGAAGACTTTTTGCAACCGGGTACTATGCAAGTGGCAGCTGGATATGTAATTTATGGTACATCAACAATGTTAGTCTATACGACTGGTCATGGGGTAAATGGGTTTACATTAAATCCTGCAATTGGTACTTTCTATTTGTCACATCCCAATATGCAATTCTCTAAAGACGGACATATTTATTCGATTAACGAAGGGAATTATATCCAGTTTCCGCAAGGCGTAAAAGATTATATTAAATATTGTCAATCAGAAGAAGGAGATCGTCCTTATACTTCAAGATATATTGGAAGTTTAGTTTCGGATATCCACAGGAACATGATTAAAGGTGGAATTTATATTTATCCTACAAGTTCTAAAGCACCAAAAGGAAAATTAAGATTGCTTTATGAATGTAATCCAATGGCTTTTATAGCTGAGCAAGCCGGTGGAAAAGCATCGGATGGATTTAGAAGAATTATGGAAATTAAACCAACTGAATTACACGAACGCGTACCATTTTTCTGTGGAAGTTATAACATGGTAACTAAAGCAGAAGAATTTATGCTTAACGCTAGTAAGAAATAGTTAAATCAGTATTTCTAGAAATCAAAAAGCTCTTGAATGATTTACTCAAGAGCTTTTTTTGTATGGTTAACGTAAAATATTATTTGTGCATGTTTTGCATTTCGTAAGCAAAAGTGTCAAAATCTACTTTTTTGTCTACTAATGATAATGCTTTACCCACAATATATCCAGAATTGCTAGGTGTAAAACCTAAACCAATGGCAATTTTCTTTAAGATTGTTTCTTGTTTATCTCCCAACTGGTGGTCTACATGAACCATTCTTGCTAGGTCGTATAAACGCTCTAGTCTTTGAGAGTATAAATAAGGAGGGTTAATCGGGTGTATTGTTGGATTCTCTAAAATTTCTTCATACTCTGAATCAGAAATTTCAAGTTTCGTTGCTAATTTGTTTAAGAAGTTTTTTTCTTCTGTTGAAACAATTCCATCTGCTAAAGCAACACGAACAATCGCAGAGAAATGACCTCTATTTCTTTCTTTAAATTCGCTATCAAATAAATCTGAAAATGACATAATACTTGTTTTTTTAGACAAATATAATTCAATTTTTAAATTATTAATTTCCTTTTGAATATTATTTGAAGAGAAATTATATTTGGAATATAATTATTCACAAGGAATTGTTAGATTGAATTGAGGAGTTTCAAAATTAATCGTAAGTTTACATCCCTTATCAATTAATAATACCTATGATGTCCCAATTTTTAATCTACTTTCAGTTAGGATTAAAACATATTTTAAATATCTATTCCTACGACCATATTTTGTTTTTGATAGCCTTGTCTATTCCGCTTGCTTTTAAAGATTGGAAAAGAATATTAGCATTAGTTACTTCCTTTACAGTAGGACATACGGTGGCTTTGTTATTAACTTTGTATGGAATTATTACAGTGAAAGTTGCTGTTATTGAATTGTTAATTCCTATTACTATTTTGATTGTTGCTTTGTTTCATCTGTTTACTGCAGGCAAATCAGGGAAAAAGGAAAGTGTGAATTTGGTTTTCATAGTAACACTGTTTTTTGGAATAATTCATGGTTTAGGATTTACAAACCATTTTAGGAATATTCATAAAGAGGCATCGATGTCTAAATTTTTAGCAATATTGGAAACATCATTAGGAATTGAGGTGGCTCAATTAGTGGTTATCTTAGTTGTTTTAATTTTAGCTTATATTGTACAGACTGTTTTTAGATTTTCTAAAAGAGATTGGACTTTAGTGATGTCGGCATTCATTATTGGTGTAGTTTTACCAATAATTTTAGGTAATGAAATTTGGTTAAGATAGAATTATGGAACAAAAAAAATTAAACAAATACGATAAGGCTTATCTTCGTATAGCGAAGGAATGGGGGCAATTATCGTATTGCAAGCGCAAGCAAGTGGGGGCGATAATTGTAAAAGACCGAATGATTATTTCTGATGGTTATAATGGCACTCCAACAGGATTTGACAATTGTTGTGAAGATGAGGAAGGCTTAACAAGATGGGATGTTTTGCATGCCGAAGCAAATGCAATTCTTAAGGTAGCGCGTTCTACCCAATCCTGTGAAGGAGCAACTTTGTACATCACGCTTTCTCCTTGCAAAGAATGTAGTAAATTGATTCACCAATCAGGGATAAAAAGAGTGGTGTATCAAAATGGATATCGTGACGAATCAGGAATTGAATTTTTGAAAAAAGCGGGAGTTGTTGTCGATCATATCCCAGAATTAGAAGACTAAGGTGAAAATAAATTACAAATACATGCCAATTTACATTAGTATTATTCTTTCAGTAGGAATACTAATAGGTGTGTTTTTGGGTTTTTCGATTCAACGTCAATCGTTGAATTCAAATGATTCTAAAGCGAAACTAAATAAGTTAATAGACTTTATAGAAAACGAATATGTCGATGAATTAAATACCGACTCGATTGTAAACAAAACAGTCGATAATATTTTGGCTCAACTAGATCCGCATTCTGTTTATATCCCAGCAAGCGAACAAAAAGAAGTTGCCGAAAATATGAAAGGTGATTTTGTGGGTATTGGTGTTCGTTTTATTCTTTTTAAAGATACGGTTGCCGTGATTGAACCTATTGAAAATGGTCCTTCGGCTAATGCTGGAATCAAACCAGGTGACCGAATTTTATATGCCGATGGCTTGAAGTTATTTGGGCGGAAATTACCAACAGATTCTTTGTTCTCAAAATTTAAAGGGGAGGAAGGTTCTCAGGTGGTGTTAACAGTGTATCGAAAATCAGAAAAAAGAAAAATTAATTTTAGGATAAGAAGAGGAATTATTCCTCTTAAAAGTGTCGATGCAGCATTAATGTTGAATCCTACGACCGCCTATATTAAAATCAATCGTTTTGCCGAAACCACTTACGAGGAATTCAAAGTTGCTTTAGTTCGTTTAAAAAAACAAGGAGCTCAATCGCTTGTTATTGATTTGAGGGACAACGGTGGTGGTTATTTGGAAGAGGCGGTTGAAATTGCAGATGAGTTGTTGCCTAATCAAAAATTAATTTTGTTTACCAAAAATAAAAATGGTAAAATCGATAAGACTTATGCTACTGAACGAGGAGATTTTGAAAGCGGGAATTTATTTGTTTTAATCAATGAAAATTCAGCTTCGGCTAGTGAAATTTTGGCTGGCGCGGTTCAGGATAATGATAGGGGAACTATTGTAGGGCGCCGATCTTTTGGTAAAGGTCTCGTACAACGTGAAATGAATTTTGATGATGGTTCGGCTGTACGATTAACAGTGGCGCGCTATTACACACCAACAGGTAGATCGATTCAAAAACCTTATAAAAAAGGGCAAGAATACTATTTTAGGGAGTCGGAAATGCGTTATAAAAATGGCGAGTTATACGATAAAGAGTGTATAGAAGTTGCTGATAGTTTGAAATATAAAACACCTAAAGGAAAAATAGTTTATGGTGGAGGCGGAATTGTCCCAGATGTTTTTGTGCCACTTGAATTTGAAAACGCCGATGAAGCAACTGTTTATTTGTTGGAAACTGGAGTTGTAGGTAATTTTGTTTTTGAACAATTAGATGAAAAAAGAACTGCTTTTAAAGGGCTTTCATTGGATCAGTTTTTGAAGAACATGAATACAACTGATGCGTATTTTGTTTTGTTTGATCGCTTTTTGAGCAAACATATTCCTGGTATTCAGTTGGCAAAAGCCAAAGCGCTTGTAAAACGACATATCAATGCCGAATTTGCCAAACAATTGTATGGTGAAAAAGTTTATTATGACATCCTTTTAAAGGATGATCTAATGATAAATAAAGTGTTGAATAAAAAATAGTTTTTATCGAATACTATCGTGGGCGTGTGTTTGTGTGCCATTATTCCATAAAGTAAGAATATCTGTGGCTACTGCAGCGCCACTTCCGGCAGCAATTGCTAGTTGACTTCTCCATCCTGCCAAAGTTCCAATGACATAGATGCCATCAGTAACTAAATGGTCGTTGTTTTTTAATTGAATTCGTTGTTTTTCAGGAACTGCTTTTTGATGCGGAATCACATATTGCATTAATCCTTCAATAGCAAATGTATTAGCAGAGCCTATTCCTATTACAATTGCTTTAGTTTGGTAACTGTTTTTATTGGTAACAACCGTAAAGTTAGCTGCTTCTCCTTCAATGCGAAGTACTTTTTCGTTATGAATTTGAGTAATATGAGGATAGCATTGGTTGAGATGCTCAATACTTTCTGTTAATAATTCTGATCCAAGTTTGCCAGCAGGAATTCCGTATGCATTGTTAAACAAAGCATCTTGCAAAGAGGAAGATTTTTGATGAGAAAAAATACCAATTTTTTTATCGGATACAAAACCCTTGTTTTTGGCAGAGCCAAGCACTAAAGCGCATGACATCCCTGATACTCCACCACCAATGATTAAAACGTCAAACATAAAACTATTGTTTGTCGTTCATTTTGTCTTCTATTTTTTTAGACATTCTAAAAATAATTAGAATTAAGATGGCACAACAAGAAGCGGCTATTCCAATAAAAGCTACAGCGTTGTCTTCTTTAAAAAGATTGTTGAAATCTAATTGAGTGATATTGAAAATGACAAGTGCTGAAGCAACAAACACTAATATGTTAGTAAAAATTTTCATGACATTTATATTGGCTTGTAACTCAAGAAGTCGATTAAAAACAAGAAGTTTTATTTGTTTAGTCGAACTCAAAAATTACTGTTACAAGCTAAATTATGGGGCTAAATTAAAAAAAAATAATTTATAAGAACAGACCTTTAACATTAGCAGCAAATAATTTAACAGCTATGGCCAAAAGTACTACTCCAAATGCTTTGCGTATAACCCCAAGTCCATCTTTTCCTAATAATTTTTCAATTTTTGAGGATGATTTTAATACAATATAAACTAAACAAATGTTTAATAGAATGGCAATTACAATGTTTATCGTGTGGAACTGAGAGCGTAAAGAAAGTAAGGTAGTCATAGTTCCTGCTCCTGCTATTAATGGAAAAGCTAAAGGAACAATTGAGGCAGAACTCGCTTCTTCGTCGCGGTATATTCGAATACCCAGAATCATTTCTAAAGCAATAAAAAATAATACAAATGAACCCGCTACTGCAAACGAATGCACATCTATACCTATGATTTTCAGGAAATCTTCTCCAATGAATAGAAAGGCTACCATGATAAATCCAGCAACTATTGATGCTTTTTCAGATTCGATATGGCCGTGTTTTTTTCTAAGGTCTACAATAATAGGTATAGAACCAACAATATCTATAACCGCAAAAAGGACCATTCCAACGGTGATAATTTCTTTAAGATCAAATAAGGACATGTTTTTTGTTTTTTTGTACAAAGGAACACTTTATAGACTATATTAACATTGATACAATATCATTTTTTTATTAAAAGTATAATTATTTTTTGAGATACTCAATAATTGTCTTTTAATCTTGTTTACATCAGCCGAATTATCTTTCTTTTCTTAGTGTTAGATTGACTAACTTTGTGGCTTATAATAGTAGCGTTTCAAAAATTATGTTTCAACTAGGAAAAACAATCGTTTCAGAGGATATTTTAGAAAAGGAATTTGTGTGTAATTTATCGGCATGTCATGGGGCTTGTTGTATAGATGGAGATGCGGGTGCGCCCTTAAATGAAGAAGAAACTAAAATTTTAGAAGAGATATATCCAAAAGTGAAACCTTTTTTGCGAAAAGAAGGTATTGAAGCTATTGAGGCACAGGGAACATGGGTAAAAGGAACCGATGGTGATCTAGAAACCACTTTAATAGATAATAAGGATTGTGCTTATGTTATTTTTGATGGTAAAACCGCGCTTTGTGGTATTGAACAAGCCTATAATCAAGGGATAGTAGATTGGAAAAAACCCGTTTCTTGTCATTTGTATCCGGTGAGAGTGAAAGATTTTACAGAGTTTGCGGCGGTGAATTATGACAAATGGGATATTTGCGATGATGCCTGTACTTTGGGCAAAGAATTAGAAGTTCCAGTGTATAAATTCGTCAAGGAAGCATTAATTAGAAGATTTGGCGAAGACTGGTATTTAGAGCTTGAAGAAGTGGCTCGAGAGTGGAAAAAAGTGAAGTCAAAATAAACTATTTTTTTCTTGTTTTCTAGTTTATAAATTCTATATTTTACCCAGTGTTTACAATGTTTTCGAATTTTTAAACTACTGATATTTAATGGTTTATTTTTTTATAAAGAATTAGAGGTCTTTTCTGTCTTTGTTAAAAACTAGGGGTTATTGTGAATAAGTTTGGCTTTTAATTGCGGCAATATTTCACAATCTTTGTAATGCTTCAAAAAGCAAAAAACTATCCTTAAATCTCATTAAAAATAGAATTACAATGTCGCAAGTTGAACCAATTTTACAAGAGAATAAAAATCGTTTCGTAATATTTCCTATTAAGCACCATGATATCTGGGAATGGTATAAAAAAATGGAAGCTAGTTTTTGGACGGCTGAAGAAATTGATTTGTCTCAAGACTTACACGATTGGAACAATAAATTAAATTCAGACGAAAAATATTTCATCAAACATATTTTAGCGTTTTTTGCTGCTTCGGATGGTATTGTTAATGAAAATTTAGCGGAGAACTTTGTAAATGAAGTACAGTATGCTGAAGCAAAATTCTTTTACGGCTTTCAAATTATGATGGAAAACATTCATAGCGAAACCTATTCGCTTTTGATTGATACTTATGTAAAAGACGAAAAGGAAAAAGATGAATTGTTCAATGCACTTGATGTTTTTCCAGCTATTAGAAAAAAAGCAGATTGGGCTTTAAAATGGATTGAGTCGGATTCTTTTGCTGAAAGATTAATTGCATTTGCTGCAGTTGAAGGGATTTTCTTCTCAGGAGCTTTCTGTTCTATTTATTGGTTGAAAAAACGTGGTTTAATGCCGGGATTGACTTTCTCTAACGAGTTGATTTCTCGTGATGAAGGAGTTCACTGTGATTTTGCAGTACACTTACATAACCACCACTTGGTGAATAAAGTTCCTAAAGAAAGAATCAAAGAAATCATTGTTAATGCATTAGATATCGAAAGAGAGTTTATCACTGAGTCGCTTCCGGTAAGTTTGATTGGGATGAATGCTAATTTGATGACTCAATATTTAGAGTTTGTTACGGATAGATTATTGGTGGAATTAGGATGCGAAAGAGTATATAATACTGCTAATCCATTCGATTTTATGGATATGATTTCGTTACAAGGAAAAACAAACTTCTTCGAGAAAAAAGTGTCTGAATATCAAAAAGCTGGAGTTTTAAATAGTGGGAAAGCTAATGATTCGGATGCTCAGGAAATTTCATTCGACGCCGATTTTTAATTTATAAAAATATTTTCTTCTTTTTTCTGGGTGTTTTTAGCCCAGATAGAAGTGAAAATCCTTTTTATCTTTTTTTTTGAGATAAAAAGATTGCAACGGATAGCTGGAAACAGCTCCAAAAAACGATTACAAATAACCCAAAGCAGAGAAGGGATTTTCTGTTTTATTAAAAACTAAAACTTATGTACGTAGTAAAAAGAAACGGCCAGAAAGAGCCAGTAATGTTCGACAAAATCACAGAAAGAATTAAAAAACTTTGCTATGGTTTAAATGATTTAGTGGATGCCGTAAAAGTGGCCATGCGCGTGATTGAAGGATTATATGATGGAGTTTCTACGTCAGAGTTAGATAATTTGGCAGCCGAGACCGCGGCTTCGATGACAATTGCGCATCCAGATTATGCTTTATTGGCAGCAAGAATTGCGATTTCAAACTTACATTCGAATACTAAAAAGTCATTCTCAGAAACTATGACTGAAATGTATCATTATGTAAATCCAAGAAATGGACAAAAAGCGCCTTTAATTTCAGATGAGGTTTTTAAGGTTATTCAAGAAAATTCAGCTTTTTTAGATTCTCATATTATTTACAATAGAGATTTTAATTATGATTATTTTGGTTTCAAAACATTAGAGCGTTCTTATTTGTTGAAAATAAACGGAAAAATTGTTGAAAGACCACAACATATGTTAATGCGTGTTGCTGTAGGTATTCATTTAGATGATTTACAGGCAGTTTTAGAAACCTATGACTTAATGTCTAAAAAGTTCTTTACACACGCTACTCCAACATTATTTAATGCGGGTACTCCAAAACCTCAAATGTCTTCTTGCTTCCTTTTAGCAATGCAAGATGATAGTATTGATGGAATTTATGATACCTTAAAGCAAACTGCTAAAATCTCGCAATCAGCGGGAGGAATCGGGCTTTCTATTCATAACGTTCGTGCTACAGGTTCTTATATTCGTGGTACAAATGGTACTTCTAACGGAATTGTTCCAATGTTGAGAGTATTTAACGATACTGCTCGTTATGTAGATCAAGGAGGAGGAAAACGTAAAGGTAGTTTTGCTATTTATATCGAAACTTGGCATGCGGATATTTTCGAATTCTTGGATTTGAAAAAGAATACCGGAAAAGAAGAAATGCGTGCAAGAGATTTATTCTTCGCTATGTGGACTTCTGATTTATTCATGAAACGTGTGCAAGAGGATGGACAATGGACGTTGATGTGTCCTAACGAATGTCCTGGTTTGTATGATGTATATGGCGAAGAATTTGAAGCAATGTATACAAATTATGAAAACCAAGGAAAAGGAAGAAAAACAATCAGAGCTCGTGAATTATGGGAGAAAATCCTTGAATCACAAATCGAGACTGGTACTCCATACATGTTGTATAAAGATGCGGTAAACCGTAAATCAAATCAAAAGAACTTAGGGACTATTCGTTCTTCTAACTTGTGTACGGAGATTATGGAGTACACTTCTAAAGATGAAATTGCGGTTTGTAACTTGGCTTCTCTTTCGTTACCAATGTTTGTTGAAAACGGAGAATTCAATCACGAGGCATTATACAATGTTACAAAACGTGTAACTAGAAACTTAAACAAGGTAATTGACAGAAACTATTATCCGGTTCCAGAGGCAGAAAATTCAAATCTACGTCACCGTCCAGTAGGATTAGGTGTGCAAGGTTTAGCAGATGCCTTCATCATGTTGCGTATGCCATTTACCAGTGATGCTGCTAAGAAATTAAATCAGGAGATTTTCGAAACATTATACTTCGCTGCTGTTACTGCTTCTATGGAAATGGCTAAAGAAGAAGGACCATATTCAACTTATGAAGGATCTCCAATTTCTCAGGGAGAATTCCAACACAATTTGTGGGGATTAAAAGACGAAGAATTATCAGGTCGTTGGGATTGGGCTTCATTAAGAAAAGAAGTAATGGAGCACGGTGTTCGTAACTCTTTATTAGTAGCTCCAATGCCTACTGCTTCTACTTCACAAATCTTAGGAAACAACGAAGCATTCGAACCATATACTTCTAATATTTATACACGTCGTGTATTATCAGGAGAGTTTATCGTAGTAAACAAACACTTATTGCATGATTTAGTAGAGCGTGGATTGTGGAACGAAAGTTTGAAACAAGAAATTATGCGTCATAATGGTTCGGTACAAAATATCGATGTTATTCCTCAAGACTTGAAAGACTTATACAAAACCGTTTGGGAAATGTCAATGAAAGATATTATTGATATGTCTCGTCAAAGAGGATATTTTATTGACCAATCGCAATCATTGAACTTGTTCATGCAAGATGCTAATTATGCAAAATTAACGTCGATGCATTTCTATGCTTGGCAATCTGGATTGAAAACAGGTATGTATTATTTAAGAACAAAATCGGCAGTTGATGCGATTAAGTTTACTTTGAATAATGATAAAAAGGAACAACCAGTTGCCAAAGAAATAAAAACAGAATCTATTGATATTAATGAATACAAAGCAATGATTCTGCAAGCTCAGGCAGGTGGTCCAGAAGATTGTGAAATGTGTGGATCTTAATAACGTTTATTATTAATTCATAATAATTATAAAAACAGCCATCATTTGATGGCTGTTTTTTTATTGGTGATAATCAAATATTTAAATCTTATTTAGTTTATTTTTTGCTGATAATTTACTATATTTGAGTAGGTTATATTGTTTTCGGTTTCTTTTAATACTAAATATTCTAGTCATGAAAACGGAAGAATTTACAATAACAAACGATTTGCGAGCCACTCAATTTCAGCGATTTCTTAATCTTTGCATCGATTTAATGTTTATTTATATCATTGTGCTAAGTCTAGGAACCACCATCATTTTAGTTGCTTTATCAGCTAATCATTTTGAACTTTCAAATTGGGTAGATAATCTTAGTATTTTAGAAGTAAGTTTTTATTCTGTACTTGTTGCTTTTTTATACTATTATAGTACCGAGGTCTATTTTTCAAGAACTATAGCCAAGTTAATTACGCATACTATTGTTGTGAATAGTGATGGTTCTAAGCCTTCCAAAAAACGTATTTTTATTAGAAGCTGCTGTCGTTTTATTCCTTTTGAAGTTTTTAGTTTTTTAAAAGAAAATCCAAGAGGATGGCACGATGCTATGTCGGAAACCTATGTGGTGAAAAAACGTAAATTGAATAAGGTGCTTAAACATAATACTGCCTATGCCGATGTGCTTAAAGCATGATTGTATTGGATTAAATTTTGTTTAAGTCCAAATCCTAACTTATTGTTTTCTCTCGCCTATTTGCTGCCTCCACATGGCGTAATACAATCCTTTTTCGTCTAATAAATCCTGATGCTTCCCTTGCTCGATAATGTTTCCTTGTTCCAAAACGAATATTTTATCGGCATGCATGATAGTCGATAAGCGATGCGCAATTAAAACGGTGATTTGATCTTGTTTAGAAGAAATACTTCGGATAGTCTTTGTGATTTCTTCTTCGGTAATCGAATCCAAAGCGGAAGTAGCTTCGTCAAATAGCAATAAATGCGGATTTCGTAATAAGGCTCTGGCAATGGATAAACGCTGTTTTTCTCCGCCAGACACTTTAACACCTCCCTCACCAATTGTGGTATTAATGCCGTTTTCGGCTCTTTTTAATAAATTTTGACAAGCCGATTTTTGCAAAACATCGTGGATTTCTTCGTCGGTAGCGTCGGGTTTTACAAAAAGTAAATTGTCTTTGATAGTTCCTGAAAACAATTGAGCGTCTTGGGTTACAAAACCTAGTTGTTGTCTTAATTCGTTCAGGTCAATTTCTTTAGCATTTTTTTCATTGTAAAATATAACGCCTTCATTAGGGGAATATAAGCCAACAAGCATTTTGACTAAAGTTGTTTTTCCACTTCCGGATGGCCCTACAAAGGCAATGGTTTCGCCAACTTTAGCTTCAAATGAAATGTTTTTTACCGCATAGCCTTTGGCTGTTTTATGTTTGAAGGAAACATTTTCAAAACTCAATTGATTTATTGGGCCAATTGTTTTTGGATTTTTTGGTGTTTTTTCGATTTTGGCATTCATCAAATCGGCAAAATTATCCATAGAAGCCTTGGTTTCATTGAAGGTTGCAATGACATTCCCTAATTCCTGCAGCGGGTTGAACAAGAAGAATGAAAAGAACATTAACGTAATTAAATCTCCAGGCTTAATAATGCCTCGGAAAATGAAAATATAAAGGGCGAAAACCAAACAAGTTCTCATAAAATGAACGGTGGTTCCCTGAATAAAACTCAACGAACGGATATAGCGCACTTTTTTAAGTTCTAAACCTAATATTTTAATGGTTGTGGTGTTGAGTCGGTTGATTTCTTGTTCGGTTAGTCCTAAACTTTTTACTAATTCTATATTGCGTAAAGATTCGGTTGTAGCACCCGCCAAAGCAGTCGTTTCTCCTAATATTTCTCTCGATACTTTTTTGATTTTTTTGCCTAAAAAAGAACTGATAAATGCAATTACAGGAACGGTTACCAAGAATATTGGGCCTAATAGCCAATGAATACTTACTGCGTAAACCACCACAAATACTATCCCTACAATCGACTGAAAGATTAATGAAATAGATAAGGTGATAAATTTTTCACAATCGATTTTTACCTTTTGCAATTTACCCAAGGTTTCTCCACTGCGTTGGTCTTCAAAATCCTGAAAAGGGAGTTGTAATGCTTTTTGAATGCCATCCGTGTACATTTCAGCTCCTGTTCGTTGGATAATAATATTGGTAAAATAATCCTGAAAGTTTTTAGCAATTCTGGAAACCATGGCCGCTCCCAATGATAAAGCCAGCCAACCTAATACGGCTTTGATAAAACTAGCTTGATTGTGATTGAAATTGGCAACACCCACACCACATTCGTTAAGTAACTTACCAATGATGATCGAATCAAACAATGAGAAACATTGATTGATGGTAGCCAATAATAAGGCGATGTATAATAAGCTTTTATGTTTTTTGATGTAAGAATATAAAAGTTGCATAGAGGGCTTTTTTTAAGGAAATAATTCCAATACTTGGTTTTATTTGCTTTGCAAATTTAGAATTTTAATATCGAAAGAGTTAGTAATATTAAAAAAAAAGGAGCGTATTTGGTTTCTAAAAAAATAGGTTGTTATAGGGATTCATTATACTATAAAACGTATTTTTGGTTTCTAAAATTTGAAATCAAATCAACATGAACTGGGAACAACTTTTATCTTTAAAACGACAAGGCGATACAAGCAAGCGATTACGAATTGAGCAGGATGATACCCGTTTAGGATTTGAAGTAGATTATGATCGAATTATTTTTTCGGCTGCTTTTAGGAGTTTGCAAGATAAAACGCAGGTAATTCCACTTTCTAAAACCGATTTTGTGCACACGCGATTGACACATAGTTTGGAGGTTTCGGTAGTGGGGCGTTCATTAGGACGTTTGGTAGGAAAAAAAATTATCGAAAAGTATCCGTATTTAAAAGAGATTCATGGGTTTCATATGAATGATTTTGGGGCAATTGTGGCTGCAGCTTCGCTAGCACATGATATTGGGAATCCGCCTTTTGGCCATTCAGGAGAAAAAGCAATTGGTGAATATTTTTCTAAAGGTGCAGGCCAGAAATACAAAGAATATTTAACTCCAAAACAATGGCAGGATTTAATCGATTTTGAAGGTAATGCCAATGGCTTTTCGGTGATGACTTCCAGTCGTCCGGGAATTGAAGGTGGTTTGCGTATTTCGTATGCGACTTTAGGTGCTTTTATGAAGTATCCAAAAGAGAGTTTGCCAAAAAAACCAACTCGAAATATAGCGGATAAAAAATATGGATTCTTTCAGGCTGATAAAGCTTTTTTTCAGGAAGCAGCAAAAGATATGGGCTTAATCCCAAATAAATCCGGAGAGGATATCGGTTTTGAAAGACATCCGTTGGCTTATTTAGTTGAAGCGGCCGATGATATTTGTTATACCATTATTGATTTTGAAGACGGAATCAACTTAGGGCTGGTTTCTGAGGATTTTGCCTTAGAATATTTGATCAAATTGGTGAAAGACAATATTGATACGACCAAATATAAAACCTTAGTTACTAAAGAAGATCGTATCAGTTATTTGCGAGCTTTAGCAATAAGTAGTTTAATTAATGATGCGGTAAAAGTATTTATCGCCAATGAAGAAGCAATTTTGCAGGGGAAATTTCCTTTTGCCTTAATGGATAAAAGTAAATACAAAGCACAAATGGATGATATCATCAAAATTAGCATCGATAATATTTACCAAAGCCGAGAGGTAATTGAAAAGGAATTAGTGGGCTACCAAATTATTCAAACACTGCTTGATAAATTTATTACCGCTTATGATAATAAATTCAATGGTACGGATTCTAATTACGACAAATTAATCCTTAAGTTATTACCTGAAAAACACCATTTAGAAAAAGAAAGTTTGTACGACCGTTTATTGCATATCTGTCATTATGTTTCTTTGCTTACTGATGGTAATGCTCTGGAAATATATGAAACTATTAATGGTCGAAAAAAACGATAATAGTTTAAAAAGCATAGGTAAGTCCAACACCCAGAACTTGTTTGATTTGGGTTTTTGGACCTTCGGTAACTGTTGCTCCTGCAACTTCTGTTTTGTTTTTAATATCGTCGTCATAAATTATTCGGGCTCCAATGTTGGCTCTAATATATTGGTTTACCACTAAATTTAGGGCTAAGTCGCAGTCAACATCAACGTTTCCAAATTTATTGAGATAATCCGAATAAAGACTCAGACTATTAACAAAGACAACGTTTTTAGAGATTTCTTTTTCGTATTGGTTTGTTAATAATACACCAAGTTCGTTTTTAGCTCTTCTTCCCTCTGTGATTATATTTCCTTCCGAATCATAGATGGCTTTTTCAACCCCAAATGCTCCTTTGTTAGCTAAGGTCTGATCCCAAACAAAAGTCGCTTTATAGGTAAATGGTGAAAAATATACCACATGACTTTTGGTTTTTGTGCTATACTCGGCTCCAGTTCCTAGAAACATATAGGCTGGGGCAAAAAGTCTAGAAATTGGGTTTTGTTTGTCTGGGTAACGGTATCCATTGGTAAACTGTGTGTTGAAATTCAATTTAGCCGAATGAAACCAGTTGCTTTCTTTGTCTTTACGATAACCAAAAGTAGAGTTCAAACGAAAAGCATCATCCGTTTTACGAATTTCAATTCCGTCCTGTTTATTCATACCGTATCGAACACTAAGTTCGTTAACCCATTTAACTAACTTATTTTCATAGGTTCTGTTAAAGTCTCCTTTTAATAATCCTGATACCGAGTTGGTTCCCCCAGCACTCCAGTTTACAAAGGCAATTTCAGAAATATCAAATCCAAGTACGCTTTTTTTAGACCAATGAGAAGGAGGTGCTTTGATAATGGTCACAGGAGCTACATAACGGGCTAGTGAGAATTTTAAAGGTTCTGGTTTAGGTTTTCTATAAAAATTATCGTTTAAAACTGGAAGGATAATTTTTTTGAGTGTATCGTTAGTGCTTTCTTGGGGAGTTTCTTGTGCAACAACAGAAGTAAACGACAGGAATAAAGTACCAATTATAAGCAAGAAGTGATGTCGTATTTTCATTATCAAATTCGAATTTTAGTTTTGTTAAATACTTTCTATATAACTTAAAAAAACTGATTTTAGTGTTTTTACGTCAATTCCACAATGTTGCTGTAGCTGATTGATACTTCCTTGTTCTATAAAATGGTCAGGAATTCCTAGTGTTTGTACCTTTGTTAGGTAATTGTTTTTAGCTGCAAATTCTAGAATTTCACTTCCAAACCCACCAATAATTGTGCCATCTTCAATGGTGATGATGTTTTTAAATGTTTTGAAAATGGAATGCAATGTTTTGTCATCCAATGGTTTTACAAATGCAAAGTCGTAATGTGCCATTTCGCTTGGGTTGTTTATCTCATCTAATGCTTGGATTACATTGTTTCCTATCGTTCCATTTGATAAAATGGCGAGTTTAGTTCCTTCTTTCAGGCAATTGGCTTTCCCGATACTAATAGTTTGATAGTTTCCGAAATAGTTTTCTTTCCAGTTTGTTAGCATTCCTCTTCCTCTTGGGTAGCGAATAGCAATTGGGTGATGTAATTCTAATTGTGTAGTATATAAAATGTTTTGTAAAGCGATTTCGTTAAGGGGAGCGTAAATTATTAGATTAGGGATGCAACGTAAATATGCAATATCAAATACGCCATGATGAGTTGCTCCATCTTCTCCAACTAATCCTGCTCTGTCCAGACAAAAAATTACAGGAAGGTGTTGTAAAGCCACATCGTGAATGACTTGATCATACGCTCTTTGTAAAAAAGTGGAGTAGATATTGCAATATACAGTTAAACCTTGTGTAGCCATACCAGCGGCTAAAGTTACTGCGTGTTGCTCGGCAATTCCTACGTCAAAAGCTCTTTCAGGGATGGCGTCCATCATGAATTTTAGCGAACTTCCAGTAGGCATTGCGGGAGTGATGCCCACAATTTTTTGGTTTTTTTGCGCTAAATCTAATAGGGTTAACCCAAAAACATCCTGATATTTTGGAGGAAGATTTTCTTCTTGTTTCGGAATAATTTCCCCAGTGATTGGATCAAATTTTCCTGGCGCATGGTATTGCACCTGATTTTCTTCAGCCTGTTGTAATCCTTTTCCCTTTGTGGTAATTACATGAAGAAATTTAGGTCCTTTTACTTTTTGTAATCGCTTTAATTCTTTTATAACGGCAAAAATATCATTGCCATCAATAGGTCCTGAATAATTAAAATTCAGGGATTTAATCATATTGTTTTGCTTCGGGTTTTTGCCTTCTTTTACCGCAGTCAGGTATTTTTTTAGCGCTCCCACGCTTGGGTCAATCCCGATGGCGTTATCATTAAGGATAACTAATAAATTAGCATTGGTTACTCCGGCATGATTTAATCCTTCAAATGCCATCCCTGATGCAATAGAAGCATCCCCAATTACTGCAATATGCTGTTTGTTGAAATCACCATTTAAATTGGATGCAATTGCCATTCCCAAAGCAGCCGAAATAGAAGTAGAAGAGTGGCCTACGCCAAAAGCATCGTATTCGCTTTCGCTTCTTTTGGGGAAACCAGAAATTCCATTTAATTGTCGGTTGGTGTGAAAAATATCTTTTCTACCGGTTAAGATTTTATGTCCATAGGCCTGATGTCCTACGTCCCAAATTAATACATCATCGGGAGTCTTGAATACATAATGCAAAGCAATGGTCAATTCGATTACACCTAAACTGGCACCTAAATGGCCTTCTTTAACCGAAACAATATCAATAATAAAGTCGCGTAATTCCTGCGCTAGCTGTGGAAGTTGGGCTTCGTCAAGTAAGCGTAAATCAGACGGGTTGTTTATGTTTGAAAGTAAATTTTTCAGCATAGTGCAAATGTACGAATTGAATACAGTATTTTTGTTACATGGAAAATATTTTCACCGACGAGTATTTTATGAAAAAGGCTTTGCAGGAAGCAGAAATGGCTTTTGAACAAGGCGAAATCCCTGTTGGAGCAGTTGTTGTTATTAATAACACGGTTATTGCCCGCAGTCATAATCTAACCGAAATGCTCAATGATGTTACCGCTCATGCCGAAATGCAGTCCATAACAGCAGCGGCTAATTACTTAGGCGGAAAATACCTGAAAGATTGTACGCTTTATGTTACTTTGGAACCTTGCCAGATGTGTGCTGGTGCTTTGTATTGGAGCCAAATTTCAAAAGTGGTTTTTGGAGCCAGGGACGAACAACGCGGATTTATGGCAATGGGAACTAAACTACATCCTAAAACCACTGTTGTTTCCGGAGTAATGGCCAATGAGGCAGCTGAACTGATGAAGCGGTTTTTTGCTACTAGAAGAAAATAAGTAGTTAATTTTTGTAGCCTTCCATCAAATACACAAGCATATTTCTCACGGATTTACCTCCTCGAAATTGCTTAATAATTATTGGAGGATTGATTTTTTCGAAGTCGTATTTGTAAATTTCGTTTGGGTCGCTGTAATTATTTGAAACGGTAATGTAATAAGCATCATCTCCTTTTTTGATTGAATCTCGATATTGATTTAGCCAATGGTAAGTATGAATGTCTTCTAGTTTTCCGATAGCTAAAAAATTCAAATGTAAAGGTTGAGCAATATAATTGTCGATATGAGCTGCAGGAAACCATTTGTTATTAATGATAAACTCGGTTTTGGATTTTCCATCTGATTTATTTTTCTGAATAATTTTAGCGACTTCGTGTTTGAAAAAATCCCAATCATACATATCCAATGTAACATCGCCTTTTCCTAATTTGGCTTCGGTCTTATTTCCTAAAGTTCCAGGATAAAAGTTTAAAGCCAAAATTCCAATTAGGCTCACTATCAGGATGAGGTAATTAGCATAATAGACTGATTTATTTAGAAGGTAATTGGTTTTTATGTCGGATAGATAACATGATGAAAGTATAAGTAAAGCGGTGTATCCTGGTCCTGACCAATGTGGTAAAGTATCCCGAAACAATGAAACAAATAATAGAATTCCAATTAAAGGCAGACTAATTAGGAGTAAAAGTCGTGTGTGATTAATTGAAATATTGATTTTATTTTTCCAGCAAGTAATCAAAGTAATAATTAGTAAGTAATAATTGACGGGATTATTGTAAGCCACTCCGCCAAAAAGTTCTCTAATAAAACTATTTGGATTAATCCCTTGATTAATTGTTACCCGATTACTATGAAAAGTATAGGTGATAAATTCGTTTTCAATATTCCAAAATAGTATTGGAGAAATAATCAATAGCGATAATAATACAGAGAGGTATAAATAGGCGTTTAAAAGTAGTTTTCGATTATATAGAAGGACATAGAGACCAAATCCAATCCATAAAAAAATCCCATGAATTTTGCTCATAACACACAGACCAACACTCAATCCAAATAAAAGTAAGTTTTGATTACGTTTAGATTGGCTTTCTTCATCAGTGATTAAATGGGTTAAAAAGTATAAACTTAGAATCCAAAAGAATAATTGAGGAGCATCTGGCATAATAAATACTCCTGAAATAATACTTGTGTAAATTGATGAAGTATATAATAATGCCGTAATGTATCCCGTTTTTTCGTCCTTGATTTTTTTGCCAATTAGAAACATTAAATAAGTATTGGCAGCAGCCAAAATAACGGAACCTAAACGAACAAAAAACCCATTCGTGAAAGTTAGGTTTAAAGTCGTTAACCGAATTAATATCGCCACCAAAGGAGGATGGTCAAAATAATTCCATTGTAAATGCTGAGCATAGCTTAGATAATATACTTCGTCGTTTCCTAGACCAATTGAAAAAGCTATGATACATCTAACAATTGAGGCAAGTATAATGAGGGTTGTTATTTTATTTTTAAAGAGCATGCTTAACTTTTGAATGTATAAAAGCTATTCGCTCCAAAATTCCAAACGAATACAAGGACTGTAACGATGATTTTGCAAACATAAAAATTAATTTTTGTCTTCTTTTGGAGTGAATACAAAAAGCCGGTATTGATACTGAATCCTATGATGGCGATAATTAAAAAACTTAAAAATTGAAACCCAATTTCTTCATTATGATTGTCGAAAGTAAAATATTTGTTTAGAAAATAGTTATTGGTAACTCCAAACAGAAATCCAAAACCATTGGCTAGGTATTTATTGAGTTTTAATTTTTCTTTGCAAATCCATGTGATTCCAAAGTCAATGATAAGGCCTGAAAAGCCTACTAATCCAAATTTAAAAAACTTTAAAATATCCATTTAATGTTGGCTTAATCCAGGATTTGAAAATTCGTGAGTGTTGTATTCTGGGAAGTATATTTTTCTTTTAATGAAAGTATTTTCGGTTATTTGATTAAACCATATTGAGGATAATGATCCGAAAGCAACCCCGATTAAGGCACCTGCAAAAACATCCATCAAAAAGTGGTGACCCAAGTAAATTCTGGAATACCCTACTAAGATGCTAAGTAAAGTCATAGTGATACAAATGTATTTTCTTTTGCAATAATTGGATATAACAGTTGCAAAAGCAAAAAATGAAGCGGTATGGCCGGATGGAAAACTATTTTGACCTATTCGACTTGAAGCAAAAGTATCAAGGTAATACTGAAAATGATGTAATTCGAAATATACTTTTGGTCTTGGGGCTACAATTATGTTTTTAATGAATTGTGCAAAAATCCCTGAACTAATGTACGAAAGTAAGATAATGAGACCCAGTGCTCTGTGATCTTTGAAAAAGACTATAAAAACCAGGGAAAAAACAATAACAAACCATCCATCTCCCAAAAAAGTTAGACATTCAAAAATGTAATTTAAGAATTTAGTATGAAACTGATTCAACCATATGAAACCATCTGCTTTAGTGAAGCAGCTTAGCAATACAATTACCACTGTCAGCAACGCAAAATTAAGCGAATAGAAGAATTTGTTTTCTGCAATTGATTTAATAATCGAACTCATTTTACAAAAATTAAATTTTTGTAAATCTACAATTCAGGTGTTTGTTTGGTGTAAAGCCAGTTTTGTGAAAATACAATTAAAAGGTTATTGTTTAATTAGTTGCTAGTGTTTATTGTTAAGATTAGGTTTGTTTTGTGTAAAAGTAGGATACAAAAAAACCGCTAATCTTTCGAAAAGCGGTTTTTTGTTTATTCTTCTGTAATAGCATTTCCTTTATTGTCAAAGAAATGATATTCTAAATACGTGTAAGCGTCACGTGGTATAATTTTCACCCATTTTTTATGTTCAAAAAACCATTTTGAACGTAATGATGGAAAACCTTTGCTGAGGTAAGCAGCCACAAAGGGATGTACATTAAGTACTACTTTTTTGTGGGTTTTTAAAATTCTTTCCAGATCAGCATTGATTTTGTCAATGATTAGAATTGGTGCTTCAATTTCACCATTTTCTTTATTTGGATCTTCTTCTCTGGTTTTAATGTTTCTTTCTGGTCTTACTCTTTGTCTGGTAATTTGGACTAGACCAAATTTACTAGGAGGTAAGATTTTGTGTTTGGCTTTATCGTCGCTCATTTCTTCTCTCAAGAAGTCGAATAAGACTTTGCGGTTTTCGGGATTTGACATATCGATAAAATCCACTACAATGATACCGCCCATATCGCGTAAACGCAATTGTCTAGCTATTTCAGCTGCGGCAATCATATTGACTTCCATGGCAGTATCTTCTTGATTAGAAGCTTTGTTTGAACGGTTTCCGCTGTTTACGTCAATAACGTGTAAAGCTTCGGTATGTTCAATAATTAAATAAGCTCCTTTACTCATGGAAACTGTTTTTCCAAAAGAAGTTTTGATTTGTCTCTCTATATTAAATTTCTCGAAAATAGGCGTGTCGTTTGATTGATAAAACTTCACAATAGATTGTTTGGACGGTGCAATTTCTTGCAGATAATCCTTGGTTTGATAGTACAACTCTTCATCATCTATTTGAATACTAGTAAAAGTATCGTTAAAAACATCTCTAAGTATAGAAGAGGCTCTGTTGAGTTCTCCTAATACTTTTGAGGGATGATGAGCAGTTGGTAATTTCTTACACATTGCAGTCCATCTGCTTAGCAGGTTCTGCAAATCTTTTTCTAATTCGGCTGTGTTTTTGCCTTCGGCTACTGTGCGAACAATAACACCAAATCCTTTAGGTTTGATAGATTGTACCAGTTTTTTTAATCGGTCTTTTTCTTTCTTATCTTCTATTTTTTGAGAAATAGAAACTCGGTCAGAAAAAGGAACCAGAACAATATAACGTCCAGCAAGAGAAAGCTCAGCGCTAATTCTTGGACCTTTAGTTGATATTGGTTCTTTAACCACTTGTACTAAGATAGATTGATTGGCATTGATCACATCAGTAATCGTTCCGTCTTTGTCTATCTCTTTTTCAAACTGAAAGTTTTTTAGGGAGAAATCTTTTATTTTACCTGCGCTTACAAGTTTTATGAATTTCAGTTGGGAAGTTAGATTAGGACCTAGGTCGTGATAATGTAAAAAGGCATCTTTTTCGAAGCCTACATTTACAAAAGCAGCATTGAGTCCGGCAACAGGTTTTCTGATTTTGGCAATAAAAATATCACCTACCTGAAAGTTGCTTGTTTCTTCTTCTTTGTGTAATTCAATTAGTTTTCCATCTTTTAATAAGGCAAAATCTACTGAATCAGAACTAGATCGAATGATTAATTCTTTATTCACGTTGTAAATTTTTATCTGTTTTTTAGAAAATAGAACATAGAGAGAAGAGTAAAGACTTTGAAAGTCTAAAGTCTAAAATCTAAGATCTAAAATCTTATTTACAGATGGATTAAACAATATTTTGAACAGGTATTAACCCGGAGGAATTCAGTTTACAGTATTTAGAAAGTAGACGGCAGTTATGCTGCAATCTGAATTCTAAAATCTGAATTCTGAAATCCAAATTTCAATGAACGTTTAAAAAGAAAAAAGTAGTTAAAAACTACTTTTTCTTTTTATGACGGTTAGCTCTCGCTCTTTTTTTACGTTTGTGAGTAGCTACCTTATGTCTTTTTCTTTTTTTACCACTTGGCATAATCTTTTAGATTTTATGATTAATAATATTATTTTGCTTCGTTATTTGTTTTTACTCCTTCTACAAAAACTTTTGCAGGTTTGAAAGCAGGAATGTTGTGAGCAGGGATTTTAATAGTGGTATTCTTAGAAATGTTTCTTCCTGTTTTCTCAGCTCTAGTTTTTACGATAAAGCTACCAAAACCTCTTAAGTATACATTGTCTCCAGTTTCTAATGAAGTTTTTACTTCCTCCATAAAAGTCTCTACTGTTGCTTGCACATCACCTTTTTCAAGACCTAATTTTTCTGAAATCTTCGCTACGATATCTGCTTTCGTCATTTTCTTTCCTTATTTATTATTCTGTAATAATTTTTTTGAGTGTGCAAATATATGAATTTAAAAAACAATTATTCAAGCTAATTCATTAAATTTTAATTACATAAACTTTTACTTTTGTCAACAAATATTTAATAATGATTTTTCATAACTTATTAATAAAGTGGTACTTGCAGAATAAGCGCGATTTGCCATGGCGAAATACCACTAATCCATACCATATTTGGCTCTCGGAAATTATGCTCCAACAAACGCGAGTTGCTCAGGGATTGCCCTATTTTTTGTCTTTTACAGAGGCTTTTCCAACGGTTTTTGATCTGGCTAATGCCGATGAAGAAAAGGTGTTGAAGTTGTGGCAAGGTTTGGGGTATTACTCACGTGCTCGGAACTTACATAAAACGGCACAATATATAGCTACTGAACTCAATGGAATTTTTCCTTCTACTTATGAGGGATTATTACAACTAAAAGGAGTTGGGGAATATACCGCAGCGGCTATTGCTTCCTTTTCATATAACGAAGCCGTTCCAGTTGTTGATGGTAATGTGTTTAGAGTGCTTTCGCGTTATTTTGATATTGAAACCGATATTGCTCAGGCGTCTGCCAAAAAAGAATTCACTGCTTTGGCCTATGAGTTAATGCCAAAAGATACCCCTGCGCTATTTAATCAGGCGATTATGGAGTTTGGTGCTTTGCAATGTGTGCCTAAAAATCCAGATTGTAGTTCTTGTATTTTTAATACTAGTTGTGCAGCTTTGCAAAAAAGGAAAGTAGAGCAATTACCTGTAAAGTTAAAAAAGACCAAGGTGAAGAATAGGTATTTTAACTACATAGTACTATTAGATGAAGAGGATAAAACACTAATTCAAAAAAGAACGGCTAAAGGGATTTGGCATAATTTATATGAGTTTCCACTTATTGAAACAGTAGCCGAGGAGGATTTCGAGTTTGTTTCCAAAGCGATAAGCGAAGCAACGTATTTTGATAATCCTATTATGAGTATGAGAGCTTGTAATGGTGAAAGTAAGGTGCATAAACTTTCGCATCAGCATTTGTATATTAAGTTTTGGGAAGTAAAAGTCAAAGGAAAAGTGGTAAATGGAATTACAAAAGAGAATTTAAAACAATATCCTTTTCCTATTGTGATTCATAATTTTATTGAATCAGAATAGTAACGAAACACAAAAAAATGTATCTTTGATATGTATTCATATATATATTGGGGCTATGAACGGAACATTAAATAAGGTTATGCTAATAGGTCATTTGGGGGATGATGTTAAGATGCACTATTTTGAAGGGGGTAATTGTATCGGTAGATTTCAATTAGCTACTAATGAGGTGTATGTTAATAAAACAACAAATGAAAAGATAGTTTCTACCGAGTGGCATAATCTTGTGGTGCGAAATAAAGCTGCCGAAATATGTGAAAAATATTTGTCAAAAGGAGATAAGATTTATGTAGAAGGAAGGATTAAATCCCGTCAGTGGCAAGCGGAAGACGGTACAATGAAACATACTACCGAAATTCAAGTAACGGAATTTACTTTTTTAACAACAAAAAAGGATACTGAAAACAATAAACAAAATCAGAGTCCTGATACTACAAAAAACACTAACTTTGACACGCCAAATAAGGGTTTGCCAATCAATGATTTGCCTTTTTAATTGTTTAACTAATTTTTTTTAATTTGGACCCAGAGCCCAGTTTAAATTTTGTTTCTACATTAGACTTTGATCTATTGTTTGGTTTTGCAGGAATGTTTGTGTTGCTTTTTTGTTCAGCAGTTGTTTCTGGAGCCGAAGTAGCCTTGTTTTCGCTTTCGCAAAAAGACCTCGACGATACCCTACAAGAAAATCTTTCCACAGGAAAAATTCTATCGGAATTATTACAAAAACCCAAAAAATTATTAGCGACTCTTTTAGTAGCAAATAACTTCATTAATATTGGAGTCGTTATTTTGTTTTCTTTTATTGGTTCGGATTTGTTTTCGGGAGTAAGTTCTCCTGCATTAAAATTCATTTTCGAAGTGATTGTAGTAACCTTTTTGTTATTGTTGTTTGGAGAGGTTTTGCCAAAGGTATACGCTAGTAGAAACAATGTGAAGTTTGCCAAGAGTATTGCCTATCCAATTTCGGTTTTAGATCATTTCCTTACTCCAATTAGTCTTCCTATGCGGGCTGCAACGGTATATTTGCATAATAAATTAGGAAAACAAAAATCTAATATTTCGGTAGACCAATTATCGCAGGCTTTAGAATTAACAGCAACGGATGAAACTTCGACCGACGAACAAAAGATTTTAGAAGGAATAGTTTCTTTTGGGAATACAGATACCAAACAGGTAATGAGTCCTAGGATTGATATTTTTGCTTTAGAAATCACCGAATCATTTGAAGATATTTATTCTAAAATTTTAGAAAAAGGCTATTCCAGAATTCCTGTTTTTCGCGATAATATTGACCAAATCGAAGGTGTTTTGTTTATCAAAGATTTACTACCGCATATTGATAAAAAAGAATTCGATTGGACTACCTTAATAAGAGAACCTTTCTTTGTTCCTGAGAATAAAAAGCTGGACAATTTACTAAAGGATTTTCAGTCGATGAAAAGTCACTTAGCCATTGTAGTTGATGAATACGGAGGTACTTCAGGTTTAGTTTCATTAGAAGATGTTATCGAAGAAATTGTAGGCGATATCAGTGATGAGTTTGATGATGAGGATATTAATTTTTCACAAATTGATGATAGAAATTTTCTTTTTGAAGGGAAAATTAATCTAAAAGATTTCTATAGAATTGTTGATGTAGACGAGGAAGTTTTTGAAGAGAGAAAAGGAGAGGCAGAAACTTTGGCTGGATTTATATTGGAAATTTCAGGAAATTTTCCGGCTAAAGGACAAAAAATTGTCTTTCATAATTGTGTGTTTACCATTGAGGTGGTAGATAAAAAGCGTATCAAACAAATAAAAGTAACAATTAATGTTTAATGTAAAATATACCGCTAAGCAATACCATTTTAAAGCGGTTGTGTTAGTTTTCTTAGCTCTTGTGTTGTTCTCTAGTTGTAAAAAAGAGGTCTTGCCTAAACCACAAAGTTATTTGCGATTGGATTATCCAATGGCAAATTATATGCATTTTGAAAACCAATGCCCTTTTGCATTTGATATGAATTCAAAAGCTGTCATAAAAGGAGAAAAAGATTGTGGTTTTACCATTACATATCCTAAGATGAAAGCAACCATATATCTTACTTATAAGCCTGTGAATAATAATCTGAACAAATTGTTGCGTGATGCTCAAAAGCTCACTTTTGAACATGTGATTAAAGCCGATGATATTTTGGAGCAACCTTATTTGAATTCAGATAAAAAGGTTTATGGAATGTTTTATCAAGTTGATGGTAATGCGGCAACCAATTCACAATTTTATCTCACCGATAGTACAAGACATTTTATCACGGGTTCTGTTTATTTTTATGCCAAACCAAATTTTGATTCCATCATGCCGGCTGCAAGTTATATCAAAAATGATATGCAGCATTTAATGGAAACATTGTCTTGGAAATAATCATTCATAAAGATTGCGATATCTCGTCAAAATTGTACAATTTTGATAAAAAATTGAAGCTTTGGAATCAAAACAAGTAAAATGGGTGTTTTTATTGCTGCTTTCCTTAGTTTGGGGAAGTTCTTTTATATTGATTAAAAAGGGTTTAGTTGGGCTATCGGCTATTCAGGTGGGTTCCTTGCGAATTATTTTTGCTTCACTTTTTTTGTTATTGATTGGTTTTAGAAGTTTGTCTAAAATCCCAAGAGACAGATGGAAATTTATAGGGCTAACTTCGTTATTAGGAACTTTTTTTCCGGCTTTTCTATTTGCCTTAGCTCAAACTGAAATTGATAGTTCCGTAAGTTCTATATTAAACTCTTTGACTCCTTTAAATACCTTGGTTTTAGGGGTGATGTTTTTTGGTGTTGATTTTCAAAAGAAACAGATACTAGGTGTTGTTATTGGCTTGATAGGAAGTTTGCTTTTGGTTTTTAACGGAGCGGTGAATCATCCGGGGCAAAATTATTATTACGCTATTTTGGTTTTAATTGCCTCACTTTGTTATGCGGTAAATGTCAATTTGATAAAAAGGTTTTTGTCTGATTTAGATCCAATTAGTATTACAACTGGTAATTTTTTATTTCTGATTTTTCCAGCCTTACTAATTCTTTATTTTACTGGTTTTTATGATGTTATTGCGGTTGAAAAAGTGCAGACTTCGGTATTTTTTATAGTGATTTTGGGGGTTGTAGGGACTGGGATAGCTAATATTTTATTTTTTAAACTAATACAGATTTCTTCGGCGGTTTTTGCGACTTCGGTAACTTATATAATTCCTATTGTTGCTTTCTTTTGGGGTTTGCTAGATCAAGAAATGCTTACTCCAATCCAGTTTTTTGGAGCATTTATTATTTTAATTGGCGTTTATCTGAGTGCTAAGAAGTAAGCGGTTGTGAGTTGTGGGTTATGAGTTGAGCTGTGTAAAAAGTTACAACCCATAACTCATAACCCATAACATTTTTAATTATTTGAAAACGGTTTTTCTACAGGATTACCAAATTTGTCAAAATAGAAAATAGGAATATTAAGTTTTTCAAGGCCAGGAATCACATCTTTTCCTTTGCCTACAATAACAATTCTGGAGTTATCTATTAAAAAGTATTTATTAGCAACAGCCAAAACATCTTCTTTGGTTACAGCATTCAGCATTTTAATGTAGTTTTCATAGAAATCGGCTGGTAAGTTTTCTATGGCTGTGTTGAGTGCGTATCGGGCCACCGATTCTGGTTTTTCGGCTTTCATTACAAATCGGCCTATGTAACCTGCTTTAGCGCTTTCTAGTTCTTCTGTAGTTACTTTTTCGGTTCTTATTTTTTTAATTTCTTTGATAAATTCAACCACCGCACTATCTGTCACATGATTTTTTACTGCCGATGACGATCGAATACTAGTTATGTATTTTCCGGCACCTATGCTTGTGCTTGCTCCGTAGGTCCAGCCATGAGCCTCTCTTAAATTCATGTTGAGGTAACTATTAAAACCACCACCTAAAATGTAACTTGCAATTACGGTAGGGAAGAAGTCTTTGTCGTTCATTTTTAGGTGATAAGTATTTACAACAGCTATTTCAGATTGTACAGCATTAGGCACATCGATAAAGTTGATTTGGATTCCTTCTACATTCTTAGGGTCTTTGTAGCTGGTGGTGTTGATTGTTGTTTTTTGCCAAGTGCCAAAAAGTTGTTCAATAATGGGTTTAATATCGTCGAATTTAACATCGCCTACAACTGCTAAATAGGCATTTTGTGGTACAAATCGTTTTTTATAATTGTTCGTTATATCTGCTAGTGAAATGTTGTTTAAACTTTCTTCGGTGATAAATTCTCCTAAGGGATGATTTTTTCCAAAAGCAAGTGCGTTGACTACTCTGTTTGCAATAGCAGATACACTTTTTTCTTGAGAGCGTAAACTTTCAATAAGCTTCGCTTTTTCTTTATCGAGTTCTTCTTGAGTAAAATTTGGGTTTAAAGCACCTTCTGCCAATAGTTCTAAGCTGCGTTTAGAAAATTTGGAAAGAGCACTCGCAAACGCACTGCTGGAACTGAATGACATACTCGCTCCCATAAAGTCGACCTCTTCGTTAAAGTCTTCTTTTGAAATATTCAAACTACCGTTTCCTAATAAATTACTACATAGTTCATCAACGCCTTTTTTATCGCCTTCGGCAAATGGCGGATTGTCTATTGTAAGGTTAAAAGTTACTTTAGGTAATTTATGGTTTTCAACAACCATTACTTTTAGTCCATTTGCTAGTGTAAAACTTTGTGGTTTTTTTATGTTTACTACAGGTGGTTTACCTGGAATAGGTTGTTTGCGTTCTTGTGCTTGCATGATTGCGGTAGCTAATATTAGAGTAAATAATATAATTGATTTTTTCATGATATGAAATGGCTTAATTTTCATTCTTTGCAGGGGTTGGAATGTAGTCCAGTATCAAACGTTGATTTGGTTTTAGATACTTATTTGCGGCTTCTCTAATTTCTTCTCTTGTAATAGAACGGTAGATTTCAATATCTTGATTAATGAGTTCGATGTCACCGTGAAGTAAATAGTAGCGGGCAAGATTTTCGGCGATACCTTCGACGTTTGAGTTTTCGTTTACATATTGATTCTCAAATTGATTCAGTATTTTTTGATAATCTCTTTCAGATATTAAATCGGTTTGTATTTTAGTAATTTCTTCGTCGATTTCTGTTAATAAATCATTGGTGGTGAAATTAGTCATTGGTAAACCATACAGAATATACATTCCGTAATCTTCTTGATTAAATGCTACGGCTCCAATTTGTAATGCTTTTTTCTTCTCGTCTACAATTTTTTTGTACAATTTCGAACTTTTTCCGTCGCTTAGATAGGAAGAAATGAAATCCAAAGCACGAGCATCCCTAGTTTTCATAGAAGGAGTTCTGTAAGCCGTTGCTAGCATCGGAATTTGGATATTTGGATCGATATGAGTCGCTTTGATCGTTTCGGTTATTGGTTTTTCGACAAATTTTTCTCGAACAATCTCTTTTCCTTTTTTAATTGGACCAAAATAGTTTTGTATCCATTCTTTGGCTTGGTTTTTTTCAAAATCTCCTGCTACTACTAAAACGGCGTTGTTAGGAACATAAAATTTTTCGTTAAAAGCTTTAAAGTCTTCTAGTTTAGCCGAGTTTAAGTGTTCGGTAGAACCAATAGTGGTCCATCGATAAGGATGATTAACAAATAGATTTTTTTTGACAGCTTCAATTATTCTTCCGTAAGGTTGGTTGTCGTAGCGAGAGTTTTTTTCTTCTTTGATTACCTCTTTTTGAGTGTCTACCCCAATTTGATTAATAACAGGGTGCATTAATCGTTCTGATTCCATCCAAAGAGCCAATTCTAAATTGTTAGAAGGGAAAACTTCATAATAATAGGTTCTGTCGTCTGAGGTGTTTGCATTGTTAATTCCGCCATTAGAGGTAACTATTTTAAACCATTCGCCGCGTTTAATGTTGGCAGTTCCCTCAAATAATAAATGTTCGAAAAAGTGTGCAAAGCCCGTTTTGTTTGGGTCTTCGTCTTTTGAGCCTACATGATACATTACAGATGTGATTACCACTGGTGCGCTATTATCTTGATGTAAAATTACATGTAAACCGTTGTCGAGGGTGTATTCTTCGAAAGCAATTTTTTGTGCTGTGGCAATGCCACCGAGTAAAAGAGAAGAACTAATTGCCATTATAATTTTTTTCATATAAGATTAATAAAAAGAGGTTTCAATACTTAGATCAGCGTTATTGTAGTTCCAAAAATACTTTTTTTAGATTTGAATAACCAAATCTATTTTTGGAATATAAAAAAGGATAAAATTCTTGCATCTAAAGTATTGAAAATAAGCTTAAAGTAATAACTAATATTTTTTTAAATTTAAGAATTGCGTGATAAAAAAATAATTGTATATTTGCAACCTTAAAAATCAATAAATCAATTTGGTATGTATGCAATCGTAGAGATAGCAGGGCAACAATTCAAAGTAAGCAAAGACTTAAAGGTTTATGTTCACCGTTTAGCTAACGAAGAAGGATCAAAAGTTTCTTTTGATAAAGTTCTTTTGTTAGATGACAATGGGAATGTAACTTTAGGCGCCCCAGCTATAGAAGGTGCTTCAGTAGAAGCTAAAGTGTTACAACACTTAAAAGGAGACAAAGTTATCGTTTTCAAAAAGAAAAGAAGAAAAGGATACAAAAAAAGAAATGGTCACAGACAATATCTTACTCAAATTGTAATTGAGGGTATTACTGCAACAGGTGCTAAAAAAGCAGCTTCTAAAAAAGCAGCAGTTGAAGCAACTACAGAAACAGCTGAAGCTCCAAAGAAAAAAGTAGCAAAAGCTAAAAAAGAAGATACTCAAGAGTAATAACAATATTAAAACTTAAACATCATGGCTCACAAGAAAGGTGTCGGTAGTTCTAAGAATGGTAGAGAATCAGAATCGAAACGTTTAGGTGTTAAGATTTTTGGAGGACAAGCTGCTATCGCAGGGAACATCATCGTAAGACAAAGAGGTTCAAAACACAATCCAGGTGAAAATGTTTACATCAGTAAAGATCACACACTACATGCAAAAGTAGATGGAATTGTTAAGTTCCAAAAGAAAAGAGATAACAAATCTTATGTTTCTATCCTTCCATTTGAAGTAGAAGCTTAATTGATTTTCTCAATTTATTAAAAACCGTCCCGAGTAATCGAGACGGTTTTTTTGTGTTTTATTGTGCCGTTTTGAATAAATCCGAATTAATCATTGGAAGTTATGATAATAAGACACTAATGATTCCATTAGGCTTAATCCTGAATTTTAAAAAAACAATGGTTAGATTTACTTTATCGATTCCGCTTTTTCTAATGCGGAATTTGGGATAAAGATGTTTTTGTGTATCGTTATTTCAGGACGGATAACGTTTAATGAAAAATCCCCTTCTTTTATAGAGAAAGGGATTTGTTGTATTATATACTTGAATGATTAAAAAGGAAGGTTAATCCATCCTTCCTCCACCGAAGCCACCAAAACCACCACCGCCAAAACCACCCGGGCGATCCATACCTTCCATGTTCCTGAAATTTCGTCCAGGAGGTCTTTGTGTTCCCGAGAAATTTTGAATTTTATACGTTAAAGAAAACATAGCATAGCGTTTTAATACGGTGTTTTCGTTATCGGTAACTGCAGTTGATGAAATATTTCGCGTAATACTTTGGTTTTGATTTAGAACGTCATAAATTTTGACTTTAGCAACAAAAGTTTTGTTCATGAAACTGTAGGATAAGCTGCTATTCCATAAATAAAAGTCTTGGTTGATAGAATTGTAAGTATATCCAAAATCATTACCCCAAGTCCAGTTAGTTGGCCAGTAACTTGTAGTTTGTAGATTAAGTCTATGAACTACATTTGATCTTGATCTAAGGGTACTGATATCATATTTTGATTCATTGTATGAAAAATTATAAGAAGGAGCAACAGTGAAAAATTCTCCGTAATCATAATTCAAATAAATTCTTGGAGAAAATCCTATTGATTTAGCTCCATAAAGAATGGAGTTTGTGAATCCTTTTTCAAATCTATAATTAACATTTAAAGCAATTCCATAACGTAATAAGTTGGTTTCTTGTTTGATAGATTTGTTCCAGCTACCACCACCAGAAATGGAGTGGTTACCAGATATATTTGTGTAAGTTGTTGTTCTACTATTGTCAGAGTTATAAATGGCTGTGCTTATTACATCATTATAATTGTAATTTCCATTAATGTAAAAGTTGTATCCTGAGCGAGTTCGGAAATCAAAATTTCTATAATTCAAGTTTGCAGTATGGGTTTCGCTAGTTAACAAGTCAGGATTACCAGTAACTGTATTCAAAGTATTGGATACATTTTCTACAGGTAATAATTGACTGGTGGATGGTACCGATTGATTATAATTGTATCTAAATGTTAAATTTTTAGAACGATCTACACTATATCTAATTTGGGTACTTGCACTAGGTAAAATATATTTTTTGCTTAAATCTGTTGCTACTCCTTTATACAATGCATGGTTGTCGTATTGTAAAATGGATGTTGACGAATTGATGTCAAAAGTATATTTGTTTTTTTGAATTCTAAAACCAGCTTTTGGAGCAATACTATTTTGTTTTGAAGACATATAGGTAGTTTGTTCTTGATTAACAGAAGTGTAATTGTCATTACCTATATCATCAAAAGTTTTATTATCATTGATGTTATTTTGGTAGTCATAAGACACTCCAATTCTAAAACGGATAGAATCTGTTACGGGTTCAGTAAATTCAATCTCAGCATTATAGGAATCGCTATTGCTGCTGTTTTTGATATTTTGGTCACGAATAATACTTCTGTTTGTGGTATAGAAATTCGTTTCAGATCCAACAAAGTTATTAGAATCAGCGTTCGAATTGTTGTTGTTGAATGATAAACTTAAATTTCTAGCTTTTTTTTCAAAAGACTTATTGAAATTTATTGCATTACTAAAATTTTTCGATTCATTTTTGTTCATTGTTTTTGAAAACGCATCGTTTGCTAGAGTGTTGTTTGTTAAATTTTTACTCGAGCTGTTCGATTCAGAATTGCTATCGGATATAGATGAATTGAATTTTGGAGCAATAAATAATCGAATAGATGGTGATATCTTGTACTCAACCTCTAAGTTAGCTTTATTGCTAGTGTTTCCGTTGTTAGTATTCGATTTTGATTTGGTTTCAAAGAAATTCCCATCGGGTCTCAATTCAATAGAGTTTGAGCTGTTTTTGTTTTCCGTATTTGTATCTGAATAATCGTAGCTGGCATTGGTTTGGAAATTTTTAAATAATTCATCTGAATAATTAAATCCTAACAAGTTTGATGTTGTAATACCATTTGCCTGACTTCTGTTTACAGAAGATCCACCACGGTTGTTTCTTCCGCCGCCCATGTTGTCAAAAACTTCATCCTGAGAAAATCCTTGCGCATTAATATTATTAGAGGAACCTAATAAACTAATTTTTCTATTGTTGTTAAAATAATTTACAATAAAACTCGATTCGTATCTATCATCAGTTCCATAGCCACCCATGAATTTTCCAAAATACCCTTTATTTTTATTGTCGTCAATAGTTAGGTTGATACTTGAATTGTCTGAAGCAGCTTGGTCTTTAGAATATTCTTCTTTTTTTGTCTTAAAATCAGATACCTGAACTTTATTAATTATTTCAGCAGGTAGGTTTTTTAACGCCATTGCGCCATCACGCCCAAAAAATGGTTTTCCGTTTACTAATACCTGCGTTACTTCTTTACCATTAGCGGTAATTTTCCCATCATTGTCTACTTCAACTCCAGGCAGTTGTTTTAATAAAGCTTCCACATTGGCATCTGGACGTACTTTGAATAAAGAAGCTTTAAATTCTATAGTGTCGTTTTTAACTCTAATGGGAGGTTCTTCCGCTTTTACAGTTACTTCTTTCAGTGAGTTTACTGTTTCAGATAGGTAAATATTGCTGAAATCTTTATTAGCAGACACACCATTTTGTTCTTCTGCAAAAGTATCGAAGCCCATAAAAGTTACTTTTAAGAACACTGGTTTGTCATTTTTTTTAACTGCAAAGCTAAAGTCTCCATTTTTATCGGTTAATGTATACTCTAAAACAGTTGAATCTTTTACCGTTGTAATATATACGGTAGCCAATTCTAATGGAAGTTGGTTGTTGATGTTGAGTACTTTTCCTTTTAAAATGTAGCTTTGAGCTGATGCATTTAAAGAAAACAGCAGTACGAATAGAAAAGATAAATATTTACACATAATAAATAGGTTAAACTTATCGTAAGATGTCATTTAACAGGAAAGGTTTAATTATAAGTGTAAAATTTATATTTATTTTTTTATAAGTATTAAAAAAGTTAGTATAAACTAAAAAACCCTCACATTACTGTAAGGGTTTTGAAAATTATAGTGAGATTGCTTCGTTCCGATAGTTATCGGAACTCGAAATGACCTAGTATCTGTAATATTCTGGTTTGAATGGGCCTTCAACAGCAACACCGATATAATCAGCTTGTTCTTGAGAAAGTACTTCCAATTCTACGCTTAATTTTTTAAGGTGTAAAGCAGCCACTTTTTCATCCAAATGTTTTGGTAACATATATACTTCGTTTCCGTAAGCAGCTGAGTTATTCCAAAGTTCGATTTGAGCTAAAGTTTGGTTTGAGAAAGAGTTAGACATTACAAATGATGGGTGACCAGTTGCACATCCTAAGTTTACCAAACGACCTTCAGCCAAGATGATAATTTCTTTTCCTTCTACATTGTAAATATCAACTTGTGGTTTAACTTCTGATTTAGTAGCTCCATAGTTAGCGTTCAACCAAGCCATATCAATTTCGTTATCGAAGTGTCCGATGTTACAAACAATAGCTTTGTCTTTCATTTTTAAGAAGTGTTCCCCTCTTACAATGTTAAAGTTACCAGTTGTAGTGATGATGATATCAGCGTTATCCACTACAGTATCTAAACGTTTTACTTCATAACCGTCCATTGCAGCTTGTAAAGCACAAATTGGGTCGATTTCAGTAACTGTTACGATAGAACCAGCTCCACGGAAAGAAGCAGCAGTTCCTTTTCCTACGTCACCGTATCCACAAACAACAACTCTTTTTCCAGCTAACATAACGTCAGTAGCACGACGTACAGCATCAACAGCCGACTCTTTACATCCGTATTTGTTATCAAATTTAGATTTAGTAACCGAATCATTTACGTTGATTGCAGGCATTACCAAAGTTCCGTTTTTCATTCTTTCGTATAAACGGTGAACTCCTGTTGTAGTTTCTTCAGAAAGTCCTTTGATATCTGCAGTTAATTCTGGGTAACGGTCAAAAACCATATTAGTTAAGTCTCCACCATCATCCAAAATCATGTTCAATGGTTTTCTGTCTTCACCAAAGAATAATGTTTGTTCAATACACCAGTCAAATTCTTCTTCGTTAAGACCTTTCCATGCATAAACCGGAATTCCGGCAGCAGCAATTGCAGCAGCAGCGTGGTCCTGAGTAGAGAAAATGTTACAAGAAGACCAAGTAACTTCAGCTCCTAAAGCAACCAAAGTTTCAATTAACACAGCAGTTTGGATAGTCATGTGTAAACATCCTGCAATACGAGCTCCTTTTAAAGGTTGGCTTGGACCGTACTCTTCACGAATTGCCATTAATCCTGGCATTTCAGCTTCAGCTAATTGAATTTCTTTTCTTCCCCATTCAGCCAAAGCAATGTCTTTAACTTTGTATGGTACATATGGAATTGTTGTAGTACTCATTTATAGTATATTTGTAATTATAAATTTTTTGCAAAATTACATAATAACTTTAGAATTAAACTAATCTATCTAATATTTATGAATTGTTTAAGGTCTTAATAGTTAGAACTTTAGTTTGAGAATATTTTTTAGAAGCTATTCCTGCTGTACGCTGTATCTTTTCCAGGCTAAAGAAGCCTGAAAAAGGATGTCGCTTCCATCAGGGCTAAAAAGAGAGTAGGCAGAAAGCAGAAAGCAGAGAACAGAAAGCAAAAAAAATAAAAGATACTTTTTTAAACATACCTCAAACACCTAGCACTTAACTTATAACCCATAACTCAAAAGAATGCCTTTATTTAAAAAGATAGAATTTAACGCTACTACACAAGTATACATTTGGAAAATAACCGAATCTTTCGAACAATTGTCTCAGGAAGTACAGTTAAATCCAGTATGTCAAGAGCGCATTTTGAATATGAAATCAGAAATGCATCAACGTGGTTTTTTAAGTGTACGTAAATTACTAAACGAAGCGGGCTATACCGATTTTGACTTGTATTATGATGAATTTGGTAAGCCTCATTTACAGGACGGGAAACATATTTCTATAACCCATTCTCACGAATTTTCATCAATTATTGTAAGCGACGAAGTAGTAGGAATAGATATCGAATTGCAACGAGAAAAAATCATCCGTATTGCTGATAAATTTTGTGATGCCGAGTTACAATATTTAAACAAAGAAGCTATTTCAGAATACATTAAAAAATTAACAGTAATCTGGGGAGCCAAAGAAGCTATTTTTAAAATTCAAAACGAAAAAGGAATCAGTTTTAAAGATCATATTGCTGTTAATACTTTCGATTTAAATCAAACCGAAACTATTGCTAATCTTAATTTTTCAGGTTTAAATAAAACATTTAAAATTTACTTTGAAGAAATTGAAAATTTTACGTTAGTGTATGCTTTAGTCAAATAATCTATGCCGATACACTTCGGTTTTTAAACATGTTGAGGTAAAAAAAGCTTCCCATTTTTCGTGCTCTATCTTTTAAAAGACTTGTATTGTCTCCTTGATATAATTCATCTAAGGTTTGAAACCAATAATTTAACCAAATACCAAATTCGTTAGCGCTAATTTGACTATTAAAATATTCGTCTACTTTGTTATGAACGGCAATTGGATTGCCTTTGTATTTACGGATGCCGAATAAATTAGTTTCCCAAAAATCAATTAGCTTTTCTAGGTGGGAGTCCCAGTCAGCAATGAGTACGTTAAAATAAGGACTAATTTCCTCATCAGCCCTTATTTTATCATAGAATTGATGTATTAGAACCGAAATATCAGCTCTGTTTTCAATGTCTTTTTTCATTTATAAATTGTTTATAATGATGAAGAATACGCTTGAAATCATGCTTAACAAAACGGCATTAAAAACAACTTTATGTTTCATTTGTGCTAAAATAGAGGTGTTAGCAATCATGCTAATGAAAACAACAAGAACGAGTTGAATCATTTGTGTTATAGATGTTCCGTTAGCTAATACAGCCATTGCAGCAGCTCCGCCTAAACAGCTTTGTACTAGGATACTTAATGAAGCAGATGCAAAATAATTAGTATCAAATTTTTCGAAGGAGTTGTTGTAAAGTGTCATAATGATTTGTTTTAATAATACAAAATTAAAACGGCTTGCAGGTCGTATTTTATGACTTAAATCATAAAACGAAATTATCGGTACACTTTTCGGTTAATTATTTTCAAATCGCCTTTTTTCTCCAGTGATTTAATGGCTCTGATTACGGTTTCTACCCGCAATCCGGTTAAATCGGCTATTTGCTGGCGGGTAAAATGAATATGAAAACCGGCCGTTTCTTTCTTGAAATTCAATTGTTTTATCGAATAATCAATTAGTCTTAAAATGCGATGTTCGGGATCCTGTGAGGAAATTTCAGCTGCCATTACCGATTTGTAATACAATCGTTGGGAAAGATTTTTGATGAATTTTAAACTAATATCTGAATGATTTTGCAGCAAATCCAATAATTGGTTTTTGGTAATCACAATCAATTCGGTGTCAGTAACAGCAACCGCATTGGCGGGATAAACTTGTTCAATAAATAAGGGAGGTTCGCCAAAACATTGGTTTTCATAGAAAATTCCCTGAATAAATTCTTTGCCTTCTTCGTTATAATTATTCATTTTTACTTCGCCCGAAATGATTTGGAAATACTGTAAAGCCAGATTTCCTTCTTTGAAAATAAAATCACTGTTTTTATAATTTTTTCTAATTCCGCCATATTTTTCGAGTAAAGTAACAGTAATCATAAGGAAGAAATTTTAGTGTTTTTAGCTGTTAACAAAGATAATTGTTTCAAAATGGTTCCGGTACTGTAAAAACTTTTTACTTTTACCTCAGATGAAAAATAATACCATATATCAGGAAATCCTTCAGGCGAAGTTAGTGCGCAAGCAATTATTAGCGATTCTTTTAGATCCTGATAAAATAGTTTGGGAAAGTCTGCCGGAATTGATTTTTAAGATTAATCAATCGCCGGCAACGCATGTTTTTATTGGTGGAAGCCATGTTGGTACTACAATTTTGGATGATTTGATTGTTAGAATTAAAGAAGATTGTACTTTGCCCATTGTTCTTTTTCCAGGTCATCCTTCTCAAATTTCAAAATATGCAGATGGGATTTTGTTTTTAACATTATTGTCAGGCCGAAATCCCGATTATTTAATAGCGCATCAGGTAAATGCAGCGCCAATTTTGAAGCAAACTCAATTGGAAATTATTTCCACAGGGTATATTTTGATTGAAAGTGGTACAACAACAGCCGTGGAGCGTGTAAGTAATACTAAACCGATTGATAGGAATAATTTAGATTTGGTTTTGGCAACCGCTTTGGCAGGCGAAATGTTGGGTAATAAACTAATTTATTTGGAAGCCGGTAGTGGCGCACAACAAGCTGTTCCCCAAGAAATGATTGCTGCTGTGGCTCAAAATAGTTCTATTCCACTTATTGTAGGTGGAGGAATTATAGACACACAAGGAATTCAAAATGCCTATGATTCTGGAGCTGACTTAGTAGTGATAGGTACTGCTTTTGAAAGAAATAGTAATTTTTTTAACGAACAATAAATGATTGATTATTTTTTTTCTCAATATGCTACTTATCCTATTTCCGAAATTATTCTGGAGTTAGTAGCTGTTTTTTTTGGCTTGGCTAGTGTGTGGTTTGCAAAAAAAGACAATGTATTGGTTTTTCCAACAGGATTAGTAAGTACTTTTATTTATGCTTATTTACTTTGGAAGTGGAATTTATTAGGCGATTCGATGATTAATGGCTATTATTTCATCATGAGTATTTATGGTTGGTACCATTGGACTCGAAAAAAAGGCAATGAGGTCGAGTTTCCTATTTCGGTAATGACAAAAAAAGAAGGCAGTATTGCAGCGGTTTTATTTGTGTTGACACTTGTATTTGTCTATCTGGTTTATCAATATTTTGATAAGTTTGTTAATTGGTATAATTATGTAGATACGTTTTTAACAGCACTTTTTTTTGTTGGGATGTGGTTAATGGCAAGAAGGAAAGTCGAAAATTGGATTTTTTGGATTGTAGGAGATTTCATTTCTATACCTTTGTATTTTTGTAAGGGATATACATTTACAAGTTTGCAGTATTTCATTTTTACAATTTTGGCTGTACTAGCTTATTTTGAATGGAAAGAAATATGGAAAGTTCAAAAAATGCAATCTGAAAATACAGTTGTAACTTAATAAAAGAGTTAGTGGTAGAAAATTCAAAATCAATTGAAGATTTAAATAATAGTAAAAGTATGGGTTTGTCTGAACAAGATTTGGAACAAATGAACCAACACGGTGTTTCATTAGATGTTGTAAAAAAGCAATTAGCAATCTTTAAAAAAGGAATTGCTAAGATGGAATTAGTAGAAGCGGCAACAATAGGGAATGGCATTTTAAAATTCACTACGGATGAGTTTATAGACAAAGCTAATTTCTTTGATGAGCACAAGTCGAATTTTAAACTATTAAAATTTGTTCCTGCTTCGGGCGCAGCCACAAGAATGTTTAAGTTTTTGACTGTTTTTGTCGCTGATTTTAATATTGAAAAAGAGTCTATTAATGCCTATATTAACAGGAAAAAGGATAGTAAACTACCTGTTTTTATAGTGGGAATGGAGAAATTGCCTTTTTTTGAAATGATTTATCAAAAATTAAAGTCTGAAATTGCCAATTTTGACAACCTTTCTAGGGATTACAAAAATTATTATTTCATCAAATTCATGTTGGATTCGAAGTATTTTGATTTTGCTTCTAAACCAAAAGGGATTTTGCCTTTCCATAAATATGCTACTAGAATTGCTACTCCAATAGAAGAACATTTGTATGAATGTGGGTATTATTCTAGTTCTAAGGGGAAATCATATTTGCATTTTACGGTGACAGAATCACATCAGGAAGAATTTGAAAAAATTATTAATGATGTTAAAGCTAATGTTGAAAAAGAGACCCAAACTACTATTGAAGTAAGCTATTCCTATCAAGATAAAAGCACCGATACCATTGCGGTAACCATGAATAATAAGCTTTTTAGAACTGAGGAAGGTAAATTACTTTTTAGACCTGGAGGACATGGTGCTTTGATAGATAATTTAAATCAATTGGATGCCGATATTATTTTTATCAAAAATATTGATAATGTAATTCTTCATAATAACGAAACCATTGCTCTTTATAAAAAAGCGCTAGCAGGAGTATTGTTAGAATTACAACAAGAAATTTTTGCCTGTTTGAATCTAATGGATTATTCTAATGTTACCGATTCACAAATAGAGAAAATCAAAACTTTCTTGAAATCAAAACTAAATGTAAATGTAAAATCAGATTTTGATTTGTACACTTTTGAAAATAAAATCAAGGTATTACGTGGTATTTTAGACCGTCCTATACGTGTTTGCGGAATGGTTAAAAACGAAGGCGAACCTGGAGGTGGTCCTTTTTGGGTAAAAAATGGTCAAAAAGGAATTTCATTGCAAATTGTAGAATCTTCGCAAGTGGATTTATCCGATAAAAAACAAGCTAAAATAATGGAAAATGCTACGCATTTTAATCCAGTAGATTTAGTTTGTGCTACTAAAAATTATAAAAACGAGAAGTTTGATTTGCACCAATTTGTAGATGAAAACACCGGTTTTATTGTCGAAAAAAATCATCAAGGCAAAGATATTAAAGGCTACGAATTACCTGGATTGTGGAATGGAGCAATGGCTAATTGGTTGACCGTTTTTGTTGAAGTACCTTTGATTACTTTTAATCCTGTAAAAACAGTCAACGATTTATTGAAAGAAGCACATCAGTCCTTGTAGTCATACTGAAACAAGTTCAGCATCAATGGAGATCCCAAAAATCATAACGGAATTACAATACAAAGCGGTTAGAAGTAGCGGTGCAGGAGGACAAAATGTAAATAAGGTTTCGTCTAAGGTGGTTTTGTCTTTTGATTTGAAAAATTCTCAGGCTTTGTCCGATGAGGAAAAATTGTTGATAGAAACAAATTTAGCGTCAAGATTAACTGCTGATTTGGTTTTGATACTTCAATGTGATGAAGACCGAAGCCAACTTAAAAACAAAGAAATAGTTACGAAACGTTTTTTGGAACTGATTAAAAAAGGGCTCCATGTTCCTAAAATCAGAAAGGCTACAAAAGTCCCCAAATCGGTAATCAAGAAACGAATTAAGGATAAAAAGAATCTTTCGGATTTAAAAAAATCAAGAAGAAAACCGGATTTTTAGTATCAAGAATTGGAGAATTAAGTATTAAGATATTTGGGATTATCTAAAAATCATAATACTTGATGCTTTTATTTTAATTCTTTTCTATCTTTGCACCGTCTCAAAGGGGTGCTTAAATCTGAATTTATTTCAGATTCTGAAACTAGTTCAGAATATAGCTGAGATCATACCCAATGAACCTGAGCAAGTAATGTTGCTAAGGGAAATTAAGATAAATTGATGGTGAAAGCCATTAGTATATGAGTTAAATAAATCATTTTATAACAGTAACAAAAGAATAATTCCCCCTTTTATTCGTAAAAAAACAATTACGGATGAACGTTAATTTTTTTAGCCGCAAAGGCACAAAGACACTAAGTTCTACTTTCTTGATGTCTTTAATCTTTTCTCTATTTTCTTTTTTCTCCTTTTCACAAGTAAAAGACACCACAAAAGTTAATCAATTAGATGTCGTTTTAGTATCTGCGGTTCGTGTTACAACTAAAACACCGGTTAGTTTTAGTAATTTGGACAAAAAGGATATTGCTCCACGCAATTTAGGTCAGGATATTCCTGTTTTGATGAACTATATGCCTTCGGTAGTGACAACTTCAGATGCCGGAAATGGTTTTGGTTATACAGGTATTCGTGTGCGCGGTAGCGATGCAACTCGTGTGAATGTGACTATTAATGGAATTCCTTATAACGATGCCGAAAGTCATGGAACTTATTGGGTAAACATGCCTGATTTTGCTTCTTCTTTGCAGAGTTTACAATTACAACGTGGAGTTGGAACTTCAACGAATGGTTCAGGAGCTTTTGGTGCAAGTTTGAATATGTTGACAGATTCCTATTCGAAAAAAAGTAGTGGAGAGATTTCTAATTCTTTTGGAAGTTTTAATTCTCGTAAACATACAGTTAAATTTAGTACTGGATTGATGAATGACCATTTTGAATTGGCTGGTCGATTGTCAACTTTAAAATCAGATGGATATGTGGATAGAGCGAGTTCGGACTTGAAATCCTATTTCTTACAAGGAACTTATGTGGGCAAAACAAGTTTGATTAAAGCCTTGGTTTTTGGAGGAACCGAAAAAACCTATCAATCTTGGAACGGAATTGATGCGGTTACGATGGCTTCTAATAGAAAGTACAACTCTGTAGGTGAAATATTTGATAATTCAGGGAATTTTGAAGGGTTTTATAAAAATCAGGTAGATAATTACAATCAGGATCACGCACAATTGCATTGGAATGAAAAAGTTTCAGATAAGTGGAATACCAATTTAGCTTTTCATTATACCAAAGGTAATGGCTATTATGAAGAATATGTAGACGATTGGAAATATACCAATTTGTATTATGCTGATGATGCTCAATATTCGTTTTTAGGTTTAAATCCAATTGTGGTAGATGGACAAACCATATCTTCAACTGATTATACCAGAAGGAAATGGTTGGATAATGATTTTTATGGAGCTACTTTTTCGGCTAATTATCAGGATGAAGTCCTTAATGTGATTTTAGGTGGAGGAGCCAATCGTTATGAAGGAGCTCATTTTACAGAACTTTTATGGTTACAATATCCTTCGGATAGTCAAATAGGAGTGCCAATGAATTATAACATGGCGACAAAAAATGATGTAAATGTTTTTGCTAAAATCAATTATCAACTTTGTACAAATGTGAACTTTTTTGCTGATGCGCAATTAAGAAATGTACATTATAAAGCCAACAGCCCAGAAACAGGGTTGGTTAATGATAACTTTAATTTCTTTAATCCTAAAGCTGGTTTGACTTATACGGTTGATAATGCAAATGCTGTTTATTTTTCGTATGCCAGAGCTAATCGTGAGCCTAACCGCACCGATTATGAAGGAGGAAGTGTAAAGCCAGAAAGCTTAAATGATTTTGAACTAGGATGGCGTTTTGTAGCACCAAATACGCAAATCAATCTTAACGGATTTTATATGCTTTACAAGGACCAATTGGTTTTAACGGGGGAATTGGATGATGTAGGTAATCCAATACGAACAAATGTAGGTAAAAGCTATCGTTTAGGTTTAGAAGCTGAGGCTAAAATTCAGTTGTCTAAGAAATGGTTAATCAGTCCAAATTTTACTTTAAGTGATAATAAAAATATCGATTTTGTATTGGAAGACGGAACTGATTTAGTTGATTTAGGAAATACAAATATTGCTTTTTCTCCAAAGTTTATTGCTGCGAATAGTGTGGTGTTTTCTCCAATTGCCAATTTGCAATTGAATTGGTTATCAAAATTTGTGGGTAGCCAATTAATGAATAATATAAATGATCGTCAGGGTAAATTGAAAGATTATTTCGTGAACGATTTTAATGCTACTTATACCATTTTCCCTAAATCTGTTTTCCAATCAGTTACTATTAGTGTTTTGGCTAATAATTTTGCTAACAGAAGCTATGTTTCTAATGGTGCTGATTATGGAGGAGGTTATGTGTATTATTATCCTCAAGCGGGAGCTAATTTCTTAGCAGGATTGACTTTGAAGTTTTAATTTGTAGTTTCTATTTAAAAAGCCTGAAAATTTAATACTTTCAGGCTTTTTGTTTTAGTTGTACACTCTAACTATATTTCCAATTTTCTCAGCGCGGTATTGTTTTAAAGGATATTGTAATTTGCCTTGTCCTGTAAACATACTGTATTCTTCATTGTCACATGGACAAAGTAGATTTATTCCTTTTATAGTTAATGGAGAACAACTACTCAATGCCTGATTAGGGCAAGCAGCATCAAAAGCATTATAGCTTGACCCAGTATAAAACACATAGATGCCTTTAGGTCCTACTTCTGGTCCTGAATAGTAAATAGCGTTACTAGCATAATTAAGTTTTGAATAAGCTGGATAATTTAAATCGAAAGTTATCGAAAAATTATAGTTAGGGATATAAGGATTATTGTTCTTAAATCCATTATCTGAACAAGAAAAAAATAAAAGAACGACTAATGAAATGCTGAGGATTTTTTTCATGTTTATATTTTGTGAAAGTATTAGTGAAACAAATTTAATTTATTTACTTTTGAAATGTTATAAGCTTAACAGATAATTATAGACTATTAAAAATTATACTATATTTGTAGCAAGAAATCCCGTTGCGATGGGATTTTTTGTATTTATATAAACGACGAAATTATGAGTAACGTATCTTATTATACTGCAGAAGGATTAAAAAAGTTAAAGGAAGAATTAGAGTATTTAAAAGCGGTGATGCGTCCTAAAGCATCTCAAGATATAGCCGAAGCTCGTGATAAAGGGGATTTGTCTGAGAATGCTGAGTATGATGCAGCTAAAGAAGCTCAAGGTTTGTTAGAAATGAAAATTTCTAAATTGGAGGAGTTATATGCTAATGCAAGATTAATTGATGAATCACAATTAGACCTATCTAAAGTGTTGGTTTTATCTAGTGTTAAGATAAAAAACCAAGCTAATGGAATGGAAATGAAATATACTTTGGTAGCCGAAAGTGAAGCCGATTTAAAAACAGGGAAGATTTCAGTAACTTCTCCAATTGGAAAAGGATTACTAGGAAAATCAGTAGGTGAAGTAGCCGAAATAACAGTTCCTAACGGTAAATTGAAATTCGAAATTTTAGAAATCACAAGAGAGTAGTTTTTAAATTTATATTTGTTTTTTTGTTTAATCGGATAAACGAATAACCAAATAACCCAATTAATAATGAGTATATTCACCAAAATAGTAAAAGGAGAAATTCCATGTTATAAGATAGCTGAAGATGAAAATTACTTTGCTTTCTTGGATATTAATCCTAATGCAAAAGGGCATACTTTATGTATTCCTAAATTTGAAGTCGATAAGATTTTTGATATGGACGAAGCTCATTTTTTAGGGCTAATGCATTTTTCTAGAAAAGTTGCCAAAGCAATCGAAAAAACGGTTCCTTGTAATCGAATTGCTATTTCGGTTATAGGATTAGAAGTGCCACACGCTCATGTGCATTTGATTCCTTTGAACACTATGGAAGACATTCGATTTCAGAAAAAAGTGACTTTGTCTAAAGAGGAATTTGAAAGTTTAGCTCAGGAAATTAGCGCTAATTTATAATACAATTTATCACTATAAACGACACGAATTTATTCGTGTTTTTTTTCACCCAAAAATGATGATATGAGAAAATTTGTATCTTTTGTTTTTTTGTTAGTATCGGTTTTAAATACGGCCCAAACAAAATCACCTTACTTAGATATCGATACTAAAATTTCCAAGATTCCTGTTGAATTGAGTAAATCAACCACTGGAATAGCTCAATTTATCAATGATCATTTTAAATCGGATAACGAAAAAATTAGAGCCGTTTTTTATTGGACAGCTACTAATATTAGTTACGATGTGGCGAATATGAATAATCCTAATCAATTTCAGACTTCGCAAGAAAAAATTGAAAATACCTTGAATACTAAAAAAGGAGTTTGTATTCATTATGCCGAAGTTTTTAATGATATTGCTCGAAAAGTGGGGATTCAATCTGAAATTATTTATGGTTATACCAAACAGCATGGAAAAATCGACCAATTATCTCATGCTTGGAGCGCCGCCAAAATTGATAATAAATGGTTTGTTTTTGATCCAACATGGGGTTCTGGGGGGGTGAATAATGGAAAGTTTGTTAAAAAATTGAACAATGTTTACTTCAAAGTAGAACCTTCAAAAATGATTGTTTCGCATATGCCCTTTGATTATATGTGGCAATTTTTGAATTATCCAGTTTCTCATGACGCATTTTATGAAGGCAAAACACAATTGGATAAGACCCAAAAATATTTTGATTTTGAGAAAGAAATCACGTTGTATTCTAAATTAAAGCAGAAAGATCAATTGTTTGAAACAGCTAAAAGAGTAGAGAAGTTAGGATTAAAAAACAGCTTGATTTCTTCCTATTATCAAAATAAAAAAGAGCATTGGAGTGGCTTAATGCAAAATGAAAATGTAGATAAAATGAATGCAATTGTTGCCGAATTAAATGAGGCAGTGTTACAGCTAAATGATTTTATTATGTACAGAAATAAAAAATTCAAGCCAACATTTCCAGATGAAAAGGTTGCTAAGATGATACAGATACCAAGAGAGAAATTACAAAAATGTCAAAATGATGTTTTTAAAATTGTAATGGTGGATAGTCAAAATTTGTCTAATTTAAGTTCCTTAAAAAAGTCAATTGCGCAAGCTCTGGTTCAAGCCGATGAACACGCTTTGTTCGTAAAAGAGTATTTGAATGCTTCTAAAATTAAACGAAAGACGATGTTTTCTAAAGTGAGCTGGTTTGGAGTTCCTTTAAATTAGTACAATTTATTCAAACTAATTTGCATTGTAGTTCCTTTTCCTATTTCGGATTGTAAAACTTTGATATTTCCTTTGTGGTATTCTTTTACAATACGTTTAGTTAAAGAAAGACCTAATCCCCAACCTCTTTTTTTAGTGGTAAATCCAGGTTCGAAAATGGTGCTGAACTGATTTTTAGGAATACCACTTCCGGTATCCGTTACATTAATTTTAACCATATCAGAATCTTCGTGAATACTCACCACAATTTTACCCTTACCTTTCATGGCATCAATAGCGTTTTTAATAAGATTTTCAATCGTCCAGCTGTGTAATGTTGGATTTAAAAGGGTGTAAATTTCCGATTTGGGACTTTCAAAAGAAAATTCAATTTGTTTAGAAAATCGCGATTGCAGGTAGTTGTAGGTTTGAAATGTGGTCTCAACAATGTCGCATTTTTCTAATACAGGTTCCGAGCCAATTTTAGAAAAACGATCGGTAATAGTTTGAAGTCGGTTGATATCTTTCTCAATTTCCGAAGTGGTCGCAGGATCAATATCCTCTGTTTTTAAAATCTCCACCCAGCCTATTAAAGAAGAGAGCGGAGTTCCTATTTGATGCGCCGTTTCTTTAGCCATACCAGCCCAAAGTTTATTTTGAGTAGCAATTTTGGTACTTCGATAAAAATAATAAATCAGTGCCGAAAAGAGGAAAATAATTAGTAACAAGGCGATAGGATAATATTTTAATTTATTCAATAAAGCCGAGTTGCCATAATACCATTTTTGGAACTTATGAGGGGCATATTCAATGGTTATGGGCTCGTTTTCTTTTTTTAATTCGGCTAAAAATTGTGTTGCTTTTTCTTTGTCATTAATGATGCTTTCGTTAATATTAATAGTGTTAATAATACTATCGTTTTCGGTAAGAATTACGGGAATTGAGGTGTTGTTTTTAAAAATTTGAAGCGGCAGTTCTACATCAGTATTTTCGTCGGCATTTATAAGTGTTTTTTGGGCTTTCGCCAAAAGATTCATTTTAAGACGTTCTTCATTTTTAAAAATCTGAAAAAAGGTATAGGTATTCCATAGTATTAATGAAATGATAAGAAATGAAGCAAAAATAAGTATCCATCTTCCGGTACTTCTTTTATCAGAAAACTGCATAAATAATTTTTTGAGCTATAAATATAACGAAATATACTAAGGATTGTTTTAGTTTCACTTCAAAGTTTTTCATGTTCAACAAGAAGGAGTAAGGAATAATACAACTTCAGGATTCCCTTGTTTGCCAGCTATTTAAAAATAAAATTGAAATTGTAAAACAATCTTTATTATCAGATAGAAGAAGTTGTTATATTTGTATATCAAATGTTTTTTAGTTTCGGTTTTCCATTCGATTGATTTTGAGATATTCATACAAAATGAAAGACTTGGTCTGGCATAAAAACACTTTTGATAAATAATAATATATAACAGTTAAAATAGCGAAGATGGAAGTTACAGGGAAAATTAAAGTTGTTAATCCAGAACAACAAGTTAGTGCCTCATTTAGAAAAAGAGAAGTAGTTGTAACTACAGAGGAACAATATCCTCAACATATATTGATTGAATTTACACAAGATAAATGTGATTTATTGAGTAATTACAATATTGGTGAAGCCGTAAAAGTATCTATTAATTTAAGAGGTAGAGAATGGGTTAATCCACAAGGAGAAACAAGATACTTTAACAGTATTCAAGGATGGAGAATTGAAAGACTAGCTACTGAAGCTCCAGCTGCTGCTGCTCCTATGCCAGCTGCGCCAGCTTTTGCTCCTGCAACTAATTTAAACGAAGACGAACCAGACGATTTACCATTCTAAAATTTAAATTCTAAATTTTTAAAATTCCAAATTCCAATTAGCTCTTTATTAATTGGAATTTGGAATTTCTTTTTTGGAACTTTTATTGATTTTTGAATTGTCATTGAATTGGATATTAGGACTGTCCGCTTGCGGACTAAATAAAAAATAGGCCACAGACCTGTCTGCCAACAGGCAGTTGACACTGATTGAACAGATAAAAACGGATTTTTAAAGCTCTTTGTGAATCACAATCTGCGATAATCTGTTCAATCCGTTTCATCTGTGTGCCATTCTCAATGATTGATATAAGAAACGGATAGTCATATTGGAAATTGATTGAATCATGTTTTATCTTACCGAAGATTTATTTTTCCCGCCCGTTCATTTAGCCCATTCTTCCGGAATTATTGGCTTAGGTGGTGATTTGTCTCCAGAAAGGCTTCAGTTAGCGTATCAAAGCGGAATTTTCCCTTGGTTCGAAGACGGAGAACCTATTACTTGGTGGTCTCCTAATCCTAGGATGGTGCTGTTTTTAGACGAATTGGTCGTTTCTAAAAGCATGCGAAATATTCGCAATAGAAAGATTTTTAAAGTTACGTTCAATAAGGATTTTCGAGCTGTAATCACCAATTGTCAGGCGATAAAAAGGGAAGGGCAAAACGGCACCTGGATTACCGATGATATGATTGAGGCTTATTGTAAATTGCATGATTTAGGGATAGCCAAATCAGTTGAGGTGTGGCAGGATGATGAATTAGTTGGCGGACTTTATGGTGTTGATTTGGGTCATGTTTTTTGTGGCGAAAGTATGTTTTCTAAGGTTTCCAATGCTTCTAAAGTTGCCTTTATAGCTCTAGTCGAAAAACTAAAAAAAGAGCATTACAAACTGCTCGATTGTCAGGTGTACAATTCGCATTTAGAAAGTTTAGGTTGTCGCGAAATTAGTCGGGATGATTTTATGTCGATTTTAAAAAGTTAATTTGGTAAAACTCCAATCTAGGGTTTTGAATAAGACCAATTGGTTTTGTAAACTCGGTAATCCAATAATCAATTTTAAAGTTTCATGCGCCATCATTGTTCCAATCATACCAGGTAAAGTACCCAAAACTCCATTAAAACTGCAATTAGGAACATCTTTTGGATTGGGTGGTTCCGGAAATAAGTCGCGCAGGTTTTTACTTCCCTGATGGTTAAAAACAGCAATTTGACCTTCAAAGCCTAAAATGCTTCCATAAACCAACGTTTTGTTTAAGGCTACACAGGTATCATTCACTAAATAACGTGTTTTAAAATTATCCGAACCATCCACTACAATATCAAATTCAGCTATAATTTTTGCAGCGTTTTCCAGAGTTAGTTTTTCTTCAAAAGCTAGAATCTTAATCAATGGATTTAGTTTTTCAACGGTTGTTTTCGCTGTTGAAGCTTTGGCTAATCCAACTTGTTTTTCGGTATATAAAATTTGGCGATGCAAATTGTGAATTTCAATCGTATCAAAATCTACAATCCCGATGGTTCCCACACCAGCTGTAGCAATGTATTGCAAAATGGGGCATCCTAAACCACCAGCACCAATGACCAATACCTTGGCTTTTTTAATTTTTGCCTGTCCTTCTTCGCCTATCTCAGCTAAGATAACTTGTCTGTTGTATCGTAAAAAATCTTGTATAACACTCATTTTGAAATTTTATATTGGAATTTGGAATTTAAATATTGGAATTTTTAAATAAAGCTTTTGTCCCAATCCTTCCAAACCGGTTCGTATCCTTTTTGGCTGATGATTCTGGCAATTTCGGCAACAGGGCGTTCATCGCTAATTTCGAATTGTTCCAAGGATTGCGGATCCACTACATAACCCCCCGGATTGGTTTTAGAACCTGCACTCATACTCGTTGTACCAATTGGGATGATGTTGTTTCGAAATTTTTCATTTTCTCGGGTTGAAATTGAAATTTCCAAATCTTCATTCCACAAGCGATAGGCGCAAATTAATTGGGTTAAATCTTTGTCGTCCATGATAAAATTAGGTTCGATAATGCCTTCGGCAGGTCGTAATCTAGGGAAAGAAACGGAGTATTTGGTTTGCCAATAGGTTTTTTGCAAATAATCCAAATGCAAAGCATTGAAAAAACTATCAGTACGCCAGTCTTCCAAACCCAGTAAAACACCTAAACCTATTTTGTGGATTCTGGCTTTTCCAATGCGATCCGGTGTATCCAGACGGAAATCAAAATTGGATTTTTTTCCCTTAGTATGGTATTTTTTATAGACTTCCTGATGGTAGGTTTCCTGATAAACCAATACCGAATATACACCAGCCTTGTGCAAGCGCTCGTAATCTTCCTGTGAAAGTGGTTGTACTTCTACTGAAATAAGGGAAAATTGTGCTTTTATTTGTTCTATTGCGTTAAGGAAATAATTGATATTTACCGTATAATTGGCTTCGCCAGTAACTAACAGAACATGATCAAAACCCAAATTCTTCAAGGCTTGAGCTTCTATTTTGATTTCAGAATCCGTTAGGGTTTTACGCTTGATTTTATTATCTAAACTAAAACCACAATAGGTACAAATATTTTGGCATTCATTGCTTAGATACAAAGGCGCATACATTTGGATGGTTTTCCCAAAACGTTTCTTAGTCAGTTCGTGACTTTTTTGGGCCATCAATTCTAAGTAGCCTTGGGCAGCAGGAGAAATCAATACCAGAAAATCATCCAGATTTCTTTTGGATTTTGCTAAGGTTTGTTCTACTTGCCTAGTTGTAGTGTTATAAATTTTGGATTGAATTTCGTTCCAGTTGTATTGTTCAAAAACCGATTTAAATGTTGTCATAGCTTTTAACCTCAAAGTGCACAAAGATTTACGCAAAGTTCGCTAAGCTTTGCGTTCTTGGCGCTTTGCTTTGCGAACTTTGCGGTTAAAGTATTATTCATATAAAAACGCCGTCAAAGGACTCGAAGCTACCGCCTGATTGAATTGCTGTGCTAATTGGGCTTCGTAAGCTTTTCGACCAGCAATAACGGCTTCTTTGAAAGCTTCTGCCATTAGTTTTGGATTTCCGGCAACCGCAATTGCGGTATTCACTAGAACAGCATCTGCTCCCATTTCCATAGCTTTCGCAGCGTCTGAAGGAGCTCCAATACCCGCATCAATAATTACAGGAACCTTAGACTGTTCGATAATGATTTCCAGAAAATCAATGGTTTTTAATCCTTTGTTGCTGCCAATTGGCGATCCTAAAGGCATAACTGCTGCTGTTCCTACATCTTCTAAACGTTTGCACAAAACAGGATCGGCATGGATGTAAGGTAAAACGATAAAACCCAGTTTAGCCAATTCCTCTGTTGCTTTTAAGGTTTCAATGGGATCCGGTAAAAGGTATCTTGGATCAGGATGAATTTCGAGTTTTAGCCAATTGGTTTCCAAAGCCTCTCGGGCTAATTGTGCTGCAAAAACAGCTTCCTTGGCATTTCTAGCACCTGATGTATTTGGTAATAAATTGATTCTAGGGTGTTTTAAATGCGATAAAATAGCATCGGTATCCGTTTCTAAATCGACACGTTTTAAGGCTACCGTTACTAATTCGCTCTCCGAAGCCAGAATTGCTTCTTCCATTTGAACATTCGAACCAAATTTTCCTGTTCCTAAAAACAATCGTGAATTTAGTTCTTTATCACCAATTTTAAATGTTGACTGGTTCATATAATGTTTCATTAAGTTTTGTTATTAATTCGGTTTTGTTGTCGTTTTCGGTAATTAATCCCGAAACAGCAATGCCATGAATTCCTGTTTGGATTATTGCAGGAACATCCTCTAATTGAATACCACCAATCGCATAAATTGGAGTTGAAATTCCCAGAAGTCTTAATTCTGTTACCATATTTTGGTAGCCTTCCAGACCTAAAATCGGACTTAGATTGTCTTTCGTTTTAGTAAAACGGAATGGTCCCAAACCAATATAATCAGCTCCTTCTTTGATTTGTTTTTGAACGTCTTCCAAGGTGTTGGCAGTACCACCAATAATTTTATTTGGTCCTAAAATTTCTCTGGCATTCGATATTTTCATGTCTTTTAGACCTAAATGAACGCCATCAGCATTGATTTTTTGAGCTAAGGAAACATTGTCGTTAATGATAAAAGTAGCTCCAAATTCAGTGCACAATTTTTTTACGGCTTCCGCCATAGTTTCCATGTCTTCAGACGTTGCTTTTTTAAAACGAAGCTGAATCCATTTGCAACCATGTTCTAAGGCTTGACTAATGTTTGCTAATTGCTCGTCAACGGAGTTTCCCTGTGAGATATATTGAAAACGATTATACATAATGATTTCCTAGTAGTTTTGGGGTTGATAATAAAAAGTTTTCGGTATATGCTTTGGCATTTTTACAGGCTCTTAACAGTTCTTGTTCTAAGGCAATATTGGCAGTAATTGCGGCAGATAAAACACAGCCTGAACCGTGTTTTTCGTATATATGAGTAGTATTTGGCGAAAGCCTGAAAAAGTGTTGCTGAATATGTAAAAAATCAGTGCCAATTTCGTTAGGATTATGCCCGCCTTTTAATAAAATAGCGCAGTGTTTCGATATTTTTTCAGTAATGATTTCGATAGTAGCTTCTTTAGTGTCTAATTTCAATATTTCATTGTAATTGGGAGTGATGAGTTCGATTTCTTTTAGAATTGCAACTAAATCATTTTGGTTTTCAATATTCAGAAAATCAAATTCGGTAGTCGATTTTAAAACGGTATCCCAAACTATTTTGGTTTTTGGCGAAAGTTTTTTTATCAAAAAAACAATTTCTTTTAAATAAGGCAGAGAGGGAACAATTCCAATTTTGACTGCTTTGATGTTGTAAGAGCCAAATAAGGTTTCAATAGATTGTAAAACGAATTCTAGTGCTGTCCATTGGATGTTCACAAATTCATTTTCAGTTTGTATTGTATTAGCAGTACAAACAGCCAAGCCATACACCTGATGTTGTTCAAAGGTTTTAATATCGGCCAAAACTCCTGCACCAGCCGAAGGATCAAAACCGGCAATGCTTAAAACGAAAGGGCGATTTGTTGGCATAATTTAAAATTTTGAATTGGATTTTGGCTGTTCCAAATGGTTCCTAATAGGGCTACATCATCAAAACCTGCTTTTAAAGTGGTTTCAATATTCGAAGCCTGAATTCCGCCTAAAGCAATGAGTTGGGTTTTGAAATTGGTTCGGTTATTTATAGCTGTCAAAAGATTCGTTTTTGAAGCATAATTTGGTTTCGAAATACTCTCAAAAACCGGACTTAAAAAAGCATAGTCAAATTCGGCAGCCAAAGCATTAAATTCTTCAACGGAGTGAGTAGAAGTTGATTTTAAGAACCTACAAGGTTTTGATAACCTTGCAGGAGAGTTAAAAGTTTCTGTTCTCATTTTTTCTGTGAAATGAATTCTATTCATTCCTAATTCTTCTGCTAATTGATGATGACTGTGTAAAACCAGTTTATTTCGAAATTCCAATCCAATAGCAGTTACAAATTTTTTCATTTCTTCAGCTGAATATTCAGGTTTTCTAACATGCAATAATTCCAGTCCTTCCTCAAAAAGAGAATGGATGATTGGGATTTCGTTTGCTATCGCAGTTGGATTGGAAAAGACTATCATGTTATGGGGTATTAAGTATCAAGTATTAAGTATCAAGATTTTAGTCTTAATACTTAATACTAATGTCTTGATACTAAGAATAAATCTCTTTTCCTTGCTCAACAAACTCCTCTGATTTCTCTTGCATTCCTTTTTTGGCTTCTTCTACATCACGGATTTCCTGTGATATTTTCATGGAACAGAATTTAGGTCCGCACATCGAACAGAAATGCGCTACTTTGGCACCATCAGCAGGTAAGGTTTCATCGTGAAATTCTCTTGCTGTATCTGGATCTAATGATAAATTGAACTGGTCTTCCCAACGGAATTCAAAACGGGCTTTGCTCAAGGCATTGTCACGGTATTGCGCACCCGGATGCCCTTTGGCTAAATCGGCAGCATGAGCGGCAATTTTATAGGTAATCACTCCGTCTTTTACATCTTTTTTGTTAGGTAATCCTAAGTGTTCTTTAGGGGTTACATAACACAACATCGCACAGCCGTACCATCCAATCATCGCAGCACCAATAGCCGAAGTAATGTGGTCATAACCCGGAGCAATATCTGTCGTCAACGGACCTAAAGTATAAAATGGAGCTTCAGAACAATGTTCTAATTGCTTGTCCATGTTTTCTTTAATCATGTGCATCGGTACGTGTCCTGGTCCTTCGATGAAAACCTGAACATTGTGTTTCCAAGCGATTTTTGTCAATTCGCCCAGCGTTTCTAATTCGGCAAATTGAGCAGCATCATTTGCATCGGCAATAGAACCTGGACGTAAACCATCTCCCAAAGAGAAAGCCACATCGTATTGTTTCATGATTTCGCAGATTTCTTCAAAATGCGTGTAAAGGAAGTTTTCTTTGTGGTGAAACAAACACCATTTTGCCATAATCGAACCACCACGAGAAACAATTCCCGTTACACGATTAGCTGTCAAATGAATGTATCTTAACAAAACTCCCGCATGAATCGTGAAATACGAAACGCCTTGTTCTGCCTGTTCAATCAAAGTATCTCTGAAAATTTCCCAAGTCAGGTTTTCGGCAATTCCGTTTACTTTTTCCAAAGCTTGGTAAATGGGTACTGTACCAATTGGCACTGGTGAATTTCGAATAATCCATTCTCTGGTTTCATGAATGTTTTTTCCGGTAGATAAATCCATAATGGTATCGGCTCCCCAGCGGCAAGCCCAAACCGCTTTTTCTACTTCTTCTTCGATGGAGGAAGTTACCGCACTGTTTCCGATATTAGCATTGATTTTTACCAAGAAATTACGACCTACAATCATCGGCTCGCTTTCTGGGTGATTGATGTTGTTAGGGATGATAGCGCGACCGGCTGCAACTTCTGAACGTACAAATTCTGGAGTGATTTTGTTTTTTGGTGTATTCGCACCAAAACTATGTCCTGCATGTTGGCATTTCATTGCCGGAGTTGCATTTTCTAATTGTTCGATGCGTTGGTTTTCACGAATAGCTATGTATTCCATTTCAGGCGTAATAATTCCCTGTTTGGCATAATACAATTGGGTCACATTCGCTCCTTTTTTGGCACGCATGGGTTTGTGTAGGTATTCAAAACGCAAATGATTTAATTTTTCATCGGCTAAGCGTTCTTTTCCGTAATTCGATGTGATTTCGATTAATTCTTCCACATCGCCACGGTCTAAAATCCATTGTTCGCGAAGGCGTGGTAATCCTTTGCGAATATCAATTTCGATGTTTGGATCGGTGTAAGGACCTGAAGTATCGTAAACCGTTACTGGCGGGTTTTTTTCTACGCCACCTTTGGCTAGTTTCGTATCCGATAATTGGATTTCGCGCATCGCTACTTTTATCGGGTGAATTTCTCCATCTATATAGACTTTGGTCGAATTAGGGAATGGGATTCGGGATATTTTTTCTTCGTTATTCATTTGTTTGAAGTTGTGAGTTATGAGTTATAGTTATGAGTTTTTGCAAACTATACATTTTTATTGTAGGATTATTTTGTTTGGAGTAACTGCAAACTGAAATCTGCAAACTGAATACTATCCGCCCTGTGTAGCAGAAATAATCAAAATATCGTCAGTTTCGGATAGGAGGTGACTGTTCCAATTGGATTTTGGAATCACATTGTTATTTACGGCTACAGCGATGCCGTTTTGTTTTTGCGGAATTTCAATATCGAGCAAGGCTTGAATGCTCAATGCTTCTACTTGAAATTGTTTGGTTTGATTGTTGATTTTTAGTTCCATTCTCGTATTTTTTTAAATGAAAAAATACTTTAGGAATGGCTACAAGGTGACCCAAAAAATGGGACTACGGAAGTCATCTTACTTTTCCCTACGTTAGTATGAACTAGATCAGGTTCAGAGGGTAAAATCTCAGCCTGCTAATGCAGACACCCCTAAAGTGTGCGTCAAATGTAGTTAAAAAGTTAGAAGTTAGAAGTTAAATGATAGAAGTTTAACAATTTTGTGATTTAAAAGAAGTATTTTTCACTTCAAGTTTTAAACCATTAAGAAGTTTAGTTGATTAAGAAACTTAACTTTCTTAATTTCTTAATGGTGAAACTTTTACTATTTTCTTGTAAAACAGCTTTCGATATGATCGTTGACCATTCCAGTGGCTTGCATGTGGGCATAAACTACGGTAGATCCAACGAATTTGAATCCGCGTTTTTTTAAATCTTTGCTAATGGCGTCCGATAGTGGAGTAGTGGCAGGAACGTCTTTAAGGGTTTTGGGTTTATTATCGATAGGCTTTCCATCAGTAAATCCCCAGATGTATTTAGAAAAACTGCCAAATTCCTCCTGAACTTTCATAAAGGCAACAGCATTAGAAACAGTAGCCCGAATTTTTAACTGATTGCGAATAATACTCGGATTGGCCATTAATTCCTGAATTTTATCTTCTGGATATTGGGCTATTTTTTGGTAATCAAATTGGTCAAAAGCTTCACGAAAGCTGTCTCGTTTAGCTAAAACAGTGTACCAACTTAAGCCTGCCTGAAAGGTTTCCAGAATTAAAAATTCAAATAAAGTAGTGTCATCATAAACGGGAGTTCCCCATTCTTCATCGTGGTATTTACGGTATAAATCGTCTTTTTCGCACCAGGCACAACGTAGTTTTGCTTCCATTTTTATTTATTTTGAATGTAATTTTTAATTAGCGAATGGCCTAAATAAATTACTGGAGTTAATAAAATAGCAATAGTTAACTTGACAAAATAACCTGTAAATGCTGAAGCAATATAATCAGTTGTGGAAATTTTTCCAGTCATCCAAAAGGCAATTCCCAATACTATAAAACTGTCAAAAAGTTGCGAAATAACAGTGGAACCCGTACTTCTTAGCCAAATCATTTTGTTGCCTGTTTTTCTTTTGAAAAAGTGAAAAATGGTAACGTCGATTAATTGGGAAACGAGGAATGCTGTGATGCTTCCTACAATAATCCACATACTTTGTCCAAAAACGGCATAAAACTGTTCATCGGTCACTAATCCATCGCCTTTGACTGCGGGTATTTTTAAGGCAACATACAATAGCACAAAGCAGTATGCAATTAAACAAGCGGTGATCAGGGAAAGTTTTTTTACTCCTTTTTCTCCAAAATATTCATTAATTAAATCGGTTGTGACAAATACGACAGGCCAGGGCAGAATTCCAACACTCATTAAATATGGTCCTACGTAAATGAGTTTTCCTCCTATTAATTCGGCGACTACTGCATTGGTAATAAATATTCCAGCAAGAATGATATAAACAATGTCTTTTTTGGATTGAAACATATTTTAAGATTTGATTCAACCAAATTTAGTTTTTTATTTTTAGAAATAGTATTTAATAAAAAAGTTCCACTTTAAAATTTAAAATGGAACTTAATCGGATTTGTTTTAGGGTAAAGTTTTTATAGTTGTTTTATGACTCTTCGATTTGAACATTATCTGGAAGTTGTCCAAGATGCTGCAATTTGATACTGGCTAATTTTTGTGCAGTTTTGATACACTCTAGCGGTTCTTTTTGTTGTAATTTGCCACATAAAAAACCTGTCCAGAAAGCATCTCCTGCCCCTGTAGTGTCTTTGATATTTTCAACTAAAGGCGCATTTTTATGGACTGTTCCTATTGTAGAATCCCATAAGACTACTCCGTTTTTTCCTTTTGTTAAACAGATGCTCTTTGCACCTAATTGGCTGAAATAATTAATTATAAAATCGTCGCTTTTAGTTTCATTAAATAATCGAAAACAATCGTCATCACTTAATTTTACTAAAGGTTTAATAGCAAGATATTTTCTGATAGTTTCAAAAGCTTCGGCTCGGTCAGGCCATATTTTTTCAGAATAATTTAAGTCAATACTGGTTTGTAATCCCATTTGGGATGCTCTTTCGGCTTTATTTAAAATAGTTTCGCGAGCTGGGTTTTTGCTTAAAGCGAAACAGGTGGTATGATAAATTTTGGCTTTTTCCAATAAAACATCTGGTATTTGTGTTTCATGGATATGGTAATCTGCTTTTCTATAAGGAATAAATTCAGGAGTATCGCTTGATTTTGTTACAAAAATTACCGAGGATGGATAGTGTTCATGCTCTTTTACATGAGCCGTGTTCACATGACTTTTATTGAGTTTTTTTAGCATAAAATGACCAAGTCCATCCTTTCCACAACTGGCTACCAAAGCGGTTTTTAGTCCTATTTTCGAACTGTATATGGCGACGTTAGTTGGGGATCCTCCCAAAAAACGGCTGTAATTTTCTATTTCGGCAATTGGAGTATTAATTTCATGACCAATGAAATCTATGAGTAATTCCCCAATACAGATAATGTCGATTGTTTTTTCCATTTTAAATCAATAATTTAAAATTAGTTGTGATTCCTTGGGTCAATAGCACTGTTGCGGCTGCACTCCAAGTACAAAAAGGGACTCCATTTACTGCTGTTGTTTCGGTATTGAAGTTTTCATAGAAACTAAAGTCTTCTTTTGCATTAGCATTATTAATTGCGATTAAAAGTGTTTTAGCCACTTTAACTTGTTTTTTGTTCAATAAGGCTAAACCATAAAATCCATTTACCATGGGCCAGCTCCCTCCGTTATGAAACTCGTTTGGATAATTTCTAAATTCGTATTTGAAATTGTTTTTTAATAAATTCCAGTCGGCATCAGTTTCTGTGATTGGAGGCCAAAAGGCAGGAAGAATTCCTAATTTAGTTTCGGTTCTGGTTTTTTCTGCATGTTGAATTATGGCTTCCTGAAAATCTTGTGCCCCAATGTTTAATAGTAAAGCTAAGGAATGAGCAAAAGCATCAAAGGGTGTTTTGTATCCCGCAGGGGAGAAGGAACAAGGCATGAAATTAACTAGTTTTAAATCATTGTATGTTCGTTCATGGTATTTTTCGCCTGTTGTATTTGGAATAAAATTAAATTCGATTTGATCTTTTATTTGCTCAATTTTAGTACTGATATTGACATCATTTGCAAAATAATTATAACTTTTTAACGCCCATATTCGTAACAATTGATCGTATAAAACATAACCATCTGTAATGCTTTAAAGAAATTAAACCTTCACTAGCTAACATTAAAACAACTTGCTTGAAAATTTCTTTAAAAGAATCTTTGAGTTTATTGGTTCTAAATTGACTAATGGTATTGTGGTCCACCA
>DKIJ01000039.1 GCA_002454195.1 Flavobacterium sp. UBA6721
AGAGTATGTCGTCGCCTTTCTTTAAAACCCTATCCAATTTGGATAGGGTTTTTTGTTTTATATTTGTTTAGATGAATCAATGCTTATTTTAAATAATGAATAAAAAGAAGCTTGTTGATATGACTCGTGGACCTATTGTGCCACAAATTATTCATTTTACTTTGCCATTAATAATTGGTAATTTTTTTTTGTACTTACTTATAATGCAGTCGATTCAATTATTGTGGGGCGTTATATTGTTGCGAATGCATTAGCAGCATTAGGAGCAGCAGTTCCAGTTATGAATTTGCTTCTTTTTTTGATTATTGGTATTTGTCTGGGCATGTCGGTATTGATGGGGCAATATTTTGGACAACAAAATTTTCCTCAATTAAAGCGAGTAGTATCGACTTCTTTGATTTCTGGTGGTATTTTTACCGTATTATTAGTAGTTTTAGGTTTTTTAAGTTCTAGTTATATACTTTTTTTTTAAAATACTCCTAAAGCGATTTTAAGTGATGCTACCACATATCTTCAAATTATATTTATTGGTCTTGTCTTTACCTTTATTTATCATATATATGCTTCTACATTAAGGAGTATGGGGAATTCTAAAGCATCACTTTATTTTTTAATTGCTTCGGCATTACTTAATGTTGTTTTGGATTTACTTTTTGTTGTGGTTTGAAAGAAAGGTGTAGCAGGAGCAGCATGGGCAACTGTTATAGCAGAAGCAATAGCTGCTTTGTTTTGTGTTATTTATGTGCGATTTCAAATTCCGATTTTGCGTTTTAGTTCAAAAGATTTGGTTTTTGATAAAAGTTTTTTGCGAACGATTGTTAATTATAGTTCGGTGGCGGCAATGCAGCAAATTACTTTGCATTTGGGTAAGTTTTTAATTCAGGGTGCGGTAAATCCGTTGGGGTAGTTTCCATTGCGGCTTTTAATGCCGTAACAAGAATTGATGATTTTGTCATGGTGGTACAGCAGAATATAGCGCATGGTACTACCGGTTTCATTGCTCAAAACAACGGAAAAGGAAATTTTGCCCGCATTAGAAGAGGTTTTCGAACCGGATTTAAAATGGAAGTGCTGTATTCTATTTTTGTTATGCTGATTGTTTTTTTCTTTTCCAAAGAGCTTATTTCGTTGTTTTTAGGGGATGAAGGTGTTGCTGTTGTTACTGAGGGGGTAAAATATTTAAAGGTGATGGTGTTTCTTTATATGCTGCCGGGAATTACTAATGTGATTCAGGGGTATTTTAGAGGTTTAGGGAAGATGAAAATTACTTTGAACGCTACTTTTGCTCAAATGCTGGGAAGAGTGATTTCTGCTTATATTCTGGCTCCGTATTTTGGGATTGAAGGAATTGCTTTGGCTTGTTTAGTGGGCTGGATTTGTATGTTGTCGTATGAATATCCGTTGTTTAATAAGGCGTGGAGAACGGTTAAATAAATATTGTTTGTTGTTTGTTGTTTGTTGTTTGTTGTTTTGCGTTAGGGATTGGAGCGGCATCTCCCGATAGTAAAACGAGGCTTTTTAGTCGAAGTTTTTATCGGGAATACAGCGGAAAGCCCGACCGCGTTGCTGCACTTGTTTTCTATTTTTTACTATCCTTCTGCAACGCGGAAACGCCATAAAAAAAGAGTTTAACATTGCTGCTAAACTCTTTCTGATATACTATTTTGGATGAAGATTATTCTTCTGCTTCTTCCATTGTATGATAAACGTTCATTACGTCATCGTCTTCTTCGATTTTTTCGATTAATTTCTCAACGTCAGCAATTTGATCTGCATTCAGTTTTTTAGTAATCTGAGGAATTCTTTCGAAACCTGAAGAAAGGATATCGATACCTCTGTTTTCTAATTCTTTTTGGATAGTTCCAAAGCTGTTGAAAGGAGCATAGATTAAGATTCCGTCCTCGTCTTCAAAAACTTCTTCAGCACCAAAATCGATGAATTCTAATTCTAATTCTTCAGCGTCTAAACCTTCTTTTGGAATACGGAAGTTACAGGTGTGGTCGAACATGAATTCTACCGAACCTTGTGTTCCCATCGTTCCGTTGCATTTGTTAAAGTAGCTACGAATATTGGCAACCGTTCTGTTGTTGTTATCAGAAGCAGTTTCGATTAGGATAGCAATTCCGTGAGGTGCATATCCTTCGAATAATATTTCTTTATAGTTGGCAGTGTCCTTGTTAGAAGCGTTTTTAATCGCACGTTCCACGTTGTCTTTAGGCATATTAGCTGCCTTAGCATTTTGGATTACGGCTCTTAATCTAGAGTTGGTTTCAGGATTTGGACCGCCTTCTTTTACAGCCATTACGATATCTTTACCAATTCTAGTGAACGTTTTGGCCATAGCAGCCCAACGTTTCATTTTTCTTCCTTTTCTAAATTCAAATGCTCTTCCCATTTCTAATTTTTTTTAACGCTGCAAAAATACAATTATTCTGGTTTTTTCAAAGTTTTAGTTTTTATAAAATGGCATTTTTACCACTTTTGCAGGAACGTCTTTTTTACGAATGCGGATGAATATTTCGCTATCAACTGCGCTGTTTTCAGTATTAACATATCCCATACCGATTCCTTTGTTTAAAGATGGTGCCATTGTACCAGAAGTTACAATTCCGATGTTGTTTCCGTTTGCATCTACAATTTCGTAATCATGTCGTGGAATTGCTTTTTCTTGCATTTCAAAACCAACTAATTTTCGACTTACTCCAGCTTCTTTTTGCGCTTTTAAATTAGCAGAATTCGTAAATTCTTTGTTGAATTTAGTAATCCATCCTAAACCTGCTTCAATTGGAGAAGTACTATCATTAATGTCGTTTCCGTATAAACAGAATCCCATTTCTAAACGTAAAGTATCACGAGCAGCTAAACCGATTGGTTGAATTCCGAATGGAGCTCCTGCTTCGAAAACTTTGTTCCAAATAGCTTCTGCCTGATCGTTTTTACAATAAATTTCAAAACCTCCGGCACCTGTATATCCTGTTGCAGAAATGATAACATCTTCAAATCCTGCAAAATTTCCGATGGTAAAGTGGTAATATTTAATTGAGGCTAAATCAACTGAAGTTAAGGATTGTAAAGCTTCAACTGCTTTTGGTCCTTGGATAGCCAAAAGTGAGTACTCGTCTGAACGATTGACCATTTCTACACCTAAATCGTTGTGAGATGAAATCCAATTCCAGTCTTTTTCAATATTAGAAGCATTAACTACTAATAAATATTCTTCATCTTTAATTTTGTAAACCAATAAATCGTCTACAATACCGCCATCATTGTTTGGTAAACAAGAATATTGTACTCTTCCATCTGTTAATACAGCCGCATCATTTGAAGTCACTTTTTGGATCAATGCCAAAGCATTAGGTCCAGAAAGGAAAAATTCACCCATGTGAGACACATCAAAAACACCAACAGCAGTGCGCACTGTTTCGTGTTCGGCATTTACTCCTTCGTAAGTAATAGGCATATTGTATCCAGCAAATGGTAGCATTTTAGCTCCTAAAGCTTCATGTATGTGCGTTAGCGCAGTATTTTTCATTATGATTTATGTGTTAGGTTTGATGGTGCTAATTTATTGCTTTTATTTTGAGTAACAAAGGTGTAGAAGTCAAAGTTTGTAAGGCTTTGAACTATACTTTTTTTTAAGAAAATAATTGAAATATTCGTATAGTTTTGTTTAAAATAGTACTAATTTAGATTTGGTTACACTAAATCCAGCATTATGTTTCAGACCATTTTAATAGATAAAGCCGAAATTTTAAAGCACTATAAAACCATTGCTGTAACTACTCATAAAGGAATTCAGGGGCATGCTTTGCTCATAGGTGGGAGTTATGGTAAAATAGGAGCTGTATGTTTGTCTTCTAAAGCCGCTCTGAAAACAGGCTGTGGCTTAGTGACTGCTTTTGTGCCAAGATGTGGTTATGAAATTCTGCAAATTGCGATTCCCGAAGTGATGGTTTTGACTGATAAGAAGAAAAAATGTATTTCAAATATCAATTTCGATTTTAAGCCCAATGCTATTGGGATTGGTCCGGGAATAGGACTAGAGCAGCAAACCCAAAAAGCAGTTTGTGAATTTATTCGGAATAATAGAATTCCGTTAGTTATTGATGCAGATGCGTTGAATATTTTGTCTCAAAACAAATCCGAATGGGGTCATTTACAGTCAAAAACGATTTTAACGCCTCATCCTAAGGAATTGGAACGATTGATTGGGAATTGGCAATCCGAAGATGAAAAGTTTGAAAAAACCATTTCGTTTTCAAAGCAATACAATGTTATTGTAGTAATGAAAGGCGCGCCAACTCATATCGTTGATGGAACCACTATTTACAAAAATACAACCGGAAATCCTGCTTTGGCCACTGCAGGAAGTGGTGATGTACTCACCGGAATTATTACGAGTTTGTTAGCCCAATCGTATAAACCTATTGATGCTGCAAAAATAGGAGTGTATCTACACGGATTAACCGCTGATATTGCAATCCTTCAAACAGGGATTCAATCGTTCATTGCTTCAGATATTATTGCGTATTTAGGAAATGCTTATTTGAGTTTGGAAAAATAGTAGTAAGCAGAATCTATTCTTTAATACTTTTTTAATTAAGGAGGGTATCCGAAAATAAAGGTTTAGTTGATTTTTTATGAGGTAAAATTGTCCATGCACTGGAGTTGATCATCCATTTTATCTGTTTTAGCACTGTCGCATCTTTGTAATGTCAATAACGACAATCAATTTAAAACTTTTATAAACATGAAAACATTCAACGTTCCTACTAGAGAAGAAGTGGCTCCAGCTAATCAAGAAATTTTTGACAACTTACAAAAAGCCTTGGGTTTTGTTCCTAATTTGTATGCTACTATGGCGTATTCTACTAATGGTTTGTCTCGATTTTTGGCCTACCAAAATGCCAAAACTTCCTTGAATAACAAAGAAAAAGAAGCCGTAAATCTAATTGTAAGCCAAATAAATGGTTGTGTGTATTGCCTAAGTGCACATCATGTTATTGGAAAAATGAATGGTTTCACTGATGAGCAATTATTAGACATACGAAAAGGGAAAAGTACCAACGCAAAATTGAATGCCTTAGTACAACTTGCCGCAGATATTACTACTAACAAAGGATATGGAAGCCAAGCGAATGTTGATGCCTTTTTTGAAAATGGATATACCCATGAGAATTTGGTAGATTTAATCCTGCTCATTAGCGACAAAACCGCTATGAACTTTTTGCACAATTTGACCCAAGTTCCTGTTGATTTTCCTTTGGCTCCCGCTTTAGAGGTGGAAGTAGCTTAATAATGTTTATTATTGTAAAAGCCTCACATTGAATTGTGGGGCTTTTGGGGTTATTTATTATTTGTCGAGTGTTTTTACTTACAGAAACCAAATAAAACAAAAAATAAAGTAGCAACTTACAAAAGCAAGGAAAATTGTCCATGCTTTTGCGTCAATGCTCCAAGGGTTTTAAACTAGCTTTTTTGCATCTTTGTGTAATTGAAAACGCTAAAGTATTTAAAGTCAACTCGTATGGAACAAAAATTACCACTTCCGCCTTTTACCTTAGAAACCGCTTTACAAAAAATACAAATGGCAGAGGATGCCTGGAACAGCAGAGATCCAGAGCGTATTGCCTTGGCTTACACCATTGATACCGAATGGCGCAATCGTAGTGAATTTATTAACGGTAGAGAAGCAGTGAAAGCCTTTCTAAAAAGAAAATGGGAAAACGAACTCGATTATACACTCAAAAAAGAGTTATGGAGTTTTCATGAAAACCGTATTGCTGTTCGGTTTGAATACGAATACCATAATGCCGCAGGGGAATGGTTTAGAGCGTATGGCAACGAAAACTGGGAATTTGATCAAAACGGCTTAATGCAAAAACGTTTTGCCAGTATCAATGATGTTGCAATTGAAGAAAAAGATAGAAAGTTTAAATAAATAACGATGGCACAGAATTTTCACCAAATCGCTTTCACCGATGCTGTAAAAGCTTTGCAGACCGAACACGGCAGTCGCAATAGTTACGAACGAATGGAAAAATTCAACGTCGTTGATGGTTTGTCGGAAAATGAAATGCTGTTTATTGTTCGTCGCAATAGTTTTTATTTGGCTTCTTATGGGGCAAATGATTTTCCTTATGTGCAACATCGTGGCGGGCCCACTGGTTTTTTGAAAGTGTTGGATAAGTACCGCATTGGTTTTATCGATTTCACCGGAAATAAGCAATATATCACGGTTGGGAATATGGCAACAAATAATAATGTAGCCTTAATAATGGTCGATTATCCTTCGCAATCCCGATTGAAAATCTACGCTAAAACCGAGATTGTGGAACTAAATGACAATCCAGAATTACTAGCGACTCTTGATTTAGGCGACTATAAATATCGACCAGAACGAATGCTGGTTTTTCATATCGAAGCATACGATTGGAACTGTCCTCAACATATAACTCCGCGTTATACCGCCGAGGAAATTAAAATTGCCCTGCAACCACAACAGGATTATATTGCTACATTAGTGGAGGAAAATAAAAGACTCACCGACAAGTTAAAAGCAGCAGGAATTGATTAAATTTTGCTATTTAAAAGTATAAACCGCGCAGATTCGCAAATTTTTTAATCTGCGAACTGTGATAAAAATGGAAGTAAAGATTCGTTAGTTTGTGGCGAAATAAAGAGAAACTAAAATTAATAATAAACCTAAAGAAATTAAATTTACAAAAAATAAAATAGATGCTCGATCAAACCACTTTTACATTATTCAATCCACAAAACGGAAATTTAGCTTTTAAATTAGCCACGTTTGATAACAAATGCGAGTTTCATGAAATCCAAAGATTGAATTATTTCTCTTTGATTTGGATTAAAAAAGGAAGAGGAACAGTAACTGCTGATTTTTCAGAAAATCCATTCGAAGCAGGAAATCTTTTTGCTTTTTCACCTTACCAACCTTTTAGAATTAATGCTGAAGAAAATTTAGAAGGCGTTATTTTGAATTTTCATCCTGAGTTTTTTTGTATATACAAGCACCAAGCTGAGATTGCCTGCAACGGAATCCTTTTTAACAACATTTTTAAACCACCTTATGTGAGTGTTGACGAAGCGTCTAAGGCTGTTTTTGAAATGGTTATTGAGCAAATAAAAACCGAAATGCACAATCCTGAATTAGCGCAATACGAATTATTAGTTTCTTATCTCAAAATCTTTTTGATTACGGCTACAAGACTTAAAAACCAACAACAACCCGATGAGGATTTTGCGGAAATTACCGATTCCAAAGAACCATTTATACTTCAGAATTTAAAAAATTACATTGAACTGCATTTTAAAACCAAGCATTCTGCCAGCGATTATGCCGAAATGTTACATATAACGCCCAAAGCATTAGCTAAAATTACCAAAAACCATTTCAATAAAACAGTAACGCATTTAATTTCAGAACGAATTATTATTGAAGCCAAAAGAGAGTTGTACTTAACTAATAAAACAGTAAAAGAGATTGCTTATGAGTTGGGCTACGATGACGAACATTATTTTAGCCGTTTTTTCAAAAATAATGCGACTATTTCGCCTCAAATTTATCGCGACACAGTTGGTTTTGCCCGCGCCATGTAGCGGATATTACAACATTTAGATTGAAAAAATTGGGTTGAATAAGCTTTTTTCTGTTTAGCCTTAATTTTTACAAAATCTATACTTTTAGTGAAGCACGAAAACCTCTAGCAGCATAATAAGATTCGGCTCCATTATGATATACAAAAACAGTGTCATAACGGAAATCAGCAAAAATGGCCCCACCTAGTTTTCGAATTGCAGCAGGTGTTTCAATCCAGCTTGAAGATTTACTATCAAAATTTCCTAGTTTTTGTAATTCTCGATATTCTTCTTCTGTTAAAAGTGAAACACCCATTTCTTTAGCAACATCCAGAACATTGTTTTTGGGTTTGTTTTCTTTTCGGGAATCTAAGGCTTGTTTGTCATAACAAAGACTTCTACGTCCTTTTGGGCTTTCAGCTGAGCAATCGCAAAAAGTATATTCGTCTGTTTGAGAATCATATCTAATGACATCTGGTTCTCCTTCTGTGAGCTCCATTTGGTTAAGTGACCATAATTTTTTCGGATCAGCTTCCAGTTTTGTTTGGATTTTGTTCCAATCTAATTCTGGATGACGCTTGATGTTTTTTTCAAAACGGTTTTGTAAAGTTTTTAATAACGTTGAAGTTTCTTCTGGAGATAGTTTGTTCATAATTTAAAAGTTGAGTTGTCAGTCTGATTTTGTCGAAGACTTTGTTAAAAACACTTCGACAAGTTCATTGTGACAAATTGTATTGTTAATTAATATCTATCTGCTTTTACAATTTCGCTCGCACAAATCAATAATTTGAGCAATTCTACTTTGTCGCGTTGCTGACCGTTTGGCTTGGTTTAACCAATGTAAATAGCCTTTTTTATAACTTTTGCTAAAGTTGTTGTAGTTTGAAAATGCTTCTTGATTTTTATCGAATTCAATTTGTAAATCTTCGGGGATTTCTAAATTTTCAACGGCGTCCAGACTTTCCCAAGAACCATTTTTCTTTGCCGTTTCAATTTTTTTCAAACCGCTTTCGTGCATTAAATTGGCAGCAATTAATTCTTCGATGTAATTTTTGTTGACTTTACACCAAACACTTTTGTCTTTTCTGGGAGTAAACAATTGGATTCTTCTGTCCTCGTCTAATTTTTTTACAGTGGAATCTATCCATCCATAGCAAATAGCCACTTTTACGGCTTCTTCCCAACGCATACTTTCTGCTTCGTGGGCTACTTTGTAAAAAATCAGATAGACCGCTTTGTGTGTTTGATGGTTTTCATGAAGCCAGGCTCTCCATTCAGAATCGTTTTTAAAATAGAGTGTTGGTTTTTCGAGCATTGGGTTTTATTTAGTTGTCAGTAGTTTTATTCATTGTAAGCTATTCAGTAATCGCATTGTTAAGAAAATGAATTCCAAATTCTAACTAACAGCAGAGAAATTATCAGTTATATTTTTTGTATTAGCTATTTTTCCTGCTCTTAAATTTAATAATATGTATGTGAAAAATAGATTTACTATTATTGAGATGTGATCTCCGTCAATTAAAAATTCGATAAAGCATATAAGATTTAATAATAGCCAAAAACCAAAAAACATTTCCCATAAAATTACAGTTCTGCTGTAAGTGTCTGCTTTTATAAAAAGTTTTGTTGGTAAAGTTATATTAATTGTAGTCAAAAGAATAAAAAGATTCATTGGAATAATTAAGCATAAAAAAAATGGAATTTGTGTATAGATGGGGATTCCTATACTGTCTGCAGATGGAGGATAATCACCTCGACCAGCACGAAACGTATAATACCAAAATGTTCCAGGAATAAGCAATAGCCATACAAGATTTGTGCTTACAAAAATTGAAAGTTTGTTAAGGCTTTTTAAGTTTTTAAAATCGGATAAAGTTTTAGTTTTTGTCAGTAATAGAAAAAGTAAAATAATACCTGAAGCGATTACAATTCCTGCCCCTAAGTCCATTAATGTTATTTTACTTGTTCTAAGTTCTAAATCTAATTTGTAGTATTCGTCTTTGTCAATTTTGTATGAATTGTGGAGTAAATTGTTAGCACCTTTTTGGTCTTTGTAATAAGGTAAACTTAATGAATAGGAAAATAGTCCAATTCCAATAATAAAAGTCAAAATTGTAAATATTCTTAGACTCATTGATTGTTTGGTTTGTGTTTAATAATGTTTTAATTCAATCTTATCATTTTGACGAAAGAGAAATATCATTTAGTATTTCTTCAAAGTTGTTTCTCGTTGCTGCATAGATTTTAAAAATACAAATAATTATTATTCAGTCATTATGTCTTTAATAGCATCAAATAAATCATTCCATGTTGGATTGATAGATTGAATCAATTTGTTTTTGGCAGCTCTTGAACCTGCTTTTATTTGTTTTTCACGAGCTATAGCATCTTCAATCCATTGAAATTGCTCATAGTAAACTAATATGTTTACATCGTATCGGGCTGAAAATGATGTTGGGTATTTCTTGTTTTTATGTTCTATAATTCTTTGTGGAAGATTTGACGTCACACCAACATAAACTACCGTTTGTTATTTATTGGTAATGATGTAGACAAATCCTGGTTTCATGTTTTTATTTTATTGGCGATATGATTGTATTTTAGTTTTTTTTCACTTTTTAGTGGGATTGCTTCGCTATCGCTCGCAAAGACCAGCTAGGCGGTTATTGTCATTGCGAATGCAGTGAAGCAATCTCATCCAGTATTTCGACAAAGTTGCTTTTCGTTATGGGAAAGGTTTGCAAACCTTTCCGTCGAATGTATTCATATTATTCATCAGGAATATGATATGTCAAGTCGTGTTTATTCTAATTTCAATATTAGAAGGGAATCTATCTAATTCGAATTTTTCACATATTATTTTTTCTACTTCACTTGACTGCGATTCAGTTTCGACAATAATTCCTTTTAAATTTTCAAGTTTGTAATCAATACGAATATCTTGTAATAATTGATTGTACTCTTTTTTTATTGATATTTCATCATCTCCAACTAGAAAATATGGAATATTTATACTTTTAATGACTTTACGCCATTCTCTTTCCATTCCATATGGATATTTTTCTGAAAGTAAAGTTTGATTTCTGATTAGTTGTCCATCAAAATTTTTTGAATGAGCAAAAATTTTAATTTGTTGGCTTGTTAAGAATTCTTTCATATCATTGTAAGGAGAATTTACTATTCTCCTTAATTCATCTTTAGAAGGTCCAGATATGTTTTTGAAATTCGAGACAATATCATTTGTTAAATCTGATTTTCTTTCTAAATATAAAACAGGGTTAAAGTCATTAATTTCACCCCATTCTTTATTTAAGACAATTCCTAAAGTACCGTATGATTTTTGATAAGAAAGTGCAAAGTCAATAGATACATTTGACATGCTTATCATTGGAAAACATGCAGACTTGTATTCTATATCATTATTTAATGTTTCAGTACAATAACTTGGTTTAAAACCTTCTATTAGTATCATTTTTAATACTTCCCATGTTTGTGTCATGTGTATTAGAGGAAAAGATTCTCTTTCTGTGACATAAAATATTCTATTTGTATCAACCCAATAATCCATTTTTTTAATTTATAAAAATCTGTTTTTGTTTTTATTATCTAATTTCAAATATATCAAAATATTCTTATAAAATTTATTTTGGAAATGAAAAGCTATCTATAGCCCCGAAAGTAGTGAAAATCCTCTTGTAGAGCGAAAGCGTCACAAGAGATTGTAACGGATAGCGGGAGGGAAGTACTTATGGAATATCAAACTTTCTGCTCCTAAAAAAAAATCCTGCCAGTTTGCACTAGCAGGATTTGTATTTTATAGAGATTCCGAAACAAGTTCGGAATAAGCGATTCACGCCATTTTATGTTATAAAATGGGTTCTCTGCTTATTTAATCAATTCAAAACTACGTTTTACAAAAGCAGTTAAGGCTTCTCCTTTTAGTAAGTTTTGTGACAATTTAGCCAAGTCTAAAGCTTGTTTTACAAGGCTTTCCTGAGTAGTTTTGTCTTCAGTGTTTAAAATGGTGCTTGCCAAAGGCGAATTAGTGTTCACGACCAAGTTGTACATTTCTGGCATGTTCCCCATTCCGAACATTCCGCCACCGCCTGTTTGACTCATTTCTTTCATTCTACGCATGAATTCTGGTTGCGTGATGATAAATGGTGCTGCCTGACTGTCTAAAGCTTCTAATTGAACGGTATATGTTTTAGGGATATAGGTTTCCAAAGATGTTTTTAAACTTTCTTTTTCTTCATCAGAAAGTTTAGAAATTGTAGTTTCTTCTTTCTTGATTAGGTTATCAATATGATCAGAATCTACACGAACGAAAGTTAGATCTTTATTGTCGTTTTCTAATTTTTGAATTAAATGCGAGATAATTGGCGAATCTAAAAGCAATACTTCGTATCCTTTTTCTTCGGCTGTTTCAATGTAAGCATGTTGTGCTTCTTTGTTTCCTGCGTACAAAATAACCAATTTTCCGTCTTTGTCGGTTTGCTTGTCTTTGAGGTTTTCTTTTAATTCGTCAAGCGTATAGTATTTGTCATTTACTGTTGGGTACAATACAAAAGCACCTGCTTTTTCATAGAATTTATCTTCCGATAACATTCCGTACTCTAAAACGATTTTGATATCGTTCCATTTTGATTCGAAATCGGCTCTGTTTTCGTTGAATAATGATTTCAATTTATCCGCTACTTTACGAGTGATGTAGTTCGAAATTTTCTTCACAGCACCATCAGCCTGTAATCCTGAACGAGAAACGTTTAAAGGAATGTCTGGTGAATCCACCACTCCGCGAAGCATCATTAAGAATTCAGGAACGATTCCTTCTACATTATCTGTAACAAACACTTGGTTTTGGTACAATTGGATTTTGTCCTTTTGGATTTGTAAATCGGCACCTAATTTAGGGAAATACAAGATTCCTGTTAGGTTGAAAGGATAATCTACATTTAAGTGGATATTGAATAAAGGCTCTTCAAATTGCATTGGATACAATTCGTGATAGAAAGCTTTATAATCTTCTTCATTTAAGTCAGAAGGTTGTTTGGTCCAAGCTGGATTTGGATTGTTGATGATGTTGTCTACTTCAACCGTTTCTGCTTTGTAATCTTCTGGAGCGTCTTCTGGTTTAGGTAAAGTTTCTGTTTTTGTTCCAAATTTAATTGGAATAGGCATGAACTTATTGTATTTGTTCAATAGTTCTTTGATTTTGTAGTCTTCAAGGAACTCTAAAGAATCATCAGCAATATGAAGGATAATCTCTGTACCACGCTCTGTTTTATCAGCTGGTTCTAAAGAGAATTCTGGGCTTCCGTCGCAAGTCCAGTGTGCTGCTGGTTCGTCTTTGTATGATTTGGTGATGATTTCTACCTTAGAAGCTACCATGAAAGCCGAGTAGAATCCAAGACCAAAGTGTCCAATGATTCCCGAATCTTTTGCGGTGTCTTTGTATTTTTCCAAGAATTCTTCAGCACCAGAAAAAGCCAATTGGTTAATGTATTTTTCAACCTCTTCGGCTGTCATACCAATTCCTTGGTCGATGATGTGTAATTTTTTGCCTTCTTTGTCTACCTTAACTTCAAGGATTGGGTTTCCATATTCTACTTTGGCTTCACCAATGTTAGTAAGGTGTTTTAATTTTAATGTTGCATCTGTTCCATTCGAAATTAATTCACGTAAAAAGATCTCGTGATCGTTGTATAAGAACTTTTTAATTAGTGGGAAAATATTCTCCACTGATACATTAATTTTTCCAGTTGTCATATTTAAAATTTTTTAGAATGTTTTACATTTTGTAAACAGTTTTCTTCAAATAAAGTACCAATGTGATTTAGGGTGACAAAATGTCTTATGTCTTAATTTTGTAATAAATTAATGGTATTATGAAACAAATACTAAAACTTAGATTGTATCTTTATCTAAGTTTAATATAAAAACGATTAACGATGAAAAAAATATTTTTAGTTGCAGCTTTTGCATTAACATTGTTTTCTTGCAAAACTTCTTCGGTGACAGCTACTAAATTAGACCGAGGAACTCAGGTAGGGATGAAAGGAAATTGGGTTATTAGTTCAGTAACTTACCCAGGTTCCAATTATATCAAAGTAAATTCATTTCAATTAGCTGATTCGAAATGTTTTGAAGGAAGTACTTGGAAGTTTATTTCCAATAATAACAAAGGTGAAATGGCTTTAACTAAATATGATTGCCCAGTTTTTAGTTCGCCTATTACTTGGTTTGTAAATTCAAACGGAGAAGTGGTTTTGAAAATCTTAGATGCTGGTGAAAAAGCGAGAAAAGTTAGAGATGGTTATGTATTACGTGTGGCTAATTTAACAGAGGGTTCTTTTCAATTAATTGATAAAATTGATGTTGGGGGAAAATTAACAGATGTGGTTTATCAATTTCAACGTGTAAACTAATTTGTTTTAGTAAATAATTTAAAAAAAAGAAAGTTATGAAAAATATATCAGTTATAGCATTAGCATTTATCATGGTGTTGGGTTCACTTTTTGCTAGTTGTGAGTCAATTAAAAATACAAATAAAACACAAAGAGGTGCGGCTATAGGAGCTGCTGGAGGTGCTATTTTAGGTGGGATCTTAGGAAATAACCTTGGTAAAGGTGGAAAAGGAGCAATGGGAGCTGTTATTGGTGGAGTAGTTGGTGGAGTTGCTGGTGGTGTTATTGGAAACAAGATGGACAAACAAGCCAGACAAATTGACCAAGCTATTCCAGGAGCAGATGTTGAACGTGTAGGAGAGGGAATAAAATTAGTTTTAAATGAAAATGCTGTTCGATTTGATACTAACAAATCTACATTGACAGCTTCTGCAAAAGCAAACTTAGATAAATTAGTTACCGTTTTTAATGAATATCCAGATACTGATATTACTATTTTTGGATATACGGATAGTACAGGTTCTGCTGATTATAATTTAAAACTTTCAGGAGAGCGTGCTAATTCTGTAAAGAAATATTTAATAAGCAAAGGTTTGGCAGCGAGTCGTTTTACAATTACAGGGATGGGAATTGCTGATCCAATTGCTGACAATGGTACAGTGGAAGGAAGAAGTCAAAACCGTCGTGTAGAATTTGCTATTACAGCAAATGAAAAAATGAAAGCCGACGCTCAAAAAGAAGCTGGAAACTAATTAGAAAATTTTACTCAAATATGAAGGTCGTCCTTATGGGGCGACTTTTTTTTTGTGAGAATGGCACACAGATAAAACAGATTTAGCAGATTGTCACTGATTTTTTAAAATTTTCCTTTATGAAAATAACTTTTCTGAACTAATTATTCTTTTTTAGGAAGAGAAAAACTTACATGACTTATATGGTTTATAACAATATTTATTTCTTTTTTTAGATGAAAGAAATCTATCTTTGCACTCTCAAAAAAATCATTCTTTTCAAATGCTCCAAGTTCAAAATATTAGTTTTGGTTATACCGAAAAACCAGTGGTTCAAAACATCAATTTTACTGTTAATAAAGGACAAAATATAGCTATTATAGGCGAAAGTGGCTGTGGTAAAAGTACTTTACTTAAATTAATTTACGGCTTGTATGATTTAGATCAGGGACAAATTTTCTGGAATAACGAGGAGGTTTTAGGGCCTAGTTTTCATTTGGTTCCAGGGATGCCATATATGAAATATTTATCACAGGATTTTGAATTGATGCCTTATACTACAGTTGCAGAGAATGTAGGGAAATATTTGTCTAATATTTATCAAGACAAAAAGAAAGCACGCGTTCAAGAGTTGCTTGAGATTGTTGAGATGACTGAATATGCCGATGTAAAAGCTAAATATCTAAGTGGTGGACAACAACAGCGAGTGGCTTTAGCCAGAGTTTTAGCCCTAGAGCCTGAGGTTTTATTGTTAGACGAACCGTTTAGTCATATTGATAATTTTAGAAAAAATGCTTTACGTCGTAATCTATTTGCGTATTTAAAAGCTCAAGGTATTACTTGTCTTGTAGCTACTCATGACAGTACAGATGCACTTTCCTTTGCCGATGAAACCATAGTGTTGTATAATGGGCAAATTGTAGACAAGGCCGATTCTAATAGTTTGTATAACAACCCAATCAATAAATATGTTGCTTCACTTTTTGGGGAAGTAAACGAATTGAAATTGTCCCAACTTATAAATGTAAATGAAGAGGATGATGAATTGCTTTTGTTGTATCCACACCAGTTAAAAGTGAATGACAAAGGAATTATGAATGTTTTAGTCAAGCAATCGTATTTTAAAGGTGGTTATTATTTAATCAAAGCGGTTTTTGACAGAAAGGTGATTTTTTTTGAACATGAATTTTCTTTAGAATTCAATCAGGAAGTGAATTTAAAAATATGCTGATTTTTCATTTTTTTCTTTGCTATTAAATTGTAAAAAATCTTTTTATTTATTCAAAAAGTAGTAATTTGTAGGTTAGAATGTTAAACACATTTTTTTAATCTAAAAATACTGCTATGTATAATTCAAGAATTTCAGGTTTAGGTTTTTATGTGCCTTCCAATGTGGTTACTAATGCCGATTTGTCTAAAATCATGGATACCAATGACGAATGGATTCAGGAACGAACCGGAATTAAAGAGCGTAGGCATATTGTAAAAGGCGAAGACACCACCACTACAATGGGTGTTAAAGCGGCTAAAATTGCTATGGAACGTGCAGGGATTGATAAAAATGATATTGATTTTATTGTTTTTGCGACCTTAAGTCCAGATTATTATTTTCCAGGTCCAGGTGTTTTAGTACAAAGGGATTTAGGGCTTAAAACAGTAGGCGCTCTTGATGTTCGTAACCAATGTTCTGGGTTTGTATATGCCTTATCTGTAGCCGATCAATATATTAAAACAGGAATGTATAAGAATGTTTTAGTTATTGGTTCAGAGGTGCAATCTTCAGGATTAGATATGACTACCAGAGGAAGAGGTGTTTCCGTAATTTTTGGGGATGGGGCAGGTGCCGCGATTTTGAGTCGAGAAGAAGATTTGACCAAAGGTATACTTTCGACGCATTTGCATTCCGAAGGGATTCATGCGGAAGAATTAGTGCTTACAGCTCCAGGAATGGGAGGGCGATGGGTGAATGATATCTTAGCTGATAATAATCCAGATGACGAAAGTTATTTTCCATATATGAATGGACAGTTTGTTTTTAAAAATGCTGTCGTACGATTTTCAGAAGTGATTATGGAAGCTTTAGAAGCAAATCATTTAGCAGTTTCAGATATTGATATGCTAATTCCGCATCAGGCTAATTTGAGAATTTCTCAATATATCCAGAGTAAGTTTAAGTTAACCGACAATCAAGTGTATAATAATGTGCAGCAATATGGAAATACCACGGCGGCTTCAATTCCTATTGCGTTAACGGAAGCTTGGGAAAAAGGAAAAATTAAAGAAGGAGATACGGTTGTTTTAGCTGCATTTGGAAGTGGGTTTACTTGGGCAAGTGCTATTGTTAAATGGTAAAGCAGTAAATAAATTGGAAAAATTTACAGTTTGATTTTTTAGTACTTTAATTTTGAGCCTAAGTTTAGCTTTTCTTTTCATGGTATTCGATAAATTGTTTCTTTTCTTAGGTTAAAAAAAACAGGAACAGCACCAATTGTAAGGTTTCTTAATTATGTTAAAAACAGGTATTTTATTGAAAAATAAAGTCTTTAAAAACGTAGTTTATAAAGTTGTTTTTTGCTAATCTTTTGATTTTATGGGGTGTAAAAAAAAAGAGAAATGATTTTCATCATTTCTCTTATCCAGTAGCGAAGACGGGAGTTGAACCCGTGACCTCAGGGTTATGAATCCTGCGCTCTAACCAACTGAGCTACCTCGCCAAATGTTCAGGTCAATACTGTTCCTGATTGCGGGTGCAAAGATAGGAATAAAAATATATCACGCAAGAAAAAAATGCAGAAAAAAAATATTTTTAAAAACGTTTTTTTTTAGATATTATATTGTATATATTCGAAAAAAATAAATCGGTCTTTTATGGATGTTAAAGTACGTTATGAAATAGAGTTTCCTATAAACTCTTCACCACAATTATTGTATCAATATATATCTACTCCTTCTGGTTTGGCAGAATGGTTTGCTGATGATGTTAATTCCAGAGGGGAGTTTTTTACTTTTATTTGGAATGATTCAGAAGAAAAAGCAAGATTAGCTTCGAAAAAATCAGGTGAAAAAGTAAAATTCAAATGGGTAGATTCGGCAAATAAGGATACCGATTATTTTTTTGAATTGCATATCTTAGAGGATGAATTGACTAAAGATGTTTCTTTGATGATTGTAGATTTTGCGGAAGAAGATGAAATTGATGAAGCCAAACAATTGTGGGAAAATCAAATCTCGGATTTAAAACATCTATTAGGTTCTGTGTAGAGAATTCTATTTATATGACTTATATTTGCCCTGAACTAAATTCAGGGCTTTTTTTATGATTAATTTCAACGGGACGTTAGTAACTCAAGATTCGAATATTTTAACGCAAAACAGAGGGTTTTTGTATGGTGATGCTGTTTTTGAAACAGTGAAAATTGTTAACTCAAAAGTCTTGTATCTAGAAGATCATTATTTTAGGTTAATGGCTTCGATGCGAGTGGTTCGTATGGAGATTCCAATGAATTTTACGATGGAATATTTTGAAGAGCAATTGCTATCGTTGACTGATAAATTGGCAATTTCTGCTGCTGCTAGAGCTCGAATTACTGTTTTTAGAAATGATGGTGGTTATTATCTTCCTTTGGACAGATCGGTTTCTTTTTTAGTGCATGCGACGGCTTTAGAAACGGCTTTGTATTCTTTTGATAAAAAAGGGTATGAAGTAGACTTATTTAAAGATTTTTATATTACTAAGCAACTTTTGTCTTCTATTAAAAGTACCAATAGAATCCTGAATGTTACCGCAAGTATTTATGCCGATGAAAATGGTTTGGATAATTGTTTGTTGCTGAATGATTCTAAAAATGTAGTTGAAGCTATTCAGGGAAATATTTTTATGGTTATGGGCGGAAAATTAATTACTCCTCCAGTGTCAGAAGGCTGTTTGAATGGTGTAATGCGCAAACAGATTCTTGGTTTAGCTAAAACTATTTCAGGTATTGAGGTTGTTGAAGATGTTATTTCTCCTTTTGATCTTCAAAAAGCAGAAGAGTTATTTATTACTAATGTGATAAAAGGTGTGCAACCAATAACAAAATACAGAAAAAAAACATTTACTACCAGTGTAGCAGAGCAATTAGTAGAAAAGTTAAATCAAATCGTAGCAACTACTTAGTTTAAATAGGGGTTTTCGGGTGCATTAGACCATATTAGATATTCGCCACCTAATTCTAAAATTTGTTCTTTCCAAAAATGGGTGGAAGATTTGCCTATAATTTTATTTTTATAGCTGTTAGATGTGATTATCCATGAATTGTTTTCCATTTCAGATTGAAGTTGGCTTTCTGACCATCCTGTGTAACCTAAGAAAAAGCGAATGTTGTTTTTGTTGATTTGTCCGCTATTGATTAGTTCTTTAGTAGATTCAAAATCACCACCCCAATAAATACCATTTGAAATTTCAATACTATTAGGAATTAAGTTAGGTACATTGTGGATGAAATACAGGTTGTCTTGTTCTACAGGGCCACCGTTGTATATTTTTAATTTTGAATTTATCTCAGGAATTAAATCGTGAATGGTATGTTTCAATGGTTTATTAATGATAAAGCCAACAGATCCGTCTTTGTCATGATCGGCTAATAAAATCACAGAACGATTGAATGATAAATCTCCAATTATTGAAGGTTCAGCAATTAGAAGTTGTCCTTTTATTAATGGTTCTGAAATCATAATAATTGATTTTTTTTAATAAATTTAATAAAAAAATGGAAAACACCAAAAAAAATCGGTAAAAAGCACAAAAAAAACCCTCGATAGAGGGTTTTTTATATTGGCTAGGTTTTGAAAATAAAACCTTAGTTGATAGCTCCTTCTAATTCAGCTCCAGCTTTGAATTTTACTACGTTTTTAGCAGCGATTTGAATAGTTTTTCCAGTTTGTGGATTTCTTCCATCTCTAGCAGCTCTTGAAGAAACTGACCAAGATCCAAAACCAACTAAAGAAACTTTACCACCTTTTTTCAAAGTCTCACCTACATTGCCTAAAAATGATTCTAAAGCTAATTTTGCAGCTGCTTTAGTAATTCCTGCGTCAGCAGCGATAGCATCGATTAATTCTGATTTGTTCATAATAAAAAGTTATTAAATGTTGGTTAAAAATAAATTGTTATACAACAAATTTAGCAGTAAATACAGACCTCGCAAGTGTTTTGACGGATTTCACGCTATTTTGTTAATAACTTATTTTTTTTGTTCATAACACCGTGTTTTTTGGGGTGTTTTTGGCGGTTTTACCTGTTTTTATTGGGCTTAAACTGCTTTTGCCTCTTCTGAAAATGAAATTCCATTAAGCAATTCACCAGTAGTCATTTTCTTTTTACCTGGAAATTGTAAACTTAATACCTGAATAAATCCATCTTTTACAGCTATTTTTAATTCTTTCTTTGAGCTAATGATGGTTCCAGCTTCATGGGTATGGGATTCAGTACTGATTTTCGATTCATAAATTTTCACATTCCATTCTTGGTTTTTATCGGTAAAGAAACACCAAGACGCTGGATAAGGATTTAGACCTCTTATTAGGTTGTGGATTTCAGTTGCCGATTTGTTCCAATCAATCTTACAGTTCTCTTTGTTGAGTTTGTAAGCTGTTTTTATATCATCAGTATCCGTTTGAATAGTTGTTTGAACTTGACCCTTTTCTAGTAAGGCTAGTGTTTTAATTACAGTTTCGCTTCCTAAGTGTATTAAACGGTCGTGAAGTTGGCCTACATTTTCATTTGGTTCAATTGCTGTTTCGGCACTTAAAATCATAGCTCCAGTGTCTATTTTGTCATCAATGAAAAATGTTGTTACACCGGTTTTAGTTTCTCCATTAATAATAGCCCAGTTGATGGGTGCTGCACCTCGGTAGTTAGGTAAAAGGGAGGCGTGAAGGTTAAAAGTACCTAATTTAGGCATTTCCCATACTACTTTAGGCAACATTCTAAAGGCAACCACGACTTGTAGATTGGCATTCAAGGATTTTAATTCGGCAAGAAAGCTTTCGTCTTTTAAATTTGTCGGCTGTAATAAGTTTAAGTTATTTGCTAAAGCATATTCTTTTACTGCCGAATACTTAATTTTTTGACCACGACCAGCTGGTTTGTCAGCAGCGGTAATTACACCTACTACTTCGTAATTGTTTTTTAGTATGCTATCAAGGATTCCTACTGCAAAGTCTGGAGTTCCCATAAATACGATTCGTAATTTTTCCATTATTGTTTTAAGCTATATTTATTGTTTGGTAGTATTAGAATGATTTCGTTTTCTAATAACTCTTGAAGTGCAAAGATAACATCGTCTGAAAGATTATGTAGGCTTGTTTGAATTTCTCTCGAACTTAAATCGCCAGTTTTCAATAAATCTACTATTTTTATAGAGATGGTGGCTTTAGATTCTTTTTTCTCTTTTTTGCTAATGCAGTAAGAGCATATACCACAACTAGTTGTTTTGGTTTCACCAAAGTATTCTAAAAGTAATTGACTTTTACAACAATCGTCTTTTTGGATGTAATTGATTACGGCTTCAAATTGTTGTTTTTTTAATTTATTTTGGTTTTCTAGGTATTTTGCGATTCGATTAATGGTTCGTTCATCTTCTCGAATTTCGTTAAATAGTAATGTTGTGTCATTGTTTTTAGACTGATAGGCAACGATATCTTTTTCTTTTAATTTTTCCAATGCAATTTCTACCTCTGCTTCCGTATGTTTTGATTTTTTTGCAATAAATGGAATATTTAAGTTGATTGGGGTGTCGTAAATTCCGGGATAGGCTCTTAGAATAGTTACTATAATTTCTTCGTCGTTTGGATTGAGACTTGTATAACGAATGACTTCTTTGGAAGGGATAATAAATTGCAAACTTATTTTTTCTGAGAATTCTTGGGATAGACTAATTACCCCTTGACGATCAAGAAACTGAATAGCATTGTATGTTTTTAAAATAGGGAAATTATATCTCTGGCAAAATTGATTCAAATTAAATGAAAATTGTTCGTTGATGCCTTCTCCATAGGCAATTTGGAAATAGTTGCACATTTTGATAAAGACTTCTTTTAAAAAAGTTTTATCTGGAAGAATGTATAAAAACTGATTTTCGGCTTGAGTAATATCGGACGGGCTGCTTAGCAAAATTGCAAAAGCTTTTTCTTTATTTCTTCCTGCTCTTCCTGCTTCTTGGTAATAATTTTCGAGATTATCCGGAAGTTGGATATGTATTACGGTTTTTACATTAGCCTTGTCAATTCCCATTCCAAAAGCATTGGTGGCAACCATAACTTGAACTTCTTCGTCCATCCAGTGTTGCATGTTTTTATTCTTTTCTTTCGTAGGTAAGCCTCCGTGGTAAAATGTTGCTTTGAATCCTAATGCATTAAGTTGATTGGCGGTATTGCTACAGGCTTTTCGGTTTCTGACATATATAATTGACGGCTGTGGGTTTTTCTTTAAAATTTGTTGAATTCTAAATAGTTTGTCTTCGATTTCAAAAACCATATAGGCAATGTTCTTTCTTTCAAATGATTTTTCAAAGTACAATGGGTTTTCGAGACCTAACTCTTTAATTATATCTTCCTTTACTCTAGGAGTTGCGGTTGCGGTTAGTGCAAGGAAAGGAGTTTTGGGAAAATGAGTTTTTAGATGGGCGATTTTAAGATAGGCAGGGCGGAAATCGTGTCCCCATTGCGAAACACAATGCGCTTCATCAATTGCAATTAAATTGATTGGAAGGTTTTTAATTCGTTCTAAAATCCATTCCGATTGCAAACGCTCGGGAGAAAGATAGAGAAATTTATAGTTCCCATATTGACAATTGTCAAGTAAATCAATTATTTCGTCAGATTTAATGCCTCCAGTAAGTGTAATAGCTTTGATGTTCCGTTTTTGTAAATTAGCCACTTGGTCTTTCATCAAAGCTACAAGGGGTGAAATGACTAAGCAAATTCCTTTTTGCATTAGAGCAGGGATTTGGAAACAAATCGATTTTCCTCCTCCTGTAGGCATTAGTGCAAATGTATCGTGACCATTTAAAACCGCTTCGATAATTTCTTTTTGTGGTGTTCTAAAACTATCGTGGTTCCAGTATTTTTTTAGAATTTGTAGCGGTTCAGACATGTAAATAAGAAATGTTAATTCGTTTTTATAGAGAAAAACGGCAGTTTTTTTTAAGCAAATTTATAGTACTTAGTCCTTAAAAAACTGATTTTAAAGCAAACTTAGTTAAACTAATTTAGAATTTTAAAAAATACGACTATCAAAGTAATGATTTAACTAAAAATCATAGGCTATAATTCCGATTTTAGAATTGAAAGCGTATATTTGCCTTTATTTTTAAAGACAAATGGATAAGAAAACAGAGGAGTTTTTTGATAGATTAAGAACCGAGCTAGAAAAAAGTAATTCTTGGCCAGCGATATATTTGTTTAAATTTATTGTTCCTACTGATGTTGAAAAAATCAAACAAGTAGATGCTGCATTTGATGGTATGGGAGCCGTAATGAAAACAACACAATCTAAAACTGGAAAATTTACGAGTGTATCAATTGACGTTCAAATGCAAAGCCCTCAGGCCGTAATTGATAAATATATCGAAGTTTCTACAATTGAAGGAATCATTTCATTATAATTGTGGAATAATAGTATTTTAGCCTCGCTTTTGTAGTTAAGCTTCAAATAAAACAAATTATGAATCAGAAATATATTAAAGAAAATGCGAATGATGTTGTACATCATCTAGAATATAATGCCGAACGTTCGCATTTGATTATTCCTGAGTATGGGCGTCATTTACAAAAGCTTATCGATCAAGCGACTGAAATTGAAGACGCCGAAACACGAAATAAAGCAGCTAAATACATTATTCAGGTAATGGGAACACTAAATCCTCACTTAAGAGATGTACCTGACTTTCAACATAAATTATGGGATCAGCTTTTTATAATGTCTGACTTTAAATTAGATGTTGAATCACCATATCCTATTCCTTCCCGAGAAGTGTTACAATTGAAACCAGAGGTTTTGAAATATCCTCAAAATTTCCCTAAATACCGTTATTATGGAAACAATATCAAATATATGATTGATGTTGCTAACCAATGGGAAGAAGGAGAAATGAAAAGTGCATTGGTAAAAGTGATTGCTAATCACATGAAAAAATCGTACTTGAGTTGGAACAAAGATACCGTGAAAGATGATGTGATTTTTGAACATCTTTACGAATTATCAGGAGGAAAATTGAACTTGTTACAAAGTACGGAAGAGTTAATAAACACATCCGATTTGTTACGTACTAACAAAAGAATGTCAAATAAAGTTTCTACAGGGCAACCTAAAATTCAAAATAATAAGAATAATAAAGGGGGCAAAGGGAAAAAATATTCAAATAACAATCAGAAGCAATAGAATTTGCTACTAACCAATATTACAAGTAAAAAATAAAATTGAGATAGATAATATGGGAATCTTTAAAATTGAAGGAGGAATCCGTTTAAAAGGAGAAATTACTCCACAAGGTGCTAAAAATGAAGCATTACAAATATTATGTGCTGTACTTTTAACTTCAGAAAAAGTTACAATCAACAACATTCCCGATATTATTGACATCAATAAATTAATAACACTTTTAGGAAATTTAGGGGTTAAAATAACTAAAAATGCTCACGGGTCGTATACTTTTCAATCTGATGAGGTTAATGTAGGTTATTTAGAAACTGAAGCTTTCAAAAAAGAGGGAGGCGCTTTAAGAGGTTCAATTATGATTGTTGGACCATTATTGGCTCGTTTTGGAAAAGGGTACATCCCAAAACCAGGAGGTGATAAAATTGGAAGAAGAAGATTAGATACACACTTTGAAGGATTCATCAATTTAGGAGCTAAATTCCGTTATAATAGAGAAGACCATTTTTATGGTGTAGAAACTACCGATGGATTAGTAGGAACCGATATGTTATTGGATGAAGCATCTGTAACTGGAACTGCAAATATTGTTATGGCTGCTGTTTTAGCAAAAGGAAAAACGACTATCTATAACGCTGCTTGTGAGCCTTACTTGCAACAACTTTGTAAGATGTTGAACTCAATGGGAGCCAAAATTACAGGAGTTGGTTCTAACTTATTAACGATTGAAGGAGTTGAACGTTTAGGTGGTTGTGAGCACCGTATCTTGCCAGATATGATTGAAATTGGTAGCTGGATTGGTCTTGCAGCAATGACAAGAAGTGAAATTACAATAAAAAATGTAAGCTGGGAAAATTTAGGTTTAATACCAAATACATTTAGAAAATTAGGTATCACTTTAGAGCGTAGAGGAGATGATATTTACATTCCAACTCATGAAAATGGTTATGAAGTAAAAACAGATATCGATGGATCTATCCTAACTATTGCCGATGCACCATGGCCAGGATTCACTCCTGATTTATTGAGTATTGTTCTGGTTGTTGCTACACAGGCTAAGGGAGATGTTTTAATCCACCAAAAAATGTTTGAGAGTAGATTGTTCTTTGTGGATAAATTGATTGATATGGGAGCTAAAATCATGTTGTGTGACCCGCACAGAGCGGTGGTTATTGGGCATAATTTCAAATCTACTTTGAAAGCCACTACGATGTCTTCACCAGATATTCGCGCTGGAATTTCATTATTGATTGCTGCACTTTCTGCAAAAGGAACAAGCACCATTCAAAACATAGAACAAATCGATCGTGGTTATGAGCGAATTGACGAACGATTAAGAGCTATCGGGGCTAATATTGTTCGTGTAGAATAAAAATATGAATAAAGAACAAAAAGCCGTAGAGGCAACTTACTTTAGTATAATAGGAAATACCTGCTTAGCAATTATAAAAGGCTTAGCAGGTTTTTTTGGCAATTCTTATGCCTTAATTGCGGATGCAATTGAATCTACAACCGATATTTTTGCCTCTTTTTTAGTTTTATTTGGAATTAAATACTCCAATCGACCTGCCGATGAAAATCATCCTTATGGTCATGGAAGAGCTGAACCATTAATTACTTTTTTAGTCGTTGGTTTTTTAATTACCTCGGCTACTATCATTGCCTATGAAAGTATCGCTAATATTCAAACACCGCATGATTTACCAAAATCTTGGACCTTATTTGTTTTAGGAGCTATAATTATTTGGAAAGAATACTCCTTTCAAACTGTGATGAAACGTAGTATAGAAACTAATAGTTCATCATTAAAAGCAGATGCATGGCATCATCGAAGTGATGCAATTACTTCGGTGGCAGCTTTTTTAGGAATTTCAATTGCCTTAGTTCTGGGAAAAGGTTATGAATCTGCAGATGATTGGGCTGCCTTATTTGCCTCTGGTTTTATCATTTACAATAGCTTTTTGATTTTCCGTCCTGCTTTAGGCGAAATTATGGATGAACATTTGTATGATGATTTAATCGAACATGTTCGTCAAGTTGCTTCTAATGTAGAAGGAATAATAGATACCGAAAAGTGTTTTATTCGAAAATCAGGCATGAAATATCATGTAGATTTACACGCAATTGTAAGTGCCGAAATATCCGTAAAAGAAGGGCATCAACTAGCACATATTCTCAAAGATACTTTGCGAAAAGAAATTCCAGAATTAGGACATGTCTTGATTCATATAGAACCAGATGATGAATAATTAAAACACAAAAAAGCGAGTTAAAAGTAAAATCTAACTCGCTTTTTTGTTTTGTGCATCTATTATAAAAAAGATTGAATGGCTAAATCATAGCTTTTTAACCCAAATCCTAAAACAACACCTTTTGCATTTCCAGAAATGTAGGATTGATGACGGAAACTCTCTCTTGAAAAAGTATTCGAAATATGCACTTCTACTACTGGGGTTGTAATACCTTTTACCGCATCACCTATACCAACAGAGGTATGTGTGTAAGCTCCTGCATTTAAAATAATACCATCATACGTAAACCCAAATTCTTGAATTTTGTCGATTAATTCACCTTCAATATTACTTTGGAAGTAATTGAATTCTATAGAAGGGAATTTTGCTTTCAATTCTTCGAAATACTCTTCAAAAGTTAAACTTCCATAAATTTCAGGTTCGCGTTTTCCTAATAAGTTAAGGTTAGGACCGTTTATAATGCTAATTTTCATTTTTATCTTTTTTGTAAAAATAAAAAACCGTCCTGAATTATCGGGACGATTTTTATTATATTTTCTAAGTTTTTTTAGAACATGAGTCCTGCTGATAATTGAATTGTAGAATTCTTGATATCGGCATCTTTAGAAGCTTCAGTCAATCCAAGTCCGTATCGAGCCTGAACAAATATACTTTTTGTGATATTTAAACCTAAACCTCCTACTACACCAAATTCAAAAGTTTCAGGATTTTCCAGATTTACATTTTTTCTGTCACTCAATAAAAATGAAGCCTGAGGGCCTAATTCCAGACTTAAACTTTTGCTTAAACCAATTTTTGCTACAACTGGAATAGAAAGATAACCTAATTCGTTTTTAAATTCCTCAACGGCATTTTTATAAGTTGCTCCTTGAGTAGAATATAAAAGTTCAGGCTGGATTGCAAAACCGTCAAACAGTTTAACTTCAGCTACTAAACCAGCGTGATAGCTTGTAATTGATTCTTTGCTTTCGAAAGCTGGAGGTGTATCTCCGTTTTGGTTTGCAAAGTTAGCTCCTCCTTTGATACCAAAACGTATTGATTGCGCTTGTACAACTGTTGTAATGCTAAATAGCATTATTGCAACTAAGATTATTTTTTTCATGGTGTTAAAAGTTTAAATTTAATTATAGATTTGAGTACGCAAGTTATAACTTCTATTGTTTAAAAATATTATATAATTCAGCGGTATTGTTTTATTTTTTTTATTTTTCAAATATATTAGCGATTATTTTGTAGGTAAAAACGTTAATTTTGTTTTAATGCTGTTTTTTTGAAAAATCACTATATTAGGTGATATTTCAATTTGTAAGTTATTGATATATTGACTTTTATTTTTGTGGTTAAGCTCTTTTTTTGTTGTTTTTATTCGCTTCTATATTTTTGAAATTTTTAACTTATAGTAATTCTATTACTTTTGGGGAAATTTTAACAAAGTTAATAAGATGAAAAAAAATATTTTAACAGCAATTGCTGCATTTGCTCTATGAAATGTTTATTCTCAAGAACAAGGAAAATTTAGAGTTGGTTTGGATTTAGGTTATACTGTTCCATCTAATGGAAGTGGAGGTTTACTTTTTTCTATTGAACCAAAATTTAATATAAAAGACAATATGAATGTTGGTTTGCGTATTGGTGGAGCTGCAATGATTAGAGATATAGAAACTGAAGGAGAAACTACTAGTGCTAAAATTTCTGCTAATGGTTCGTATGTTGGGACTTATGATTATTATTTTAATGGTTCAGGGAGTTCATTTGTTCCTTATTTAGGTGGAGGTGTTGGTTATTATTCAATTGCGAATGTTGAATTTGACGATATAGATTCATCTTCTGATGCGACTTTAGATGCAAGTGGTAAAATGGGAGGTTTGATCAGAGGTGGTTTTGAATAGGGTAAATTTAGAATGGGATTGGAGTACAATTTCGTTCCTAAATCAGATTTACAAAATATGTCTGGTGAAAAAATAGCTAGTGTGTCTAATACTTATTTAGGTATTCATTTAGGTTTTTACCTAGGTGGAGGGAAATGGGGAAGATAGTTTTTCAAATTTCAAAATTTCAAACCTCTCTTTTGAGAGGTTTTTTTATATCTATAAAAGTCGTTTATTTGTGGGATGAACTGGAATTTCTATATTAAAAGCTATCAATCGTATCTCAAAATTGAACGTGGTTTGTCAAAGAATACAGTGGCAAATTATTCTTTTGATATTGAGCGTTTGTGTTTGTTTCTTGATACGAACCAAATAGAAGTTTCGCCATTGCAAATTAAAGAAGAAACAATTCAACAGTTTGTTTATGCTATTTCCAGTCAGGTAAATGCACGCTCTCAGGCGCGAATTATTTCTGGATTAAAAAGTTTTTTTAGTTATTTAATTTTTGAAGATTATCGGTCAGATAATCCAATGGAGTTGATTGAGTCACCAAAAACTACTCGAAAATTACCAGATACTTTATCACTGGAAGAAATCGACGCTTTAATTGCCGCTATCGATTTGTCTTCTAAAGAAGGAGAACGTAATAGAGCTATGCTTGAAACTTTATATGGTTGTGGACTTAGAGTATCTGAATTGGTTTCGTTAAAAATATCCGATTTGTTTTTTGATGAAGGATTTATCAAGATTACCGGTAAAGGAAATAAGGAACGGTTTGTGCCTATCGCCAATTTGACTAAAAAATATATCCAGATTTATAAAGATTCAGTTAGACCTGAAATCCCTTTTAAAAAAGAATTTAGTGATACTTTGTTTTTAAATAGAAGAGGGGGACAATTGACGCGAGCAATGGTTTTTACTGTTATCAATAATCTGGCTACTCGAATAGGTTTAAAAAAGAAAATTAGTCCGCATACTTTCAGGCATTCGTTCGCTACTCATTTGTTAGAAAATGGCGCCGATTTAAGGTCGATTCAATTGATGTTAGGACACGAATCAATTACAACAACAGAAATCTATTTGCACTTAGACAGGAAGTTTTTGACTGATGTTTTGGAGAATTTTCATCCTAGAAAGAAAATGTAATTACATTCCAATGATGAAAATTAACAGTCAATAAAAAACTCCAAATCCCAATTATAATTGTTGGAATTTGGAGTTTTTAAAATTAAAATTTTAATCTTATTTAGCAATATTTACTGCTCTTGTTTCTCTAATAACCGTTACTTTAACCTGACCTGGATAAGTCATTTCTGTTTGGATTTTTTGTGAGATTTCAAAAGATAAAGTAGCAGCGTTATCATCTGAAACTTTTTCACTTTCTACGATAACACGTAATTCTCTACCTGCTTGAATAGCATAAGCGTTTTTAACCCCTGAGAATCCGTAAGCTACATCTTCAAGATCTTTTAAACGTTGGATGTAAGAATCTAAAACTTGTCTTCTTGCGCCTGGTCTTGCACCCGAAATAGCATCACATACTTGGATAATTGGAGATAATAATGATTTCATTTCAATTTCATCGTGGTGTGCACCAATGGCGTTGCAAACTTCTTCTTTCTCACCGTATTTTTCAGCCCATTGCATACCTAATAAAGCGTGAGGTAAATCACTTTCAGTATCTGGTACTTTTCCTATATCGTGTAATAGACCTGCTCTTTTAGCTAGTTTAACATTTAATCCTAATTCAGCAGCCATCAATCCGCAAAGTTTAGAAACTTCACGTGAGTGTTGTAGTAAGTTTTGACCATAAGAAGAACGGTATTTCATACGTCCTACTACTTTGATTAATTCTGGGTGTAAACCGTGAATGCCTAAGTCGATTACGGTACGTTTACCTACTTCAATAATTTCGTCATCAATTTGTTTTGCCGTTTTAGCAACTACTTCTTCGATACGAGCCGGGTGAATACGTCCATCGGTTACTAATTTGTGCAAAGACAAACGAGCAATTTCTCTACGAACTGGATCAAAACAAGAAAGGATAATAGCTTCTGGAGTATCGTCAACAATGATTTCTACACCAGTAGCCGCTTCTAAAGCTCTAATATTTCTACCTTCACGACCAATAATTCTACCCTTAACATCATCCGATTCAATATTGAATACTGATACACAATTTTCTACAGCTTCTTCTGTTCCTACACGTTGAATTGTGTTGATGATGATTTTCTTAGCCTCTTGTTGTGCAGTTAATTTAGCCTCTTCTATAGTGTCTTGGATATGCGACATTGCTTTAGTCTTAGCTTCTGCTTTTAATCCTTCTACTAATTGCTCTTTAGCTTCTTCGGCAGACAATCCAGAGATAAGCTCTAATTGTTGCAATTGACTTTTGTGAAGTTTATCAACTTCGGCTTGTTTTTTATCTAAATGCTCCACTTTTGCCTGTAATTCGGCTGTTTTTCTTTCAAAATCGTCGTTGATTTTCTTTGCTTTAGATAATTCATTAGAAATTTGAGATTCTTTGTCTCTTGTTCTTTTTTCTACTTCAGCCACTTTTTTATCACGAGCAAGAATTACTTGTTCGTGTTCAGCTTTTAATTCGATAAACTTTTCTTTGGCTTGAAGAATTTTGTCTTTTTTTATGTTTTCAGCTTCAAGATTAGCATCTTTTAAGATAGAAGCGGCTTCTTTTTTAGCGTTTTTGATAAGGTTAGAGATGTTGCTCTTTTCTATGAATTTAGCGATGCTAAAGCCGACTGCAATACCTATAATTCCCGAAATAATAATCGTTAATATGTCCATGTTTGTTTAAAAATTTATATATAAAAAAAGCCTACATTAAGTTGTTTGTATAAACTCGTAAAGACAAGTTTTGAGCTAACTCACTGTTCAAGCTTCCAAACTGAATTGGCTTGCTATAGTAGCGATGATTTGCTCATTTTAATTTGTTAGTGTTGAGTTTACCAAATAATTAACTAATGTAGGCAGTATCTTAGTTGTTTAAAAGAACGTATATTTTTAGAGATTTTCGTCTAAAAAAGCATTAATTTTTTGAATTCTATCAATGGTTTCATCTGCACTGATAGCATTGTCAATTTGTTTTTGTTCCACTTGCGATGCAAACTGCAAAGCACACATGGCTAAAACATCTTGCTTGTCGCGAACCGCATAATTTTCTTCAAATTGCTTAATCATACTATCAATTTTCTTCGAAGCACTTCTAAGTCCTTCTTCTTGACTAGGATCCACAGTCAATGGATACACACGGTCTGCAATTGATATTTTAATTTTAAGCTTTTCGTCCATTGTTTATACTAATCTGATAACTGCGCTATACAGTAATCAATTTCACGAATTAATGAATTTATTTTAAGCTTTGTATCTCTTTTATTTTCTTCGCTGCCGAGTAATGAATTGGCTATTTTAAGTGTTTCATACTGTGCTTTTAAAGCTTCTATCTCTTGAGATTGATTTTGTATGATTTGTGCAGCTTTATTTAATTCGATAGTTAAATCTTGATTGTTTTTTTCTAAATTTCTTAGCTTTAGAATCAGTTTTTCAACTTTACTTTCAAGAGTATCAATTATTTCTACAATTACACTCATTATTAATCCTAATCATTACTTAATATTACAAATTTAGTATTAGTTTTTATTATTACAATATTTTATCGGTTTTTTTATTATAAAATAATCAATATGTTGTACTGTAATTGGTTACAAAAAAAAGTTATTTATAAAGCATTCCAAATTAGTTTTTTTATCTTAGCAAAAACGTTACGCATGAGATTTTTTTTATTTTTCCTATTGATTTCTAGAGTAGTTATTGCTCAAAACACTTATCCACAAGACTATTTTCAAGCACCATTGGATATTCCGATGCAGTTATCCGGTAATTTTGGTGAATTAAGACCAAATCATTTTCATGCGGGTTTTGATTTTAAAACCTTACAACGAGAAGGTCTAGAAGTTCGTGCTGCTGCTGATGGTTATATTTCGAGAATTAAGATTTCGACTTTTGGAAACGGTAAGGCGATTTATATTAATCATCCTAATGGAATTACAACCGTTTATTGTCATTTGCAAAAAGCCTCAGGTGAAATAGAAGAATTTATAAAAAAAGCACATTATAGAGAACAGGCTTTTGAAATTGAACTTTTTCCAAAAGACAATGAGTTGGAGGTGAAAAAAGGACAAATAATCGCGCTTTCTGGAAATTCTGGTTCTTCAGAAGGCCCTCATTTACATTTTGAATTTAGAGATACTAAAACAGAAAAAGTCATTAATCCCCTGTTTTTTGGGTTTGATAAAAATTTTAAAGACACAAAAAAACCTGTTGTTTCAGCTGTTTATGTCTATCCATTGAATGGTACGACTGTTAATAAATCAAAAAGAGCTTTGCCTTTGAATCTTAGATTGCAAGCCGATGGAACCTATTTAGCTAATAAAGTTTTAGCAAATGGACCACTTGGTTTTGGAGTTTCTGCTGTGGATTACGATAATGTTTCAATGAATAGAAATGGAGTGTATAAAGTACAATCCTATTTGAATGGTAAAGCAAGTTTTGGTTATCAATTTGATACCTATTCTTTTGATGAAATGCGCTATGTTAATACGCTTATTGATTATGAGCGCTATAAAAAATCTTCTCAAAGAATCCAAAAACTGTTTATGCAATCTCCTTATGATTTGAGTATCATTAAAATGGATTCCGATTATGGGATAATAAAATTACAACCTAATTTGAATTTGACTTATCGAATTGAAGTCGCTGACTATTTTGGAAATACTACAATCATTACTGTTCCAATTGCTTTTGATACTTCAAGTTCCATAATTGAAGGCGAAAAACCGATTGGGAATTATTTTGTAAAAGCTAAAAAAGACAATATTTTTTCTAAAGATAATATGACAGCCACTTTTTCTGCTGGAACTTTTTATGAAGATTTCACAATGAATTTTGCGGTAAATGGAAATGTGCTCACCTTACACGATGATACAGTTCCAGTGCATAAAAATTTTGAGATAGCAATTGAAAGCAATCAATATACAGATGAACAAAAAAGCAAAGTGTATATTGCTAGCTTAGGTTCGAATGGCAAGTTAGGCTATAATTCAACAAGTGTAAATGCTAATGTGTACACTACGAGAGTTAGAACTCTTGGTAAATACACACTAGCTATGGATACAACAGTTCCTGTAATAAGTATTGCTAAACCCATAGAAGGCCTTTGGATTAGTAATTTAAAAACAATCCAATTATCTATTAGTGATAGTGGATCTGGAATTAAGTCCTACAATGGTTATTTGAATGGGAAATGGATTTTATTTGAATATGATTCTAAAACCAAGAAGATAACGCATTATTTCAGTGATGGTATTGTGGCAGAAGGAGCTAATGAGTTGAAAGTGGTAGTTACAGACCAAGTAGGTAATTCCTCTACATTTCAGACTACATTTTATAGAAGTCAAAAATAATTAGATAACAATTGAAGAAAAGTAAGTTAGGTTATATTTTTATTGCATTTTGGATTAGTTTTTCGGCTTTGGCACAATTAGCAAAGGTGAAAGGGATTGTCCTGAATGCTAAGCAACAGGCAGTTAGTGATGTTACTATTTCGTTTTTAGGACATGCTACCCAATCGGATGATAATGGTTATTATTCGATAAAAGTGCCTGTAAATAAAAAAATAAATCTAGTTTTCAGTCATTTAACCTATAAAAAAGTTACTATTTCTTTGTTGTTAAAAAATAGTTCTGATTATGAATTGAATTTGGTTTTGGATGAATTTGCTGAGCAAATGGGAGAAATTATTGTTTCAAAAGATAAGACGACTCAGATACAAGGAATTACTACACTTTCAGCAGAAGTAATAAAAAAAATGCCAGGAGCTAATGCTGGAATCGAAAATGTTCTAAAAACTTTGGCTGGAGTCAATTCTAACAACGAAATGAGTACGCAATATTCTGTTCGTGGTGGGAATTATGATGAAAATTTAGTCTATGTAAACGATGTTGAAATATACCGTCCTTTTTTGATTCGTTCTGGCCAGCAAGAGGGTTTGAGTTTTGTGAATTCGGATTTAGTTCAAAATATCCATTTTTCTGCTGGTGGATTTCAGGCAAAATATGGTGATAAATTAGCTTCTGTTTTAGATATTACCTATCGAAATCCAACTCGATTTGGGGCTTCTTTTGAAGCGAGTTTGCTAGGTGGAAGTGTCGCAGTTGATGCTATTTCAAAAAATAAAAAATGGACTTCGGTTACCGCAGTGCGTTATCGCAACAATAGTCTATTGGTGAATAGTCAAGACACCCAAACGAATTATAGACCAACGTTTGTTGATGTTCAAACGAATGTGAATTATAAAGCTTCAGCAAAATGGGATTGGAGTTTTTTAGGGAATATTTCGCAAAATAAATACCATTACCAACCTTTAATTCGGAATACTAAATTTGGGACAATTGATAATCCGATGCAGTTAACGGTATATTATGAAGGGCAAGAAAATGATGCTTACACGACTTATTTTGGGGCATTAAAAACTAGTTTTCAGGCTACCGATAATTTAAAATTTAAATTCATTAATTCGGTTTTTCATACTATTGAACAAGAGTATTTTGATATTTTGGCACAATATCTTTTAACAGACAATACAACTGGTATAGGGTCAGATACTTATGAAAGTAATTATGCAAATGGAATAGGTTCGCAACTTAATCATGCTCGAAATGATTTAGATGCCTTGATTGTAAATAGTGAGATAAAAGGCTTTTACGATTGGAATAAATGTAATCTTGAATTTGGGGTAAAATATACTCGTGAATCGATTCGAGATCGAGTTAGAGAGTGGGAAGTTGTGGATTCGGCAGGGTTTTCGGTTAATCCACGCATTCTTGAGTTTTCAAGAGAAGATCAGCCTGATGTTTCATTTGTAGGTCCATTGGCTCCTTATCGAAGTGTTTTTGCAACAAATTTTAATACAATAAATCGTTTTTCGGCTTATGTTCAATGGAATTCTAAAACCAATTTAGAAAAAGCCGAACTCTGGTATACTTTGGGTGCTCGAATGCAAAATTGGAATGTTACGGGTACGAATTCTTCGGCTAATTCGCAAATGGTTATTAGTCCTAGAGCGCAATTGGCACTCAAGCCTAATTGGAAAAAAGATATGATTTTTAGGATTTCTGGAGGTTATTATTTTCAGCCTCCTTTTTATCGAGAACTCCGAAATGCTTCGGGAGCAGTTCAGGAGGGTGTAAAAGCGCAGCAATCCGTTCATTTTGTGTTGGGGAATGATTATAATTTTAAAATGTGGAATAGACCATTTAAATTGGTTTCGGAGGTGTATTATAAAACGTTAACGAATGTCAATACCAACAGTATAGATAATGTTAGAATTCGTTATGTAGCTAATAACAATGCAAAAGCCTATGCCCAAGGAGTTGATTTTCGATTAAATGGTGAATTTGTGCCAGGTACCGAATCTTGGTTTAGTTTTGGTTATTTAAAAACGGAAGAAAACAGTGAAAATAGAGGATATATTGCTCGCCCTACGGATCAGAGATTAAAGTTTGCGGTTTTGTTTCAAGATTATATGCCTTCTATTCCTAGTATGCGTTTGTATTTGAATTTGGTTTATAATACTGGTTTACCTGGAGGTGCGCCTTCCTATGCAGATGCGTATCAATACCAAAATAGGTTAAATGATTATAGAAGAGTAGATATTGGATTTTCAAAAGTATTGATTGATGCTAATTTGCCAAATAAAAAATCTTGGTTTGGGAATTTTAAAGAATTAGCTATTGGACTAGAAATATTTAATTTATTTAATAATCAAAATGCGATTACGAATACTTGGGTTCGAGATGTGTATACCAAAAACGAATATGCAGTACCCAATTATATGACAACAAGAGTATTCAATGTTAAATTGACAGCTAAGTTGTAAACGCAGCAAGCAAGCTGTATTTAGGATATCATAAATTACCTTTAAAATTCAAAAGCATTTTTAAAAATCACTACATTTGAAAATATTTTAATGAGAGCCCTATGAAAACTGTACAAATCGTATTGATGAATATTGCCATTTTGCTTTTAGTAAGTTGTAAAGAAGAGGTAGAGAAACCAAAAGTAATTTATGGCGATAAACCAGTTACAAAGTTTGATTCTACACAAATTTCAGTGGCTGATTTGCCTATTCAGATGGAAGGTACAGACTACTTGATTCATCCAGTAGGCGATTTGAGAGTTTATGAAAAAGGGGCTAAGGCAAAATATGGTTCTTCAAGCGTGATTGATTTAAGTTTTACTATTTCTAATTTAGGCGATGAAGAAATTACGGGTTATTTGCAAAATTTAAAATTCCAAAAAATAGATTCCGATTCTTTAACTTCGTTAACAGAGAAGCCTGCATTAATTTTAACGGCAACCTATTTAAAAGCTATTGCAGATAAAACAAAGAAACAAATCTTAGTTTACACTATGTATGATGTAGATACAAATAAAGACGGGAAATTAGATACGAGTGATATCAAAGCTTTGTATTTAAGTGATATTAGTGGAGCAAATTTCACAAAGATTTCAGCAAATTTTGAAGAGTTGATTGATTGGAATTTAATTGAATCTAAAAACCGTTTGTATTTTAGAACTGTAGAGGATACCAATAAAAATGGACAATTTGATAAGAATGATGTATTGCATTATAATTACATCAATCTGTTAGATACTGACTGGGAAGTAAAAAATTATAAACCTATTTAAATCAAAATATCACTTTCTAAATCCGATTTTTCAATATCGAAATCAAAACCCAATTGTTTCATAAGTTCGATAACCAAATTTTTATACCAATTTTCAGATTTAGGGTGAATGTAGATTTTTTCAATTAGTTGATTGATGTCTACATTTATTTTCAAACCATCATTGAGTTTTATGTTCTGTTTTGATACATCTGTAATCACTCTTACTTCACGTTCATATTGAAAACTTTTTCGTTTAAATAAAAATGGGAAAAAGGAATCATCAAAAGGGATGTATTCTTTTTTGTAGTCGATATAGTTGACTTCGCCAATATATTGTTTAAAATTAGTTTCAAGGTCTAATGATTTTTGCAATCTTCCGATGGTGGATTGAATGGCTAAACCTTCACTATTTTGCGTAAAAATTTGCCACATGGCAAAAGATTCGTATTCGTTAATATGCCAACTACTAATCGCTATTTTCTCCCTGTGCGTTTTGTAATAATTTAGAAAATCAGGATTGTTTGTCGCTAATTTTTTTATTTCTTCATAGGTGGGTTCACTAAACGTACCTTCGTATTGGTCTTCAAATTTGTCTGAACGCGACATGAATAACTTTTGCGAAAGCAATAAATCTAAAAATTTGGACAAGTCTAAATATTTCCAAATTACCGTATCGGTGTTTTCGGTAAGTTTAATATTTGAATTGTTGCTGTACATTTTTTTTAGAATTAAAAAAGATACTATAAAGGTAGTGCTCGTTTTTGAATCTAAAATAAGTAAAGGTTAATTTTTAATTATTTATTCAAAAGATTGCAGCATTACCAATTTGTTGTATGCGCCGTTTAGAGCAATTAATTCTTCGTGAGTCCCTTGTTCAACAATTTTTCCTTTTTTCATAACCACAATAACATCTGCTTTTTGAATGGTTGAAAGGCGGTGGGCTATAACAATCGAGGTGCGATTTTGCATCATGTTTTCTAAAGCTAGCTGTACAAATTTTTCGCTTTCGGTGTCCAGGGCAGAAGTGGCCTCGTCTAAAATCATAATAGGCGGGTTTTTCAAAACGGCACGAGCAATAGATAAACGTTGTTTTTGCCCTCCTGAAAGTTTGTTCCCACTATCACCAATGTTGGTGTAAATTCCGTTAGGTAGGTCTTTTACAAATTCATACGCATTAGCAATTTTTAAGGCTTCAATTATTTCTTCATCGGTGGCATCTTGTTTTCCTAAAGAAACATTCGCTTTTATACTATCGTTAAAAAGAATACTGTCTTGGGTGACTAATCCCATTAAAGAACTTAAGGATTCTAAGTTAATATCTTTGATGTCAACTCCGTCAATACTAATGGAACCATCTTGCACATCATAAAATCGTGTAAGTAGGTTAGCAATAGTGCTTTTTCCGCTTCCAGATTGTCCAACTAATGCAACAGTTTGTCCTTTTTTGATTTGGATAGAGAAATCTTTTAAAACAGCCTCTTTTTCATATTTGAAATTAATGTTTTTAATAGCTATTTCTGAATTAAAAGAATCTTTTAAAACCGCATTTTCTTTTGAAGTGATTTCGTTTTCAACTTCTAAAACGTCAAATACACGTTCTGCTGCAGCTAAACCATTTTTAACAGCATAAGAGGCTTTTGAGATTGCTTTTGCAGGTGTAAGAATGTTAAATGCTAATGTTAGGTAAACGATAAAAGAAGAACCTTCTAAGGAGTGATCAACTAAAACTAAGTTTCCTCCATAAAAAAGTAACGTAGCAATCGTTGTAATTCCTAAAAATTCACTCAATGGAGTTGCCAAATTGTTTTTGGTTCCAATGCTGTTGGATAAATTCAATAAACGCGTTACGGATTGGTTGAATTTATTTTTAAAGTTAGGTTCGGCATTGTAACTTTTAATGACTTTCAAACCGCCTAAACTTTCGTCTACAATAGAAATAAGAAAACCGCTTTCCTGTTGTGCTTGTAGTGATTTGGCTCTCAGGTTTTTAGCTACTCTGGAGATTATTAATCCAGCAACTGGCATGAAAACAAGTACAAACAACGTTAGTTTTGTACTGATAACAAACATAGTCACTAGCGCAAATATGATGGTTAAAGGTTCTTTTACAACAAGTTCCAAAATTGAAAAGAAAGAGTTTTGTACCTCGTTTACATCTCCTAACATTCGAGCCATAACATCACCTTTTCTTTTTTCAGAGTAATACGAAATGGGTAGTTCGACTATTTTGTCATACATTGATTTTCTTAAATCTTTAAGCACCCCATTTTTGAGATGCATAATATGATATGAGGCTAAATAGTTGAATAAATTTTTGAATAAAAAGGTAATAATAACTAGTCCTACAACAAATAATAAGGCATATTGTATGCTGTTTTCTTTCGTAAATTCTGAAATTCTATAATAGAGTAATTCAGTAACATAATCTTTAATATTGCCAATTCCTTTATATACAGGTTCTTTGTATACTGCTTTATTTTTTCCAAAAAGTACCTCTAATACTGGAAAAAGTGTAAGCATCGAAATGGTGCTAAACAAGGCATATAAAATGTTATATATTATGTTCCATACAATATTAGATTTATATGGTTTTGTGTAAGGTATTAGTTTTATTAAATTTTTATCCATTAGTATTATTTCAATTGCATTTCAGAAATTATAGCCGCAATTTTTTGATCTAAATAAGCTTCTACTTCGTTAAAGTTTTCTACTGCATCCAGTTCAGTGTTTACACTGATGTAGAATTTGATTTTTGGTTCTGTACCACTTGGTCTTGCACAAATTTTAGAACCGTCTTCAGTGTAATAAATCAATACATTTGATTTTGGCATGTCCATTACAGATTCTGAATTGTCTAATAGGTTTTTTGCAATAGATGATTGGTAATCTTCAATCATAACTACGCGTTGTCCGTTGATTTCTTTTAATGGATTTTCTCTTAAATCAATCATCATTTGATTGATTTCTTGTAGGCCTTCCATTCCTTTTTTAGTTAAGGAAACTAAATATTCTTTGTACAAACCGTGGTCAACGTATAAGTTTAGTAATTCTTTGTAGACACTACTTCCGTTAGCTTTAGCTTGTGCCGCTACTTCACAAATTAACAAGGTGGCTGCAACAGCATCTTTATCTCTAACAGCGTCTCCTACCATGTAACCAAAACTTTCTTCTCCCCCTCCAATGAATTGTAATTCAGGGAAGTCTTTAATCATTTTAGCAATCCATTTGAAACCGGTTAATCCTACTTTGAATTGAACACCGTAAGCAGAAGCCAATTCCATAATCATAGGAGTAGATACAATAGTAGATCCTACAAATTGTTTTCCGTCGATTTTAGCTGCTTTTTTCCATTTTTCTAATAAAAAGGCAGTCATTAAAATCATTGTTTGGTTTCCATTCAATAAGGTCATTTTCCCTTCGTTGTTGCGAACGGCAATTCCTAAACGGTCGCAATCAGGATCTGTACCAATAACGATATCTGCATTCGTTTTATCTGCAAGTTCTAATGCAAGAGTTAAAGCTTCTGGTTCTTCCGGATTTGGTGATTTTACCGTAGGGAAATCTCCGTTAGGTGCTTCTTGTTCTTTTACAATTTGAACATTTTTATATCCCGCTTGCGCTAAAGTTTCAGGAGTTACAGTAATTGAAGTTCCATGCAATGAAGTGAAAACAATGTTAAGGTTGTCTTTTGCTTCGGCTGTAGTATTAAAACTAGCATTTTCAACTGTCGATTTGATGAAAGCTTGATCAACATCTTTATCGATGTATTCGATCAAATTTTCATTGGCGTCAAATTTGATTTCGTTGTAATTTAATTTTTCAATGGCATTGATAATAGCCTCATCTTCTGGAGGAACAATTTGGCCACCATCTTGCCAGTATACTTTATATCCATTGTATTCTGGTGGATTGTGAGAAGCAGTAAGTACAATACCGCATTGGCATCCCAAATATCTCAAAGCGAATGATAATTCAGGTGTAGGTCTTAAATCAGAGAATAGATAAACATGGATTCCATTGGCTGAAAAGACATCGGCTACTACTTTAGCTAATGTTTTACTGTTATGACGACAGTCAAAAGCAATAACCGCTTTTATGGGTTGATTTGGGAAAACTGATTTTAGATAGTTGGAAAGTCCATGAGTACTTTTTCCAAGCGTATATTTATTGATACGGTTGTTTCCTACTCCCATAATACCACGCATCCCCCCAGTTCCAAATTCAAGATTTTTATAAAAACTTTCTTCAATTTCTTTAGGTGATGATGCTAATAATTGTTGTAATTCTTCTTGAGTTTTAGCATCAAATATAGGGCTTTGCCATTCATTAACGGCATCTAAAATGTTTTGTTTCAATTCCATATTTTGTCGCGTATTGATTCTTGTTTTGTATAATTGGTTGTTTCTAGTCTTTATAGATATGATTTATTTAAAGCGAAAACGAAATTTAATAAAATAATCGGTTTGATTTAACAAACAATCCGAACATCTTATAAAAAATTAATTTCATTTGAAATTTTATATCGCTCTTCGTTATTTTTTGTACGTAAAATGATTTCGCCTAAGAATCCGGCTAAAAACATTTGAGTACCAATAACCATAGTGGTTAGTGCAATGTAAAACCAAGGATTACTAGTAACTAAACTATAAGGCATGTTGTTGTACATATGATATAATTTAGAAAAACCAATATATCCAGCAAGTAAAAATCCGATGATGAACATTAACGAACCTAAAGCTCCAAAAAAGTGCATCGGTCTTTTGCCAAATCGGGATAAGAACCAAATGGTAATTAAGTCAAGAAAACCGTTAATAAAACGTTCCATTCCAAATTTAGTCTCCCCGTATTTTCTGGCTTGATGTTGTACTACTTTTTCGCCAATTTTCCCAAATCCAGCATTTTTTGCTAAAACAGGAATGTAACGGTGCATTTCGCCCGAAACCTCGATGTTTTTTACCACAACATTTCGGTATGCTTTTAGTCCACAATTAAAATCGTTTAATTCGACACCTGAAGTTTTACGTGCTGCCCAGTTGAATAATTTTGATGGTAAATTTTTGGCTACAACCGAGTCGTAACGTTTCTTTTTCCAGCCCGAAACTAAATCAAACTGTTGTTTAGTGATCATGTCGTACAATCCAGGGATTTCTTCTGGGCTGTCTTGAAGATCAGCGTCCATAGTGATAATAACATCACCCTGTGCTTTTGCAAAACCAGCATGTAATGCTTGTGATTTTCCGAAATTTTTCATGAATCGGATTCCTTTTACATGAGTGTTTTCAGTAGCAAAACTTCGAATAATAGACCATGAATTATCGGTGCTTCCGTCATCTAAGAAAATAATTTCATAAGAATATCGGTTTTCTTGCATTACTTTAATAATCCAAGTATAAAGCTCTTTTAGTGATTCTTCTTCGTTAAGAAGTGGTATTAGTATGGATAGATTCATCGATTTTATGCTTGTGATGGGGTTTTGCTTTTAAAGAATGCGGCCAAAATTAAACCAAAAATAGTACAGAAAACAATATTTGATAAGGATCCTTTTAATAATCCCATAACCGAAAATTGATCGTTCTCTTTCAAATCTTTAATTGCATTATTGATTGTTGCTGCTGGAGCATTGAATTTTTCCATTGCAGACACCATATATTTAATGGTAAGTTCTTTTATTGTTATTTTGGCTGCAGGATCAATAAGATTGAATAGTATAATATTAAAGACAACTGAGATTCCTATACCGATTAAGGCTGAGATGAAATAAGTAGTAAAAGCGTCTTTAAAAGTGTAAATTCCTGTGAATTCTTTTTTTGTTTTGACCAATAATACAATTGCAATGGTTAAATACAATGCTATATTTCCGAAACCAATCCAAGGTGAGGTGAATAAATTTAAGTCAATGCTGTATATTAAAGTGGTTGTTAAAACAGAAGCTAATCCAGTTATAATTCCAAATGTTATTCCGTTTTTTTTTATAGTTTCGTGAATCATTGTTGGTGACTTTCAATTAAGCAACAAATATAGTAAATCCCACTATATTGAAACGTAAAAAACTGTTTTTAGCTGTTTGAATAAAAAAAAGAAATAAACATTTGTTTATTAAAAAATAATTGTATTTTTGCATCCTCGAAATTAATACTAATAAAATAAAAAGCTATAGTGAGTTTATACCTTTTCTGTTAAAAGGAAAGCTTCAAAATAAATTATAGCCAAACAAATAAAAAAGATTCAAGATGAAAAAAGGTGTACACCCAGAAAATTACAGATTAGTTGCATTTAAAGACATGTCTAATGATGACGTTTTTATCACTAAATCTACAGCAGAAACTAAAGAAACAATTGTACACGAAGGTGTAGAATATCCAGTTGTTAAAATGGAGATTTCTAGAACTTCTCACCCTTTTTATACAGGTAAATCTAAACTTATCGATACTGCTGGACGTATTGATAAATTCAAAACTAAATACGCTAAACATATTAAATAATTTTAATTTGTTTTATTATACAGTAAGCCTTCCTTTCGGAAGGCTTTTTTATTTTTATCTCTACAAAAACTTTGTAACTTTGGCTTGTGTAAAGGATAAATCACAAAAAATCAACCAACAACTTTATGAATTATATACTTTTTGATGGTCCTGCTCGTAATGCCTTGCTGCCATTTACTTTTACCCGTCCAGTTGCGGATATTCTAATAGGAATTATACCCATTCGTCAAAAATGGGAACGTTATCTGGGGTCTACAATTACTACATTGACGGAGGAATATTTATCTGAAAAATATCCAATGGTAGAATTAGAAGAAAATGTAATGATCAACGCTTCTTTTTTACCTAATGAGATTTTAGCTGAAATGGTTTCGAATTTAGAGCCTAATCAAGCGATTTTTAAAGGAGATGAGGTCATTGCTTTCTATACTAATGATAGTCAAGAGGAAGTGGATTTTGACACCTATGAGATTATAGATTATTCTGAAGATTGCATTACGGTTAAAAATACATGGGATATTTTTTCAAAAAACGGTGAGGCTATTCGCGAGGATTTTGAGTTTTTGACAGAAGATAGAAAATCACAGCCTATTCCAAGTAGTGTGAATGTTATTGCAGCAGAAAATATTTTTATTGAAGAAGGAGCAAAGTTGGAATTTGTGACTTTAAATGCTTCTACAGGACCTATTTATATTGGTAAAAATACTGAGATCATGGAAGGTTCTGTGATCCGTGGGCCTTTTGCTTTGTGCGAAGGGGCAGGGGTAAAACTCGCTACTAAAGTCTATGGAGCTACTACTGTTGGTCCGTATTCTAAAATTGGGGGAGAAGTGAATAATTCGGTTTTATTTGGTTATTCTAACAAAGGGCATGACGGATTTTTAGGGAATTCCGTTTTAGGAGAATGGTGTAATATTGGTGCAGATAGTAACAATTCCAACCTTAAAAATAATTATGAAGAAGTGAGATTGTGGAGTTACGAAACCGAAGGTTTTGCTAAAACCGGCTTGCAATTTTGTGGTTTAATGATGGGTGATCATAGCAAGTGTGGTATCAATACTATGTTCAATACAGGAACAGTAGTAGGGGTGAGTGCTAATATTTTTGGTAGTGGTTTCCCTCGTAATTTTGTACCGAGTTTTTCATGGGGTGGTGCCGCTGGATTTACAACTTATACAACAAGTAAAGCTTTTGCTACGGCTAGGTTAGTCATGAGTCGTAGGAATGTTGATTTTGACGAAAAAGAACAAGCTATTTTAGAACACGTTTTTGAGGAAACCAAAAAGTGGCGAAAGGAATAACTTCATCTTATACTAAAAAAAACTCGCAGTAATTGATGCGAGTTTTTTATTTATTTCACCCTAATAAAATTATCTTTTAGTTTGATTTCTTTCATTCGTTTGTCGTTGGGACTTCTTCGATAAATGAGAATATCTTTCTCTGTACTTTCTGTTATAAAAAGTAGTTTAGTCATGAGACTAGCCAGAGCGACTTCTCTTCGTTTTACCACGGTGGTAAAATTATCTATCTGAACTTCATTTTCATACAAATGATTCAATTCATTAAGCGGAATAAAACGTTGTCTGTTTTGAACCAGATAGTCTAGGATGCGCAACTCTGCCTCTTCAAATGTATCTAGTAGTTTCCCTTTGTAATAATAATTGTCTTCATCTGTTTTAAATGTGATGCCATTAAAGGGTTTGAAATTTGGTTTTCTTTTATTGAAATAGAAACTTACACCCAATACGCCTAAAATGCCTAATATAGTTGTTAAAATAGTGGAAGCCTCCATGTTTTGATACCAAGGTAATATAAACACTTGTTGGTCGACCTGTTTGCCTAAAAATTCTTGTAATGGAGTGCGAAATACATTCTTAGAGCCATCTGCATATTTATTGATGTAAACCACTTCAGTTGATTTTGAATCAAAATAGGGTTGAATTACATTTTTTAGTTCTCCTTTGAAAGTAGTTAATGTGTTGTTTTTAATATCTATTTCATACACATTATTGTATTCTAATGCGGGAATAATATACAATTTGTCATGGGCTATAAAAGAGGTTGAATTTCCATCTTTAGAATTGAGATTAATTGAAGTGTTAAATTTTCCAAATTCTGACCATTTCATTGTTGGCAGATGAAGTTTGTAAACAATAGGTTTGCAAGCTTTTGTTTGTAAAAAATGGTCAGGATCTTTTTCATAACCACTAAAAATATAGAGATTGCTTTGTAAAATGATTCCATAACTAATATGTCTTGGGCTTGGAGAGGTTCCAAAAGTTTCTATTTCACCCCATTCTTTAGTTTTAAAACTATATTTGGTTAGTATGTTTTTAAATGTAAATAGCCCATAACCTCCCCAAAAAAATACATTATTATTGTAAACAAATGGTACTGCCCCGTATTGATTTTTATGTAAAAATGATTTGTCAATTCTTACAATTGAATCGTTACGCCATTCTAGTACAGCGCCACAACCGTGATACACCATATAGTTTTTATCTTTTACTGTAATAGGAATGTAATACTGTAACTTTTCTAAATAGGAACTATGTCGAAATGACTTTTTTGCAAACGGATTTCCTTTGTAAACTATTGAATCATTAAGTATTAAAACCGGTTGAGAGGATTTTGCTTCTTTAAAAAGTAAATGCTCATCCGTTCTTGATATGGATTGTGCTTTGCAGATACTAACAGCAATGAAGAAAATTAATATGTATCGAATCATAGTAGAAAAGAGTGTTGGGGATAATGCTCTAAAGTAAGATTTATTTTTCAAATTTAGTTATTAAAGTGTAGATTTTTTTCCCCGTTTTGCTACAAATTAAGGAATACAAATGTCTGTTTTAATTCCAATTTTTGTATTCAATTTAGTGTTGGTAAATTACATTTCTTCCTTCATAAATAATTTTATATCTTATCTTCAAATACGATTTTCAATTCTTTGGAAATCACTTTTTCTCCCTCTCCTAGAGAAGCCCTAATGAAGATAGTAACTTTTTCTCCGATAAAATCAGAAAAAAAAACCATTTGTTGTTTTGGACTGTAAGTATATTTAGAATAGGTAGCAAAATAGCTAGAATAGGCCGGATGATTCACATCAACATTTGGGTTTTTATTTATTTCATATCCTGCTAAATTCATGATGCTGTATTGTTTTATTAATTGCGGGAAAGTATAGGTTTGATAGCCCACAGGGATAGGAGTAGTCATTAATCTATCTGCAAAGTCTCCTCTATAGGAATACACCGCATACCGCCAACTAACAATACCGGGTATGTAAAAGTAATCGGAATCATACGCTACTTCAATTAAGGGAACTCTATTAATTACATATAGAGGGTTTAATATTGGTATAGAACCTTTGACGGTAAAATACCCCAAACCGCTATACTCAACATGCCACACTCCCTGAGTATCAATATAACTACCAGGAGAGACATCAGTATCAATCCAAAACTGAACATCTTCGTTTGGATTCAGTAAAACATCTGGTTTAGAGGGTTCTGAATCACACCCAAATAATGTAAAGAGGCAAATGATTAAAACTATTTTGTGCATACGATGTATTGTTGCTTTGTTTTATATAATTATTTTTGTTATACAAATACGATCCAGAATTCTGGACCGTATTGATAACAAAAGTTGATTCGGAATTTCCTTCAAAGCATTGTGATTTTTCTTTTTTCAAAAGGTTTTTATTGCTTCATAGAAAGGAATAAAAGAGTTAATGAAATAAGTATATTATTTTTCAAATTAGTTTGGTTAAATAGTTATCCGTTTAATGGCGGAACTTCTCCAAAATGATCTATATAATTTTTTAACTGTTTTCTTTCCTCTTCTTTTGCGTCATTTATTACGGGAATAACTTCATACTTGAAAATTAATTTGGTAGTAATCTCGATTAGTTTTGTGTTTTTCGCTATTTTAAAACCTCCTGAATGATTATTTTGCTTTGTTAAATGATTTTTGGAACCTAAAAAACACTTTAATCGATAAGCTAAATCTCTTTTTTCTGTCGCCCCTATATATACTAAACCTGTTTGATCTTTATCCAAAAATCTTGAAATTGATATTGGTTTTCCGCCTTCATAGAGGAATAGCTTATATACTCCTTTAACTTGTAGATTAGGGTCTTCATTTAAATTGGTTATATTTAATTCTTTCATTATTTGTAAATCACTTCTGTTTCAGTTTCACTTCTACTAAAACCATTTTTAACTAAAACAGTTCCGATTTGATTAGAAGTTGGAACGCCTTTGGAATTGTCAAAATATTTGCCATTATTTCTCATCCAATCTTTAACAGAAATATATTTATCGTTTATTTTAACTTTATGTTTTCGATAAGATCTACGGGTTGATTTCATGATTTGTTTTTTTTGATTTTGAAAAAATAACATAATGTGTAATGATACCTAAAATAGAAAATATTATATCTTCCATATCTACAACCCCTTGAACAAAAAGAGAGTGTATTATTTCAATAATTATTGGCACAATTTTTAACCATTGATTTTTATTATAAAAATCAATTAGATATAAGAATACTATAGCTCCAAAAAAAGAAGAAAGATGCATTACAAAAAAATTGACAGCGTAATTCGTTTTTTGTAATACTTCTATTATAAACCAACAATATAATACTGATTGAATTTTTATGTTATAAAACCAAGGCAAATTATTTTGATAAAATCTCACTTGCGATTATAAAAATTATGATTCCAATAATAATGTATATTAAAAGATAATTAGGCTTTAATACTTTAATTTCAGGTTCTTCATATCGAATGTTGTATTTATTAATTAAATCTACAAGTAATTCTCTTTTTCTGATTACATCATAAGAGATTAAGATAGCATCACTACTAGACTTAAATTCGTTTTTTTCAAGAATTATCCACTTAATTAAATTTAAATTTGATAAATCTTCAACTATATATTCTAAAAAAGTAGTTTCTTTATCTTCCATAATATCAAATGAGGTCTCCATCAATTCATGATATTTTTTAGCTTTAAGATACATTTCTCTTGAAAAACCAAGTAAATTTCCATTTGCATCTGTTTTATCTTTAAAAATATTAATTGTATATTTTAACTTAGCAATTAACCCTAAATTATAACCAATAAAGTCAGCAGTTTCTCTATATGTATTTGATTCTGGGTCATTTTCTTTACTTGCATTTAGATATGTTTTTATTTCCCTTGCGTCAGTATCTGCAATTTTATCATCATTAATGAAGTTGATATTCAACCAAAAAGAACAAATCGCTTTATTTTCCCATAATGCACCAATATTTGGATCGATCTCTAAAGCTTTATTACAGTAATCATAACCTTCACGGTAGTTACCCGCACGCATTGCTTTTTGTAGAATTTCAATAAAATTATTTAAGTTTTCAAGTTTATCATTGGTTAAATTTGAATTTGATACAATAACTTCTTTAGGTCTTAAAATTTTATTTAATGTACCACAATAATCACAATTGATTTCGTCTTTCCCTTCGAATCCTTTGATAGCTGCCCCACAAGAGGTGCATTTTAAAGATGCTAATTCTAATTTTGACATATTTTATTTTTTTAGTATTAATTACAACAATTACAATTTTTAATTTTTGTTTGAGAAATTTTTAATACAAGTTTCATAAATTCATTTGCTTTAGTAGTATCTTCAAAAGGCCCTAACCATACCCCATTTTTACCAGGTGTGGATGATTTAATTTTACCCGTCCCCCAAGCACAATTACCACAGCTTGAATGATGAATTTTAAATGTCCTAACTTTCTCAGTAGGTTTGTTAAAATAAACATAATAACCAATACCTTTATTTAACAAATTAAGGCCAAGAGTCAATGTGTCTAAAGATTTTTCAAGTCGTTTTAATTCTTCTTTTTTAGGCATTTTATAATTGTTTTAAAAGTTCTTTTTTCTTTATGTCAAATTCCTCCTGCGTTAAAGCCCCTAAATCCAATAACTCTTTTAGATTTTTTAACTTATCGGTTACACTCTCTGTATAATTGGTTTGCATTGCTTGTTGGATCATGTTAGGCATGGCTATTCCCATCCCTAATCCTGCACCAAGCCCCATTCCTGCACCGGCATTTCCAGAATTCTTAGCTGCATCACCTAAAGAGTCGGCTACTTTTAATTTCATATATTGATCTAAATTTCCAACTGCATTCATGCCGCTTCGGGTATCAATCATAACCTGTACTTCTTCGGGTACCGAAATTGATTGAATGTATAAATCGTGAAGGGTCAGACCTAAACCAGCAAAGTCCTCTTGCAATTCAGTTCTAAAAACTAGATTCAAATCGTCCATCATCATAGGAATATCAAAGACTGATTTCAGCATCTTTCCAAGGACTACATTCAATTTAGAAATGATGATTCCTCTTAAATAATCTTCAATTACAGCCGTTGTATAAAGCCCCATTGTTCCTACTACTTTGTTGACAAAGAGCATACTGTCTTGTACTTGTATAGAGAAAGAACCATAAGAACGAAGACGAATCATTTGTAATTCGGTATCTCTAAATAAAATAGGTTCTTTAGTTCCCCATTTTAAATTTGGAAATAGTTGTTTTCCAATAAAAACAACCTCTGCTCTAAAAGGAGAATCAGGTCCGTATCCAAAGGAAGTAACCCATTTTCCAATAACAGGAATATTTTGAGTTTTTAATATGTGTCTTCCTGCACCAAATACGTCTAATGCTTTTCCATCTCTAAAAAATATAGCATCTTGACTTTCCCTAACGGTAAGTTGGGATCCCCATTTAATTTCAAGGTTGCCACTATCTGGAATACGCTTAACTAATACAGCACCGCTATTATCTAAAAATTCTAGAACTTCCATTTTTATTTGTGTTGGTTAATAAAGTTTAACCTTTCTACTATTAGTGTTTCAATATCCCTAATTTGCTTCAGAATGAATACCACACTTACTATTTCGTCTATTTCTTCCTGAATTGTTTTAGAGATAATTAGTGTTTTTTCGGTAATTTCTAAATCAAAAGAATGTATCACATCCAATTCGTCTTCTTTTAACTCATTCTCTGAGAAAAAAGAAGATTCGCCATAAGAAGCGTATTTGATTTTAGAATAAAGAGTGTTAAGTAGTTTTCGGATATTTTCCCAATCTTTTGTTTGTTGAATCTCATTCTTGTTTAAAAGCTCTTTTTGATGGTGAACAATTAAATTTTCTGATTGCTGAATGGAAAGCGCAATAAATTCTCTAGTTTTTTTATCCGTATTTCTTTTTTCATCACGGATTGTATAACCAGTATAACCAGGAATAAGTCTACCAATTTTATCTAAAAGGTTAGTTTTTCTTTGGGACATTTATAATTGAATTTCAATTGTCATAAAATTCCTTAAAATCTCTTTAGGGTATAAAACAAATACACGAAACCATACTTTCGTGTATTTGAATTGAATTTAAAATGTTGTTTTTTAATTCGTTAAGTGTAGTTTTGGTTGTTTAATAAAGAACTACTTGAGGTTACTTTTGAATGGATTTTTATCTATTTTAATAGTAGTTTTATCTCCATTTGGAGTGCTTCAACTAAAGAAGTTTAAATTTAGTGGGTAGGAAATAAGTGTTGTGCTATTTGATTTCGTACGTTGTTGATTACCGTGATGCATTCTATTTGGGTAATTTACGAACTTCTTTAATTTAATTTCCGTAGGGACAATACCTATTAGCAGTATAAAGTATTTCTATATCACTTCACTTTGAATAGCGAAGCGTCTATCTTGTTCTGTATCATTTTTAGTGCTATGTTTCTATGTGGTTAAATAAAATTTCTCGAATCTGCGGTCCGATTGCTTCGTAGTTTTTCTTCGTATTTGATAATCTTCTTTTTGTTTTACAAAAACTTCATTTAATACATTCAAACAACAATAGATTTGAATTATATTTGCGCCTTCAAAAAGGGGAGGTTGAATGATCGATTTTCCAATATACAAATCCACTACGCAATGATTACAGTTAACGATATTTCGGTGCAATTTGGCTGTTCAAATAAAGGACATGATGGGTTTTTAGGAAATTCGGTTTTAGGGGAATGGTGTAATATTGGAGCGGATAGTAATAATTCCAATTTAAAAAATAATTATGATGAAGTGCGTTTATGGAGTTATGAAACGGAAGGTTTTGCTAAAACGGGATTGCAGTTTTGTGGTTTGATGATGGGGGATCATAGTAAATGTGGTATCAATACCATGTTTAATACTGGAACTGTGGTGGGAGTAAGTGCTAATATTTTTGGTTCAGGATTTCCAAGAAATTTTGTTCCGTGTTTTTCTTGGGGAGGTGCGACAGGTTTTACAACATATTTAACTAAAAAGGCTTTTGAAACGGCCAGGCGCGTGATGGATAGAAGAGGCATTGAATTTGATGAAAAGGAAGCGGCTATCTTAGAGCATGTTTTTGAAATTACTAAAAAGTGGCGAAAAGAATAGGAGGCTTTAGGAAATAATGGTTTTTAAAATGTATACTTCATCTGTTTTTGGTGAAGTATTTTTTTGTTTTATAGGGTTTCTTTGTTTTTTGTTTAAAAAATGTTTGATTATTGATGGTTTTGTTGTTTTTTTACTGAAATTAAAATGTAAGAAGTATGGAAGAATTTGTTGTTGCCTTAAATAGTATCGTTTGGAGTAATTCTTTAATAGTTTTGTGTTTAGGAATTGGTTTGTATTTTTCAATACGAACGCGTTTTTTACAACTTCGACATATTAAAGAAATGTGGAAATTGCTATTTGATGGAGAGAGTACAGATTCAGGAGTTTCTTCTTTTCAGGCTTTGGCAATGTCATTAGCAGGTAGAGTAGGTACAGGTAATATAGCTGGAGTTGCTACTGCCATTGCTTTTGGAGGACCAGGTGCTATGTTTTGGATGTGGACAGTTGCCTTCTTAGGGGCAAGTACAGCTTATGTTGAAGCGACTTTGGCGCAAATATATAAAGAGAAACATTTAGGTGAATTTCGTGGTGGTCCTGCTTTTTATATAGAAAGAGGTTTGAAAATGAAATGGTTCGGAATTTTGTTTGCTGTAGTTTCTGTTGTTTCGGCAGGCGTATTTTTGCCGGGAGTTCAGGCGAATTCGGTAGCAGAAGGAATAAAAAATGCTTTTGATGTTGAAACTTGGATTTCAGGTTTGGGAATGGTTGTTTTGTTTGGAGCGATTGTTTTTGGAGGTGTAAAAAGGATTGCAAGGTTTACTGAATATGTAGTTCCGTTTATGGCAATTGGTTATATAGCATTTGCTTTAATTATTATTGGAGTGAATTTTGATCAGTTAGGGCGTGTGTTGAGTTTGATTTTTAAGAGTGCATTTAATTTAGAAGCAGGATTCGGGGCTGTTTTTGGATTGGCTATTCAGTGGGGGGTGAAGAGAGGAATCTACTCTAATGAAGCAGGTCAAGGAACAGCGCCTCATATTGCGGCTGCAGCCAATGTTTCGCATCCGGTAAAACAAGGTTTGGTGCAGTCTTTTTCGGTTTACATTGATACTTTGTTTGTGTGTTCGGCTACTGGATTTATGATTTTGATTACAGGAATGTATAATGTTCAAAACCCTGAATTTGGTAGTAACGGAGCTTCGGAGTTTTTGTATCATGGTTTAAAAAACGTAGCAGTAGGACCGGCTTATACACAAATGGCAATGGATACCGTTTTTCCTGGTTTTGGATCGTATTTTGTAGCAGTAGCATTATTTTTCTTTGCTTTTACAACTGTTATAGCCTATTATTATATTGCTGAAACGAATATTTCTTATTTGACTAGAAAATTTGAATCACCTGCGTTTTATTATGTGTTAAAAGTAATAATGATGGTTGTGATTATGTATGGTGCGGTTAATCAAGCAACTTTGGCTTGGGCAATTGGGGATTTAGGGGTAGGTTTGATGGCGTGGTTTAATATTATTGCGATTATTCTTTTGCAAAAACCAGCATTAAAAGCTCTTTTGGATTATGAAAAACAGAAAAAGGAAGGAAAGGATCCTGTTTTTTTACCTGAAACAATTGATGTTTCAAATGCTCATATTTGGAATACTTTAAACAAAGTTAAAACAGAGTAACTATTGTATAAATTATTTAAGCTTCTAGTAGTATATTTTATGCTTTACTAGAAGCTTTTTTATAGGAACAAATTACTTAATTAAGTTATCTTTGCGCTTTTAAATTTATTGAGGGTAGAAATTTCTAACTTCTAGCCTCTAACTTCTAACTTTAAACAATGATTACAATTAACGATATATCGGTTCAATTTGGAGGAACTACACTTTTTAGTGATGTTTCCTTTGCTATTAATGAGAACGATAAAATTGCCCTTATGGGTAAAAATGGGGCTGGAAAATCGACTTTATTAAAAATTATTGCAGGAAATAGCAAGCCGTCAACAGGGAGTGTTTCGGCGCCAAAAGAAGCAGTTATTGCTTATTTACCACAGCATTTATTGACAACTGATACGGCTACAGTAAAAGAAGAAGCTTCGAAAGCTTTTTCTGAAGTGTTCCAAATGAAAGCGGAGATTGACGAAATCAATGAGCAATTAACGATTCGTACTGATTATGAAAGTGACGAATACATGAAGCTTATTGAGCGTGTATCAGACTTAAGTGAAAAGTTTTATGCTATTGAAGAAATCAATTACGAAGCAGAGGTTGAGAAAGTTTTAAAAGGATTAGGTTTTGTTGCTGCCGATTTTAATCGTAAAACTTCTGAATTTTCGGGAGGTTGGAGAATGCGCATTGAATTGGCTAAAATCTTATTGCGTAAGCCAGATTTAATTTTACTGGATGAGCCTACTAACCACATGGATATCGAAAGTATTCAATGGTTAGAAGATTTCTTGATTAATTCGGCTAAGGCGGTGGTGGTAATTTCACACGATAGAGCTTTTGTAGATAATATCACGAACCGTACGATTGAAGTAACAATGGGACGTATTTACGATTATAAAGCAAAGTATTCTCATTATTTAGAATTGCGTAAAGATCGTAGAATTCACCAGCAAAAAGCATATGATGAGCAACAAAAAATGATTGCAGATAATCGTGCTTTTATTGAGCGATTTAAAGGGACTTTCTCTAAAACAGATGCGGTACAATCTCGTGTGAGAATGTTAGAGAAGTTAGAGATTGTTCAGGTAGATGAAGTCGATACTTCGGCTTTGAAATTAAAGTTTCCTCCAGCAGCTCGTTCTGGACAATATCCAGTTGTGGTTAAAGATTTGGCTAAATCCTATGGTGATCACGTAGTTTTTAAAGATGCTAATATTGTTATCGAAAGAGGTCAAAAAGTGGCTTTTGTGGGTAAAAATGGTGAAGGTAAATCGACCATGATTAAAGCCATTATGAAAGAAATAGGTATTGATGGTGGAAGTGTGGAAATTGGTCACAATGCTCAAATTGGATATTTTGCACAAAATCAAGCTTCATTATTAGATGAAAATGCGACTATTTTTGAAACGATTGATAGTATTGCGGTTGGTGATATTCGTACTCAGATTAAAAATATTTTAGGAGCTTTTATGTTTCAAGGTGATGATATTACTAAAAAAGTAAAAGTGCTTTCGGGTGGGGAGAAAACGCGTTTAGCAATGATTAAATTATTGCTAGAACCTGTAAACTTGTTGATTCTGGATGAGCCTTCAAACCATTTGGATATGAAAACCAAAGATATTATTAAGGATGCTTTGCGAGATTTTGATGGAACTTTGATTTTAGTTTCTCACGACCGTGATTTCTTAGATGGATTAGCGACTAAGGTTTTCGAATTTGGGAACAAAAGAGTGGTGGAGCACTTCGAGGATATTTCAGGATTCTTGGCTCACAAGAAAATGGAAAGTATGAGAGAGATTGAAAAATAATTTTCTATTCAGATATAAATAAAAGGCACAATTTGTGCCTTTTATTGTTTTTGTTAAATTCGGATTCCAGGAGGTAGTAATTCTTTGTAAGCTGGATTTTTTCTGAAAAAATGTACTATTCTAGGATATACTGGGACTACTTTTGTGCGTTCTTCGATTGAGTTGTCTAGTATGTTTTTTATTATAAAATCAATGATTTTGTCGTTATCAAAATGTTCCGGGGTATTGATTTTGGTTAAAAATATTTTTCTTTCTTGAAGTGAATATTCAATTGTGATAAGGCCTTCTGGAATAGTGGTTTCAAATTGTCTAGCAAAAGCATTGTTTTTAATTTCAATTGAATCAATTGTTTCCATGGTAATTAAGAATTTTGTTGTGCAAAGCAATTACAATAGATTTTTTGCTCTAAGATTTTCTGAGTACTATCGCTTTTTGCTTTTGTTTTATGTGAATATTTTATTCGATAAGACGAATTGTAAAGTTAAGTATTTGGATATCAAATTCAAATGACTTTAACACAGCTTCTAATGTTAAAGTTTAGTATGTCTTTTTTTATTTAATCATTTTCTGTTTTTTAAGTCTTTAAATTAGTATTTTGGTAATTTAAAATCCGAATGATTTAATGAGTAAAATTCCTTTATATTTTATGCCTGGGTTAGCGGCCAATCCTTTAATTTTTGAAAGAATAAGGTTGGATGATTCGCTTTTTGATGTTCATTTTTTAGAATGGAAAATTCCAGAGCATGGAGAAACTCTTGATAATTATGCTAAGCGCATCGCTTTGGGTGTGAAAAAAGAGCAATCAGTTTTAATAGGTGTTTCTTTTGGAGGGATTTTAGTACAGGAAATGGCGAAGTTTCTCAATGTGCAAAAAATAATTATTATTTCGAGTGTTAAATCAAAGGAAGAATTTCCTAGGCGAATACGTTTTGCCCGAAAAACATTGCTGTATAAATTGATTCCAATTCGATTGGTATTGAGTTTGGGTAAGTTGGCGCAGTTTGTTTTGGGTGAAAAAAGCTCAAATAGAATGCAGTTGTATGATACTTTTCTATCGGTTCGCGATGTTAATTATTTAAAATGGGCTTTTGAGAAAGTAGTTTTATGGGATCGTATAAAAATAGATGAACGTGTGATTCATGTTCATGGTGATAAAGATGCGGTGTTTCCGATACAAAATATCCAAAAATGTGTGGTGGTAGAAGGTGGAACACATGTAATGATTTATACTAAATACCGATGGTTTAATGCTAATTTACCAGCGATTATTTTAGATTCAAAAAATTTAATTTATAGTTAAATATTCTAGTAGGGCTAAAAAAAATCCGTCAACTTTAAATAAGTGACGGATTTTAAAAAAAAAGGTGTGATGAAATTACATTTTTTTCATTTGTTCTTTCATCATATTGATTTGATCTTTCAACATTCCTTGTTTGTCTAATTTCTTTACTTCAGCGATTAAATTGGTTGCTTCAATTTTTCTTCTTCTTGAAAGCGCAATTCCTGCCAAATTTAGTTTAGCAACGGCTAAATCCATATCCATAGATAAACCTAGTTCAATCGCTTTCTTAAAATATTTCTCTGATTGATTGATATTTGTTTGCGAAAGCATGATTCCGTGAAGATAATTAAAGTATCCTTGTTGTTTTCTAGTTAAAGCTCCTTCAGGGGTTTTTATGTATGAAAGCCACTTTTGAGCACCTACAAAGTCTTGTTTTCTTAATTTTAAAAAGGCTAATAAGATGAATTCGTTTCTGTAATAAAGAAAAACAGGAATTATTGTAAGCAATAATAAGAAGATTCCATTGCCAATATTGTTTTCCGTAAATTGCCAAATGCTAGTAATTACAATAAGTCCAGCGATAATAAGTTTGATATTCTTGTTTAACATGATGGTTGTTTGATTTGTGTTTGCAAATATAGTAAAAGGAATTAAAAATATTTTTATAAAACTTCTTGCTAGAAAAAAAAGTCTTTGTATATTTGCACTCGGTTTAGAAATGACCGTTATATCAAACAATAAAAGATACAATTAATAAGATTTAAAGATACAAACCAATGAGCAAAAGAACGTTTCAACCATCGAAAAGAAAAAGAAGAAATAAACACGGATTTATGGACAGAATGGCTTCTGCAAATGGAAGAAAAGTTCTTGCGCGTAGAAGAGCTAAAGGAAGACATAAATTAACTGTTTCTAGCGAGCCTAGACACAAAAAATAATGTTTGAAAAAGCATAAATAAGGGCGTTACTTTTATTAGTATCGCCCTTTTTTATACCTAGTCTGAAAATAGTACTCAAGTTTATGTTTTTTAATGAGTTACCTCTTTTAAAAAAAAAGTAAATTTGAGAAATAAAAAACTTCAAAAAACAATAATTACATCATAATGCCAAAAGACACTTCAATCAAATCCGTTTTAATTATAGGTTCAGGTCCTATTGTTATTGGTCAAGCTTGCGAATTCGATTACGCAGGATCGCAATCAGCTCGTTCTATTCGTGAAGAAGGAATCGAGGTTATTCTTATCAATTCGAATCCTGCTACAATTATGACCGACCCATCAATGGCGGATCATATCTATTTGAAACCTTTAACGACTAAATCGATCATTGAAATCCTTAAAGAACATCCACAAATTGATGCTGTATTGCCTACTATGGGTGGTCAAACGGCACTTAATTTATGTCTGGAAGCGCAGGAAAAAGGAATTTGGGATGATTTTGGTGTAAAAATGATTGGGGTTGATGTAAACGCAATTAATATTACTGAAGATAGAGACCAGTTTAAAGCGCTTTTAAAGAAAATTAATGTACCAACTGCACCAGCAGAAATTTGTACATCATATTTAAGAGGTAAAGAAATTGCTCAGGAATTTGGTTTCCCATTGGTTATTCGTCCTTCTTTTACATTAGGTGGAACTGGGGCTTCTATCGTATATAAACCAGAAGATTTTGACCGATTGTTAACTGCAGGTCTTGAGGCTTCACCAATCCATGAAGTTTTAATTGATAAAGCTTTAATGGGATGGAAAGAATACGAATTAGAGCTTTTAAGAGATAAAAATGACAATGTTGTCATCATTTGTTCTATCGAAAATATGGACCCAATGGGAATCCATACTGGAGATTCGATTACAGTGGCTCCTGCAATGACATTATCGGATACTACTTTCCAAAAATTACGTGATTACGCTATCTTGATGATGCGCAGTATTGGTAATTTTGCCGGAGGATGTAACGTACAGTTTGCAGTATCACCTGATGATAAAGAAGATATCGTGGCTATTGAAATTAACCCACGTGTATCTCGTTCTTCTGCTTTGGCATCAAAAGCTACAGGATATCCAATTGCAAAAATTGCTTCTAAATTAGCTTTAGGTTACAACTTAGATGAGTTACAAAACCAAATTACAAAATCTACTTCAGCTTTATTCGAGCCTACTTTAGATTATGTTATTGTAAAAATACCACGTTGGAACTTTGATAAATTTGAAGGTTCTGACCGAATTTTAGGTCTTCAAATGAAGTCGGTAGGTGAGGTAATGGGAATTGGGCGTTCGTTCCAAGAAGCTTTACACAAAGCAACACAATCATTAGAAATTAAACGTAATGGTTTAGGTGCAGATGGTAAAGGGTATACCAATTACGAACAAATTATTGAAAAACTTACTTATGCAAGCTGGGATCGTGTATTCGTAATTTACGATGCGATTGCTATGGGAATTCCATTGAGCAGAATTCATGAAATCACTAAAATTGATATGTGGTTCTTGAAACAGTATGAGGAGTTATTTATCTTAGAAAAAGAAATTGCCAATTATAAAGTGAGCAATTTACCAAAAGAGTTATTGCTTGAGGCAAAACAAAAAGGTTTTGCTGACCGTCAATTAGCTCATATGATGGGATGTTTAGAGAGTGAAGTTCACGCTTTACGTATGGAGATGAACATCAACCGTGTGTTCAAATTGGTTGATACTTGTGCTGCGGAGTTTAAAGCTAAAACGCCTTACTACTACTCAACATTTGAGGCTGAAATTGAAAAAGCAGATGGAACACGTTTTGTAGATAATGAAAGTATTGTTACTGATAAAAAGAAAGTAATTGTCTTAGGTTCTGGACCAAACCGTATTGGACAAGGAATTGAGTTCGATTACTCTTGTGTTCACGGAGTTTTAGCTTCTAAAGAGTGTGGATACGAAACGATTATGATTAATTGTAACCCTGAAACCGTTTCAACTGATTTTGATACAGCCGATAAATTATACTTTGAGCCGGTTTTCTGGGAGCATATTTATGACATTATCCAACACGAAAAACCAGAAGGAGTTATCGTTCAGTTAGGTGGTCAAACAGCGCTTAAATTAGCTGAAAAATTATCTAAATACGGCGTAAAAATCATCGGAACAAGCTTTGATGCATTAGACTTAGCAGAAGACAGAGGACGTTTCTCTGATTTATTAACGGAGTTGAAAATTCCTTTCCCTAAATTCGGAATTGCAGAAAGCGCAGACGAAGCTTCGAAGTTAGCGGATTCATTAGATTTTCCATTATTAGTTCGTCCTTCTTATGTATTAGGAGGTCAGGGAATGAAAATTGTAATCAACAAACAAGAGTTAGAAGAACACGTAATTGATTTGTTGAAATCGATCCCAGGAAACAAATTATTGTTAGACCACTATTTAGATGGTGCTATCGAAGCAGAAGCAGATGCTATTTGTGATGCTGATGGAAATGTGTACATCATCGGAATTATGGAGCACATCGAGCCATGTGGAGTTCACTCGGGAGATTCTAATGCTACATTGCCTCCTTTCAATTTGGGAGAGTTTGTAATGCAACAAATCAAAGATCATACACACAAAATTGCTAAAGCATTAAAAACTGTAGGTTTAATCAATATTCAGTTTGCGATTAAAGATGATACCGTTTATATCATCGAAGCGAATCCAAGAGCTTCTCGTACAGTTCCATTTATTGCTAAAGCGTATGGTGAGCCTTACGTAAACTACGCGACTAAAGTAATGTTAGGACACAGTAAAGTAACCGACTTTGATTTCAATCCTAAATTAAACGGATACGCTATCAAACAACCGGTATTCTCTTTCAGTAAGTTCCCTAATGTAAACAAAGCTTTAGGACCTGAAATGAAATCAACAGGAGAAAGCATCTTGTTTATCGATGATTTAAAAGATGATCAATTCTACGAATTGTATTCAAGAAGAAAAATGTATTTGAGTAAATAATAACTCAATTGATTCATAGAATAGGCTGTCCATCAAGACAGCCTATTTTTTTTTGTTTTTTTTTTGGGGGAGCACAACATTTGGCTTTTTTTAATAGCAATAGTTCCTGCTGTTCGCTGTATCTTGTGGCAGCTTAAAGGCTGCTGCCACAAGGATGCCGATACCATCAGGGCTATTTAGGTAAGATTGGTGTTTTTTTAGAAGTAACAACCCAATTTGCTGTAAAACCAAAGAATGAAAATTCCTGTTGGAAAAAATTATCAAAAACGTCAGTTCGAGGAATAATTTGGTAACCTAAAAAACAATACAAAAAGACGTTGTAAACTATGAATTGAATTGTAGTAATTTCTGGTAACTCAACTTGTCCTTAGCTTCCGCAATCGAGTGTCAAATGTTTGAAGAATACGTAAAAAGAAAATTTGTTTGAGCGCAGCGAGTTATTTTCTTTTAGTATTCGAAAACAAATTTGACCGACGAGGAAGCTTAAGACTTGATTTTTTTGTTTCTTTTTTGATCAAGCAAAAAAGAAAATTAGTAAAAGATAATTTCACATTTAATAAAACGTCATTGGTAGTGTTTTTTTGCGTAATGAAATGAAGTAAAAAATGTAACAAAAATAATAAAATGTATTTTTGTTATTCTTGATAAAAGGAATAGCATAAAAATGACAACATGGAACTAGTTTGGCAAATTAAATCTTTTGAAACATTAACAGTTAGCGAACTCTACGCCATTTTAAAATTGCGCTCAGAAGTATTTGTAGTGGAACAAAACTGTGCTTATTTGGATATAGATGGTAAAGATCCTTTGGCATTACACCTTATTGGAGTGTATAATGATCAGATTGTTGCCTGTACTCGACTTTTTAAACCCGGAATTACTTATGATGAAGCTTCAATAGGTAGAGTAGTAGTTGCTGCTGATTATCGCGATAAAAAATGGGGCAAAGAATTAATGCTGCAATCTATTTCTGCTATTAAGCATCAGTTTGGCGAAAGTCAGATTACCATTGGTGCGCAATTGTATCTTAAAAAATTCTATGAATCGCTTGGTTTTGTTCAGTCCAGCGAAATGTATCTGGAAGATGATATTCCGCACATAAAAATGTATTTGAGTGAATAAGCTCAAATTTTGGATTATAGCGTTTTGTGGTTTGGTGAGGTTGCGAAGTACGGAACCGATTACTTTAAGTTAAAGATGAAATTTCTGGCGAAACATGAACGTGATTTTACCACAAAACTATCAATCTCGCAAAATGCTTGATATGCGGAGGTAGTTATTCTTTCAAATATTTGAATTTTGTTTTCCCTCGAATTTTGAATTCTTTTTCAGTATAAATTCGTCCTAATTTTCTGATTTCGATTAATGAATCATTTTTATCATAATAATATTCAGTCAGAAACTCAATGTATTGGTTAGGATTTGTAACTGTTGAAAAGCTACTATCTCTTTTGCTAAATAGTTTATTGTTAGAATTATATTTATAATAAGTTTTCATTCGATTTGTTCCACTAAAAACCCAATCTTCTATTTCTATTCTGTTAAATTTATCATATTTATATTCAGATACCTTTGAAATTTCATTGTCCTCGATTACTGTTTTCTTTATAATTTTACCATTTAAATATTCATAATTTATAGTTTCTCGTAATCCAATTTCAGACTTTAAATTTCCAAACTTGTCATATTTTAATTCCCAAATGATTACTTCATTCTTAGTGTTATCTGTTGTTTTTATTAGTTTTTACATTTTTATCATATAAATATTTATGCTTTAGGATTTTTGAAATTAAACCTTTTCCTTCTCTTTTGTAGACTGATTTAGTTTCGGATAATTTGTTTTGTGAATTATAAAAATAGAATGATAAGTTGTTACTATTTATTAAATTATTTTTTGAATCATAAATATTTATTACACTTGTTGCTCTTCTGATTATTGAATCTTTTTCGTTTAAATTATTTTCAGTTATAGTGATTTGGTAAGATTTATTTTTCTCTGAATATTCCAACAAACTATTCTCTTCAAGATTTCCACATGAAATTAAATTACAGAGTAAAATCAATAAAAAAAAGTGTCTTTTCATAGCAGATTTTTATAATTACCACCAATCACTAAGATCCATGATGCATTTAATGTTTTTTGTATCCTATTTATAAAATTAATTGTATTTCGAAAAAATTCCTGAATCGGTTGCTGTCCAAAAAGAACATTTTTGCCCACAGGCTTTTAAAGCACTATTTGCCCAGGTATTACAGGTTTTGAAGATGCTATAACTTCCATTAGCTTCATAAAAAGCATCGGTTTTTCCATAGTTGGCATTTGTTTTTATGGCTATGAAATTCCCTGAAGTCTCTTTTTGAAAACTGTTAGTGATATACGTAATTTAACGTTGGTATTGCTCTTTACTAATTAAGATTGATTTACAATCCTTACCTGTTTTCATGGTTTTATAATAAGTAGCGTGAATAACAGTAGTACTTAAGCCTAAAGCCGCTTTAAATGCAACTGAAGCCTTTAAGTCTGACCATTCAGGAGTTTCAAGATAAAAACCTTTATCACCCCAACCCATAGTAATATATTGGTATGTTGAATCAGCTGCTATAGTGTTTTTATAGTGAATTTTTTTATTCCAGTATATCTGTTCACTTTTTGTAGGCATTACAATATCTGTATGAACACCGTTAGTGAGAATGTAAATTTCCATTTCACTTTTACTGTTATTTTCTTTTTCTATTGTGATTTTTGAAAGCAGATAAGCTGAAGAGATGTAGATGATTATAAATCCTAAAAAATATATATAATCGTTTTTAAAAGTATTTTCAGTGCTTTTTTCAAGTGGAATGTATTAATTGATTTATTTATTATTCCAAATTTAATTAAATAAAATTCTTGTTAAATTTATTTTGAAAAAAGAGTTTGTAAAAGAGTTTGCAAAAAAAAAGCGACTTTCTAAAAAATCGCTTTAATTAAAATAAGATAGGTTTTATACTTTTTCGATGTGTATTTCTCTGGCTTCTAATCGGGTGAGATCCATGTTTTCTGGAGTATGAAGTACCATTGGGAATTTCTCAATTTTTACAGAACTACTATCTAAACCAAAAGCACTTTCTTCAGATAAGCTTAGCTTTTTAATAAAGAAATAAGAATTCATAATTATGTTTTCGTGCCATTTTAATTCATTATCATTTGATAAGTATTTTTCAGAAAGCACAAATTTAAAGTCTCCAATGATGTTGTTTTTATTTAAGGACTCATATCGGCTTCTGATGTCTACTTCGCCATTCTTTACCATGTCTTTGATTACTTCTTTAAACATGAGGTTAATTTTAGTAGGCTCTCTAAAACCAAGATTAAAATCCACACGGTATAAATCATCTTTACGGATTTCAGTCACTCTATATTCGGTTTTATAGGGTTCAGAAAGAATATTTACGTGTACAAACCAATAAATATCGGCTCTTTTTGGTCGTTTTTGTAAAATAGAATACATTACTTTTTCTTCTATTTCATCAACTCGTCCTGCGTTGGTCATATACACTAAGTGAGTTGCATATTTAGGGATACTCAAATCAACACTTAACTCGCTAAGTACTTTAATGTAATCTTGCACTTTTACAATTTTAGTATAGCTTTTGGTAATCTTTTTGGCAGAGAACCATATTGACATTACTGTAATTAAAAGTATTGCAATAATCAAGGTTACATAACCTCCATCGCTAAATTTTGTAACATTTGCGGCTAAGAAGCTAAATTCTATTATAAGATATAATGTGATTAATGGAACCATAAAATACAATTTTACTCTTTTCATAATTAAATAGAAATTAAGTAAAATAGTGGTCATTATCATACAAAGAATAATGGCTAAACCGTATGCGTGTTCCATGTTACTGGACTCTTTAAAATGCAATACAATTCCAACACAACCTAAGAATAAAAGCCAATTTATCGATGGAATATACAATTGTCCTTGTAATTCGGTTGGGTAGTTGATTTTTACTTTTGGCCAGAAATTTAATCGCATAGCCTCATTAATTAAGGTAAATGAACCACTAATTAAGGCTTGAGACGCAATTACAGCCGCAGTTGTTGCAATTACGATTCCGAAAGGTTGAAACCAATCAGCCATAATTAGGTAGAAAGGGTTTCCGTTTTTTCCACCTAAACTTAATAATGTTTCTCCCTCATGATGGATAAGATAGGCTCCTTGTCCAAAATAGTTTAAAACCAAAGTTGCTTTGACAAAAATCCAGCTAATGCGAATGTTTTTTCGACCACAGTGTCCCATGTCAGAATACAAAGCTTCGGCTCCTGTGGTACATAAGAATACAAATCCTAATACAAAAAAGCCATCAGGGTGAATGGTTAATAAGTGGTAGGCATAATATGGATTGAAAGCTTTGAATACTTCTGGGTGTTCTATAATTTGGATAATACCTAAAATTCCAAGCATACTAAACCAAATAAGCATCATTGGAGCAAAGAATTTCCCAACTAGTTTAGTTCCAAATTGTTGAATGGTAAAAAGGACAAATAAGATTCCAATTACGATAGGAACCGTATTAATATCTGGATAGTAGGTTCTAATACCTTCAACGGCAGAAGATACGGATACTGGAGGTGTAATAATTCCATCCGCTAGCAAGGCACTTCCTCCTATAATTGCTGGGACGATTAGCCATTTGATTTTAGTTTTCTTTACTAAAGCATACAACGCAAAAATACCACCTTCACCATGGTTGTCAGCATTTAAGGTTATGATAACATATTTCAGTGTCGTTTGTAATGTTAATGTCCAAAATACAGCAGAAATACCACCTAATACAACATCTGCGTCAATGGTGTGTTCTCCTAAAATGGCTTTCATTACATACAAAGGAGAGGTCCCAATATCTCCATAAATGATTCCTAAAGTAATTAATAGACCTCCTAAAGATAATTTGCTGTGTAAGTTTTTATGAGATGCGTTCATTATATTTTTTTGTAAAGGTCTCAAATTTACTCATTTTTAAATAAACCAAAAGTTAATATCCCTAAAAAACAGAAAAACACGACTAATTAGCCGTGTTTTTAATAATAGTTGTTTATTTTGTTAAATTCTTCTGTTGTTGCTTCTCGAAGATCCATTATTATCGCCTTGATTTGATCCTCTATTTCTATTTGAATCGCCTCTTTCTGGTGCAGAATAGGATGGATTACTTGGTCTAGAGTAGGAGCCTTGGTTCGAATTTCTGTTGTTATTTTCTACTCTAGGAGCGCTGTTCTCTTGTCTAGGAGTGTAGGCTCTTTGATTTTGTCCATATTGATTTGAATTCGATCTTGAGTTTTCGGCTCTATTTTGGTTGTACTCTCTATTCTCTGTTCTTGCTGCACCATTTTCTTGTCTAGGAGTGTAGGCTCTTTGATTTTGTCCAGCTTGATTTGAATTTGATCTTGAGTTTTGATTGTACTCTCTGTTTGTACCTCTTTGTGAGGCATTATCTCGAGAGCTATTTTCGGTAGTGTAACCTCTGGAAGGGTTATATTGTCTTGAATTTGACGAATTACCATTAGATTCTCTCGTGTTTATTCTTGAATTAGAATAGTCTCTTGAAGGAGTGTTTCTATTTGACGAATAATCTCTTGTTTGTTCTCTTCTAGAACCCGAATTGTTATTGTATTGTCTGCCTTCAACATATCGGTTCGAATAATAATTTTTGTTATAATAACTTCTTCTTTGATCTAATTCATAACGATTAGTATAGTTGCTATATCTTCTAGTAAAGGCGTAATTTGGATAACGTCTTTCGTAAGCATTAGAACGTCTGGTGTTGTATAAAGAGATGGCTACATTGCTTCTTCTATAACTCACATAATTATAACGATTACTGAAGTTTACACATAAATTAATGTTATTTCTATATCTGTAAATTGGGTATGGATTCCATGCGTAAAAGTAGGATGGGTAATAATTCCAATACCAGTTAGAGATGTATGGACGATAGTTAGAGATCCAGAAAGACGCATAAATGTGAGGAGTTGAATAGTATATTGGTTCATAAATGTAGTTAGGACCATATAAATATTCGTTACCAATAAATTGTACCTGCACTCTATTATTGCTTCTTTCGATATCTATAGTCGCAACATCTTGGTATACATCACGATCTAAAACAGATTGAATTATCACTACGTGCGTGTTATATTCCACCGTTTCGATTACTCGCAAATAATCGACTTCGTTATCGTTATTCAAATCTAAATTTGAAATTTGAAGTTCTGGGTCATTCAATCTTCTTTCAAAGTCTTCTAAATTTCTGGAGTCTCCAAATACAGAAGCAACTGCTCTTAAATCAAGATTGTCGCTTATTTCGTTACTCATCGCGTTTACTGTTGTTCTATTTTGAGCTTCAACAGAAGCTGAGAACAAAGTAGCTAGCACACCTAATAGTATAATTGTATTTTTCATGATAATGGATATTTACATTCTTGATTGGGTATATTCAATTACTGTGCCAATTCATTATGAACCTATTTAGCCGATGTTCAATATGAGTATACAAAAGAGTAGATTCTATTATTTAAAATAAAAAAAACCGTTCTGTATTAATTTCAGAACGGTTTGTATAACGAGTATTTGCGTTTATTTTCTCTTCCCGCGATCACCGTATTGTTGAAGCAATTTTCGGTAAAAATCATCCTCTGATTTTTTTAGCTTAAGAATTTTAACTGCTGGCAAAATGGTTCGGATACTTTTAGTGAATTTTTTTCGCAATAAAAATAATTCTTCATCAGCGGCTTCCATTTGATTAAGCAATATTATAGCTTCTTTTTCACTGATTTTATTTAAAGCATCTCCGTTCATTCGCCACTTTAATGTTCTCATTTTTTCATGTCTTATCTCAAATTGCTTATCGTCATAAGCATTGTAAAGCGGCCAGAATTTCTCAGCTTCTTGTGGGCTAAGGTTTAATTCGGTAGTTAAAAAAGCAACTTTCATTGCTTTTACTTGCTCTTTTTTATCTTTTATATTGTCTTGAGCATAAAAACTACAAGTGAATAGCAATAATAAGGGTAAAAGTTTTCTAAAATTCATCATCTTTTCTGTTTGAGGGATTATTCTATTATATAGTGTTCGATATTATTGTTGCTAATTAAAATATCTTCAATGGTTTGATCTTTTAATTCGATATCTTGATCGATGTTTCTAATGTCTTCTTCGTCTAAAGCGTTTATCAAATCGTACTGGTTGATGTTAGATTGATAGCTTAGATAGTTTTCTAATGTAATTGTATCTAAATCATTCTTAGTACTCGCATTTTTTATCAATGTAGGAATTGCTAGAGCAAAAACGAAAACAGCTGCAACCATCATTATTATTGATTTCTTTCTTTGGAATAATGAGATTGTTTTTGGTTCTTCTTTAGGTAATTGAGCGAGTAATTGAGCTGAAAAATTTTCAAAATAATTTTCGTCTGGAGTTTTGAATCCAGATTCAATCTTAGGGTTGTTATGTAGTTTAAATTCTTTCATAATATCTATTAGACCAAATAAAATGGAAAAGGTTTAATTTGTGGTTAAAATGGCTTCTATTTTTTTTACGGCATGATGATAAGAAGCCTTTAAAGCTCCTACTGAAGTGTCTAGAATTTCAGAAATTTCTTCGTATTTTAATTCTTCAAAATATTTCATTTTAAATACTAGTTGTTGTTTTTCAGGAAGTGTAGCAATGGCTTTCTGTAACGCAATTTGAATGTCATTTCCATCAAAATAAACATCAGATTGAAGATTATTTATAGTGTTGTTTTGTAATGTTTCGGATGATATTCCACTTTTTTTTGCTTTTTGGTTTAAAAAAGTTAAGGCTTCATTGGTTGCAATTCGATAAATCCAAGAGAATAATTTACTTTCACCTTTAAAATTTTTTAAATTTTGGAAAACTTTAATAAAAGTGTTTTGCAAAACATCATCGGTATCATCATGACTTAAAACGATGTTCCGAATATGATTGTATAAGGGCTTTTGGTAGGAATGCAACAATTTTTGAAAAGCATCATTTTGCGTTTTCGGATTTAATAATTGTTCTATGAATTCCTTTTCTTCCAGCAAAGTTTTTTGGAGTTTAGATTTAAAATGGACTAAAAGGTTTAATTTTTTTTGGAAAAAAATTAAAATTCAGATTCTTCTTCTGGATTTGGAGTTTCTGGGGTTATATGATTGGTTGTAGCGGACTCAGCAATGGCTGGTTTTGGCGCTATAATTCTAGGGAAAATAGGAACATAAACTTCAGTTACCCATTTTGATGGATTTTTTATTTCTGTTTTACCTGAAATATACATTTCTAAGAAAGAAAAAATAGGGTTTGGAGCTATTTTTTGTTGGTTTAAGTAATTAATCGTTTTGTTATAAGCCGTTTTTAGATGCGAATAATCACCTATAAGCGTTGTTTTGGCCGCTTCAAAAGCATCCAATTTTCCTGCTACTAAGTCACTTCCTGAACTCAAAAAAATAGCATCACGAATTCCAACACCAATGGTGATTTTAGTAAGTCCTTCAGGAGTGTCGTAAGTGTGATACAATATGAAAGGCTTGCCGTTAATTATAATGTTGTTTTTTTTGCAAAAAGCGATTAATTTAGGCAGAACAATTTTTAAATTTTTGTTCACTTTAGGAATTTCACAAGTAAAACTTTGACCCAGGTAATTCATGGCTGTTTTTTGAACAATTCCATTTTCTTTAGTAGAAAAAGTATTTATTTCATAAACCAAAGCTTTGTCTAAATTTGCCAAGCTTTTTTCGTAAGTTTCACCAATAACTTTTTCTATTCCGCCATGTAAAGCAGTATAAATTTTAAAGTAAAAGCTCATTTTTCCTTTAGTTCTCCAAGTTACTTTAGTGCCTCCTATTGTATCTTTAAAAAACCAACTAACTTTAGAATTTGTTCCTTCAAATTCCATAGTTTGACTAATACTGTCATTTTCTTTTACGGCGATGGTTTGCATTTTACCACTTCCATCTTGGCTTTCCCATGAAAAAGAAGCGCCTTTTCCAATGGTATTTTGAGGGTAATCTAATTTGGTTTCAGGATCTTGAGTAGTCCACGAACAAAAGTCACTCCAGTTTCTGTAATCATTTACATAATTATAAACAGAAGTTTTAGGAGAATTAATAATCTTACTTCTTTCTACAAGAAAATCGCCTTTTTGTGTAGCAATAAAAATGGATAGGGCAACTAAGCTAAGTAATAAAAGAAGAAAGATATATTTTATAATTCTCATAATAAATTGATTATTTCTGTTGTAAAGTTAGAAATTTTATCAATATGCAATGCTATTGGTAAGAAAATTATAAAATACGATAATTTATCGATTTACAAAGGGGTATTGAATAGAATTCCTTGAAAAACATTATAATAGTTATGTAAGATAACTTGTTGTTTATTAGTGTTTTGGTTTTAATAAAAAGAAGCTAATTAGGGAATTCAATAGTGTTAGTGTTTTAGAACAACTTTGATTACAAATAGTAAACCAATGAAAATTAAAAAACCAATTAGTATTTTGTAATTTCCTTTATAAAAAATTCGGTGGGTTGCAATGTCTTTTCGATAAGAAAAAATCATAACAACGATAAAAGCAATTAGAAAACAAATGGCAAAAATTAATTGTCCTTGACTAAACATAGTAAAAATATTTATTGCAAAAATAGTCAAATGTTTAGGATTAGTTGCTAATTTGCATTTCATTTAACTTATAATAATTATGCAAGATCAAATTAATTCTGTTAAAGAATTTCATACAGCATTCGGGATTGGATACAGTGAAACACCAATCGCTGATTTAGGAGAAACAAAAAACACACTTCGCTATCATTTAATGAAGGAAGAGAACGAAGAATATCTGGAAGCAGTAAAAAATAATGATTTAGTAGAAATTGCAGATGCTTTAGGAGACATGATGTATATCTTGTGTGGAACTATTATTGAGCACGGACTTCAGGATAAAATTGAAGCTGTTTTTGATGAAATTCAAAGGAGTAATATGAGTAAATTGGGTGAAGATGGAAAACCAATTTATCGTGAAGATGGGAAAGTGATGAAAGGTCCTAATTATTTTAAACCTGATTTTACAAAGATTTTTGAAAATAGTTAAGATTAAAAAATAAGGTTTAATAGTCAAAAATGGTTGGTAAAAACGCTGCAAAGCATTGTGAAATATGATGTTTCCGAAAGTTTATTGAAATTCGTTTCAATAAACTTTTTTTATTTATGAATAACTCAAAAAAAAGCGCTGTCCCACATGTAAAAGTCTTCAAACTATTAAATGGGGAAAAAGAGAAAATAAACAACGATTTAAGTGCAAAGATTGCGGACAATTATTTACATCAAATAATAAATCAGTTTCGGATTCTAATAAAGAAATTTGGTTTAGAAACTGGGTAATAGGGAAAGATACATTTGATAAAATATCGGTCGAATCAGGGTATAGCAAAAGTACATTACAACGTTATTTTTCTAAAATGCTATCCAAAGCTCCAATTTTAGAATTTAGTTCAACAGATGAAATTTACCTGGTAATTGATGGAACTTATTTTCCTAACGATATTTGTCTGGTGGTTTATAGAAACTTTCATTTAAAGTCGACACAGCTTTATAGAATGACTAATGGAGAGCATTTTGAAGAAATAGCAGAAGACTTGCAAAATTTATTAAGTCTAGGAATCAAAATAAAAAGCATTACATCTGATGGAGATAAGTCATCTATAAAGGCCATTAAAAAAGTTTGTCCAAGAGTACCTTTTCAACGATGTTTAGTCCATATTTCAAGAATGTGTAGAATATGGCTTACACAGAACCCTAAACATAAATCAGGTTTTGAACTCAAACAAATAGCAATAAAAATCCATCATATTGATTCTGAATACAAACGACAATTATGGCTAATAGAACTCATTCAATGGGAAGAACGATATAGAGATTTTATTAACCAAAAATCATATAATATTGAAACAGGAAGATATTGGTATACTCATAAAATGGTTAGAAGATCATTTAATGTAATCAAAAAAGCTATACCTAATATGTTCCTGTACTTGAAGGATGATAAAATACCCAACTCAACAAACTCTCTAGAATCCTTTTTTGGACACTTAAAAGGCAACTTGAATATCCATAGAGGATTAAGTTTAGCCAATAGGAAGAACTTCTTGAAATGGTATTTATATTATAAAAACCAAATCTGAAATAGGTTTTTCTAAGCCATATCAGATTGCCGATAATTAAACAAAAAAAGGATAGCTAAAAACTATCCTTTTAATTATCGTATAATCATCAAATTTATTGCTGGTTGGTTGCTCCTCAGCAGAGCCAACTTCCTCTTCAATTTGACAGCCTAATTTAACTAATCCAAAATGAAAAATCACCAACCATTTTTGACCACATTACCAAAA
>DKIJ01000035.1 GCA_002454195.1 Flavobacterium sp. UBA6721
CTCTACCAACTGAGCTATCGAGTCTTGCATCGATCCCTGATTGCGGGTGCAAATATAAGGACTTTATTTTAAGTTTTCCAAGTATTTTTATTATAAATTTGTCTTTTTTTAATAATAAATTTTAATGCCTTAATTTATAGGGTTTTATTCTATGAAGAAAATTGTACTGTTAGGTTATATGGGTTGTGGTAAGTCTACAATTGCCAAAGAATTATCAAAAAAGATTGAAATGCCTTTTATTGATTTGGATGATTTTATCGAAAAAAAGGTGAATTCGCCTATTAAAACAATATTTGCCGAAAAAGGCGAAATCTATTTCAGGAAATTAGAACATGAATGTTTTGTGGAATTGTTGAATTTCTCAGAACCTATAATTATTGGTTTAGGAGGAGGAACACCATGTTATGCAAATAATCATGAATTACTCAAAAGAGAAGATATCGTTTCTATTTATTTGAAAGCTTCGATAGAAACTTTAGTAAATAGATTGTCTTCAAATAAGAGCAATAGACCCCTTATCGCCAACAAAAACGATGAGGAGATGAAAGAGTTTGTTGCTACTCATTTATTTGAAAGAAGTTTTTATTATAATCAGGCGCAATATGCTGTGGCGGTTGATAAGCAAACTATAGAACAAACGGTTCAAGAAATTTTATCCATTTTAGCTTAACCAAGCATAACTATTACCGTCTAAATCAAATTCGACTTGTACATGTTCTAATAAGGAAGTAGAAAGGGAAATTCCTTTGAAATCGGCTTTTACTGGGTATTTTTTATGATTGCGATCGACTAAAACGGCTGTTTTGAATTTTTTTAAAGGCACATCCAAAAAGTGTTTTACCGCATAGATTAGGGTGGTGCCTGAATTCAATACATCATCAATAAGAATTAAACCTTTATTTGCGTATTCTTCTGCTGAAATAGAGGTTTGTATAGCCAATTGCGGATTTAGTTTATCAACATGAACTTTACATAAAATTATTTTAAGGTCAGAGATTGATTTTAGTTCGGAAGCAATTTTTTCAGCAAATACATATCCTTTGGATGCGATACCTGCCAAAACTACTTCTTCCTCATCTATAAATGTTTCGTAGATTTGGTAAGCAATACGTTTTGTTTTGTGTTTGATTTCTTGGTCGGTTAGAATGATATTTTTGCTCATAATTTGTTTTTTTGCTAATATAACTAAATTTAAATTCCAATAAGAAAATCCCCGATTTCAAAATTTCGGGATAAAATATTAAAGTTGAAATTTGGAATTTTTTAAAAATTGGAATTTAAATCATCTTCTTCGTCTTCGTGAATTTCGTTTCCATAATCATCAATATCTCTACGATCTTTTTTAGTAGGACGACCTGTACCACTTTTTCGATAATGTTCTTTAGAAAGTTTTAATAATTCCAGATGTTGATATACTTCTGGTGGAGTATCATTTCTTCTGTAGATGTCTACTAATTTTGCACCAACACGATTTTCTGGGATATCTAAAACAGTTATGGTTTGAGTGATTTGGTCTTTTCTAAAAGTGATTTTGTCAGTAGGAAAAACTTCTTTCGAAGGTTTGGCTACGACACCATTTACAGTGATGTGATTTTTTTTACAGGCCTCCGTAACCATATTTCTGGTTTTGTAATATCGGACACACCATAAATATTTATCTATTCGCATAAAATTTCTAAAATCAGAGTTAAATAGTTTACAAAAATAAATCAATATTGTATCTTGCGCACTTAAAATTCAGCTATAATGAACAAATTTAAGTATTATTTTATTGTAATAATTACAAGCCTCTCTTTATTTTCGTGTTCTAAAGATGACAACTCTTTTACGCCTGAACCGCTTAAGGATTATGCCGATCAATATAAAACGGATTCTACTGCTATTAAAGAATATTTAGATACTTATTATTTGGATGATGCGGACAATGCTAATTTAGCGGATAATGATGTAGTATTTAAAAAAATAACGGATGCTGTAAATCAAAAATCAATCATGTCCTACTTAAATAGTCCAACTTTTCCAAAATTATTGAAAAAAGAAGTTGAATTGCATGATATTACTTATACTTTATATTATTTAGTTTTAAGAGAAGGTACAGGTGATTCACCTTGTAATGTTGATGGTGTACTTGCGGCTTATAAGGGGGATTACTTATATCGTACCACTGCTACTGCCACTACTTCGTCTGAATTGCTAACTAAAGAATTTGAAAAAGTTACTTATCCGCAGTCATTTTTAAATTTATATCAACTGGTTACAGGATGGAGTGAAGTATTTCCTGAATTTAAAATAGGCACATCAACTCCTAAATCAGATGGTACTGTAGAGCATTCAGGTTTTGGTTCAGGAGTAATGTTCTTGCCTTCAGGATTGGGTTATTATGGTTCAGGTCAAGGAACAATTCCTAGTTATTCACCACTTATATTTAGTTTTAAATTATATGGTGTGAGTAGATCGGATTTAGATAATGATGGAGTTCCTTCCTATTTAGAGGATATTAATGGGGATGGATATGTTTATTCTTTAGCGTCTGGAGTAGTTAATCCAGATGATTCAGATAAAGATGGAATTCCTGATTTTTTAGATACAGATGATGACGGTGATGGTTACACTACTCGATACGAAATTACTAAACCTACAAATGAAGTAGGTATCGTTAATGGATTTAATTTTGGGTTAAGTAAATATTATCCTTATGACCCTGTAGACGACAATCCTTTTACCACTTACAATGAAAAGGAACCTAGAGGTATACCTGCTTTTGTTGGAAAAGACACCAATGGAAAAGACATGTTTGATTATACTTCTTCTGTTAGGTTAAGAGTTCATTTAGATAAAAATTACTCTAAGAAACAATAAAAAAAAGAGGCTGTTTTGAATAAAAACAGCCTCTTTTTTTTTATATTTAGTTGTAGGTTTACTCTTTAATCAACCAATTTTTGAAATCATTGAAAACTTGAGGAGAAACCCCATGTCCTATTGGGTATTCATTGTACATAGAATCAATTCCTAACCCACTTAAGAAAGGTTTTGTTCTTCGAGCCCATTCTACAGGAATTACTTGATCAACGGTTCCGTGAGCGGCAAAAACTTTCAAATTAGAGAAATCATTGTTTTTATAATTTTCTTCAAAAATAGGTTCGCTAATGTAGCCACTTAAAGCAATTACTTTTTGCACTTTATCTGGGTGTGAAAGAGCGATAGCATTACTCAAAATAGCCCCTTGACTGAATCCTAACAAGGTGATTTTCTTTTCGTCAATAGGGTATTTTGCAATTAATTCTTCGATAAATTTAGCGATTAAATCTCTTGATTTTTTGGCCTGTTCATGGTCGGAGAATTTATTTTCATTGGCATCAAAATTGATGGCGTACCAAGCGTAGCTTCCGTATTGCAAATCATAAGGAGCACGGGCTGAGATTACGTAATATTCTTCAGGTAATTCGGAAGCAAAGGAGAATAAGTCGGCTTCATTGCTGCCGTAACCGTGTAACAGTAGTAATAATGGATTCTTGTCTAATTTTATTTTAGGTTCTCTGATGAGGTATTCTAAGGATAAATTCATGTTTTGAATTAAATGTTTTTAAATATTTTTTGAAATTGTTCTCCTAAAATTGGAATCGCTTTCGTTTGTCCTTGCAAAGCTCCTAAAAAACCGTATATCCAAAGGATAAAATAAAATAAATAAAAAGCGGAAGAAATGGTCCAGCTGTCGAAATATCCAATGAAATACCCAATTAGGAAAAACGATAAAAAGATTCCTAAAGCCTGACGTATATGGAAAGAAGCAAAAGGATTTTTCTTTTCAGCGTTCATAAACAGCGCAATTACAGCTCCTATGATGGTGAAATAACTAACTATTGCGATGTTTTTACCTTCTTTATCTAAAGTCATGATTCTATAATTAGTTAAGTATTAATTTTCCTTGGTTAACAATTCCGTATGCTTTTCCTTTAAGTTCCATGCCTAAAAATGCTGAGTTTTTAGATTTAGATAAAATAGAAGCTTTAGTGAAAACGCTTGTTCCTTCTGGATTGAATAAAGTGATATTTGCTTTTATACCTTCTTTGATTGATGAGTTTTCAATTCCAAAAAGACTTTTTGCAGCGGTTAGCTTTTCAATTATTTTTTCTAAAGGTAAAACCTGTGTCAAAGCACCAAAAGCAGTTTCTAAACCGATAGTTCCGTTTTTAGCCAAATCAAATTCCATTTTCTTGTGCTCAATGTCTATTGGATTATGGTCAGAAGTGATAACATCAATAGTGTTGTCTAAAACACCAGCCAATAAAGCTAGGCGATCTTCTTCAGTTCTTATGGGTGGAGCTACTTTATAGCGGGTATCAAAATTGTCTAATTTTTCATCTGTCATCGTTAAATGATGCACACTCACGCTACAACTTACATTTAATCCTTTGGCTTTCGCTTCTTTAATTAAAGCTACTGATTTTGCTGTGGAAACGGTTGGGATATGCATTTTTCCACTGGTATATTCCAGTAAAAATAAATTGCGGGCTATTTGTAATTCTTCGGCTAAATTGGGAATTCCTTTTAATCCTAAACGAGTCGAAACGATTCCTTCATTCACAACACCGTTTCCTTTAATTTTTTCTTCCTGTGCAAATGCAATGACTACGCCGTCAAAATCCTGAGTGTATTGCAAGGCTATTTTTAGCAAATTGGCATTTTCTAAACTACGATTGTAATCACCAAAAGCAATAGCTCCGGCTTGTTTCATATCATACAATTCAGCCATATCTTTTCCTTCAGCATTTTTAGTCAAAGCGCCAATTGGGAAAAGTTCAGTAGCTTGTCCGATAGCTTTGCTTTTTACAAAATTGATATGCGATTGATTGTCGATTATAGGGAAAGAATTAGGTTGCAAAGCAATGCCTGTAAATCCACTTTTTGCTGCAACTTCCAGACCGTTTACAATAGTTTCCCGATCTTCAAAACCTGGTTCACCTAAACAAACACTGCTGTCAAACCAGCCTTGTGAAACATGAAGATTGTCTAGTTTTACTTCTTCTGCTGTATCGGGATTGGCTAAGTTAGCACCCATTTTTTCAATGAATCCATCTGCTATTAAAATATCTACCGTTTGATTGTGAAAAGGACTTTGTGGGTCGATAATTTTGGCGTTTCGGATAATGAATTTCATAAGTAGAATATATTTTTATTTCAGGAATTTTATAATTGCCATTTCGCATAGCAGAAAGAGCAGTGCAAAGATAACAAACCATTTCCAAAGTTGATTATCCATTCTATCGCTTTGTATACTATGAAAAATACTTTCTATTGTATCTGAAGTGGAGTAATTAGATAGTAAATTGTCATCTAATTGGTTCAGGTTACTTTCGCTTCGGCTGTAATTAAAACTAATGTTTTCTATCCATTGTTTTTGGTTTATTATTTCAAAATTTCCGGCTTCCTTAGGTAAATCATTAAAAGTCAATTTGACCTTAGAATTCATAATTTGCTGAATTGGGATGAATTGTTCGTTTGCATTTTTTATTTCTAAAATACCATCTTTTGAAAGTGATGTGCTTACAATAAAAGGATTGCTTTTTCCAATTGTCAGTGCATTGATACCATTATTTTGATTTGATTGTGCCATTTTGTAAAAAGTAGGAACAATTAATGGCGATTGTTGAAAGTTAGAGTTTTCAGTATTTATAGGAGCCGAAAATACATAAACGGTCGAAACGGGATTTAATAATCCAGCTAGAAAAGCAGTTTGATTTTCATATAATAATGCCGCCGAGCTAGAACTTACAATACTAAAGGAAGCTTTTGTCATTGGGTATTGAAAATTAGAAATTGTATTTTCGAAAACCCCAGTGAACAAAGGATGATTAAAATTAATCTTGCTAATTAGTTTGTTCGCTATTTCAAGTGATTTGAATTGGATGTTTCCAAAATTTACCAAGAAAGTATTCAGTGATGCAACATTGCTTTTAGCCGAAGGAATAAGTACAAGATTGCCGCCTTTTTGAACAAAATCTTTTAAGGTTAATTGTAATGCTTGAGGGATTTCGTCTAATTCGTTTAAAACAATTACATCTTGTTTTTCAAGGTTGTTATAATCCAAACTGGCTAATTCCAAATTGCTATAATTAAATTCGTCATTCGTATAAATACGTTGTAAAAAGTTGCTTTTTTGGCTTTCGCCAATGCTGATAACAGAAGTCTTTTGAGTTTTTGAAATACTAAAATAAAAAGTATTGTCGTAAGCCAAACTGTTATCCGAGATGGAAACATAACCATGAAAAGCTTGTTTAGGGATACTAAAATGCAATGATTTTTTAGCTGTTTCTAGATTGCTTACGGTTTTTGCAATCAGTTTGTTTTGATTGTAAATCGCTATTGGAACCGATTTGATGTCTGTACCAAAACGGGATAAATTGACATTGATGTTGTAGAAATCTTCGGTGGTTTCATCAATATAAACACTATCTATTGACACATTATTGAGTTGCTCTGCCTTTGGAATAATAAAATAACTTAGATCTTCCTTTGGAAGGTTTTGAAGTTGTTTAGCATTCAATCCTACAGCATCCGTAATGATTATGATATCTTTTTTGCTAGCAGATAGATGCGCATTGATTCGGGCTAAAATGGCATTTAGGTCAAAAGGAATTGCAGAGTATTTTAAATTTTGCAGCGTGCTTCTGATAGATTTAATATCGGTATTCCAATAACTTTCGGTATTGGTTAATAACGAGAAATTTTTGTTTTCGGGCGTTTCTTCCAGTAATTCCTGAATGGCTCTTTTTAATAATTCCCCTTTTTTCCCTTTGGCATGCATGCTGAAAGAATTATCCAGAATAATGTACATTTCATTGGAACGATTATTTGCTTCTTTAGCATCAAAATAAGGTTGGGCAAAAGCCATAATAATACAAAACAGTACTGATAAACGAGTGGCAAGTAATAGCCATTTTTTAAGCTTAGAACTTTTTCGGGTTTGTATAGAAATGGATTTTAAAAACCGAACATTAGTAAAATATTCCTTTTTAAACTTTCTGAATTGAAATAAATGAACCAAAATAGGTAAAATCAATAAAAAGAGAAAGTATAAGTTTTCAGGATGTTTAAAATGCATTCTTGTTTTGCGTTATTATTGAGTATTCAAAAATAGTGAAAACTAAGTACTTTGGTTTTGGCATGCAAGTTTTTTTTAACGACAGATTAACAGAGAATATTTTTTAATAGAATGAACGATAATTGATTTATATGTATTTTAGCTTTTATCTAAAAATAAAACAAAATGAATAAAAGTCTTCTCATTGTATTGGTATCCTTCTTTTGTATCAATATTCAGGCACAGCAAAAGAAATTTAATTTGGTTATTGGGACCTATACAAAAGGCTGTGACAGTAAAGGAATTTATATGTATGATTTTAATGCCGAAACAGGGGATTTTCAACTTAGAAGTTCTACCGAAAGTAGTGTCAATCCTAGTTTTATAACGCTTTCGCAAAAGAATGATTTTGTTTATTCAGTCAATGAAGATGGGGCAAATAGTACGGCCTCAGCATTTAAATATGATGCTAAAAACGGTAAATTAGTTTTTATCAATAAGCAAAATATTCAAAGTCCTGGGCCTTGTTATATTATAAATGATGATGCCTTTGTAATTACAGCCAATTATACTGGAGGAAGTGTGGCTGTTTTTGGAAAAAATAAAAATGGAAGTTTGACTGAACTGAAACAATTGGTACAGCATTCTGGAAAAGGGATTAATCCAAGTCGTCAGGAAAAATCACATTTACATTCGGTTCAATTTACTCCAGACCATAAATTTGTTTTTGCTACCGATTTAGGAACCGACAAAATGTATGTGTACCAATATAATTCAAAAGCGGCAAAACCTTTACAATTAAAGGATAGTATCACTGTGAAAGAGGGTAGTGGTCCCAGACATTTTGCCTTTAGTAAAGATGCAAAAAAACTGTATTTGTTGCAGGAATTAGATGGAACGCTTTCGGTATTTAATTATGCCAAAGGGAAACTGAAATTAGTTCAGGAAACTACTGTTGTAGCCGATGGATTTAAAGAAACCTTTACAGCTGCGGATATTCATATTTCACCTGATGAGAAATTTTTGTATGCCACTAATCGAAAAGAAGCCAATACCATTACTTGTTTTAAAATTTTGAAAAATGGTCAATTAGAGTTGGCTTCAAGAATTAGTACCATGGGAGATGGACCTCGAAATTTTGCTATTGATCCAACGGGAAATTTTTTATTAGTGGGACATCAATATACTAATAATGTGGTCATATTTAAAAGAGACAAAACAACGGGAGCGCTTACAGATACTGGAAAGCGAATTGAGATGTGTTCGCCGGTTTGTTTAGTGTTTACAGCGCAATAAGTATAAATAAAAGCCTAAAAATGAAATTCTCATCTTTAGGCTTTTTAATTATTTCTTTTTCTTCTTTTTAGCTTGTTGTTTCAGCATGTTTCTATTAACAGATCCATGTGTTTTTTTCTTGGTTTTTGAAGGGCCTCCAAGGTTTACTTTTTGGTTCTTTTTCGCCTTATCGTGAAAAGCAGCTCCACCTTCAATTTTTGGTTTTTTCATTAACATTTTAATGGGCTGTCTGTCTTTTTCAGGACCGATTAATTTGGTAGAAATTTCAACTTCCTCGGGGAAATCCTCGATGTCTAATTCCATATCCATCAATACTTCGGCTTCAATTTTAGCTTCTTCTTCACGAGGAGAAATAAAACTGATGGCAGTACCATTTGCATCAGCACGACCTGTACGACCAATACGGTGCATGTACAATTCGGCAAATTCAGGCATTTCAAAATTGATGACGTGTGTGATATCCGAAATATCCAAACCTCTCGCCATAATATCGGTAGTAATCAATCCGCGAAGTTCACCTTCCTGAAAAGAAGCCATCGTATTCAAACGGTAATTTTGCGATTTATTAGAGTGAATCACACCAAATTGCCCTTCGAAATCTTCCTCAATGTGTTCGTGAAGCATGTCGGAAATCTTTTTATTATTAACAAATATCAAAACACGACTCATCTCTTCGTTGGTTTCTAATAAATGTTTGAGCAAGTTTACTTTGGTGTTGAAATTAGGAACATTATAGGTAATCTGTTTGATTTTTTCCAATGGTGTTCCTGATGCTGCAAGAGTTACTTCTTCAGGATAATCGAAGTAGTCATTCAAAATAGCATCAACTTCATCAGTCATTGTAGCCGAGAATAAGATGTTTTGACGTTTTTTAGGCATCATTGCAAACAAGGATGTCAGTTGAGTACGGAAACCTAAATTAAGCATTTCGTCAAATTCGTCAATAACCAGCTTTTGCATGTCTTCAAAACGAACCACATTATCCAGCGCTAAGTCCATTGTTCTACCAGGAGTTCCTACTAAAATATCGGAACCTTCGTAGACAGTCTTTTTTTGTGTATTGATATTAACGCCACCATAAATTCCAATAGTTCGAATAGACATATATTGAGTTAATTTTTCTATTTCTTCTACCACTTGAACTACAAGCTCACGAGTAGGAACTAATATGACAATTTTAGGGGTATGGGTAATGCTAAACTTGTATTGTTTTAATAAAGGTAATAAGTAAGCAAAGGTTTTACCTGTACCTGTTTGTGCAATTCCCATCATGTCTCTTCCAGACATAATTACAGAAAAAGATTTCTCCTGAATAGGAGTAGGAGTTGTAAGACCTATTTCATCTATTGCTTTTTGTAATGATTTAGGAAGATTGAATTGCTCGAAAGTAGCCATAAAACGTAAATTTTGTGCAAAGATAGTCTTTTTGAAAATAACGTTATTAGCGATTGAAGATATTAAGGAGATTTAAAACCGCAAATTCGCAAATTATTTATTCAAACTAAAGCTAATTTTATTAAAGATACAGTGAATATCATTTTTGAAAGCTTATATCTAAATAATTAATTTGCGACTCGAGCGATACTATACAGGCGAAGCAGTTTGCTGTAAATTAAAATAATGAGGGTTTTATTTGAATCTTAAATCCCAAGAAACCGTAAGTGAATAAATCCAAAAATAATTACCTGGGTCAAAACTAATTTCTTGATGTGCCACATCAAATTGTGCACCCCAAGCATTTTTATTTTTATTGGTTGTAAAAAAGTAACTTAGATTAAAACGCTGAGTTTGTAAATTTACTATTGCTGTATTGTTAGCATCATTAAATTGGTTTATTTCTGGCGAAACTCCCATACTGAATAATAAACCGATATAATTATCGGCATTACTGCGGTATTTTCTATAATTTAATGCTGCTGAAGTGCTTGTTCCGCCATCACCCGGTGTGAAATAAGGGCGTAATGACCAATAGCTGTTTCCGGTGTACCAACCCAATGAACCAGTGTAAATATTGGTTGTTGAGCTATATTGTAAGTGTCTGAAACCAGCTGAAAATTCTAAACCATGTGGTAAAGATTTATACAATTCGGCTCCCATTCTGAAATCAGGAAAGATGAAACTATTCGCAAAACCAAAATTCAGATAGGCATATAAACCTTTGGTGATTTTTGGGTACATATCTACTTCTGCCTGAACAGCATTTTCATCAAAACGACGGTTTACATTTACCCGGCTAATAATACTTCCGTATTTGGTTTGTTTTGTATAACTCAAAGAGTAATATTGCATTGGGTCAAAGGTTTTTGAATACAAGTCAACAGAAGCTCTTAAACCAATTGTATTGGTTCGTAAAGAACTATTTAAACCCTCCAGAAAATCAATTGCCCCTTTGTTATCTGGTTGTTTGGTAAGTACTTCTTGAGCAGTACTTTGGGCTTCCAATGGATTGTTAGTGTTTTTTAAAGCAGCAGCTTTTAATAAGGTGATTTCGGGGTCGTTTGGAAACTTTTTTAATGCTTTTTTTGCCATTTCTAATGCTTCATAAGGAGCGTCTGCCCATGATTCATTTTTGATAGCTGCAATCCAGTTTTCTTTGTTATCTGGTGCTTTTTGAATAACTTGATCAAATTCTTTTCGGGCTTTTTTATAATCACCATCCCAAGCGTAAGTCGTGGCTAAGAAAGTACGAATTTCATGGTAATTAGGATATTTTGTCAAAATATTTACCAAGGTGTCTTGAGCTTGTTTCCTTTGTTGGTTAAAAGCTAATTTGCGAGCCGTTTCAAAAGAGCTATCAGGATCTTCATTGTAAGTGACTTCTTGAGCTTGAGCCGATAGAGCAAAAGCAAAAGCAAAAGAGAAAACTAAGGTTAATTTTATAATTGATTTTTTTATCATTATTTTATTTCCTTTTTAAGTTTTAGTATTTCAGAATTGTTAGGTTGTTTTTTTAGCATACTATCAATGGCTCTTTTTGCCATAGCGATATTATTTGTTCTCTGGTATGCTTTGGCTAATTTAATACCTAATTCTGGATTTTTGATTTCATTTTTCAATGCTTTTTTAGCAATTTCTATTCCTTTATTGTCTTGTTCAGACCACCAGTAAATATCCATTAATGCTAAGTAGCTATCATAATAGTAAGGGGTTCTTTTTACTACTTCTAATAATTCTTTTTCTGCAGTTTTATAATCTTTATCCCAAGCCAAACTTCTTCCTTTTAAAGTTCTCACATCAGCATAGTTAGGTAATTCATTTAAAATGTAATTGCATAAAGTACGCGCTTCTTTTCGTTGATTGTTAAAGGCAAAGTCTCTAGCTTTCATGAAAATTTGGTCATTATTTAAACCTTGAATTTCTTTTTTAATAAAAGCTAATTCTTCTTTTGTGAATTCGTAGTTAGCCTTACTGTAAATCTGTAAATATTTTGGAATGATTTTGTTTTTTTGAGTCAAATAAGCGTTCAATTTTTTAGCCTCGAGCATATTCGCTTCAATAGTTTGCATCATTTCACTATCACTAATTTTTTTCGTTTCAAAGTTTTCGTCAATTTTAAATAATTCACCATTAGAATAAAGATAATCTTTGTAAATTAAATCATTGATAACTCCTTTGTTTTGCATTATTGGAATAGAATGAATGTTTCTAAAACGTTTTTCGGTATCTAATCCAGTACTCATCCATGCTGTTTTTTCTATTTTATTCATTTTGTAATTGTTCGTTAAAAATGAAAGTAAACTAGGAGTTATATCCCAGTGTGAAGAAACAGATTTGAAAGATTCTGCTTTTTTAAGCATTGGGCTATAGATATACAAAGGCAAGTGAAAACGACATAATTTGTCTTTTTGTTCAATAGAGATCAAACGGTGGTCGCCCGTGATTACAAAAATTGTGTTTTTGTAATCTGGTCTTTTAGCATAATTTTCCATGAAAGTTTGAATCGAATGATCCGTGTATAATAACGAGGCATAAATATCCTTGTAAGTATCAATTTCGGATGCTGAAAGCGATAAATTTTTGTTGGTATTCTTGATATGCTCCACTTTTCTTAAATATTCTTCTTTTTCAGGAAAGTTAAACGGTTCATGATTAGTCAAAGTCATAATGATATCTAATCGTGGTCCTTTTTTAGTATCCATTTCAGAAAGTGTCTTTTTGAAGATTTCAGCATCAGGATATCCCCATGAAAAGCCTTCTTCGTTTTTTTCTGTCATTTTGTAACTTGCGCCAAACTTGTTAATGTCGACAATATTGTCAATATTGTTGTATTCTAAGAAATTAACACGATGGTCAAAACTTGATTCATCACCGCAATAAAAAGCGGTATTGTAACCGTTAGATTTTAAAATACTAATCAATGAGCTGTGAGCAGGCAAAGGATTCATTTTTAAGAAACCTTTATTTCCGTAAGGTAATGAACCTAAAATAGAAGGTAATGCTCCAAATGTACGACCGGCATTACTCACAAAATTCTCCCAATACAAAGATTTAGGTATCATTGAATCTAAGTAAGGCGTGAATCCTCTATTCGCATTTTTCCCTATAAATTCATCACCTAAACCTTCCACAATAATCATTACAATATTTGGTTTTTCTTCCTGAATGTTGAAAAAAGGAGCTAAAACGTCAGGTGTAGCCGATGCAGGTTTTAATAAAGGATATTCTGTTTTGTAGGTTAGATTGGCGATGTCAAATTCTTTTTTGTCTTTTTGAAAACGAATAATTTCATTGGTAAGAAAAGCCAGTTTGTTTTGATAAGCTGTTTCTGTAGCTTGCGGTAGGAAAGATTTGATTGCGATACAAACTACTGTAAAAGCGCCTGTGAAAATCAATAATTTTTTAGAATCGATAGCATTCGAAACATATTTGTTTATTCCCCAAAATAGTACCGGGAAAAGAATAAAAGGGACAAAGTAGAGAATAGAGAATTTTTCGGAAGCAGTTACCGTGATGTACATGTCCTCTACCGAATAACCTAAAAAGTCGGCGCCAAGATTGACTAATGTCGTAAGGTGGTATTTGGTAAGGGCAAATTGTCCGATAATGATTAGGGTAAAAAGAATTTTTATCGGAAGTTCAGCTAGATTTTCTTTAGCCTTATTCAAAATCCAATACAAAGGAAAAACAATCAGACTAATGATTAAAACAGTCCAAAAATCATTGATTAATTTGAAAAATAGTGTAGACAGAATATTGTCGATTTCAATTCCTGTATAGGTTTTTGCAACTACTTCAAACAGACTCATTAGGCTAAATACAATCAGTAATGCAAGGCACAAGAAGCCGTAACTAAAACGGTTTTTTAGTTGTTGATTATTCTCCATCGAAAAATAAAATTGGTTAGTTTAATACAATTAATTGCTACTCATTCCTTTGCGGGTCATTTCGCCCCACTTGATTTTTTTATTAAAATAGTAGTCAAAGTTGCCTTTTATAGCAGCATATAAAATAACCGGGTGATTGAGTATAGGCTCAGTAAATGCGGTTTTTATAAGTTGCCATCCCATTCCTTTTTTTGAATATTGATGGTAAGTAAGCTCTTCAGTAATAATTGTAATAATTGAAAAAAGCACATTAAAAAGGTAAGCCAATACAAGAAAGGAAATAGCGTAAATCCAAACTACAAAACCATTAAAAATAAGAATTAAGAAGTAAATTAACCCCAGTATTTCCATAATTGGAGCTATTCTTTCAAACAAAAACCAATAAGGGTAACTAATCATTCCTAAGGCTTTGTATTCCGGATTAAATCCAATTTTTTTATGTTTTTTAAGTGTTTCAATAGTCCCTCGGGTCCATCTGTTTCTTTGAGAGATAAATATTTTATGACTGTCAGGGGCTTCCGTCCAGCATAAAGGATCAGGGATATAAGCTACTCTGTATTTTACTTTTTTCTCTTCCATATGGCGTCTCATTCTTACAATGATTTCCATATCTTCTCCTACAGTTTTAGTATCATAGCCTCCCACTTCTAATGCTATTTTTTTATCAAATAGACCAAAAGCACCAGAAATAACCAGTAATCCATTGAGTTTGCTCCATGCCATTCGGCCTAAAAGAAAAGCTCTTAAATATTCTAAAATTTGGGCTTTTACGATACTGCTTTTAGGTAAGTTAATATCCAGTAATTTGCCGTCTTTTATTTTACAGGAATTGGCTATTCTAATTACTCCACCAGCAGCAATTACTTTCTCATCGGTAGATTCTAAAAATGGTTTTATCATTTTTTGTAATGAATCTTCCAAAAGTAAGCAATCTACATCAATGCAAGCTACATATTTATTAGTACTTATGTTTAATCCAAAATTTAAAGCGTCGGCTTTTCCACCATTTTCTTTGTCTACCACAATTAATTTCTCGAATGCAGGATTAGTCGATTTGAAAACTCCATTTCTGAGCGGTTTTGTTGGCAATTGATTGTTAATTAGGTAGTCTACTTTTACTAAGTCATAAGCAGCAATTAATTTTTCTAAACTATCATCTTTACTACCATCATTGACAATGATTACATCATAATTTACATAGTGATTTGAAAGCAGTGAGCGTACATTTTCTACAATATTCAAACTTTCGTTGTATGCCGGAGCAATTATCGAAATAGAAGGTGAAATGGAAGAAGAAAGTATTTCAGTATAGTTTACAAAACTATTTTTTTTCATATAATTTACTGTTTCAAAGGCAGAAATTATCGCCAAAATAATATAGGATGCTACTGCTGCAATTGCAAAACTAAAGAATATAAAATCAAGAAAATCGATGGTGAAATTTGATAGGTTCATGATTAACTAGCTTTGATTAAGTTGGTTTCAATTGGGTACTCTTCGGCAATGCTGTTGATTACAAATGTATTATCATCGTCAACAGTAATTAAATTCATGATTTTCATTACTGAAATTCGGATGTAGAAATTCTCATGATTTATGTGTTCTTTAACAAATTCAATGTCATCCGGCATAGACATTTCTTCCATCATTTTAAAGAATGCAATTTGTTCGTCAAGAGTTCTTTTAAAAATATCTGTTTTTAAGATTTCTACAGCCTCGAAAATCCCTAAAGGATTCACCAGGTTGATAGCCTCAATTCTAATTTCTTCATTAGGATGATTAAAAAGGGCTATGATTTCTTCATTTACACCAAATTGATTATGAATTCGAACCAGTTTTAAAGTGAAGGATACGACTGAAGTGTTTTTTGATCGGAGCCATCCACTCATGTCAGGAACATGAAGGTTGTTGAATTTGTTCAAAATCTCTAATAGTTGAATTTGATCCCATTCTGAAAGGTCATTTTCAATAACATTCAAAAATTCAAGTCCATCAAAGCGAAATAACTGTACCAAATATTTTTGAATCTCAAAACGCACTTGTTTTTTGGGATGATTGACTAATTTGATAATTTCATCGTGTGTTTCTTTGATTTCAAATTGGGTTAATTCTCTAATTGCTTTGGCTACAACATCCCATTTTTTACTTTTTAATTTTGAAGTAGCAGATTCAATTAATCCTGTTTGGCGATATAATTTTTGTATTGCATCGGCAGTTTCTCCTGTAACATCATTTTTTAGTTTTAAAAAAGTGCTGATGATAATTTTTCTTTTCAATCGGTTTTGAGCACATTTTTTTAAATAAACAACTATCTTTTGTTGTTGTTCATTTTCCGTTTCATCGTCACTAGCATATAAGTATTCGATTAGATCCGATTCGTATTTTTTTTCATACGTGGATTCCATTCGCTTTTTTATTTTCAATCGGTCTCTTAAATTTTTCAAATAGACCAATAAAAAGAATATTATGACAGCAAAAAACATTGATATGTAAATACACATTTTGATAATAATGTGCATGCTACTTACGGAGTCTAGACTATTTTGGAAAAACTCTAACATGAAAGTTGTAATTTTTAGGTTTATTGTAATAGTCTTTTAATACGAATAATTAATTCGTTTGGACTAAAAGGTTTGCTCATAAAGTCGGTTGCACCTAAATTGAAAGCATTCAAAACCATTTCTTCCTGACCTTCAGAAGAAAATACAACTATGGGAGTTTTTCTGTCGAGTTTGTTTCTAACGTGACTTATTACCTCTAATCCGCTTATGAAAGGCATCATAATATCGGTTAGAATCATATCAGGATCATTGTCTTCAATCAAATCAACGGCTTCTTTACCATTGTTTGCTATTAAGAGTTGAAACCTTCTTTCTCTAATTTAAATTGTAATAATTTAGAAAGAATAGAATTATCCTCGGCTAAAACAATTTTTTTTGTAAGATTCATTTCTTTATAGGTTAGTTGTTTTTATTGTAGGACTTAATTTCAGCATAAAAGTAAGAAATAAAATTAAATAAAATCGATTAAGTGTTTAAAAACACCGATAAAATGCATATTTTTTGTATTTTGTAATATAAAAACTACTTAAAAAGAGTATTTGCTGTTTTAGTCTTACAAAAATGAAGTTGAAAAAGTTTTTTGATGGGATTTTGTAGTGTGAAATTTAAAGTTTTTCAAATACTCCAAGTCCAAAAAAGAGTAAAATCGTATTTTACAGGTTTTTGTTGTTAGGAAATTTAAGATTTGAATCTGGAGTTTAATACTTTTTTATTATTTAAATATCTCTCGTAACTTTGCGTTATATCTTAAATTAATAGTAAACAAAAATGAAAAATAGAATTGAAATTGATGGGACAAATGATGCTGTTTGGAATTCTGATGGAGCCCGAGCAAGTTGGAATATAGCTACATTATTGACTATTAAAAAAGATTTGAAAATAGGTGATAGTAGTTTAATTACTCTGCCAACTGATAATGCCGATAATATTGCAAAGAATGTTTTAGGCTGTTTAAAATTTTATATAATAAATTTCGAAGAAAATTTCACTTATACAGTCAATTCTAATACAATTGAATTAACCAGAATTGCAGATAGGGAATATTATAAGATTGATATTTAGAATCCTTCAAAAACACCAAGCCCAAAAAGTGCGAAATCATATTTCACCGGATCTTTTAAATCAAGTGCTCTAAGATTGCAATCTAATTCTAAAAGTGCTTTGCCGTCATTCTGTTTGCGTTTTAATAAATCCAGTTTTCGGGCCACATTTCCTGAGTGTACGTCCAATGGACAGGAAAGTTTTGAAGGGGAAATAGATTTCCAAATTCCTAAATCGACTCCTTTGTTGTCCTGACGGCACATCCAACGCAAGTACATGTTGATTCTTTTGGCTGCCGAATTATTCAAAGGATCAGAAATGTGTTTTTGAGTGCGGGCAAAATGTGGAACTTCAAAAAATACTTTTTTGAATTCCGAAATGCTTTTTTGCATCGAATTTGCCTCTTGGTTTTTAGCAAGAACAGCTTCCAGTCCACCGTGATTTTGATAAATGTTTTGCAAACTTTTGATAAAACCCACGAAATCCTGACCATTAAAGGTGCGGTGTACAAACGATTCCAATCTTTCTAAATCAGTTTCGCTGTGAGACATCACAAAATCATAAGGAGTATTCCCCATGAATTCCATCATTTTATGGGAATTTTTGATAATCATTTTTCGGTTACCCCAGGCAATGGTTGCGCTTAAAAATCCGGCAATTTCGATATCTTCTTTTAGGGTAAATAAATGCGGAATTTGTACAGGATCACTTTCGATAAAATCCGTGGTGTTGTATTGCAATACTTTTTCGTCCAGAAAATCTTTGAGTTCGGCTTGTGTCATTATTTGACTTTAATGGAATTTATGAATTGCTAATCAATCCATCAATCATAACTAATTTTCTGTCGGCCATATTGGCTAAATCCTCATTATGGGTAACAATCACGAAGGTTTGTCCAAATTCATCCCTTAATTTAAAGAATAATTGGTGTAGATTTTCAGCTGAATGCGTGTCTAAATTTCCCGATGGTTCGTCGGCAAAAATAACCGCAGGCTTATTAATAAGGGCTCTTGCTACCGCCACACGTTGTTGTTCCCCACCGGATAGTTCGCTGGGTTTGTGGTTGATTCTATGGGATAAGCCCAAATAATTAAGTAGTTTTATAGCCTCGTCTTCGGTTTCTTTTTTAGATTTTTTAGCAATATAAGCCGGAATGCAAACATTTTCAAGTGCTGTAAATTCAGGTAATAATTGGTGAAATTGAAAAATGAATCCCAAATTCAAATTTCTAAACTTGGATAAATTTTTGTCGTTCATAGACAAAATATTCTCATTGTTGATTCGAAGTTCAATATCGCTATCGCTATTAGGCTTGTCGAGTGTACCTAAAATTTGCAAAAGTGTTGTTTTTCCTGCTCCCGAAGCACCTACAATCGAAACGATTTCTCCTTTTTGAATATGTAAATCAACTCCTTTCAAAACGTGAAGTTGGTCGTAATATTTATGTAAGTTTCGGGCTTGTATCATGGTTTGCAGTTTTTACAAAGAAACAAAGATTTTAATGATTATTAAATTGGTGCAGCTATATTTTTGCCTTAAAAAAGCATAAATTTGAGTTAATAAATAATTGGGGGATTTGCCTCCACAATTAAAAAATAATAGTACTTATGGAAAATGAAAATAAAAAGGAACTAGCTACATTAGCAGGAGGTTGTTTTTGGTGTACTGAAGCTGTTTTTTTAGAATTAAAAGGGGTGCATAAGGTGGTTTCAGGATATATAGGAGGTGCAACTGAAAACCCAACCTATAAAGAAGTTTGTGAAGGTAATACAGGACATGCGGAAGCTATTCAAATTGAGTTTAACCCTCAAGAAATTTCTTTTGGTGAGCTATTAGAATTACATTTTGCTACGCACGATCCTACCACTTTAAACCGTCAAGGGAATGATATAGGTACGCAATATCGTAGTGAGATTTTTTATCATACAGATGAGCAAAAAGCGATTTCTGAAGACTTTATACAGTTTTTAACTCAGGAAGCTGTATATCCTGATCCTATTGTAACTAAGGTTACACCAGCTACAGTTTTTTATGTTGCCGAAGATTATCATCAAAACTATTACAATCAAAACAAAACACAATCGTTTTGTTCCTTTGTTATTACTCCAAAAATAGATAAGGTTAGAACTTACTTTAAGGATAAATTAAAAAGTTAGTAAGGGAGTAAAAAGAAATGAGAGAAAAACAGCGAAAACTTTTATTAGGGATTCTTTTTGACTGTATTGGTATGCTATCTTTTTCTGTGCCTTTTTTAGGAGAGTTTTCAGATGTGGTATGGGCGCCCTTATCTGGTTTTTTGATGACTCGAATGTATAAAGGTTCGTTAGGAAGGTTTAGTGGGCTTATTTCTTTTGTTGAAGAGTTTTTTCCTTTCTCTGATTTTATTCCCACCTTTACATTAACTTGGATTTATAATTATTTGATAAAAAAGAATGTTTAAGCTTTGGGTTCTTTAAAAAAGAATCCTAAGCCCATTCTTTTTAGCATCTTTTTTTCAAATGCCCAGAAAAATTTAAATTGGCCAAATAGTAAACCTATAGCAACTAATAGGATTTGGTACAAAGGGAATATGATTAATAAACGGATGGGAGTATGCCAGAAACCAAAATCTTCTTTAAGAATTCCTAACCAATTACAAACGGGTTTAGAAATCCACGCGGAAGCTGATCCTGTAATGGCAAAAACGATAAAAATAATGGTGAGTTGAAAGTTAGACTCTATTTTCCAACGTTTTTTTAATTCCTTCATCTTTAATTTACAATGATTACAAATGTAGTAAAGATTATCTTAAAGGGACACGACCCAATAGGTTTTGGCGGTAATTATTTTGAAAAAAAATCATGTAATTGTAAATTAGATAATTTACTTCATAGCCATAATTAATATTAGGGTCGTAATCGATACTCATTTCATATAAATTGCGATTGTAACGTTGTGGTTGTAAAAAGCGGTTATTCCATTCGTTTATATAAAGTCTGTTTTTGGTTTCTAAATAACTTTGAGAATAAAACCCTCTTGGGTAGGCCATAGAAGCCAGCCACATGTTAAAACCCGGATCAATAATGATTACTTCGTATTCCAGTTCTTCATTAGCTATTTTAATAGTGTCATTACTGCTGGAAGTTAGACTTGCTTTTTGAGGGATGGTGTTTTTTTGGCTTACACAACTTATAATTATTAGGCCTAAAAGAAATGGTATTATGTATCGCTTTTTTTTCATGATTCAGTACGTTTAGTAGTATTAAATTTACGAATAAAATCTTGTAACTTTGATTTGGATCATAAAACCTAATGTTGTTTTTTGAAGCTGCTAAGTTGTTTAAATTAAATTTTCCAAAGAGTTTTCCCAGCATTGCGCCCAAGCCACCTTTTTTCGTTAATTCTTTAGCATCTTCTAAATCAATTTGTCCATCCGAATTTTGATCCAAGCCAAAATGAATTACGTAAGTATCGATGGCGTCCATGATACTGGCGTGTTCGGGACTATTTCCGCCTGTTAATGATTCTAGAATTTCCGAAAGAGTAATACTCTTGTCATTTGGATCCCTTGCCTTACTCATTAAAGAGTGGAGTACTTTTGGAATTAAGTTAGTCGCGGTATTTGTGGCGGTATTTTGTTCTATTCCTAATTTCTCAGTTAATGAATTAGAAACTTCAGTAATTATTTTTTGAATTGTAAGATGGTTTTTGTCAATATCCTTTTCTTGTAACAAACCTACAATTTGAGTTAAATCTGCGTCATTTGCAATTTTTTCTAAGCTTGAAAAGATAGAATTGCAAGTTTCATTCAAAACAGCATCTTTTTGGTTGATAGGTATTGCTTCATTGTTTACAACAACTTCTTGACCAAATTCCTGAACGAGTTGTTTTAGTTGCGCTAACATGATTTATGTTTTTTGAAGGTTCTTACCAAATAGAATAAAAAAAGGACTCATTACCAATTGATAACGAGTCCTTTTGTGTTATAAAAACCTTAAATTATTAGCTCAAAATACTGATGATTTGAGTGGCTAATTCAGTTCCAATTCTATCTTGCGCCTCATCTGTAGCAGCTCCAATGTGTGGAGTCAAAGAGATTTTTGGGTGCATTAATAATTGAGTAGCTGGAGTTGGTTCGTTTTCGAACACGTCTAATCCAGCAAAAGCAACTTTACCGCTGTCTAATGCTTTTACTAAATCTACTTCGTTAATTACACCACCACGAGCACAGTTTACAATACCTACACCGTCTTTCATAGTAGCAAATTCTTTCTCAGTAACGATATATCCGTTTTGAGCAGGAACGTGTAAAGTAATGAAATCAGATTCAGCAAAAACAGATTCTAATGATTGTGTTTTAATTGTAGTTGTGATTGATTGTCCGTCAAAGAACTCTACTTTTACATCTACTTGTGGGATAAAACTATCCGCAGCAATCACTTTCATTCCTAAACCAAGAGCCATTTTAGCAGTAGCTTGACCAATACGACCAATACCTACGATACCTAAAGTTTTACCTCTTAATTCAATTCCATTAGCATAGGCCTTTTTCAATTCGTTGAATTTTGTATCACCTTCTAATGGCATGTTTCTGTTTGAATCATGTAAAAAACGAACACCAGTTAATAAGTGACCAAATACTAATTCAGCTACTGATTCTGATGACGAAGCAGGAGTGTTGATTACAGCAATACCTTTGCTTTTAGCGTATTCAACATCAATATTATCCATACCTACACCACCACGACCAATAATTTTAATGCCCGGACAAGCATCAATAATGTCCTTACGAACTTTAGTAGCACTACGAACTAAAATAACACTTACGTTGTTTTCGTTGATGTAGTTAGCTACTTGTTCTTGAGCAACTTTTGTAGTGATTACTTCAAAACCACCTTTTTCTAAAGCTAAGATTCCACTTTTTGAAATCCCATCGTTTGCTAATACTTTCATGTTTTTTTTTTATTACATTATGAGGATACCTCCTCAAATTAATTGAAATGTTTTTAGAAGCTGTTTCCCGCTATCCGTTTCAATCTTGTGTCGGCGTAGATGCCTGCCGCCACAAGGATTTCCACTTCTATCGGGGCTAGAGCCTCCGCTAGCAGCTAAAGTTTAAACAAACAAAGAAATTTTTTTGTAAATATTTAAACCGCTTTCTCTAAAGCTTGCATTACATCTACTAAAACTTGTACGCTTTCAATAGGCATAGAGTTGTAAATAGATGCTCTGTAACCACCTACAGAACGGTGTCCTGGTAAACCTGAAATTCCAGCCTCTTTCCACATTTTGTCAAATGTTTCTGTGTGCTCTGGATTTGTTAATAAGAAAGTAACATTCATTGTAGAACGATCTTCCTTAACGGCTGCTCCTTTGAATAATGGATTTCTGTCAATCTCGTTATAAAGCAACTCAGCTTTAGCGTTGTTTAAATTTTCCACCGCTGCAATTCCGCCTTTTTCCTTGATCCATCTCAATGTCAATAGAGACGCGTATACAGGGAATACAGGAGGAGTGTTGTACATACTGTCTGCTTTAATGTGTTTGGCATAATCTAACATGCTAGGGATAACACGACCGTTTTTACCAAGGATTTCTTCTTTGACAACTACTAATGTAGTTCCAGCAGGTCCCATGTTTTTTTGAGCACCAGCATAGATAATATCAAATTGAGAGAAATCTAATTGTCTAGAGAAAATATCCGAACTCATGTCACAAACTACTGGGACATTCGTTTTAGGGAATTCTTTCATTTGTGTACCAAAAATAGTGTTATTTGAAGTACAGTGGAAATAATCTGCATCAGCAGGAATTTCATATCCTTTTGGTACATAAGTATAATTGTCTTCTTTTGAAGAAGCAACAATTACTGTTTCTCCAAAAAATTTGGCTTCTTTTATAGCTGCAGTAGCCCATGTTCCTGAATCCAAGTAAGCTGCTTTTCCGCCTTCTTTCATCAAGTTGTATGGAACCATTAAGAATTCAAGGCTTGCTCCACCTCCAAGAAAAAGAGCTTGGTATCCTTTTCCTTCTAATCCTAGTAACTCAAGCACTAAGGCTCTTGCTTCGTCCATTACTGCAACGAAATCTTTGCTTCTGTGTGAAATCTCTAAAATTGATAATCCCGAATTATTGAAATCTAAAATAGCTTGTGCTGATTTTTCAAAAACTTCTTGTGGTAAGATAGATGGTCCTGCGCTGTAATTGTGTTTTTTCATGGTGTAGTATAAGTCCAAAAAATTAAAATGCAAATTTCGATAAAAATGGTCGAAAACACATTAAAATATCCGTAATAATTATTAAAAAAAGCGCTATGTTATTAACAAAAACGATATAGTGTCGACGTTATCTGCATAATCCCATAATTTAGGCTTTTGTGTTTGTCCAAAGGGAATACTGTTTTTAATTAAATTATTACTCACGATACATTGGATTTGTTCGGAGTCATTTTCTAGTTTGTTTTTTACATCTTCAAGGTCTTTGTAGTATTCATAAAAAACACTAGAAATAGGGGAGGAATAACTATTGTCCTCTTTTATAGTCAAGAAACCATTGTCTAATAATTGAAAATTACTCATCAAGAAAACAGCTTTGTTGTAATCGTAATTGTTAGCGTATTTTTCATATTGAATCACATTTTGGTATTCAAACATAGCTTCAAAAAAGGAATCAAAAACATAGCCTTCTGGTACAAAAAGTTTAGAAACATTGCGGCAACCCAGTCCAAAATACCTAAAAATATCCTCGCCTAATGCAATTAAATCTTCTTTGGTTTCTTTGCCGTTCAATACCGCGACAGAGTTTCTGTTTTTGCGAATAATAGCGGGTTTGTCTTTGAAATAATATTCAAAATATCGAGCCGTATTGTTACTTCCTGTAGCAATTACTGCGTCAAAATTTTCTAGTTTACCTTCTGCAAAAGTAATTTTGTTAGCTAATTCAGGAGCGATATGAATTAAATATTTAGCTAAAAATGGAAGTAAATGTTGATCGTTCGATGAAGTTTTTACAACCACATCATGACCTGTTATTAGGACACTTAGAAAATCATGAAAACCAACAAGAGGGATGTTTCCAGCAAGAATTAAGGCTACCTTTTTTTGTTTTACATTCTCAAGAGAATAGTTAGAAAGCCATTGGTTAATACTTTCTTCTGTTAAGGCTTGTGCCCAAGATTGTATTGCAAAATACACCTGTTCAGGAGTGTACCATCCGTTATGCGATTGTGAAAGATGAATTAAATCAACAAAAGAATCAAAAAAAACAGCATTCCCTTGAACGTCTTCTCTTTGTTTGTTTTCGGTTTCAGAAAATTGACTTAGAAATTTTCCTAAGGCTACAAAAATATTTTTTTTGTTTTCTATTGTCATATTGTTTGCTTATGAAATGTTTTGATTGTAATTTTGCACAAAAATAAGTATAATATAGTCGAAAGACAAAAGTTATAACTGCTAGCTTGTTAAAACTGTATTGCTTTCGTACTTTAACCATAAAACTAAAACATAATGGCAATTATAATAACAGACGAATGTATCAATTGTGGTGCATGTGAACCAGAATGTCCAAATACTGCAATCTATGAAGGTGCTGATGATTGGAGATATAAAGATGGTACTAAATTAAGTGGAAAAGTAGTTCTTCCTGATGGAACGGAAGTAGATGCTGAAGAGGCTCAAACTCCAATTTCAGATGAGGTGTATTATATTGTTCCAGGAAAATGTACAGAGTGTAAAGGATTCCATGACGAGCCTCAATGTGCTGCAGTATGTCCTGTTGATTGCTGTATTCCAGATGAAAATCATGTAGAGGATGAAGAAACCTTGTTGAATAGACAAGCTTTCTTGCATAATGAATAGTGAATTATATTTTTAATTTCAATTTAGAAAAAATCCTGAGTATTATGCTCAGGATTTTTTTTGTTTTAGAATATTTTAGAAATTAAAACCTAATCGAGCATAGTAATAAGCTCCGCTAAAACCCATTTGGACAGCATCCCAGTAACCACCACCTTCTACATCAGCATCTTGTTGATCAGGGTAAACATTAAATAGGTTGTTAGCTCCAATGCTTAGTTTAGAATTTTTGTTTAATTTGAATCCTAAAGTTAAATCGGTTACTAGTTTTGAACTATAATAGTCAGTAGCTCCACCATAATCAATTAGCTTAACTTCGCTAAAACGGGTAAATGCTAATCCTGTGTTGAACCAATTTACATCGTAACTAAGGTTTAGTCCAAATTTATTTTTAGGTGCTGAAGCTAGTAAGAAGGCTTTTTCTCTTTCGCCAAAGAAAATTTCTTTGTCTAAAGTACCATTTTTAACATTTCCAATTTTCATATCGTTTATGTTTCCAACTAAAGTGGCACTAAAAGTTTGGTCTGCAAATTTCTTTTTCCAAGAAAGGACTACATCCAAACCATAGGTTTTGGTATTAACGCCATTAACGAAAAATTGCGCTTCATCGACACCTAGATTAAAGGTAGAAGCATCAAAATAACCAGTCAAAACAATTCTGTCTTTGACATTGATAAAATAGCCATCAACAGTAGCATTAAAATCACCAAAAGTTGATGTGAAACCAAATGAAGCATTTACAGCTTTTTCTTCATTTAGTTTTTCAATGCCAAATGCTTTGGTAACTGGGCTGTTATTTGGTGAAAGTAATATTTCAGAAGCACCGCTTGAGCTAAAATTCGTGAATCTTAAATTGTAATAGATTTGCGCCAAAGAAGGAGCTCTAAATCCTGTACTAATAGAACCTCTAATGTTGAAATTGTCTGAAGCTTTGATACGGGTTGCTAGTTTTCCGTTGAATGTGCTTCCAAAATCACTATAATTTTCAAAACGCATCGCTCCGCTAATTAAAAAGGATTTGTTTACATCAAGCTCTAGATCGGTATATAAAGATATATTAGAGCGGCTTTTGTCTACCACATTTGCGGGACTATATCCTGGAAATCCTTGTGAGCCTCCGGGTCTTGCTTTATTTGAAATAGGGTCAATTGGTGCTGATTGCGTGCTTGGGTCAGATATAGGTCTGCCGTTGGTGTCATAAGTAGCATAAGAACCTTCTTCTCCGGCAAAAATATTAAAAGTTTCGGTTCTGAATTCCGAACCAAAAGCAACGTTTAAACCATCTAAAACCGAATCAAAGTTTTTCGAAAAATCTAAATTGGTAGTATTTTGACTTAGGCTATGACCACCTGCATCAAATTCAGTTGGCGAAGCTTCTTCGAGTGATGCATTAAGAGTTCCTTTGATGTAATAATGGAATAAGTTTTTTCCAAAAGTATTACTGAAGTCTATTTTCCAGCCACTTTTGGTTTCTGTTTTGATGCCTGCCGCAAAAGAATTGTCAAGAATATTAGAAGTGATTCGTGGTGTATAACCTCCAGGATAAATAGATTCAACCACTCTTTCTCCATCATTTCTAGTGAACGCATAAGCATCAGTGTCACGATAATTTCGTCCTCCAAAAGCATAAATTTCGGTTTTATCTGAAACGGGTATTGACAGGTTTCCAAATAAGTTAAAACCTAAAATTGAAGCCTCACCAAATCCTTTTCTGAAATCAAAACCAGGGCGTAATGTTTTGTTTTTGTTTAAATATTCGGTTGTAAAATTGGCATAACCACCTTTTTCGCCAACAGCCACGCCATAATTTGCAGATACTTTTACAGAACCTCCATCAAAGGCTTGGTCTTTTCCGAATGTGTTTCCAAAACCGTTTTGATCTAATCTGTAACCGTCAGTATTTGCTGTTCCGGTAGGGAAGTCTCCTTTAGCATTAGTGTTGTAGGCGCCGTAAGAAACTGTTCCTGTGAATTCATTAATATTATCGTTTAGAACAATATTTACTACCCCGGCAATAGCATCTGAACCGTATTGTGCTGCGGCACCGTCTCTTAAAATTTCAATTCTTTTTATCGAAGCAGCAGGAATAGCATTTAAGTCGGTACCAGTATTACCCCTACCACGTGTCCCAAATAAATTGATCAAGGAAGATTGATGTCTTCTTTTTCCATTGATTAACACTAAAGTTTGGTCAGGTCCAAGACCTCTTAAAGTAGCGGGGTCTACATGGTCGGCTCCATCAGAGCCTGATTGTTTATTAGCGTTAAATGAAGGTGCTACATATTGTAGTAATTCATTGATTTCTAATTTTCCACTCTGGGTACTTACGTCCCTCATGTTGATGATGTCGATAGGAACAGCGGTGTTTACTACGGTTCTTTTGGTATTTCTCGAACCTACAATTACCACATCACTTAATATTTCGCCACCTTCAGAATTTAGAGTCACGTTTATTACGCTGTTTGTAGCTTGTTTTTCAGTGGTTTTGTATCCAATATAGCTAAATACTAAAGTTGCACCCTCTTTTACTTTGATGACATATTTTCCATTTAAATCGGTGGAAACGCCATTATTAGTTCCTTTTTCAATAATATTTACTCCAGGCAGATTGCTGCCAGTTTGGTCTTTGACAACCCCGGAAATGCTTTTTTGTGCTATGATCGAGCTAAAACTCAAAAGCAGAATTAATAGGTGGACGTTTTTCATACTAGACTAATTTTAAGTTGTTTGATGTTGCAATATAAAAAAATTTTAACATTTTTTATAATTTAGTTTTTGGAAAATGTTTAATTGTCTAAAAAATATTTAATGTATTTAAGAAAGGGATGCACTTTTTTAAATAAAATAAAGTAGTAATTTCATTTTTATCTTTCGTTAATAGCTTCTAATACATTTATTAAATCTTATATTTGCACACTTTTAAAAATAAATTTTTCAAAAAGCACTTTCTAATTGTGCTGTAAAAAATATAAATAACATGAAAGCAGGAATTGTAGGATTACCTAATGTTGGAAAATCAACACTTTTTAATTGTTTGTCAAATGCTAAGGCGCAGAGTGCAAACTTTCCTTTTTGTACTATCGAACCTAATATTGGTGTGGTAAATGTTCCAGACCCTAGAATTACACGTTTAGAGGAATTAGTTAAACCAGAGCGTGTTCAAATGGCTACAGTAGATATTGTGGATATTGCGGGTTTAGTAAAAGGTGCAAGTAAAGGAGAAGGTTTAGGAAATCAATTTCTGGGTAATATCCGTGAGTGTAATGCGATTATTCATGTATTGCGTTGTTTTGATAATGATAATATTGTTCATGTTGATGGTAATGTAAATCCAATTCGTGACAAAGAAACTATTGATATTGAGTTGCAGTTGAAAGATTTAGAAACGGTTGAAAAACGTTTGGAAAAAGTAAATCGTGCTGCAAAAACAGGTAATAAGGAAGCTCAGGCTGAAAAAGCACTTTTAGACCGTATTAAAGATGCATTATTGCAAGCAAAATCGGCAAGAACTGTAGTTCCACAATCAAATGATGAAGAAGCTTTGATGGAGGAATTTCAATTGATTACTACAAAACCGGTTTTGTATGTATGTAATGTAGATGAAGCTTCGGCAGTGAATGGTAATAAATATGTAGATCAGGTACGTGAATTAGTAAAAGATGAAAACGCAGAAGTTATTGTACTTTCTGTAGGTGCAGAGGCTGATATTACAGAATTAGAAAGTTACGAAGAGCGTCAGATTTTCTTAGAAGATTTAGGTCTTAAAGAACCAGGTTCGGCAGTATTGATTCGTGCGGCTTATAAATTATTAAATTTACAGACTTATTTTACAGCAGGTGTTAAAGAAGTTCGTGCCTGGACAATTAATATTGGTGATACAGCTCCAAAAGCTGCGGGAGTTATCCATACTGATTTTGAAAAAGGATTTATTCGTGCAGAGGTAATTGCTTATGAAGATTTTTCGAGCTATGGTTCTGAATCTAAAGTGAAGGAAGCTGGGAAATTGCGCGTGGAAGGAAAAGAATACATTGTAAAAGATGGTGATGTAATGCACTTCAGGTTTAATGTATAGTTTTTTAGAATAAAGAGACAGAAAAAAGAAAATAAATAAAACCGTTGAAGCAATTCAGCGGTTTTTTTATTTATTAATTTAAGATTTATATGTAATTTCATTTTAAATTTTTTAATACTTACAAAGTGAAAAGATGTTTATTGGTTTTAGGATTACTCATTTTGATTTCTTGTAAAAAAGTTGAAAATGAGCCTTTTGGATTTAATTTTTATTTCGAAAAGACTCAGCCTGTAAATGATTCTGAATTGTTAAAAATTCCAAATAAATTTCAAGGATTGTTTATGAATTCTGATTCTATTTATGTTAATGTTCAGGAAAATATTATTTTAAAGGAGTATTATAATAAATTTCGATTTCACAAAAAGGATTTTGATTCTATAAAGATAAATTTTGATAAAGTAGGGAATAAATATATTTCTAAATTTAACAATGAAGTGTTTGATTATAGGTTGCTTAGGGATTCAGTTGAATTTTTAAACAAACAAATAGATACTTTTTTTGTTTTTTCGAATAATCAAAAAGCCAAACGATTTGACGGACAATTAGTACTTAATTTCAAGGATTCTATTTATTGGACGATAAAATCAATTCGTTTAGAGAAAAATATCCTTAAAATAAAATACATTTATTCCGAAGAAGATTTGAAACTAATGGATTCGCTGACAAAAGTAAAATCAATAATGATTGATTCCTCTTCTTTCATTCTCAAACCTTCTAGAAATGAATTGAAACGAATTTTAAATTTAAAAAGATTGGGTGAAGAGTTGATGTATAAAAAAGTGAGAAATAATTAATTTTATAAAATAAGGAAAGCATGAAAATAATCGCTTTTGGCGGAAGCCCCAGTAAAAACTCTATCAATAAAAAATTAGCCACTTATGCGGCTGGATTGTTTCAAAATGCAGAAGTGGAAATTTTAGATTTAAATGATTATCAGATGCCACTTTTTACTGTTGATATCGAAGCCGAAATTGGACAGCATGAGTTAGCGAACGCTTTTTTATCAAAAATTAAATCTGCAGATTTTTTAGTGGTTTCTTTGGCTGAAAATAATGGAAACTATTCAGCGGCTTTCAAAAATATTTACGATTGGTGTTCCCGAATTGTTCCAAAAGTTTTTCAGGGAAAACCAATGTTGTTAATGGCTACTTCTCCCGGAGGCCGAGGCGGTGCTACCGTTTTAGAAATTGCTAAAAATGCTTTTCCACGTTATGGTGCGGATATAAAAGCTACTTTTTCTTTACCGAGTTTCAATGATAATTTTGATGTCGAAAAAGGAAAGATTTCTAATGCCGAATTGGATGGTGAATTGAAGAAAACGATTGGTGAAATTCAGGAAAAGTAATCGATTATTTCGTTTTAACGATAAAATTAAATTTTTCTGTCTTGGTATTGGACTTTTCTTAATTCTAAAATCTGTTTTTCGCTTTCTCTTTTTCCCACTGTCAATATCATTTTTGATAACTTTGGTCGGAAGCCCTTTTAAAATAGGGTGAAATATGCTATATTAGCAAAAAATCCACAAAATTTAATGTCAGATCAAAGTAAATATACCGAAGATAATATTCGGTCACTCGACTGGAAAGAGCATATTCGTATGCGTCCCGGTATGTATATCGGGAAATTGGGTGATGGTTCTTCACCTGATGATGGTATCTATATTTTATTGAAAGAAGTACTCGATAACTGTATCGATGAGTTTGTCATGGGCTCCGGTAAAACGATCGAGGTGACTATCAGGGACAAAACAGTAGCCGTTCGCGATTACGGCCGTGGAATCCCATTAGGTAAAGTGGTCGATGTGGTTTCTAAAATGAATACGGGAGGAAAGTATGATTCTTTAGCCTTCAAGAAATCCGTTGGTTTGAATGGGGTAGGTACGAAGGCGGTGAATGCTTTATCGACCTTCTTTAGGGTAGAATCGGTTCGTGAAGACAAACAAAAAGCAGCCGAATTCTCTGCCGGAAATTTGGTTCTGGAAGAAGATATCATAGAAACAACAAAGCGAAAAGGAACCAAAGTAACCTTTACGCCAGACGAAGCTATTTTTAAAAACTACAAATTCAGAAATGAGTATGTAGTTAAAATGCTTAAAAATTATTGTTACCTGAATACTGGATTGACCATCATTTATAATGGTGAGAAATTCTTTTCAGATTATGGATTAAAAGATTTATTAAACGAAAATATTGCCGAAGAAGATAAGGTTTACGACATCATTCACTTAAAAGGAGATGATATCGAAATCTCTATGACACATAGTAAGTCGCAATACAGCGAGGAATACCATTCTTTTGTAAACGGTCAGAATACCACTCAGGGAGGTACGCACTTAGTTGCCTTCAGAGAAGCCATTGTAAAAACCGTAAGAGAGTTTTACAACAAAGGTTTTGAACCTTCGGATATTCGTAAATCCATTGTGGGAGCGGTGAGTATTAAGGTGATGGAGCCTGTATTCGAATCGCAAACCAAAACCAAATTAGGTTCAACAGAAGTAGGTTCGGAACCGGGAATGCCATCGGTAAGAACTTTTGTAAATGATTTTGTTAAAAATAATCTTGACAATTATTTGCACAAAAATCCAGAAACGGCCGATTTGTTGTTACGCAAAATTTTACAAGCCGAAAGAGAGCGTAAGGAGCTTTCGGGTATTCGAAAATTAGCCAAAGACAGAGCTAAAAAAGCGAGTTTGCACAACAAGAAATTACGTGATTGTCGTGTGCATTTGCCGGATATTAAAAATCCAAGATATTTAGAAAGTACGCTATTTATTACCGAGGGGGATTCGGCTTCGGGTTCGATAACCAAGTCGCGTGATGTGAATACACAAGCCGTATTTAGTTTGCGAGGTAAGCCTTTGAACTCCTACGGAATGAGTAAAAAAATTGTGTACGAGAATGAGGAATTCAACTTGTTACAAGCGGCTTTGGATATCGAGGACGATATGGAAAATCTGCGTTACAACAACATCGTAATCGCTACCGATGCTGATGTCGATGGTATGCACATTCGCTTATTGTTGATTACGTTCTTTCTACAATTTTTTCCAGAGTTAATCAAAGAAGGGCATTTGTATATTTTGCAAACGCCTTTATTCAGGGTTCGAAATAAAAAAGAAACGATTTATTGCTATTCTGAAGAAGAAAGGGTAGCCGCAATCGAAAAATTAAAACCAAAGCCGGAAATCACCCGATTCAAAGGTTTGGGAGAGATTTCTCCAAATGAGTTCCAGCATTTCATTGGCGATGACATTCGATTAGATCCTATTATGATGGATAAAAATACTTCGGTAGAACAATTGTTGTCTTTTTATATGGGTAAAAATACCCCAGACCGACAAGAGTTTATTATCAAGAATTTGAAGGTGGAAGTGGATACAATGGAAGAGACTTAGTTTTTAAAAGCCAGATTTTAATTGAGCAAAACCAAGAGTTGGACAAATTTTTATAATAGAAAAACTGAGATAAATTCAGCATAAATGAAAGACGAAGAAGACGATAACATTATTCCGGACAACGAAGAAAATAACGAAGAGCAGGATGCAATTGAGGAGAATCAAGATGGCGATGAGTCAGAGGAACCTATTGAAGTAGCCGCTTCTTCTTTTGAAGGAAGTCATTTTTACGAGAATCAGGACGAAGGAGATGGTAGTGATACCATTACCAAGGTTACTGGTATGTACAAAGACTGGTTTTTGGATTATGCTTCTTATGTAATTTTAGAGCGTGCCGTTCCGGCTATCGAGGACGGATTCAAACCAGTACAACGTCGTATTATGCACTCTTTGAAAGAGTTGGATGATGGTCGTTATAACAAAGTGGCCAATGTTGTAGGGCACACCATGCAGTATCACCCACACGGAGATGCGAGTATTGCGGATGCCATGGTACAAATTGGTCAAAAAGATTTATTGATAGATTGTCAAGGAAACTGGGGTAATATTTTAACTGGTGACGGCGCAGCGGCTTCGCGTTATATTGAAGCCCGTTTGTCTAAGTTTGCTCTGGAAGTTTTGTATTCGCCTAAGATTACCGAATGGGGCGTTTCCTATGATGGTAGAAAAGCCGAACCAATCAATCTTCCGGTAAAATTTCCATTATTATTAGCTCAGGGAGCAGAGGGAATTGCAGTAGGACTTTCGACGAAAGTATTACCTCATAACTTCAATGAGCTGATTGATGCTTCTATAAAAATTTTAAAAGGAAAGCCATTTACGCTGTATCCTGATTTTATGACAGCGGGTATTGCCGATGTGTCGAACTACAATGACGGTATGCGCGGCGGACGTGTGCGTGTGCGTGCCAAAATTGCCCAGCTGGACAAAAATACTTTAGTTATTACCCAAATTCCGTTTTCGACGAATACATCAAGTTTGATTGATAGTATTTTGAAAGCTAATGAAAAGGGGAAAATTAAAATCAAGAAAATTGAAGACAATACTGCAGCTGAGGTTGAGATATTGATTCATTTATATCCGGGAGTTTCTCCTGATAAAACGATTGATGCCTTGTTTGCCTTTACTGCCTGCGAAACATCAGTGGCGCCATTAGGTTGCGTTATTGAAGATAACAAGCCTTTGTTTATAGGGGTTTCACAGATGTTGAAAATTTCTACGAATAGAACAGTGGATTTATTGCGTCAGGAGTTGGAAATTCAATTGGAAGAATTAAAAAACAAATGGCATTTTTCGACCTTGGAAAAAATCTTCATTCGTGAAGAAATGTATATTGATTTCAAATTGTACTCTGATAAAGAATCTTTATTCAAATACATGTACGATCGTTTTGAGCCTTTCAAAAAATCATTTGTTAGAGAAATAAATGATGAGGATTTACAGCGATTGACTCAAATTCCGATGATTCGTATTACGCGTTTCGATTCTGATAAGGCCGATGATTTCATAGCCAAATTAGAAGAGGAAATGAAGGAGGTAGAATACAATTTGGAACACATTATTGATTTTACTATTGCTTATTTTACCAAACTAAAAGAGAAATATGGTAAAGGAAGAGAGCGTCAAACGGAGCTGCGTATTTTTGATGATATCGAAGCCACGAAAGTAGTGTTGCGTAATACAAAATTGTATGTAGACAGAGCGGAAGGTTTCGTAGGTACCAGTTTGAAAAAAGACGAATACGTTACCGATTGTTCGGATATTGATGATGTGATTGTTTTCCTTCGAGACGGAAGTATGATGGTAACTAAAGTAGATGCCAAAACTTTCGTAGGGAAAGACATTATTCACGTGGCCGTTTTTGACAAGAGTGATAAACGCACCATTTACAATATGGTATATCGAGATGGTAAATCAGGTCCTTCTTATATTAAGCGATTTAATGTTTCTGGGGTAACCAGAGATAAATTGTATGATTTGACCAATGGAACTAAAGGTTCTCAAGTCTTGTATTTTACTTGCAATCCAAATGGGGAGGCTGAAGTGATTTCGATTCTTTTACGCCAAATAAGCAATATTAAGAAATTGAAATTCGATTTGGATTTTGCCAAATTAGCTATTAAAGGACGTGCTTCTAAAGGGAATTTGGTAACCAAATATCCAATTAAGAAAATCGAAATTAAAGAAAAAGGAATCTCAACTTTGTTGCCGAGAAAGATTTGGTATGATGATACCGTTCAGCGATTGAATGTAGATGGTAGAGGTGAATTATTGGGTGAATTTAGGCCTAGTGATAAAATCCTAATCATTCAGCAATCAGGAAAGTTGAAGGTGATTATTCCGGAATTATCAACGCACTTTGAGGAAGATATGATTGTTTTGGAAAAATGGATTCCTAAAAAACCTATTTCGGCCATTTATTATGATGGGGAAAAAGAACGCTATTATTTGAAACGTTTTTTGGTGGAAAATGAAGGCAAAGAGGATATATTTATTACAGAACATCCTAACTCTCAATTAGAATTAGTTTCTACAGATTATAGACCAATGGTAGAGTTGGTTTTCTCTAAAGTAAAAGGGGTACAAAAAGAAAGTATCACAGTTGATGTTGAAAATTTCATAGCGATAAAAGGATTTAAAGCCCTAGGAAATCAATTAACAACCGATAAGTTAAAACAGGTCAATGCGTTAGAGCCATTACCTTATGAAGCTCCTGAAGAAATCATAGCCGAGGAATTAGAGGTTAAAGGCGAATTAAATGCCGATGATACTCAAGTACAATTGGACGAAGACGGTCAGATAGGTTTAGTATTAGAATAAAAAAACTTCCGCTACGGCGGAAGTTTTTTTTTAGGTATTTACCGAAAGAGTTGGTACAATTTCATCTCTTTATTTTCTTTCAATTTTTTAATGATTTTTAGAAAAACAATTGCGGTAATGTAGGCATCCCCCAAAGCGGTATGTCGGTCTTTTTTTGAAATATCAAACTTATCAGCCAAATCATCAAGGGTATAATGATCCTTGTGTTGAATCAAGTTGGATTTTATTAAAGTTCTTTTGTACAAAGAAGCGGTATCCAAGGTTTTGTTTTTAAGTGTATCCATTCCATTTCTTTTCAAAGCATTATTGATCATCGTAATGTCAAATAAGGCATGATGAGCGATAATAATAGAATCACCTACATAATCCAAAAATAACTTCAAAACCTGAATTTCAGTTTTATGGTCTAATACATCACTACGGATGATACCATGTATTTGTACACTCGTTTTGTCAAAATGTTCTTGATCCATATAGTGTTCAAAAACATTTTGCAAATTGATAACGCCATTTTCTAATGTTATTGCACCAATGCAAAGAATACGATCGTTTTCATAATCAAAGCCAGTAGTTTCAGTATCTAAAACCACAAATCGCTCGGATTCTATAGGCCGATTTAAGGATTCGTCTATGGGTTTTTTCAAAATACCTAATATTTCAAGTATTTCTATGATTTTTTCTTTGAGTGTCATTATATTGTGATTTTTCCAGGATTAAAACGTATCGATATAACCTCCTGTAATTCTTTAATTGTCTTAAAAGTGGCTTTTAGTTTTACTTTTTCTAATTTGGTTAGCGCTTCTAATTCGATAAATTGTCCAGAATCATGGTGCAATAAACCTTGTTTAGTTCGGAATTTAAGTAAGGATTTGTAGGAGTAGGCGCAAGACAAATACAATTCTTTGTTTTGTGGTTCCAATTCAGCTAGTTTTTCAAAACGTTCAGGAGTATTACTTATTCCTTTTATTCGATGGGATAATATTAAAACCCTTGCAGCATCGGCTAGTGGCATTAATGCACGGCGTTTTATGTCAAAGAAATCTTTGTGTGCGCCATCTTGCTCAACCAAAAATTGTCTAAAAAATCCCGTAGGCGAAGGGCTTTGTAGTGCGCCACTAACCAAGTGAACATAGAAAATAGGATTCGCTTCAATATCACCAAAAATATAATCTGCGAGTTCATTTGCCAGTTCTCTATCGCCATAAGATAAGCTATAATCAAAAAAGATGAACGACAGTAATACTTCATCTTTTCCAGGATTGCTAATCCAATCGTGTACTAATTCTTTCCAATGGTTTAAACTCAAGCACCATTTTGGGTTAGAAGCCATCATTTCGGCAGGACAATAATCATAACCAATTTCGAAAAGTCCTTTGTTGACCTCGGCCGCTAAGTCCAAGAAATACTTGCGTGTTTTTTCTCGAATTACTTCAGGAACATCTTCGTATATCAAGGCATTATCTTGATCGGTGTGTAATAATTGTTCGCTACGTCCTTGACTTCCTAACGCTAACCACGAAAAACGAGCAGGAGGAGGCGTTTTCATTTTGTCTAAAGACAATTCGATTACGCGTTTGATACAGGCATCGTTTAATTCAGTGATAATTTTAGACGTAAGTGTAATAGGAATATTTTGATCTAAATAGCCTTGTAGTAATTGCATGATTTTAGCACGAATAGGCTTGATTGCTTTCGCTTTTTTAACCCTTTTTAATGCTTTAATTAAAACCGCTGGATTGTTTCCTAAGGCTACCATGACATCATGTTTGGATAAAACACCTATTACTTTCGTATTTGTAGTTCCATCTTTAGTCAAACAAAGGTGACTGATATTACTTTTCATCATGGCCATTTGTGCTTGGGTAATGGTCATTTTTTTTGAATAAGTAATTACAGGCGAATTCATAATTACATCGGCGGTAGTATTGATGGAATAGTCTCCCGTAACAATTTTATTTCGTAAATCTTTGTCGGTAATAATTCCTATAGGGAGCATGTCTTCCACCACGAGCATTGCCCCAATATTCTTTTTAGTCATCGTTAGAGCAATTTCTTTAGCAGTTGCTGCTCGGGAACAAGTGACAATTTTTTTTGAATATTTAATAGGTTGAAGGTCTAATATTTTATTATCCTTATCAATAATGTCACCACTAGCAGTTTCATCCTCTAGAAAGTCACCGTATAGTTTTTTACTATGACTTTTAGAATAGGGATTTTGTGTGTTGGAAGCAAAACTGTCAATAATAAATGAACCAACATTTGAATTTTTAATAGCATAGGGTTTAAAAACGTCAATAGGTATGGCGTAGAGAATACTTTCTTCATGAGCACAAGCTTGCATCATATAATTTTCATGCGCAATCAAAGGGCGTAGACCAAAAATATCGCCTTCGTCGCACATATCCAGGATATCGTTTTTCGATTTTTGACTAAGTTCAATTGCGCCTTTATGAACCACATAAAAGCAATTGTGTGTTTCTTCATTTTCTTCAAAAACAATAGCGCCTTTGTCTTTGTAAATAATTGAAACTTGCTCCGAAAGTACTTCGATATCGAATTTGTCTAGAAAATTAAAAGGGGGAAAGTTTTTTAAAAAGTCGGCTACTCTTTGTGAAATGGTATTTTTCATTAAAAAATATTTTGATGGCTAATTTTTTGGGTTTGTTTGGCTAAAGAAATACGAAATGCATTTCTTGGTATCAAATGCTAATGTATTAATTTTAATCTTTTAAAACGAAAGAAGCTCCAAAATGGAGCTTCAAATTCGTAGTTGATGGGCATTACTTTTTTTTGGTTGCTTTCATATTGAGAGCTTCTACCATAAGTGAAAATGAAATTGCAAAATACAAATAGCCTTTTGGAATAGGTGTAACATGACTACCAAAAATTAAGGCATTGGACAAATGCGCACTTTCGGTAACTAACATTAAACCAATTAGAATTAAAAAAGCCAATCCTAAAATTTGAATTGAAGGATGTCTATTAACAAAACTTCCAACAGGTACAGCAAATTGCATCATAATTAATACCGAAATAATCACCGCTGTAATCATGATGTACAAAGCACCTGCTACGCCATTAGTCATTCCTACCGCAGTTAAGATACTATCAAAAGAGAAAACAATATCAATCAATATGATTTGGACAATTACACTGCTGAATGTTTTTGCTGCTGCCTTTTTAATTTCTTGCTCTTCTTCCCCTTTATGGTCTACCTTTTCTCTGATTTCATTCGTACTTTTATAAATAAGGAATAAGCCTCCTAATAATAAAATGATGCTTTGACCCGAAACCTGTGCTGTCATCCAGCTAAAATCAATGCTAAACCAAGGTTCTTTCATTGCAATTAAATAGGAAATTCCTAATAACAGAAAAATACGCATGAACATAGCTAGGAACATACCAATTTTAGTCGCTTTTTTACGGCTTTCTTCCGGTAATTTTCCTGTAGCAATTGAGATGAAAATGATATTATCAATTCCGAGTACGATTTCTAGAAAGGTTAATGTGATAAGAGCAATCCATGCATCTGGATTTAAAAATACTTCCATTTTGTATAGGTTAGGGGTTATGAGTTATGTGTTGTGAGTTTAAGGAATTATAATTCTCCAATTTTTGTAACGGTTCCTCGTTGTTTTTGATCGGAGCCTATGATTCCGAATTCAAAGGTATAGGTATTTCCGGAAGTCGTCAAAATTTTCATGCCAATGGCTTTTTCTTCTGCCATATTTTTAGGATGTTTTTTTTTCAAAACATACTCGCAATCGCTAATCCAGCGGATAGAAGCGGTATCTGTTTTTCCTTCAAAAGTTTCAATTTCTATGCTGTCATTACGCTCAAAAACGGTTACTTTTTTTTCTCCGTTTACTTCGTATTCAAAACGGAATTTTCCTGTTTTAAAAGCTGCACAATTGTGTTCTGCCTGATAACAAGATACTAAAAGTAGAAGTAGAGGAAGTAGTATTATTTTTTTCATTCTCTTTATTGGGTTAGATTCTCCTCTCTCAGATGGGGTAGGAGGTGTGTATTTATTGAATTTTAATATCGTATTTGTCTAAAAGTCCTGGGATTCCCTGCATTGAAAATTTAGCTTTTCGCATCGGGTTGAATTCAGGGTCTATTTTGTAATTGTAAGCGGTTAAGAAATTCACTTCTTTTAATTGGGTATCATTAAATACCGCATTTTCCAGATTGCAATTGTCAAAAACCGAATTGGAAAGATTCGTGCCAATGAAACTCACTTCTTTCATCGAACAGGAATTGAATTTGGTTTTAGGCATTTTTTTATTCGAAAAAGAAGCATAATCCAAAATGCAATCGGTGAAATGAACCGCAAACATAAAATCGGTACAGCTGTTAAATTGAATTCCCAGCAGTTTACAATTAGAAAAATGTACGGTTTTTAAGCTCGTTCCTTTTAAGTTGGTCATCGAAAGATTGCAATCGATGAATTCGCAATCCATGAAAGTATTGTTTGAAAAATCACTGTTGGAGAAATCACAGTTTTTAAAAACACAGTCTTCAAATTCACGATGACTGACTTTTTTATTGATGAAAATGACCTTATCAAAGGTTTTCTGAATGTGAATGAGTTCTTCCATTAATCGTTAAATAAGGCTTCCATTATATATTTCAATCCTAGAAAAATCAAATACATCGAAGCCAAACATGCCACAATTCCAATTCCTAAAACCAGATAATGCCAAACGTTTTTTTGGTTCATAAAGGCATTATAAATCAATGATGGTCCAATGAACATTAGCGGCAAAGCGCCTGTTAAGTATTTTACTCCTTTGGATAATAATTCTTTATTTGTTGACATTTTAAGTTAGAAGTTAGAAGTTAGAAGTTAGAAGTCACGCATAACGCATAACACCTAACTCATAACTTATTACTATTATAATAATCCACTGCCTTACGCACGCTACCGTGTTCTTTCAATAACTGAGCGGCTTCTTCGTAGCTTACAGGAATTTCGCCCATAATCATTTTAGTGCCGCGGTCAACGAGTTTGGCGTTGCTTAATTGCATATCGACCATTTTGTTGCCTTTTACTTTTCCTAACTGAATCATCGTTGCCGTTGAAATCATATTCAAAACCAACTTTTGAGCGGTACCGGCTTTCATTCTCGAACTTCCAGTTACGAATTCTGGTCCTACGATAACTTCGATAGGGAATTGCGCTGTTTGCGAAAGCGGGCTACCAGCATTGCAGGAAATACTTCCTGTGATAATATTATTTTGGTTACAGGCTTCCAAACCACCAATGACATAAGGCGTTGTTCCCGAAGCTGCAATTCCTATCACCACATCGTTTTCGTTGATGTTGAATTCCTGCAAATCAATCCAGGCTTGGGTAGCATTGTCCTCGGCGTTTTCTACCGCTTTACGAATGGCTTTGTCACCACCGGCAATAATTCCCACCACCAAATCAAAAGGCACTCCAAAAGTAGGAGGACACTCTGAAGCATCTACCACACCCAAACGTCCCGAAGTTCCTGCGCCAATGTAAAACAAACGACCGCCTTGTTTCATTTTGGCAACGATTTGGCTGACCAAAGTTTCAATTTGCGGCAAGGCTTTTTCCACAGCTAGCGGAACAGTTTTGTCTTCGTTATTGATATTGCTTAATAATTCCGTAACGGACATTTTCTCTAAATGCTCGTATTTTGAGGATTGCTCGGTTGTTTTTATGAAAGTCATTCTTTTGAGTTTCTGAGTTGCAAAGTGCCAAAGGTACTACCTTTTCAGCAAGAATGATAGGGGAATTTTGTGGTATTTTTATTTTTTGAAAGATAGTGTTTGTTCGTCATTGCGAGCGCAGTGAAGCAATCTCACTAAGTAATTCTATAAAGTAGCAGTTCTTTTAGGGTACGGATTTAATAATAAATCAGATGTATTCTTTTTTTATTAGAGCCACACGAAAGGATTCGTGCGGCAGCGTGGGGCTAGCTAAATCGAAAATTTGGTTGTTTTTATCTGAAAATTAAATAACTAAAAAAAGAAATATTAAATTTATACTTTTAATTATGTAAATATTTTTTGTCATGAATATAAAATACTTATTGATTATTGGACTATATATTTTTTTTTCTCCTGTGAGTTACAGTCAAAATTCCATTGCCCCCGAAGGAAATCTGTTATCTTTTTTGTATGATTTCAAACCCTTTGTTGTTCCGGAAATGAAAAAATTAGACACCTATAATGTTTCTAAACAAGCTGCCAATATTTCAAAAATAGAAGGAGCATTAAAAGAAAATAAGCCTATCAAAGTGATCTATAATGACGGAACGGTGTTTGAAGGGACCTTGTATAAAAATTATAAAGATTATATACTTAATGAAGGTAATTTGGTGTTTGCTAATGGCGATTCTTATAAAGGAAGTTTTGGTAGTGTTTATTCTGAGCCTTATACTCAGGGAGTATATAGATTTAAAGATGCTACTTTAGTAACTATTACTACCGAAAAGAAAGAGGCCCCAATTTATTCTTTAACAACTAGAGATTATAAAATGACTGATGGGGCTAGTTTTATGATAGATAATTATTACATGCGTAATATTTATACCAATGCCAAAGGATACAAATTTAGTTATTACTTGAATAAAGAAAAAAAGCTAAATTCTCACGCCTATTTTAATTATCCTAACGGGATTTTACTATATGGAAAATATAATAATGGAGTTCCTGATGGTATTTGGTCAATTTCCAAAAACTCAAATGGAATAAATACATTATGTTTTAAAAATGGACAAGTTACAGGATGTATTAGCAATAAATTTCCTGAAGAAAGTGATCTCTATTATTTTTATTACGAAAACAAATTACTAAATACCAAAGCAACTTATGCAGGTGCATATTATTATTGTGTGAATGGTGATTGTTTAAATGGTACAGGCGAATTGTTTTATTCATCTACAAATGAGAATAAACCTCTTTTTCTGTTTACTAAAGCTACTTTTAATAATAAAAATTCTGTTGGTGAAGCTCATTCGGTTTTTTATAATGGACAATTAGAAGTTATTAAATATTTAAAAGGTCCTCTTGTAGATTATGAATTTCATGGGAAATGTCATGAAGTGTATGCTGATGGTTCACCTTGTTTTGTTGGTGAAATGAATATGGGAAATCGAGCAAAGGGCTATTATTTTTATGAAAATTATGGTACGTTTGAAGGTGATTTCAAAGATCATTATCCTAGTTTTGGTAAAATTACTCTTCCAGGGTTGGGGTATTATGAAGGTAATTGCAATAGTGAAGGTATGAAAGGCACAGGAAAATTTTATTTTGCAGATGGAAGCACAGTGAAAAGTGATAATTTTCAAAAATATTCCGCCGCCGCTGCTACTTATACTCTAAAAAATGGTCAGTCAGAAGTAGGGATATATCATTTTGACAAAAACACCTTTGAGTATGTTGATTATCTTGGTCAAATGAAAGCCTATATCAAATCATTAGAGCAAGCTAATAAACCACAAATAGCCACTACTACAACAACACGATCATCAGGACAATGTGGCACTTGTCATGGGAGTGGAGCTGTTGTAATAACTTGTTCTATGTGTAAAGGGAATGGTAAATCTGAAACTTGGGTAAAGGTTAACGATTATGGTCGCTACAGCGGAAAAGGAACCTGTATTTATTGCAGAGGAACAGGTACAATGAGTTTAAGTAATTCTTGTAGAAGTTGTAACGGTAGCGGGAAAAATTAGATTTGTTTTTTTACGGTGTTTATTTAAAAACTATATTTTTTTATCGTTGTACTTTGCAGTATTTCCAAACATTTCGGATGCTACAAAGTTGCTTATCGTTGCGGACACAGAATGCTCCCGAAATGTCGGGACTGCGCTAACGTTTGTGTGTATGTTCGAGCCATCAGGGACGCGTGTTGTGCTTATTTATTATTCAATTTTGGTGGATTCTTCAATGCTTTTTTTACAACTTCATCAATAGAATCAACCGTTATTTCTTTTTTCTTGCAGTAGTCACTTTCAAGCCAATCCTCAATTAATTTTGATCCTTTACTTGCGTTACACGACATACAACAAAGAGCTATATTATCAGTCCCATTAAGTCTAATATCATTTACAATATGCTCCCAAGATGGTTTGTTTTTCCGTGAGTTATTTTCAGTCGTGAATACTATTCTGCAATAAACACATTTAGTATCTCGTTTTTTTACAAATTCTTCAATATGCTTTGGTATTCCCCAACGATTTGCCATATAGTTCCAAATTAATTATTGTCTTCGAAGAAATCATTGTCCAATTCTTTAACTTCGTATACTGCTTTTACTTGAATACCTACATTATATTGATGCATAAGGTCTACTAATTTCAAACCATCAATCAGAATTATTGTGTGATGAGCATCATGAGCTTTTTTCGTTGCACCTGTATCAAACGATGATGTCGTGACGAAAACACCTTTTTGGGTGTCTCCACTCATTGCACCAATAAAATTCCGAATATCCTTCTCTCTGACTTTATTTTCTCCATATCGTTTGGCTTGAATGTAAATTTTGTCCAGTCCAAGTTTATCCTCATTGATTATCCCATCAATTCCACCATCTCCTGTTTTTGCTGTTTCAACAAAATCACCGTACCCCATTTTTTTGAGAAGAATAAGAATTACTTTCTCAAAATAGAATGGATCAATGTCCTTTAGTTTTTCTAATAATTCATCTTTTACCTGAATGTCAATTTGGTCAAAACCTTCGTCAATCAGGTCTTGGGGTGAGGCGTTCTCAATATTTGAAGGAGTCGATTCTTTTTTAGAGTTTTCTTGATTATAGAATTCAAGGTAATTATCAGAATTTTCAACTTGTTTTAAAGACAAGTCTGATTTAGCATGAGTTTTCCCTTTATCTGTTATTTTTACAAATCCTCTCTTTGGAAATTCAATATATCCACCCTTTTTCAAGTAAGATTTCCCCCAAGCAATTCGGTTAATTATTAAAAGGTCTCCACTTTTTGTTTTTTCTTCCAATTGCTCTTTTGAAAGATCAGTGTAGAATTTATCAATTACTTTTTGATATAATTCTCTTGCTTGAAGAGTTTCTCCATTTTCTAACACTTTCAAAATCGGGATGAAAGTCTCATGAAATTTTGGTATTTCCATATTTTATATTGTTTCGTCGGAGTTCGTTTAAATTAAGCAGAACTCACATATATGTATGTTAAAATCATATAAAGCCACCCAATTATAGATAGATATTTATGATTACTGTTATACTTTATATTTATCAAATATATAAACAATTCACTACAAAAATCAATAATACTTAATATTAGTTGCGAAATTTTCGTACTAAGTGAAGTATGAATTAAGAGAGTTTCATTTTTAAAAATGAATTTGTCGGGAGTAGGCTTTGCGTGAGGGATGGAAGTGGCATCCTTTGTGGCTTTTCTTTAAAGCCACAAAGATATAACGGACAGCCCGACCTCGTTGCATAACGAAAGTTGCTTTTTTGTACTAAGGTTGTGCAACGAGGGCACGCCCAAGATGTTTTTATGTTAAGGGTGTTTTGTGTTGTTTTGACAAAAGAGACCAACAAGTGAAACAATCACGTAAACATAGCTGTTAGTGAGATTACTTCGTCCCGAAGTGTCGGGACTCGTAATGACAAAACGGGCTGTATTATCAGGGGTGAACACCCAAAAATTATAAAAAATACGCCAAAACGATTCCCAGTACAATCATGGAAACTTTGGCAACATTGAATTTGTGTCCTTCGCTGCTTTCGAAAATAATAGTCGAAGAAATATGGAATAAAATCCCGATTACGATAGCGGTAATTTGGTTATGGTAATGGCTCAGCGTAGTGAGATAATCGGAGGCAAAAGTGCCCAGCGGTGTCATCAAGGCAAAAGTAAGCATGAAGGCAAAAATAGCCTGCTTGTTCAAATGCGAATTGATGAAAAAAGTGGTCAATATGATGGCAATAGGTAGGTGGTGAATGGCAATTCCCAGTGCTAGGTTGTCATGGTTGTGCCCCACAGGAAATCCTTCCAAGAAAGCGTGAATACAAAGACTGATGAACAGCAACCACGGAATATGGGACATATTGTGATGGCCGTGAACGTGACCATGTTCGGCACCTTTGGAGAAAAATTCCAGAATAATCTGGAATAAAATTCCCAGCATGATGAAAATCCCAATGTTGTTGTCGTGACTTTCTACCCCGTCATGTAGATGACTTTCGTAGATTTTGGGTAGTAGGTGCATCACGGTAAGCGAAAGCAAAAACGAACCACTAAATGCTAATAGCAGTTTGAGGTTGCTTTTGTTTTTAGGTTTTAAAACCAAAGCAATGATATACCCAAGGAGTACAGAAAGTAAAGGTAAAAGGTAGTTCATCTTTATTTGTGGAATCGGTTATTTGTTGACTATTATTGTGTTCAACGGTTAAACAAATTAATTATTTGAATATCATAATTAATCGTTCGCTTTCGGTTTTATGGTATTTTTTTAATTTATAATCGCCAAAGATATCCAAAAGGTAAATTCCGGCTTCGTCCATCATGGCTTCGAAGTCCTGTAATGTTAGTGCTTTTACTTTTTCGGTAAAATGGTATTTTTTGCCTTGGTCTTCAAAGTCAATTTCTTTGAAAATATGACCGTCGGCAACATAGCGTTTCAGGTGAAAGTCGATTCCATCTACGGTTTTTACCTCTTCAGGAACCAGCATTTCAATAACCTGATGTACGTTCATGAAATCAATTACAGCAAAACCATAGTCGGTCAAGCTGTTTTTGATGGCTTTTAAAGTGGTTAAATTGTCGTCGTCATTTTCAAAATAGCCAAAACTGGTAAACAAATTGAAAATGGCATCGTATTTTTCTTCAAAAGGCTCGCGCATGTCGTGTACCTTGAAGTGCAGGGTTTCGTTGGCACTTTTGCTGGCTTCGGCGATACTGTTTTCAGATAAATCGGCTCCAATGACGTCAAATCCCAATTGGTTCAAATAAATCGAATGACGTCCTTTGCCACAGCATAAATCCAAAACTTTGGCATTTTCAGGAAGATTTAAGTAATGCGTTAAATTGTCCATGAAATGTTGGGCATCACGTTCGTCGCGTTCTTTGTAAAGGATATGGTAATAAGGAGTGTCAAACCACGAACTAAACCAAGCTTCGCCAGCTTGCTCCTGATTGGGTTGTGTTGGATTTTGTACTTCAGACATTTATGCTGTTCAATTAATTCTATCCCGCAAATTTAGTGTATTTTTGCGGAAATATACTATTTCAGCTTGTTTGGAATTTAGAATTTAGAAAATTGGAATTTAAAAAAAATGGAAGAAAATTATAAGATGATAGCCAAAACCTTTTTTGGTTTTGAAGAAATATTAGCTAATGAATTACGAAACTTAGGCGCTCAAAATGTAGAACAGGGAGTACGAATGGTGAGTTTTAAAGGTGACAAAGGTTTTATGTACAAGGCGAATTTGGCATTGCGTACCGCTTTAAAAATCCTAAAACCCATTTATTCTTTTAGAGCGAATAACGAAAAAGCGCTTTACAAAGGTATTTCGGGAGTGAACTGGTCAAAGTTTATTAGTGCCAATCAGACTTTTGTAATAGACACAACCGTACACTCGGAATATTTTAATCACTCGGAGTTTGTTTCTCAAAAATGTAAGGATGCGATTGTGGATCAGTTTAGAGAAAGAACAGGGCAACGTCCTAGTATTGATAAGGTACATCCAGATTTACGCATTAACATTCATATTGATAAAGATCAGGTTTCGGTAGCCTTAGATACTTCGGGCAAACCTTTGAACCAACGTGGTTACAGAACGTCTACGAATATTGCTCCTATTAACGAGGTTTTGGCAGCGGGAATTTTGTTGTTGTCGGGTTGGGATGGACAGTCTGATTTCTTGGATCCAATGTGTGGTTCTGGAACCTTCCTTGCCGAAGCGGCTATGATTGCTTGTAATATTCCGGCAAACATTAACCGTAAAGAATTTGCTTTCGAAAAATGGAAAGACTGGGATAATGAGTTGTTTGACAAAATCACCGATAGTTTGTTGGGCAAAGTTCGTGAGTTTCATTACACCATTAAAGGGTATGACAAAGCGCCTTCGGCAGTGTTGAAAGCGAAGGAAAATGTTCGAAATGCCAATCTGGATGAATATGTAACCATCTCAGAAAATAATTTCTTTGACAGCGAAAAAAACACCGAAGGAAAATTGCATATCGTGTTTAATCCGCCTTATGATGAGCGTTTGGATATCCATATGGAAAAATTTTATAAAAATATTGGGGATACCTTGAAACAAAGCTATCCAGGAACCAATGCTTGGTTTATTACCGGAAATCTCGATGCGTTGAAATTTGTGGGTTTAAGACCTTCGCGTAAAATTAAATTATTCAACGCCGGACTGGAAGCACGTTTGGTGAAATACGAAATGTACGAAGGTAGTAAGCGAACGAAATTTCAGGAGAGAAGTTAGAAGTTAGGAGTTAGAAGTTAGAGGTTAGGAGTTATGAGTCATGAATGTAACTTTAAACTAAAAACAATAAACCATAAACAACAAACAAAAAAGTCATGTCAAAATTACAACTAAGAGCATTTTTATACCAACTTGGTACTTTTGCGAGTTTATTTATATTATCCCGTTATTTAATTCATCAATATGCTGGGCTTACTGGTTTTTGGGAGCCTTTTGCCGCTTTTGTGATTGCAACTTTTGTTGGGCCTAAGTTTCAGGCTGTAAAAACGAAAGACGGGGAGAAATTGTTTATGAAATGGGTTTTTTCTAAAAATGTTAAAGAAATAGGGTAGGTTTTGATTAACCGCAAAGTTTTTTAAGTTCACCGCAAAGTGAAGAAAGTTTTAATAGAACCGCAGAGTCGCTGATTGATTTCAGTGGATTTGCGGTTTTGTTTTTTAACCGCAAAGAGGCAAAGTTTTTCGCAAAGAACATAAAGGATTTAAAGATAAATCTGTGTAAATCTGTGAAATCTGTGGTTTTGTTTTTAACCGCAAAGAGCACTAAGTTTTCGCAAAGAACACGAAGTTTAGTGAAATAAAATTTGTGTTAATTTGTGTAATTTGTGGTGGAATAATTTAACCGCTAATTCGCAAATTTATATAGCTTGCGAATTAGCGGTTTTGTTATTGTGGGTTGTTAGTTCGAGCGAAGTCGAGAACAATTATATAGCCACTCGACTTCGCTCGATGTGACAGTCGGTTTATTTTTTCTTTTCTGCTTTTTTGGTATCAGCAGGTTTTACGACTTTTTTGAACATTGGAACAAAATATGTTACCGTATAGTTGAATCCTACTCCAAAATCACCATTGTACGTACGGTTGAATCCCGGAATGTATAAGTTTTCAAAATTGCTTGGTTGCTTGTTGCTCACCAATCGGTTTAATCGAAGACTGAAGCCTACAAACACATTGTTGAATACTTTGGCTTTCATTCCGGCAACCACTTCAATCCAACTTGCCGTTAAACCGTTGTATGTTTGCCCAGATGTCAATGGCGGAATTTCACCAAAATACTGATTGGTATTGTAGATTTTGTAACTGTTCAATTGTTGGCTAAAAGAACTAAAACCATAACGTAAACCAATAGAAATGATATTTTCCATATCTAGCCAGTTTTCGTAGCCATTATAATCAAAACCTACTTTGATGTAGGAACCCTTAGTGGTGAAGTTTAATCGGGCGTCATCGGTGGTTTTATTTTCGTTACCAACTTCGGCAGCGATGTAATGTTTTTTGTCGTAACGATAATCTCCTACTAGTTCAATTCCTTTATAATCTTTGTCATAAAAACTTTTGCTTAGTTTGAATAAATCGACACCTAAACGAACACCATAACGGTCTTTTTTTATAGGAATTGCAATGGAATCCTTTTTGGGAGTTGTACTCGTTTTAGAGCTAACAGCCGCTTTTTGAGTGATGATTCCTTTACTTAAACTGTCTTTTGGTACTACTTTAGTTTCTTGTGCTTGTGCAAAAAACAAAGATAAAATCAGGAAGCTACTAAAAATATATTTCAAGGTGTGTTTCATTTTCATTAGCTATAATAGGGTTACTTACATAAACCACATTTATCCATTTTTGATCAGGTGTTGCAGCATCCGAATGTACGAAAGGCGTAGTTGAGTCCAAAGTATAATTTGTTTTATAACCACAAGCACGTGATACATAAATATTTTGGGTTCTGTAATTGAATTTGATAATATCTTCGTTGGCAGGCGCTACAACACTGGTACTTCCATAATTTAAAATGAATCGAAAAGTAGTCGATTCGGCATTTACCTTTAGCGGAATAGAAACCGTACTTCCGTTAATTAAAGTATTTCCACTAAAGCTTACTGCTTCATCCATTCCTTCACTAAAAATACTAAGGTTTGTTACATTCTTAGTTACCGAGGCGTTATTAGCATCATAAAATGTAATTACTAATCGGGGAGTCGTAATAGTATTCCCATCACAAATATCGTCTTTCTCGCAACTGGAGAAGGAGAAAGCAAAGCTGAGTACTAATAAGAGCAGTATCGTTTTTTTCATTTTTTTTAGTTTTTAGTCCTTAGTTTTCAGTCCTTAGTCCTTAGTAGTATTTATGTTTCGAAAATACTAAGGACTAGGGACTAAGTACTAATGACTACTTTCTTTCCAATAAAACCACATTTTCTACGTGATGCGTTTGCGGGAACATATCCACAGGACGCACACGAGTAACTTTGTATTTTTCATCCATCAAAGCCAAATCACGTGCCTGTGTAGCCGAGTTACAGCTTACATACACCACTTTTTCTGGAGCGATTTTCAAGATTTGTTCAATCACATCTTTATGCATTCCGTCACGAGGAGGGTCGGTGATAATCACATCCGGTTGACCGTGTTGGGCAATAAAAGCATCGTTAAACACGACTTTCATGTCACCAACAAAGAACTCGCAATTGTCAATATTATTGCGTTCTGCATTGGCTTTAGCGTCTTTAATAGCATCCGGAACACTTTCTACCCCAATTACTTTTTTTGCTTTTTTTGAAACGAATTGCGCAATAGTTCCCGTTCCGGTATATAAATCGTAAACCGTTTCATTTCCGGTTAATCCGGCAAATTCTCTCGTGATTTTGTACAATTCATACGCCTGATCCGAATTGGTTTGGTAAAAAGACTTAGCGTTGATGCTAAATTTCAAACCTTCCATTTCCTCTAGAATATAATTACGACCTTTGTATAATTGAACATCCTGATCGTAAATAGTATCATTCGCCTTATTATTCACCACAAATTGTAATGAAGTAATTTGAGGGAATTTAGCATAAAGATGATCTAATAATAATTCTCTATTGGCTTTATCGTCTTCGAAAAACTGAATCAAAAGCATGATTTCGCCAGTCGAAGCCGTACGCAACATCAAAGTACGCAATAAACCGGAATGTTCTCTTGGATTAAAGAAAGTCAATCCGTTTGCATTAGCAAAATCACGTACTTCATTACGGATAGCATTCGAAGGATCTTCCTGTAAATGACATTTTTTGATGTCCAGGATTTTGTCCCACATTTTAGGAATGTGGAAACCTAAGGCATTTTTATTGTCTAATTCTTCGCTGCTTCCAATTTCAGCTTCGGTTAACCAACGGCTGTTGGAGAACGAAAATTCCATTTTATTTCTGTAGAAAAATTGTTTCTCCGAACCTAAGATAGGTTCAAACTCCGGAAGTTCAATTTTTCCAATGCGTTGTAAATGATTTTTTACCTCATTGTGTTTAAAAAACAACTGTTGGTCGTAGTTCATGTTTTGCCATTTGCAACCTCCGCAAACCCCAAAATGCTCGCAAATAGGTTCCACACGATGTTCCGAAAATTCATGAAATTTCACTGCTTTACCCTCATAATACGCCTTGCGTTTTTTGAAAGTTTGCACATCAACCACATCACCCGGAACCACATTCGGGATAAACACTACTTTACCATCCGGCACCTTAGCTACCGAAACGCCTTTTGCACCTGCATCAAGGACTTTTATCTGATGAAAGACAACTTTGTCTGTATTTTTTCTACCCATGGCGCAAAAATAAGTTTTTGTCCGCTTTTATAAATTCAATTTGGGAAATATTTTTGAAAAGGGCTGTTTTTTGTAGTGATTTCATTTTTGTGTCATTTGTACAATCGTCAGTTCGAGTGCTTTTAATTTCAAATGCGACAGCTTTTGGGATTAAAGTGTATCGAGAACTTTCGGAAGTAGTAGAGGTTCTCGATACTTCAAACTAATTTTCTGTCGCAAATTAGTTTTCAACTCGAACTGACGGGTGCAGACTTGTTTTTTATCTGTGCCCAATCCCGCTTTTCGCTACAAATCCTCGCGTTGCCGGCAGGAACTCTAAGCCATTAAAGGAGCTTCTTTCAGTCGCTCTTTACCGGCAAGAGTTAGTATGCCAGTAACACTGCGGGTTTTTCGCTATAATCGGGGGCGGGGAGTTGTGGAAATATTTAGGTTTTTGGGTAAAAGAAACCTCGTTTAGTTGACGAGGTTAGTTAATGCTTTTTAAGTAGCGCGTTTTGATAGCGTTTTGATAGCGCGGAATTGTATTCCGTGCACACTCCAACAGGATAAAATACTATTTAAAATTGAACTGTTTGGTTTTGTAGTTGCTCAACTCAACTTTGTGGGCACGGATTGCAAATCCGCGCTATCGTTGTTTTCGCTATAAACGAAGTTCACTGAACTCCTTTGAAAAATGTAATCCAGTGAAGTAATCGGGGGCAGGGGAGAAAATTTCCCACCCCGCCCGCTGTGGCGGGCACCCCTCCGGAGGAGGGGAAGTCGCGTAATTTCCCCTCCTTTGGAGGGGTGCCCAACGGGCGGGGTGGTTTTTTGTTATTATCGTGGGCAGGGGAGATTTAGTATTGAGTCGCGTTGCAAACGCTACGAATTGTTTTCACTTGAAAGTAGGTACTCGATGCGATCGGGCACCAGTTGTGGGAAATTAATTGAAACTTACAATAGTTCAAACCGCTGTTAGCGGGTCGTTGTTTTTTGTTCGTCATTAATATATTCTAAAATGTCACCGGGTTGGCATTCTAATACATTACAAATTGTCTCCAAAGTGCTAAATCTAATTGCCTTTGCTTTTCCTGTCTTTAATATGGAAAGGTTCGATAAAGTCAATCCAACTTTGTCAGAAAGTTCATTAAGTGACATTTTTCGTTTAGCCATTACAACGTCTAAATTTACTACAATTGCCATAGCCTAAACAGTTAAATCGTTTTCGTTTTGAATATCCACTCCTTTTTTGAAAATAGTCGCAATAATATAGATTATAGCTCCCATTAAAATAAATGCTTGACTGTCTGCCCAAAATTGGTTTAAGTTGTCGGTAACAAAACCGTGATGCATTAAATTTTTAACTAACTGTCTGGCAATATAACTTAACAGTCCAATTGAAAGAGTGTAATAACTAATTTGTAAAAATTGTCTCGCAACAAAAGTGCTGAACGGTTTTGACAAATCCATTGTGTGCATTAGTCTGATAACTGTGTAAAATAGGCAGGCTTTTAAAATTGAAATGGTTAGAATAAAGCTATAGACACCGAAAAAAGTTAATCTACTGTCTTTATACATTTCAGTTAAGTCCAACTTATGATAAAGATTTTGGACAAATTCAGGCTTATACAGACTGAAAAAGAAATTTACTATTAAGCCTCCTGCTTCAATGCACAAGCCGACAAAAATAAGCCAGGCCACAATATATAAGCCACAAAATACGAAGTTGTTTGTTTTCGACATCATTGTTTAAATTAAAGTTGATGTGCTAAAGATAATAATATATTATTGAAAAACAATAAAAATAGAGTTTTATTCAAAAATTATTTATCGAATTAAAAAGTGCTTTGTAATAGTTTGCTGATTATTTACGTTTTGTCGTCACTTGAGATAAGTCTGAATAGGTGAGTTTTGTTTTGGGGTAATTTGACAGAGTTGCGATGTCTTTTTACAATGACCGCTAACTCAAAAATAAGCGAAACAAACCTTCGCATATAAACCCAAAATCAGCTAGATTGGCGAAACGTTATTTTGTATTATTTATTTTTAAATATATAAAATAATCCTACAAAAAGATTGAGGTGCTAATTTTTTATTTGTTTTCAAAATGAAAACTTTACTATTACTTTAAATTTTCCCTCTCCAAATAAAAAAGCAATATAGTTAATGATGAAGTCTTGTAAATACGAAATTGAATGCAATAAATTTATTTTATTTAGTTCTTTTCATGTTAATAGGATTCTGTCTGCAATCAAAGACATCAATAATTTCAATGCGTTTTTCGGCTTTGTTAATCCAATAAATGATTTTGAAGTTTTTATAGACCAAATATCTGAATTCGTTTGATCTGTCAATAAGCAATTCCTCAATCTGACCTATAGTTGGCTGTTTTTTTAGTTTTAAAGTTTCTTTCGCTATTGCTATAGTGATGTTTTTAGCGACTTTTAAACTCCCATTTTCTTTGTAGTATTTGAAAATTTCCTTGAGTTGTGTTTTTGAGAAATCAGTCCAGTAAATTTTTAGCTCCATTTCTCTATTTCAGAAATTAAGTCATTTACTTCAGTTATTTTTTTGTTTTTAGCATCATCTAATGATTGGTCTATGCGCTGATTCAGTTTTTCTATGCTTATGGTATGAAAAGTATCTTTTTTTTCTTTTCTCAAAATACTTTCTAAATGGGAAATAGTTTCCTCGCTTTGTACTTTAAGGAATTCCTGGATAAATGATAATTTTCTGGCTTCTAAATTCATGGCAAAATAACTTTAACTCAAAAGTACAAAATCTATTTATATGAGGAATTAATTTTTTATGAAATTATATTTTTTAATGTGGTCAAGTTGTTGTTTTTAAGGTTTTCAGAGGTCTAAGTTGATGATTTTTTTCTCAAAAAAAACCTCGTTTCACTAATAAAGTAAAACGAGGTTTTGTATTTCAAAAAGATTGAATCTTTTAATTTTTCAATCTTTAAATCTTTCAATAAAAATTACAAATCCGATCTTAAAATAGCACCGTTACTAGCGTTAGTAACTAATGAACGGTATTGGCCTAACCATCTTGAAGTCAATTCTTTTTTAAGAGGAACAAATTCAGCTCTTCTCTTAGCGATTTCTTCGTCAGTTAAGTTAACTGATAAGATGTATTGATCAACATCGATGTGGATTTCGTCACCATCTTTCAATAAACCAATCATACCGCCTTCAGCAGCTTCCGGAGATACGTGACCGATAGATGCACCTCTGGTTGCACCACTAAAACGACCATCGGTAATTAATGCTACTTTGCTACCTAATCCCATTCCCATGATTAAGGAAGTTGGCGCTAGCATTTCCTGCATTCCAGGACCTCCTTTTGGACCTTCGTAACGGATAACCACAACGTCACCCGCTTTTACTTTTCCACCTAAAATTCCTTCGATAGCTTCCGGCTGACCGTCAAAACAAACTGCTTTTCCGGTGAAAACACGGTCTCCCGTAATACCAGCTGTTTTAATTACAGCTCCTTGCTCGGCTAAATTTCCATATAAAACTGCTAAACCACCTACCGCAGAATACGGATTGTCAATCGTGTGGATAATATTAGTGTCTTTTATATAAGCGTCTTTGATTTTTTCTAAAATCGTTTCACCAGTAATGGTTAAGTTGTCTAATAGGATATCATCACCTCTTTTAGTCATTTCTTTCATTACCGCATTTACACCACCGGCAGTATTGATGTCTTCCATGTGAACGGTTGATAAACTTGGAGAAATTTTAGCAATGTGAGAAACTTTTTTAGAAATACTGTTGATGTCTTCTAAGTTGAAGTTTACGTTCGCTTCTTTGGCGATAGCTAACATGTGTAAAACCGTATTCGAACTTCCACCCATAGCCATATCTACTGCAAATGCATTTCGAACGGCTTTTTCGTTAAGGATGTTTTTCAACTTGAATTTTTCGGTTTGCGCAGCGTCTTTTGCAATTTCGCAAATTCTTCTTGCCGCCTGACGATACAATTCTTCACGCTCTTTTGTCAAAGCCAAAATAGTTCCGTTTCCAGGAAGAGCAATTCCCATAGCTTCCATTAAAGTATTCATAGAGTTTGCCGTAAACATCCCTGAACAACTTCCTCCGGAAGGACAGGCATTACACTCGATATCTTTTAATTCTTCATCGGTAATTTCACCCAATTCGTGTTTTCCAACTGCCTCAAAAGCTGTTGCTAAATCGATAGGCACTCCGTCTTTAGTATGTCCTTTTTTCATTGGTCCACCACTTACAAAAATAGTAGGAACATCCACTCTTAATGCTCCCATAATCATTCCAGGAACAATTTTGTCACAGTTAGGAATAGCAATCATAGCATCCAATTTGTGCGCATTCATTACCGATTCGATAGAGTTAGCAATGATTTCTCTTGAAGGTAAAGAAAAAAGCATTCCGTCGTGACCCATGGCGATACCATCATCTACTCCGATAGTGTTGAATTCAAAAGGCACACATCCATTCGCTTTAATTTCTTCTTTGATAATTCTTGACACACGGTCTAAGAAGAAATGTCCAGGGATAATCTCGATATAAGAGTTGGCAACTCCAATGAATGGTTTGTCAAAATCCTCGTCTACTAATCCTGTTGCTCTGAATAATGATCTGTGTGGTGTTCTTTGATGTCCTTTTTTTACTTCATCACTTCTCATAAATATGCTTTTTTATATACTTTTTTAAAAGTTGTATGTTTATATAATTTTTTTCTGGGGGCAAAGATAAGTAATCTTTTAAGTTAAATCTTTGCCGAAAATAGAAAAGCATTGATAATATTTCTTTAAAATCGCTTATTTGGAAAAGTTTTGACCAATTTAAAAGTGGTATTAATATCTTTGTTTTAAGATTTATAAAAATGAATAGTTCTTTAAAACTCAAAAAAGCAGTAATTCAGTTGGTAATTGTTTTTTGTCTAATATTTTCTAGTTGTGATAACAGCATAAAAAATGGTAAGCAGTATTTTTATCGTGCTATTAATGATAAAGATACTGCACTGCTTCGTTTTACTAAACTAGAGAATAATAGTTTTTTTGGCCAGTATGAAATTCGATACGAAGGAGTCAGAAAAGATTCGGGTGAGGTAAGAGGTATTATTGTTGGCGATACCATTAAAGGCAGTTTTTATTATTCTCCTTATGGCGGAGGTGTTTTAAAAAGATATCCCATTGCTTTGTTGAAACGGAAAAATAAATTATTATTAGGTAAAGGAGTGATTTCAGTATATATGGGGATTCCTTCCTTTTTAAAAGGGGATACTATTGATTATTCTAAACCAGAATTTGTATTTGAGGAAGTTAAGAAATAAAGACTATTCTTGTAAAAAGTTGGAATGCTTTCGTTATTTGTTTAAAGTGAAAGTTGTTTCGATTTAAATTCTAATATAGCATACAAAAATCAGTGTTTTTCATCGATATAAGTGGTTGAAATATGTTGATTTAAAAGGATATAGAGTATATTTGTGGACTTTGATATTTTACCCCAAGAAATATAAAGAAAGCTTTATGAAACAACGCTACACGATTATTTTATTTTGGATTTTATTTGCTTCTGTAAATACTATTAATGCTGGAAATAAAATCCCTTTTTTAAATCCCTTTTATAATTCAGCTTGCAATAAAGCTACTGCTTTGGCTACTCCGACTGCAACAATTGGAGGGACAACAACTGTTTGTCAGGGAAACACAAGTACGTTAGTTACTTTTAAAGGAAGTGGCGGAACAGCTCCCTATACTTTTACTTATAAATTGAATGGTGGAACATTACAAACAATTACTACTTCGGGAGGGAGTGATTCTGTAACTTTAACGGTTGATACTTCTGTAGCAGGAACGTTTAAATATGATTTATTTAGCGTACATGATGATACTTTACCTGTTAATGATGTAACGGTAACTGGTTCAGCTACAATAACAGTGAATCCACAGCCAAATGCTTCATTGGGAGGTACAGGTTCTGGAACAACCTTTAATGGTTTGCCTGCTTTTAGGAGTTGTAGTAATTCTAACTTATTATTTACTTTTACAAATACATCAACTACAAGTTCAACTTTAAATACGACTTATACTATTGATTGGGGAGATGGAAGTCCAGCTTTTACATCAGCTACTTCTTGGACTTCTACAACTCATACTTTTGGAGTGGGATATTGGAATTTGACTTATACAATAGAAAGTACAAATGGTTGTCCGGTAACAAAAAAGTATGTTGTTTTTGTTGGGTCTAATCCTGCTGTTTCTTTGGGAAATCCCGGAAATACTGATATTTGTAATTCAGAACAATTAACATTTCCAATTACGGGAACAGAGAATAATCCCTCTGGAACAACCTATACCATTTCATTCAATGATGGGTCGCCTTCGGTAACTTATAATCACCCTCCGCCTGCAAGTATTTCTCATGCTTTTTTAAAATCGTCATGTGGTGTTACGAGTTCAGATGGTACAAATTCTTATCCTAATTCATTTCGGGCAAATATTGTCGCTCAGAACCCTTGTGGTACTTCGGCAGTGGGTGTAGTTCCAATTTATGTTTCAACTCCACCTGTAGCTGACTTTACAATTCCTACTAGTGGTTGTGTTAATACTAATATTTGTGTTACAAACACGACTACAGGAGCTTTTGAAAATAATGGTAATGTTTGTGATTCTAGTCCAAAATTTGTTTGGACAATTACTCCATCAACTGGTTATAGCGTTGTTAGTGGTTCAATTGGAAATGATTTTGGAAGTACAGATCCTAATTTATGGTTGTCGGGTTCTAGTCCTTTATGTATAAAGTTTTCACAAGCAGGGACATATACTATAACAATTAAAACAGCGAATAGATGTGGTCCAGTCGTAACAAAACAACAACAAATTTGTATTGAACCAGCTTTAGTTCCTCAATTCACTTTGAGCAATACTTCTGGATGTACGCCTTTGGCAATTACAACAACCAATACAACGGTAGAAACCAATTCCTGTACAACACCTACTTATTTATGGACAGTTACTTATGCAGCAGCTAATTGTGGTACAACAGCAACAATTGCCAGTCAGAGTACTAAAAATGCTTCGTATAATTTTACTGTTCCGGGTATTTATACCATCAAACTGACAGCTACTAATTCTTGTGGAAGCGTTAATACAACCCAAACAGTTGAAGTTAAAAAGCCACCAACAGCTACTATTGCTGCCATTCCGAACAGTTGTGGGACAGCAACAATCAATCCAACAGCAACGATTACAAGTTGTGCGCCGGCTTCCAGTACACTAACTTATGCCTGGAGTTTTCTGGGAGGAACGCCTGCTACAGCTAATACCGCAAATCCGGGAACAATCACTTATAGTACAACAGGGAATTATACAGTGTCTTTAATTGTTACTAACGAATGTGGTGCTTCGGCAACTGCTACTCAAAATTTTACAGTCAGTAAAACCCCGACAATAACCAATACCGATTTAAGTCAGACGATATGTTCTGGTACATCATCAACGGCTATTAATTTGACCTCAGATGATGCTACAACTACGTATAGTTGGACGGTAACTGCTACATCCGATATTTCAGGTTTTGCACCATCAGGATCAGGAACTGTTATTCCTGCAAAAGTGATAAACACGACAAGTACTTCAGCAGGAACGGTCACTTATATAGTAACTCCTAAAATTGGTAGTTGTTCGGGGACAGCGGTTAATTTTGTAATTAACGTAAATCCAGCACCTGTATTTACGACGCAACCCGTTTCAAGTACCGTTTGTCAAGGGGGAACAGCTAGCCAGTTGGCAGTTGCTGTAAATGCTAGTAGCGGAACGCCATCGTATCAATGGTATTCTAATACTTCTAATTCTACAGTAGGAGGGACATTAATTTCTGGTGAAACCAATACAACATATAATCCTCCAACCACTACAATTGGAACGGTTTATTATTATAATGTAGTGACCTTATCTTCCGGAGGATGTTCTAATTTGACTTCGAATATAGCGTCGGTAGCGGTGACTGCACAACCGACCATTTCACAACCATTAGCTACTCAAACGATTTGTACAGGTTCGACTATCGCTATAGCGTTATCGGTGACTCCTTCGGGAGGAACAGGAACAGCTACGTATCAATGGTATTCGAATACAACTAATTCTAATTCAGGCGGTACAATAATTTCAGGGGCGATAAATAATAATTACACTCCTCCTGTTTATACCATTGCAGGTGATTACTATTACTATGTTGTTGTGAATTCTGGTGGTAGTGGTTGTGGTTCGGTAACCAGTAATGTGGCTCAAGTAACTGTTTTAACTCCACCTACAATAACAACACAACCAATGGCCAGTCAGGTTTTGTGTCAGGGTGAAACTGCAACAGCATTAAATGTTGCAGGTTCAGGAGGTAATGGTGCTTTTTCTTATCAATGGTATCAGAATAATGTTAATAATACAACATCGGGTACAGCTATTGGCGGTGCCACAAGTGCCACATATATGCCATTAACAACTACTGCGGGTACGTTATATTATTATTGTGTGTTGACGCAAACAGGAGCAGGATGTTCTGTAAAAAGTGCTGTGGCATCAGTACAGGTAAGTGTTTCACCAACGATTTCTGTTCAACCTACACCTAGTACAGTTTGTTTGGGCGGCACCCCTACAACTTTGTCTTTTACGATAAGTAATGGAGTTGGAATACCTACTTATCAATGGTATTCTAATACTAGCAATTTGAATACAGGAGGAACTATTATAGTAGGACAAACAAATGCTACTTATGCTCCGTCAGCAGCAGCTACAGGAACAACCTATTATTATTGTGTAATTACTTTTCCTTCTTTGGCAGGTGCTTGTGGTGTTGTTACTACCAATGCAACAGCGGTTGTAGTAAATCCAAAACCAAGTATTGCTGCTGAAAGTGCCATTATTTGTAGTTCTAATACATTTGTAGTTACTCCTGCTGCTTCCGGTTCTAATATTATTCCAACAGGGACTACTTATACCTGGACAATCCCTTCGATTAGTCCTGCAGGGACAATTACAGGGGCCAGTGCTCAATCAAATTCACAAACAAATATTAGCCAAACATTAATAAATACTTCTATAAATCCTTCGGTTGTGACCTATACGGTTACTCCAACATCAGGGACTTGCGTAGGAAATACTTTTACTGTTGCCGTGACGGTAAATCCGGCAATTAATGCCAATGTAGTGATTAATGATAATAAATGTTTTGGGACCAATACCGCTTCTATTTCGACTAATATTACAGGAGGAATTCCTTTTTCGTCAGGTGCTCCGTATACAATTTCCTGGACAGGTCCTAATGGTTTTAGTTCGTCAGCAACTTCAATTTCAAACTTGCAACCTGGGAGCTATAATTTAAGCATAACCGATAATGGGAATTGTCCTTTTTTCAAAACCTATACTATTACTGAACCAACTGACATTGCAATTGCTGTAATTAGTAAAAAAGACATCAGTTGTTTAGGCAGTGCGAATGGTAGCGTTGATATTAGTGTAACAGGAGGAACAGGAAATTATACTTATGCTTGGACGAAAAACGGCGCTCCATTTGCCAATACTCAGGATATTTCCAATTTAGGCCCGGGTAATTATGTTGTTTCGGTTAGCGATGCCAATAATTGTGGTCCTAAAACCGCTTCTTATACTATTATTGAACCACCGCTTTTAGTGGTTAGTTTAAATGATAAAAAGGATGTCGTTTGTTATGGTGATGCGACAGGAAGTATTACGGTTGATGTTAGCGGAGGTGTAGCTGCTGGTTCGGGTTATAATTTTGCATGGACAGGACCTAATGGTTTTACGAGTTCAACTCAAAATTTAACCAATATAGTTGCCGGAACTTATAATTTAATAGTGACCGACAGTCAGGCCTGTTCGAAAAATCTATCGGTGACCATCACACAATCTGCTGAAATAAAAGTTACTTATAGTACCACTCCCATTTTATGTTATGGGGCTAATAATGCTTCGATTACAGCTACTATTTCAGGCGGAATTCCGCCTTATCAATATACCTGGAGTAATTTGGCAACGACTTTAAACCAGACAAATTTATCTGCAGGTGATTATACTATTTTGGTAACCGATAATGCAGGATGTAAAAAGTCCCAAACTATTACTATTCCTGATGCGCCCATTTTTACGGTTAATCCGGTAAAAAAAGACATCAGCTGTTTTGGTGCTCATGACGGAAGTATCGCTTTGAATTTGGTTGGAGGAAAAGCACCGATTACTTTAGTCTGGAGTGACGGCAGTACTTCGGGATTAACCAGAAATAATTTGGGAGCAGGTACTTATACCGCTACCATTTCTGACGGGACACCTTGCCAAATTGTTCGAACATTTGTCATTCAGGAACCGCAAGCTTTAGTGCTTTCAGCGAATGTTAGCCACGCATTGGATTGTGATAACGCGAATAGTGGAGCTATTAATCTTTTAGTTTCAGGAGGGACGGCTCCGTTTACTTATTCATGGTCAAATGGTGTATCAACCGAAGATTTAAACAATGTGCCAGCCGGAAATTATTTGGTAACTGTAACCGATGCAAGAGGTTGTGTAAAAACAGCTCAGTATTCGATAAATAGACCACCGCCGATTGTTATTGGTGTTACTACAAAAACGGATGTGAATTGTGATACCAAAGAGGTAAAACAAAACTTTACAGCTCAGGTTTCAGGAGGCCTTCCTCCATACCAATTAAGCTGGTCTAGTGGTGCTGTAAGCGGAGCCAATAATGAAATGATGAGTACCAACCAAAACGGAACTATTGTATTAAATGTTACGGATGCTTTAGGCTGTAAAGCCAATTATAGTTTTAATGTAGCTATTCCGAAATTAGGAAGTCCTTCGTTTACGACTAATTCTTATGGTTTTACTACTTATGGTTTTTATTCTATCGAAGACCCAGTCCAATTTACCAATACAGCAACAGATGGTTTTATTGCTGTTTCATGGGATTTTGGTGACGGTTCTTTGTCAGATGAAATTAATCCTGTTCATGTTTTCAAAAAAGAAGGAAGCTATATTATCAATCAAAGAGTGACTTATCCTTTGGGATGTGCTTATAATTATACGCTAAAACTGGAAATTAAAAAAGGATATAATTTAATGTATCCTAATGCTTTTACGCCTAATAAAGATGGTTTCAATGATTATTTTTCGCCGGTTTTTAAGGGTCTGACAACTATTGTATTTGATGTTTATGATACCTGGGGAGGATTGATTTATTCTGAAACAGGTGAAACGATTAAAGGCTGGGATGGAATGATAAAAAATCAGGAGGCTGAAAACGGAAATTATTATTTCAAAGTGACAGCCAAAACATTTTACGGAGCAATTATAAAAGACCAGGGTGCATTTGTACTTATAAAATAATGAGAATGAAATTTAAAATACTATTTACAATTTGTACTTGTTTCTTTTTTACTGTTGTAAAAGCACAAGATCCCATTTTTACACAATATTTCATTGTTCCCACAACATTAAATCCTGCTTATTCCGGTTTTCAGGAAACTACTTCTGCGGGTATCATTCATCGCTCCCAATGGCCTGATTTAGATTTAAAAATTGATACCGATTATGCTTTTCTCAATACCTGGAGTGAGAATATGAAAAGTGGTATAGGAGGGAGTGTTTTAAGTCATAGAGAGAATAATACACATTATAATTTTACTCAGTTAAATCTTAATTATGCTTACAAAGTAACTTTAAATGACAGATGGAGTTTTAGACCGGCAATAGAAGTTGGTTTTGGAACAAAATCTTTCGGATTCAAAAATTTGATTTTAGGAGATCAGATTAATATTGATTCAGGAACTATTAATCCAATATCTAATGATCCTTCCAATTTTCATGATAAATTTACTTTTTTTGATTTTTCAGCCGGATTGTTATTTAGCAGTGATGAAGCTTGGATTGGTTTGTCATTAAAGCACATTAATAAACCCAATATTTCATTGGTAGATGAAAAAAATCTTCCTCTGAATATGTTCTTTTCGGCAAGTGTGGGTTATGAATTTTTGGTGGCCGATTATTTGGATGTGATTAGTTTTCCTTATGAAACGAAGTTTATGGTATCAGCCAATTATATGAATCAGGGTCAATTTAATCGATTGGATTTAGGCTCTTCCATTATGTTCAGAACGCTTTTTTTAGGAGTATCTACTGCTATGAATCCTTTGGCAAAAGCTCAGGATAGTCATTTGGTGACTTCAGTTAATTTTTACGGAGGTTTGCAATATGAAAATTTAAAATTTGGTATTTCTCATGATTTTACCACTTCCAAAATGGGAAAAACCGGTGGAATTTATGAGTTGTCTTTAACCTATCAATTTGATTTTGGAGTAAAATGTTTTGGCTGCCCAAATTATGAAAGTAAGTATTAAAAAGATATTCTTTTTAGAAAGCTAAAATTGAAATTCAACATAGACAATTGTTATTACCTATGTTGAATTTTAGTATTTCTAGGGATTTTAATTTATACCTATTAGATATATAATGGTTTGTTTGTTCTTTTGTCACATCGAGCGGAGTCGAGATGCATTGATGGTTCTCGACTCCGCTCGAACTGACAATTGGAATGGAATATTACATAAATCTAAATTGTATTACCACAAATGATGCACTTCTTTTTTGATGTAGTGCTGGTATATTTCGTTCATTGCTGCAATTTTTTCAGGAGTTAAAGCTGGTAAATCCAAAGTGGAAAGATTGGATAAAACATGACTTTCAGTTGATGCACCCGGAATGATACAACTCACTTCAGGGAAACTTAAAATCCATTGTAAGGCAATCGGAGCCAGGTTTTGTACCTCAGGGAATAATTTTTTAAGTTCGTTCACAGCAATCAAACCTAATTCGTAATTAACTCCTGAGAAGGTTTCTCCTTTGTCAAAAGCCGCGCCTTCACGATTGAAAAAACGATGGTCTTTGCTGTCAAAAATAGATTTTTCAGAAAATTTTCCAGTTAGTAGACCGCTCGCTAAAGGAACACGGACTATGATACCAACATCTTTTTTTTGTGCTTCTTTGAAGAATAATTCAGATGGACGTTGTCTAAACAGGTTGAAAATAATTTGAACTGAAGTTACATTAGGAAATTCGATAGCCTTAAGTCCTTCTTCTACTTTTTCGACACTAACACCTAAATTTAAAATTTTACCTTCTTGTTTTAATTTGTCAAAAAGTTCAAAAATTTCCGGACGATAATATACTTCTGTAGGCGGACAGTGCAATTGGATTAAATCAAGTGTTTCCAATCCTAATCTTTGTAAACTGTCTTCCACATATTTTTGCAAAACTTTTGGCTGGTAGCCTTCATTGACATGCGGATTGATGTGGCGACCACATTTGGTAGCTACATAAATGCGTTCTGAACGAGAACGAACCAATCTTCCAACCGCTTTTTCGCTGAGACCATTTTCATACACATCGGCTGTGTCAATAAAATTGATTCCTTTGTCGATGGCAGTGTTTAAGAGTTCATCGGCAGATTGATCATAAAAGGGAGAACCCCATTTTCCACCTACTTGCCATGTTCCCAAAGCAATTTCAGATATTTCAAAATTTGTTTTTCCTAGTTTACGATAGTTCATTTTATTGTTATTATTGATTGTTTAAAGTTAGTTGTATGGCTTTTTGAATTAGCGGACTCATTATTTCATAACCTCTCGTGTTGGGATGAACGCGGTCTTCGGATAATTCCGATTTCAAGCCTTTTTCATCATCCACCATTGCCGAATAATAATCTACAAAAGTAATTTGTTTAGTGGTTGCGTAGTGTTCTAAAGCTTCATTTAGTTCGATAATACGTTCGGCTGGTTTTTCTTTTGGATTCCAATAGAAGAAATTGGCAGGTAATACTGAACAAAGGATTACTTTGATTTGGTTCACTTGTGCGAGTTCAATCATTGAAATGATGTTATCACATATCATTTTTGTTGTTGCAAAACCAGTATTTCCTGCAATATCATTGCCTCCAGCTAATATCACTACTATTGAAGGTTTTAAGTCAATTACATCGGCTCTAAAACGAATAAGCATTTGTGGCGTGGTTTGTCCGCTGATTCCTCTATTGATGAAATTTTTATTATTGGAAAAAAGTTTATGTTCATTGGACCAAAATTCGGTTATAGAATCACCTAAAAATACTACCCGGTTTTCACTGGATTCCGGAAGCGAAAGTTTTGCATTTTCTTGTCGGTATTTTGCTAAATAAGGCCAGTCCAGCATTGATGCGCTCTCACTCATTAAACTATTTTTGATTTTATGAATCATAAAAACAAAGCTAACAAAATTATTTTGAAGTTATTTTAAAGTAATTGTTAGTGACACAATGTTTTTTTATATGAAAAATTTTGTTTTTACTACGTTTGAATTCGCTATTAAATTTAATTGTTTATGCAGTTTTATCAAAAATTATCGTCTATTAGATTCCTAAGAAATAGTTATGTGTTTAAGTTTCTTTTTGTTGCTTTTATCGGAATCCATATTCCATTGATAGGGATTTTGTTTTTTGTACTTTTTGCTAAAACAAATTTTACTACCACAAGCTTACTTGTTTTTTCATTAGTGATGACCATGATAGCTACAGCAGTTACTTTATTGGTTTTGAAAAAATTAATTCAGCCAATTGAATTAGCCTCCAAAGCGTTGAATGAGTATAAATTAAAAAGAATTATTACAGATTTACCAATTCATTTTTCGGATGAGGCGGGTTTATTGCTGTCAAATATTCATAATTCTATTTTAGAAAGTGAAACTTTTATGAATGAGAAGCAAAACCTGATTTATTTGCTTTCTCATGATTTAAAAACTTTTGCCGGAAATCCCAAATCGTTGGCAACGATGATTTTAGAAACCAATCCATCAAATGAAGTAAAAGAATTAGCCGAAATGATTTGTGAATCAACAACAGAGCAATTTCAATATATTGAAAATTTTATTAAAATGCTGAAAGAACAGGATGAAATGTTGCAAACAGCTTGTGAAGTCAAAACAATTGATTTAGAAAAAATTATTCATGCTGTAGAAAGTCAGACAATACAATGTGCGCTTGCAAAGAAAATTAAATTTGTTGAGCAATTTGATTTAAAATCTGCCGATTTAATAATTAATCCGGAATTTTTAACCCGGGTGATTTATAATTTGCTTAGTAATGCTGTAAAGTTTTCTTTTTCAGATTCTGAAATTAAAATTCATACTTATAGCGATGAAGAATGTGTTTTCATAAAAGTAATCGATCAAGGTATTGGATTTGATAGTGACGATAGTCAAAAAATATTTGAAAAATTCACAAAAATGAGCAGATTGGGTACTTTTAAAGAAGCTTCTACAGGAATTGGAATGTATTTGTGTAAGCAAATTATCGAAAGAAATAATGGTTTACTGATAGCAAGTAGTGAAGGGAAAAATAAAGGAGCAATTTTTACGATTGTTTTCAAAAAATCTTAGATATTTAATTAAAAACACAGTTCTATGTAGTTTGTAGTCTTTTTTGTGCTTTTATCGGAAATGTGAAATAAATAAAATTTTTGTATCTAAATTAGATATGAGTTAATTGAAATTAGAGTAAAAACGTTTCTATTTTTCAGACAAATAGAAACTTCATTCTATTGATTTCAATTATTCAGGTTCGGTATACATTTTTTATTTAAATCCCCCATATATGAAAACAACTATACCTCAATTCCGTTTTTTATCTTTTGTTTTTTTTATTGCCTCTTTGCTTTTTAGCAATATTTCTTTTGGTCAAACAGTACTGCTTGATCAGGCTGATTTGGATTATGCTCCCGGAGAAACAGTTCATATAACGGGTTCTGGCTGGCAGCCAGGTGAAACGGTAGCACTGCAAGTAGATAATCTCACTGATCCTAATGTAGATTGTGGTCCTGTCACTCCACAGCCCCACGAATTATGGACTGTTGTTGCTGATGTAAATGGTAATTTTACGGCTTCCTGGTATGTAAATGATTGTGAATTAAATACTGATTTGATGCTTGGAGCTTTAGGTCAGACATCAGGATTTACATATGAGGTGTTTTTTACTGATAGTGTCAGTGCAACAACTATCGATACACCTACTGGATTTACAACTATCAGTGTTGCTCCTGGAGGAACTGTAAATGTACCTTATGCATTTACATATACGACTGGTGGCACAGGCACTACTACTGCTACCACTGGATCTACTACTAGCATTACATACAATGTATATTTGCGAATAGGAGGTACAGATTATCTCATTGTCGGCCCTGTAACTCAGACAGGACTTTCGAATGGAACTCACTCAGTGGGTTCTGCTGGTTCGCCATTAATTGCATCAGTAACATTTAACGGTGTCGGAGGAAATCCACTTGGGTCGGGTGGAGAGGGTTATTCCCTTAAAGTAGATGTTGTAAAAAATAATGGGAGTAACCCAGGATCAAATTCAGCAACAGCAAATAACTGGGTGCAAGTTTCATCGTTTGGTTCAATTGATTCAGTCTCTGTAGGTGCACAGTCTGCTGGAGTTACTTATGGTACGGCAAGCGCTCCAACTTATTCTGTTACTTCTTTAAGAGGTAGTAATGGAACAGTAAATGGTACATATAGCGTATCGGGATTACCTGCAGGTGTTACTTCAGCGGGTTTTTCACCTTCAGCGACATTTACAGCTACTGGAGGAAATGCATTTCCGGGAGTAACCTTAACGTTGAATGTTCCGGCAAACTTAAATGCAGGTTCATACACATTTCAAGTAAACTTATCAGATGGATCGAATTCGATTTCTACAGATGCTACCTTAATTGTGGGTAAAGCCAATCCAACGGTAGTTGTTACCCCATATAATGTTACCTATGATGGTGCTGCGCATACCTCAACTTATACTATTAGTGGTGTAAATAGTGAATCAGGCGCAACAGTAGGAACGATCAATGTATCAGGAACGACTCATACCAATGCGGGAACCTACACAGGAGACACATGGAGTTTTACAGGAGCTGCTAACTATAATAATACCAGTGGAGTTGTAATAAACAATGAAATTGGCAAAGCCGATGCAGTAATCACAGTTACTCCTTACGATGTGACTTATGATGGTAATTCTCATACTGCCAGCTTTACAGCCGTAGGAGTTGAAAGTCCAACACCTGTAGATTTAACCAGTTTGATGAATGTTAGTAGCACAACGCATACCAATGCAGGAACCTATTCTTCTGATTCATGGAGTTTTGCAGGTAATAGCAATTACAACGCCGTAGCGTCAACAACTATTGAAGATAAGATTGG
>DKIJ01000032.1 GCA_002454195.1 Flavobacterium sp. UBA6721
TATTTAATTTCACCCAACGGGTTAACATTCTAGTAAAAAAACAAACTCAAATCAAAATGTAAACGTTTACATTTTTTTAACTAAAAAAAACTACTCCAAACGAGTAGTAGACTTTCTTATCATTAATTCAGTATCAAGAATAACACTCTCATTCTTTTTACTTGGATTAGCAATTCTTTCATATAACATTTCAGCAGCTTTTCGTCCCATATCAAAACCTGGCTGACGCACTGCTGTTAAAGGCGGATTTAAAGAGATAGACCATGGCATATCATCAAAACCTATAATTGAAATTTCTTCAGGAATTTTAATGTTTTTACCATGAATGGCTTCAAGCGCCCCTAAAGTCAACAGATTATTTCCCGAAAAAACTGCTGTTGGCCTATCTTCTAACTCTAAAATTAAATTTGCCAAATCAAATCCACTCTTATAATCGGCGTTTTTTGCAAAAACCAATTTCTCATCAAATGGAATTCCGTATTTACGTAATGCCTTCTTGTAACCTTCTAAACGCCCAGTGTAAGTTGGAATTTTAAAATTACCCGAAATAAATGCAATTCTACGATGACCAATACTTAACAAATGATCAACCGCATTAAATGCACCTAATTCATTATCAACCTTTACAATATCAACTTCAATATCTGTCAAACCTCTATCAATACAAACAACAGGAATTCCGTTTTTTACTAAATTTTCAATCCCCTTATCTTTTCCATGGATAGGAGCTACAATTAAACCATCAATGTTTTCCGATTGAAAAATATCCAAATACAATTTTTCTTTTTTCTCATCCTGACCAAAATTACCAATCATAACGGCAAAGTTGTTTCGATAAGCATAATCTTCCACACCTCTTACCACATCAACAAAAAATGGATTTTGAATATCTGGAATAATCAAGCCTAATAATTTCGTTTTACTATTAGAACTTCTTAATCTTTGTGCAACACGATTCGGTTTATAGTCCAAAGCTTTAATAGAAGCCTGAACTTTAAGCACAGTTTCTTTACTTACCTTTGGATCATTATTAATAACCCTAGATACTGTGGCTATAGACACCTTTGAATGCTCCGCTACTGCTTTTAAATTTGACAACTTGATAAATGTAAACGTTTACAACACAATTATGATAATATAAATTATAAAAAACAAATTTTATACACTTTTGTTTTTTTAATTTGAGAAAAGTTCAAAAAAAGTAAGATTAGCCTAATATTTCTTGCTGCGCCTTTTTAGTTAATCCACTCAAAACCAACCCATAAGAATGATCGATCATTTCTTTCAAAAAAGAATCCATAAGCTCGGTATTAATAGCAACGGTATTCCAATGGTTTTTATTCATGTGAAAACCGGGTTGAATGGCGTCAAATTGCAATCGCCATTCTTTAGCCAATTCTGGCTCACATTTTAAATTAACAGATGGCTTTCCTAATTCCCATTGTTTCAAAGAGGAAAGTGCAAACATCTTCCCTCCCACCTTAAAAACTAAAGTATCCTGATCAAAAGGAAAATGCTCCGTAACTCCCTTTTTAGAAAGACAATATTCGTAAAATTCTTCTAAATTCATTATTCGTTTTTTCCAATTTTTCCCAAATGGGTGTCTTTAAATCCACTTTCGTACTTAAGCCCATACCCCATCAATCTATCTAATGAGGAATGTGAAAATAAAATCACTCCTGCCAATTGCAATATTTCTTGACCAAAGTAAATTCCAACTAAATAAATTAAAATTGCAATTGCTTTATGATGGAACAAATTATAACAAATTGCACCTGTTTTATTTCCAAAAAGATAACCAATCATTGAAAAATCAGGAGTCAAAATCAAAACTAAAAACCACCACCATTGATAATCCAAAAGATTAAAAAGATAAATCCCTAAAACCAATAATCCTAATTCTTCTAATTTAAGTACTAATTTCATACTACAACTTTTTCCATTAATTTTTCAGGATGAGCCAGCGATTTAAATCCAAATTTACGATATAAAAAATGCGCATCAGTAGTCGCTAATCGCCATATTTTAATTTGACTGAGTAAGGGTTCTTTCATCATCGCCTCAATCAAAATGGACGAGTAACCATTTCCTCGGTGATTTTCATCAATAAAAACATCCATAACATAGGCAAAAACCACATAATCGGTTATAACACGAGCAAAACCAATTTGCTTTTCGTTTAAGTAAATCCCAAAACAAAAGGAACTATCAATACAAGTCTGCACCTCTTCAATAGTTCGCGGCGCTGCCCAATAAATAGCTTTAGTGAAATTATGAATAAAAGCAATATCCAATTGACTCTTATCTGTAGATACGGTTATCATATTTTGTACAAAACGGGTTTACTCGGACTGGCATCATTTTCAAAAGAAGCGATTTGCAAATTCAACAAATAACTTCCGTCTTTTATTGCATCCGGAACATAAATCATTTCCGTAATAGTCGCATCCAAACGCGCATCAGAATTAATCTGATTGATATTTTTTACATTCCAAAAAGCTTTGTGTGAAACCAATTTACCTTCGTCATGTTCTTTATCTACACTTGGCAAATCGATTAGCAAATGTTTTATTCCGCTTTCGCAAATGTACCGCGCTGCCTCTTCCGACAAATAAGGAGAATTAGTATTCGAATAGTTTTTATGTTTTTTAGATTCCAAGTTTGGCAAAGTACGAATGATTAATGCTTCTTTAGGAACACCAAATTTTAATATCACATCGAGCGCTGTCAAGATGCTATTTAATGTAATCACTAAATCTTCTCCTTGAACTTCAGGTTCTACCGAAATCAATTCAGCCAAAAAGAAAAAATGTGTCAAACATTGATTGATACTGTAAAAATCCTTGGTAATATGCCCCAGACATTCGGTATGGGTACCATGTGCATGCGGATTGAAAACAATGGTATTAAAATTAGTCGAAGCACCCGCTTTCACACTTCCTGTCCAATCACCAAAAACTACAGGACTTATTTCAGGCTTCTCCAAATACCAAGCAATCGGATTCGCATCCGTGTTAGTCAACGGAATAGATATATCAATTGGTTTTGATAAATCAATTTGGAAATTATTAATTGTTGCTATCATTTATGCTGAATTTATTTCAGCATCTCTTATGAGATACATTTATAAACTCAAATATAAATCTTTTAATTCTGGATTTACTAATTTTATCAAATTCAATTTCCAGTCTTTATGCCAGTTTTTTAATTGTTTTTCTCTTTTGAAAGCATCTGAATAATCATCAAACTCTTCAAAATAAACCAATATTGTCGCATTATATTTTTTAGTAAATACGGCACCCTTCCCCTTAATATGGCAATCAATTCTATTTTTTAAATTTTTAGTAGCTCCAATGTATAAAACACTATGATTTTTATTCGTCAAAATATATACATATCCTTTTTCCATAATCATAGTATTAAAATGGTAAGATCCTGAAATTAATTCAGGATAAACAAATCACTCGCAATACCATCCGCTAAAAACTTTCCTTTAGAAGTAGGCTTCAGAATGTTACCTTTTATAAAAAGTAATTCGTCATCAATAAATTTCTGTGTCTGTTTCAATAAATAATCAAAATAATGCTGACCAAATTCCGCCTGAATTCTATCCAAAGAAACACCCCAAATGGTGCGCAAACCGGTCATAATATATTCGTTGTAACGGTCGGCAATAGATAAAACCTCTACTTCATTAGGTAGTTTATTTTCCTGAATCGCTTTTAAATACAGAAGATTATTGGCAATGTTCCAACTTCTGGAAATTCCGTCATAACTATGTGCCGAAGGTCCAATTCCAATGTATTTTTTCCCTAACCAATAGGCCGAATTGTTTTTAGAAAAATAGTCGGGTCTTCCAAAATTCGACAATTCATAATGCACAAAACCATTTGCCTCGAGCGTTTCTACTAAAATCATAAAATGTTCCGATGCGACTTCGTCTTTGGGTTCTGCTATTTTTCCAGTTTGAATCAATTTGTTCAAAGCGGTTTTAGGTTCCACCGTCAATGCGTAACTGGAAATATGCGGAATCTTAAAACTTAGAGCCGTTTCTATATTCTGTTTCCACTTGTCATTGCTCATCCCTGGAATACCATAAATCAAATCCAGCGAGATATTATCAAAATATTTAGTTGCAGTTTCCAGGCATTTCATGGCTTCCTCCGAATTATGCGCCCGATTCATCATTTGCAAATCCTCTTCAAAAAAAGACTGAATTCCAATTGAAAGTCGATTGATTCCTATTTGTTTCAAATTAATCAAATAGTCTTCCGATAAATCGTCGGGATTAGCTTCTAAAGTAATTTCAGGATTTTCAACTACTTTATAATTTTCATAAATTGCTGCAATCTGCAATTGTATATCTTCAATCAGCAATCTACTTGGCGTTCCTCCTCCAAAATAAATCGTTTCAACTACCTCTTCTTTGAACTCTTCCTTTCGAAGTTGGATTTCTTTGACCAAAGCCAAAACCATTTCGTCTTTCTTCTTCATTGAAGTCGAAAAATGGAAGTCGCAATAATGGCAAGCCTGCTTGCAAAAAGGGATATGGATGTAGATGCCGCTCATTTTATTAGTTTACAGTCCCGTCGCAGTTTACAGCACTATTACTGAAAACTGACCACTGAACACTATTTTTTTACTCTTTCTTCATTTTGTTTTACAAAAGCATCCCAACCAGAATAACTTTTACCCGCCACCACTTTTCCTGAATTGAAAAAATGACAAACCGCAGCAGCCAAACCATCGGTAGAATCGAGATTTTTAGGCAATTCTTTCAAGCCTAAAAGTTGTTGCAGCATTTTAGCCACCTGTTCTTTACTGGCATTTCCATTTCCGGTAATTGCCATTTTAATTTTCTTAGGCTCATATTCGGTAATAGGAATTCCACGAGAAAGCCCTGCTGCCATTGCCACACCCTGGGCTCGCCCTAATTTCAACATCGATTGGACATTTTTTCCAAAGAAAGGTGCTTCAATGGCAATTTCGTCTGGACAATGCGTATCAATTAACTCGATAGTGCGCTCAAATATGATTCTGAGTTTCTGATAATGATTGTCGTATTTAGACAATTGCAATTCGTTAAGCTGAACGAACTCCATTTTTTTATTAATAACACGAATCAAACCAAACCCCATAATTGTGGTTCCTGGGTCAATTCCTAATATGATACGTTCGCTTGCCAAAAGATTTATTTATAGTTTAAAGTACAAAGTTCAAAGATTTCGTTTCTTTGCACCAATGATTTCAATACCTCACAAAACTAAGCAATTCCTAGTACTTCTAATCAAAATTTTGATTGTTGCTGGCGCATTCTATTTTATTTACAACCAACTAGCGAATAACGACCAGCTGGATTGGCAAAAATTCATGGTTTTATTTCGCAAAAACCAATCAGTTTCTGGAATAGTGCTTATTTTGTCTTTAAGTGTTTTAAATCGTTATTTTGAAATTTTGAAATGGCAAAATCTCGCGCAACTTATTCGAAAAATTACTGTATCTGAATCCACTCAACAAGTACTGGCCGCTTTAACAGCGGGACTTTTTACTCCAAACGGCGTAGGTGAATACGCAGGCAAAGCCTTATTCTTCAATAAATCGGAAGCTAAAAAAGTAGTTTTTCTAAACCTAATTTGCAACGGAATCCAAATGGTACTCACTGTTGTTTTTGGATTTTTTGGATTACTATATTTCAATTCGCTTTTCAATATTATCACTCCAAAAACGGTTTTACTACTTTTTGGGATTTTAATCGGTATAATTGTATTGCTATTTTCGATAAAAAAAATCGCTATCAAAGGCTATTCTATCGAAAAACTCATTCATAAAATTAACGAGATTCCTAAAAGCATTCATCGACGAAATATCGTATTGGGTATTTGTCGTTATCTTGTTTTTTCGCACCAATACTATTTTCTGTTTGTAGCTTTTGATGTTGATTTACCCTATTTAACATTAATGGCTGCTATTTCGAGCGTTTATTTCCTAGCTTCTTCTTTACCTACTTTTCAGTTTTTGGATTTCGCTGTAAAAGGAAGTGTAGCGATTTATTTCTTTGGAATTTTGGGCGTAAACGAATGGATCGTGGTTTTTATCTCTACCCTAATGTGGTTTTTGAATGTGGTAATCCCAGTAGTAATAGGAAGTTATTATGTTTTGGGTTTTAAAACTAAAACTATTGCCTAATGATTCTTTTGATTGTAATATTAAGCTTTTATTTTGCAGCTATATTGCTTTTGATTTATGGTTTTAGCAAAATAAAAAAAAACAACCACATTGATTTAAAACCGAAAACCAGCTTTACAATCATTGTTCCTTTCCGAAACGAAGCCGAAAATCTTCCGGTTTTACTGGAGAGTTTGGAAAAGATGAATTATCCTTTCGATTTATTCGAAGTACTATTGGTTGATGATGAATCGACAGAAAAATTCCAAATTTTAAATTCCAAATTCCAACTAACAATAATAGACAACATTCGAACTTCCAATTCACCCAAAAAAGACGCTATTACAACTGCCATACAAAAGATAAAAACCGAATGGGTTATTACCACTGATGCCGATTGTGTAATACCCAAAAATTGGCTTTTGACCCTAGACAATTATATTCAGACCCATGACGTTTCTATGATTGCAGGAGCGGTAAACTATTTAGTGAATGAATCTTTTTTACATCATTTTCAACAATTAGACTTAGCTAGTTTGCAAGGTGCTACCATAGGCAGTTTTGGAATCGGGAAAGGTTTTATGTGTAACGGAGCGAATCTGGCTTATTCCAAATCCTTATTCCATTCATTAAATGGTTTTGAAGGCAATGGTACAATTGCCAGTGGCGATGATGTTTTTTTATTACAAAAAGCCATGCAACAATTCCCTAATAAGGTTCATTATTTAAAATCGGAAGATTTCATTGTAAGCACTAAACCTTTGAATAACTGGAAATCTCTTTTTTACCAAAGAGTCCGTTGGGCTTCTAAAACTACTTCTTATCAAAGTACTTTTGGTAAAATGTTAGGATTAATTGTTTTTGGAGGAAACTTAGGTTTATTGTTTGTTGTTTGGAGTTTATTGTTTGGAGTTGGTAATCCGTATATTTTATGTTTTGTATTTTTATGCAAACTCAGCATCGACTTTGTATTGATACACAAAACAAATACTTTTTTAAAAAGCAAAACAACTTCTTATGTCACTTCTGCATTACTTTATCCTTTTTTTAGTGTTGCTGTCGCATTGTACGCTCTAGTTGGAAAATACGAATGGAAAGGAAGGCGATTTTAAATCTTATTTTGGTTCCTAAAAAGAATTCCTGCAAATGCAGTTGCTAGTACAACTGAAGAAATGACACTCACAATTAGATTCCCAATCTTATTATAATTAGACACATCCCAAAGTAAAATCGAATTATTAGTATTCCTATTGTAAAAAGAAGAACAGCAAGCCAATAGTTATAATCAATTGTAAGCCTATCAAGTTTGACCTCAGTTAATCGTAAAAAATAGACACTAATCACTAACAATCCTACAACAGAACTCAAATGTTGGGCTATTTTATAAATAGGAAAACCAACAAATTGCATATTAAAAAAAGAAACTCTTTGAACTATATAACCATCCCAATTCGTCATAGAATCCCAAAAGATATGTGTCATTGTTCCAAAAATAAAAGATAAAAACACTATGAGAAGATTATTTTTAAAGTAGCAATTCCAATCAAAGTTTTTTAAAATGACAAGTCTTTTTTGAAAAAATAAAGGAAGATTCTCTATTAATGGTTTTTTTATAATTCCATGAAACAAAAATGCAATTATCAAAGCCAAAGGAAGATCAACTAAAAATATCCCTTAAAAAGTATGACTGATTTCGCTTTGAATTTTCATTCGAAAAAAATACTCTAAATCGGGAGACATAGTGCCCACGACTAGAGCGGTAGCCGAAAAATGTTTCTTTTTTAGAAAGGGAAGTACAATAGCCGGATGTGAAAAAGTAAATGGCATCTTACTCAACCTTAATTATTACTGGAAGAATGAACTGCGTTTTTACAGGAACTCCTTGTTTGAGTGCTGGATTTACTTTTGGAAAATTCACCAAACGGGCATGTAAAATACTATCAATTTTTATGGTATCATAAGCCACTGAATCTTTAGGAAAATGTGGTTCAAACTGCATTCTTGAATCAGGGAAAACAGTTACTTTCACCTCAATCGTATCTAATTCTGGATATAGCACAGAAAGCGTATCTATTTCTAATTTTTCTTGGATTAACTGACTAAGAAATTCAAAAAAACATTGTTGGCGTTGTTTTTTATCCGTCAATTTATCACAATCAGTAAAAGAAGGATATTCATCTACCTCTTTCCAATTGATTTCTTTTAATTCCTTTTGCAATAATTCTTTCTCAGACGGCACTTGCTTCTCGAAATATTGACAAGAAGTACACAGAATAAAAACGAATAAAAAGTAATACTGATTCAAGATATTGCTGTTGTATGAAATTAATTTTCTATAAAAATACAATCATTTTTGGATTTTTCTAAGATAAAAAAGAATAGAGGAAATAGTTTTAATAAAAAAAGCCTTTCCGTTAAGAAAGGCTTTCTGCAAATTTTGCGGTCTGGACGGGACTCGAACCCGCGACCCCATGCGTGACAGGCATGTATTCTAACCAACTGAACTACCAAACCTCTGCTTTATTGCGGTGGCAAAGATACAACAGATTTCTTTATGCGCAAGTATTTTTTTAAAAAATAAAAATATTTTTTAATTCACTCTTATTTGACTTGGAAAACGACAAGCCAAAAGACTGATTTACAACAAATAAGATTAATAAAAATGATTTTTAAAAAATGAAAAGTAACTTTTTACCTAATTATGATAATCAAAATTAGCCTTAAAATCAAAAAAGCCATTCACAATTAAGTGAAAAGCTTTTCATTGGTCTAACTACTAAACCAAGGTTAGCTTAACTAAGGCTAACCCAAACAACACAACTAGCTTTCGATACCGTATAGTGGAAAAAAAAGCCTTTCTGTTACGAAAGGCTTTCCCAATATTAGCGGTCTGGACGGGACTCGAACCCGCGACCCCATGCGTGACAGGCATGTATTCTAACCAACTGAACTACCAAACCTCTGCTTTATTGCGGTGGCAAAGATACAACAGATTTCTATTTACGCAAGTGTTTTTAATTAAAAAAATAAAATATTTTTCGGTACAACTACCCAAACTTTTGCTTTTCAACCAAATAGGTTAGCATTATTTTTTGGAAATCATCTCTTATATTCACTGGAACATACTTGATTTTGTTTTGAGCACAACTTAAAGCCAGTTTTTTAAAATACTCAGCTACCTGCTTTTCATACTCCTCTTTCACATTTTCGGCAAAAAGAGCAATCTCATCCCCAGTTTCCACATCTATAAATTTGCGAGGTGAATTATCAAAATCAAAATTAAATTCGGTTTGACTATCAATTACATGAAACAAAACCACCTTATGCTTATTGTGTTTTAAATGTTGCAACGCACTCAACAACTTATCTTCATCAGCTGTTTGAAACATATCTGTAAACAAAACAATCATGGAACGGCGATGCATTTTCTCTGCAATTTGATGTAAATAAGTAATCGTATCTGTATTTTTTCTTTCTTTCGAATCCTTCAAAAGATTTTCAAGTGTATTCAAAATCATTCGATGATGACGGTCACTTCCTTTTTCGGGAGCATAATATTCATAGCTATCTGAAAAGACGCTTAAACCTACTGCATCTCTTTGTTTCTTTAATAAATTCATCAAAACCGCAGATGCCAATACCGAAAAACCTATTTTATTTTCATAAAAATGCTGGTTAGCCTTCAACTTAGGATAATGCATGGATGATGAATTATCAATAATAATATGACATCGCAAATTAGTTTCTTCTTCGAATTGTTTGGTATACAACCGATCCGTTTTAGCAAAAAGTTTCCAATCGATATGTTTGGTACTTTCGCCCGAATTATACAACTTATGTTCGGCAAACTCAGCCGAAAATCCATGAAACGGACTTTTGTGCATTCCCGAAATAAAGCCTTCTACAACCTGATTAGCCAACAATTCTAAATGTTGGAAGCTCGATATTTTCTCTATTTGAGATTCGATTTTCATTTTCTTATTGTTTTATCTTTTGGGCTCGATACAATGCATCAGTTGCTTGTAACAATTTTCTTTTCAACATTGGATTCAAATTAGGATTTTCTTTTAAGAAAGTTTCCATAACCTGAAACGCATATGGAGAAGTATAATTACCAATCGTAACACTTAACCAACTTTTAGGAAAGAAGATATCTCCTGTTCGCTGAACCTCTTCCAACATTTCCAAGTACAATTTAAGTTTTTTTTGTGCACTTTCCTGACGCAAAGGATGATTTATATAACTCAAAGCGGTGATTACCCATGTTCCATGGGTTCTGTTTTTCTCCTCTTTAAAGGATTGCACTAATGCATCTCGAACTGCGGCATCATTAGACAATGCGGGAAGCAAAAATTCAAAACGACTTTTTTTATCTGGATTTTTGATTTCTTCCAAAGTTTTAACCAAAACGGCTGCTGCCTTTGGATGCTGATACAAAGACAACAACATCGCCATTCTTTCAAAGTCATCGTCATTTAATTTCAAACCTTCAAAAGTATCCGTTTTATTCCAAATGGCATACAAACGCTCTTTTCCAGTAACAGAATAGGCAACCGAAGTAAACATACCAAATACATTTTTCTTGTTATTAGGTAATTTATCCAACTTTAGATAAGCATAACTAAAATCCTCGATTATCTTTTGATAGAGTTGCTGTTGCTTTTCTGATAAATAATTCCAATACATAGTTCGAACATACGAAGTAGCTAATTGAAGTACTAATTCATTTTGTTCTTCTTTCATCGCTTTCAATAAAACATCGATAGCTTTCACCGCAGGTACATTACCCACCAACACATTTTCATACAAATTAATATAGCTAGATGCTCTAGCAACTTCATCTTTAATTGTATTCATTTTATCAATATCTGCTTCTTCTATTGGCAAAACACCATAACCAAAACCATTATAATTATATACAATAAATTCAGGCTTTGCCCAACCTTTTATAGCCTCTAAAGAAATTGTTTTTTTATCCAAAACCACATCAACGACTTTAATTCCATCAGGATAAACTAAACCAATCTGAAAAATTTGTGACCATAAATTAGCAGAACCGTCTTCAGCCTGTTGACTGATTTCAAATTTTTTAATACGATTAACAGTGTCATATTCTACCAAACTACTAATAATAGGTCGACCCGATTCATTTACCCAAACCTTGCTCCATTGCTTTAAATCAATCGGGGTTTCTTCATCTAGAATATCTATTAACTGATTCCAATCGGCATTATCATTTGCATATTTCTGAATATATTTTTGAACTCCTTTTTGAAAAACAGCTTCTCCAATTAAGGTCTCCAATTGACGCATCATAATGGGCGCTTTGTTATAAATAATATTCCCATAAAGCGAACCTGCATCTTTAAGATTAGGTAAATTTTGACGTATAGGATGCGTACCTAAAGTTCGATCTTCAGCATAAGCACTTGGGTAATGTGTTAACAAAAACTGTAAATCATGATTGATTTCTGGAAATGCAGGATTCATAATTTTCCCAGCCATAAAATTGGCAAACACCTCTTTCATCCATACATCATCAAACCATTTCATAGTAACCAAATCTCCAAACCACATGTGAGAAGTCTCATGTCCTATTAGCTTTGCTCTGTCTAACTTGTCACTACTCGTTGCACTATGATCCAAAAACAAACTTGATTCTTTATACTGGATAGCACCTACATGCTCCATTCCTCCAAAAGGATGTCCTGGAATAGAGGCAAAATCTAATTTTTGATAAGGAAATTTAACCTTAGTATATTCTTCTAAAAAGCCTAATGACTTTTCATGTAAATCAAAAATTTCCTGAGTACTAGTTTGAATTTTTGCTGTATCCGTTTCACGATATAACATTGTCATATCAAAATGTCCGGGATTCTGTTTTACTTTACTAAACTTACCAATAACAAACGAGAATAAATAGGTACTCATTTTATCAGAAGTCTTGAAATCGTAGGTAATAAAGTCAGCTGAATTTGTTTGCTTTTTTACGGCAGCCGCAGTAATCACCTCCCAATTATTAGGAGCAGTTATTGACAAGGTATATTTAGCTTTAATATCTGGTTGATCAAAACAAGGAAATAGTGTACTCGCTCGATCTGGAACTAACAATGTGTACAGATAATCATTATTTCTATTCAACGACAAATTACCAGCAATAAAATCAACTTTAATTTCATTAACACCCAATTTCAAGAAACTTTTATCTATAATAAGATGTTGTCTTTCATGAACTATAGGAATGGTTTTTCCATTTATCTGAACTGACTTTATATTTTCCTTTTTCTCATTAAAATCCAAAAATAAAGCATTCGACAAATCTGCAATTTTTAAACGCAATTGCAATTTTGAAGCTATAGCATCCACCTTGTTAAGAGGAATAGAAAATGACAATACATAATTAACATCCGAAAGCTGTTGTTTTCTATAAACGGCCAATTCTTTCGAAATTCCTTCCTGAGCTAATCGATCAGAAAAAGAACTATTTTGTGCTGAAGCACCCACAACCAAAAAACAAAATAAATACAGGTAGAGCCTCATTTTAACAACATATTAGTGACTAAAAATAGAAAAAGGCTTGACTTGCGCCAAACCTTTTTCTCATATAAATCATAATCTTACGATTACAACAAAGCGTCTAAACTATCCGCGTAAGTTTGCTTAGGAGCAACTCCTACTTGCTTACCTACTACTTCTCCGTTATGAAAAACCAATACTGTTGGGATGTTTCTCACTCCGTATTTTGCAGCAAATTCTTGGTTCGCATCTACATCAACTTTACCTACAACAACTTTACCTTCGTATTCATTGCTTAATTCGTCGATGATTGGTCCAACCATTCTACATGGTCCACACCAAGCTGCCCAAAAATCTACCATTACAGGTTTATCTGATTTCAAAACTACTTCTTCAAAAGTAGCATCTGTTATTGCTAATGCCATATTTCTTTATTTAAAATTTATAAATCAAAAGTCTTTAATTCCTTAAACACATTGCAAATTTAGAAATTAAATATTAAGTAAACATCATTCCTAAATTGGTTTTGGCTATTAATATATTGTTAATTATTATCAGAAAACTCCACTTTCAGTATAAATACGGAGAAAAAAGGAGGAATCTAAGAACCCTTTTTCTCCTTTTTATTTAGTTTAGTTTGAAATTTACTTGCATTTTCTCCAATTCTTGTAATAATTCAGTAGAAATTTTCACCTTCAATCTTCTACTTACCATACTTAATTTGGTCACCACCTTTACTTCTTCCACTTCGGTTACTTGAACTGCTTTAGTCTGAGTTATATCTGCTGCTTCGGCATCATCGATATCATCATCAAAAACCACTTCTTCATTTTCGTCAACTACAGGAGCTACTTCAATTAATTTTTTAATTTTCTCCAACTCCATTATTTCAAAAGTCACCTGATTATCCCCTTTATTCACGTTAAACAAATTACTCAATTTATGAATAAAATCAGGATGTAAATCTTTAATATTCAATAGCACAATTAATTTTTTAGCAAATGACTCTAAAACATCTTGTAACTGTTTCATCTCTACAAATTGCAATCTTGGCTCTCCTTTTTTGCCCGTTTCCTGATTCATCCATCCCTCTTTGATAGTGAGCTTTATAAACATAAAATTGTTTTGAATGAAGAAATGACGGAATTTTAAATATTCTTCTCCAAAAATTCGAAACTCATAACTTTCATCATAACCTTCTAAAGCAAATGTAGCCCAGCCTTTACCATTCTTTGCCACACGATGTTGAACATTATTAATAATTCCACCAAGAGTCAAAGTTTTACCCACATAAGCTTCCATATTTTTTAGAGCATCTAACTTGGCATTACAGAAATATTTCATTTCAAATCGAAAATCATCCAATGGATGTCCGGAAATATAAATCCCTACAACTTCTTTTTCCTTGGCTAATTTTTCCATAGTACTCCAATCTTCACAAGGAGGAACTACAGGTTCGGCAATTTGAACTTCAGAAGTTTCGCCAAACAAACTTACTTGCGAAGAGTTTTCATTTTCCTGAAATTTAGAACCATAACGCATGGCTTTTTCATAAAAAGTAATCCCATCACCATCATCATGGAAATATTGTGCTCTGTGCGTATCCGCAAAACAATCAAACCCTCCTGCCAAGGCTAAATTTTCAAAAGCCTTTTTATTAGCGGCACGCAAATCAATTCGTTTCGCCAAATCAAAAATGGATTTATACAATCCGTTTTTTCTGTTTTCAACAATAGTTTCTACGGCTCCAGCACCAACTCCTTTGATTGCTCCCATCCCGAAACGAACGGCATAATTATCGTTTACGGTAAATTTATAATACGATTCGTTCACAGAAGGTCCTAAAACTTGCAAGCCCATTCGCTTACATTCTTCCATAAAAAAGGACACCTGCTTAATATCATTCATATTATTCGAAAGTACCGCCGCCATATATTCGGCAGGATAATGCGCTTTCAAATAAGCCGTTTGATAAGCCACCCAAGCATAACAGGTAGAGTGTGATTTATTGAAGGCATAACTCGCAAAGGCCTCCCAGTCCGTCCAGATTTTATCCAGTTTCTTTTCATCATGGCCTTTAGCCACCGCCTGATCAATGAATTTCCCTTTCATCTTATCCAGAACGTCTTTTTGCTTCTTACCCATCGCCTTACGAAGTACGTCGGCATCCCCCTTAGAGAATCCGGCTAACTTTTGGGACAAAAGCATTACCTGCTCCTGATATACCGTAATTCCATAGGTTTCAGACAGGTATTCTTCACAAGCATCTAAGTCATAGGTAATTTCTTCCTCGCCATTTTTTCTTCGAACGAAAGAAGGAATATACTCTAAAGGTCCCGGACGATACAAGGCATTCATCGCAATCAAATCGGCAAATACGGTAGGCTTTAAGTCCTTCATGTATTTCTGCATTCCTGGCGACTCGTATTGAAACACCCCTACTGTTTCACCACGCTGGAATAACTCATAGGTTTTCGCATCATCAATTGGAAAATTATCCGGATTGAGTTCTATTCCCGTGCGATACTTGACCAATTTTACGGTTTCTTTAATCAAAGTCAGGGTCTTCAGACCCAAGAAGTCCATCTTCAATAATCCAGCACTCTCAGCAACCGAGTTATCAAACTGAGTAACATATAAATCTGAATCCTTTGCTGTCATAACTGGTACGAAATTCGTAATATCATCTGGAGTAATAATTACCCCGCAGGCATGAATACCCGTATTACGCATCGAACCTTCCAGAATTTTGGCCTGCTGAATCGTTTCTCCTGCCAAGTCTCCTTCATTGGCAATTGCGATTAATTCTTTAACGCGATCAAATTCTTCAGAAGATTTTAAAGCTTTTTTGACATCATCCTCACTTTCTGAAATAAATCGGGCCAAATTCCATTTTCCTGGCATCATTGCCGGAATCAATTTCGCAATTCTATCTGCTTCAAAAAGTGGCAAATCCAGTACACGTGCGGTATCACGAATCGCCGATTTAGTCGCCATTTTACCATAGGTAATAATCTGCGCCACCTGATTGGCTCCATATTTATTGATTACATAATCCATTACACGACCACGACCCTCATCATCAAAGTCGATATCAATATCGGGCATGGATACACGGTCGGGATTCAGGAAACGCTCAAAAAGCAAATCGTACTTAATAGGGTCAATATTGGTAATCCCTAAACAGTAAGCCACTGCCGAACCAGCTGCCGATCCACGACCTGGACCTACCGAAACTCCCATTTTACGTGCTTCGGCTATGAAATCCTGTACAATCAAAAAGTAACCCGGATAACCCGAATTGGAAATAGTCATTAACTCAAAATCCAAACGTTCTCGTACTTCATCGGTAATTTCTTCGTAGCGACGTTCCGCACCTGTATAGGTTAAATGTCGCAGATAAGCATTTTCACCGCGAACCCCTCCGTCTACTAAATCTTCGGGAACTTTAAATTCGTCAGGAATCTCAAATTTAGGAAGTAATACATCACGATATAAAGAGTAAATTTCGACCTTATCTATGATTTCCTGTATGTTGATAATCGCTTCAGGCAAATCTGCAAAGAGTTTTTTCATCTCTTCATCCGATTTGTAATAATACTCCTGATTAGGCAAACCGTAACGGTAACCGCGACCTCTTCCTATAGGAGTAGCTTGTTTTTCTCCATCTTTGACACACAATAAAATATCGTGCGCATTAGCATCTTCTTTATTTAAATAATAGGTATTATTAGTAGCAATTAACTTCACATTATGCTTCTTAGAAAACTCAATTAAGGTCTTATTTACCCTATTTTCATCTTCCTGATTGTGGCGCATGATTTCTAGATAAAAATCATCTCCAAATTGTGCTTTCCACCACAACAAAGCTTCTTCGGCTTGGTTTTCACCAATATTCAGGATTTTACTCGGAATCTCTCCGTATAAATTCCCCGACAAAACCATGATGTCTTCTTTATACTGTTCTACAACTGTTCTATCAATTCGGGGTACGTAATAAAAACCATCAACATAAGCAATGGACGCCATTTTGGCCAGATTATGATAACCCCTTTTATTTTTAGCCATCAAAACAACTTGGTATCCGTTGTCTTTCTTGGATTTATCCTTATGATTTTCGCAAATATTAAACTCACAACCAACAATTGGTTTGATTTCAGTCTCTGTAGGTTCTTCACCACTTTCGATTAAAGCTTTATTTTTTGCCGAAGCCCCTTTGTTGTGATTCATAACGGCACTTACAAAATGAAAAGCCCCCATCATATTTCCAATGTCGGTCATGGCTACCGCCGGAAATTTATTCTTCGCCGTAGCAGCAACTAAAGGTCCAATCCCGATAGTAGACTGTAAAACCGAAAACTGCGTATGATTATGTAAGTGGGCATATTTTGCCTCCGAAAAATCTTTTCTGTCTTCCTCAGAAATTGTAGTTTGAGGTGCAGCTCCTTCCGACTTTTGAAGTTGCTGACGAATTTTATCTGAAGCTGCCTTAAGATTGATATGCTTTAATCCGATAAGTTGAATTTCCTGCGGATTTTTGGCCTGAAAATCCTTAAAGTAAGAAGCTGGTACGTCCAACTCTTCTTTAGTAAAAACTTCTCTTTTGATTAATTCTAAGAAACAACGCGTAGTTGCCTCAACATCGGCAGTTGCATTGTGCGCTTCCGCAAAAGGAACGTTGAATAAATACTCGTGTAACTCGGTCAATGTTGGCAATTTGTATCTACCTCCACGACCTCCAGGTAATTTTAACAAATTAGCCGTAACCTCGGTACAAGTATCTAAAACAGGCATCGAAGCCAACGGGCTTTCGATACCCATTCGATATAACTCCGCCCCCATGATATTCACGTCGAAGCCAAGATTTTGCCCAACAATAAATTTGGCTTTACTTAAAGCGATATTAAATTTTTCTAAAACCTCAGCCAAAGTGATTCCTTCCGCTTCTGCTAACTCTGTCGAAATACCATGAATACGCTCTGCGTCATAAGGAATATTAAAGCCTTCTGGTTTTACCAAATAATCCTGATGCTCTATAAGTTGACCGTGCTCATCATGCAGCTGCCAGGCAATTTGTATACAGCGTGGCCAGTTATCTGAGTCACTTAAAGGAGCATCCCAACGTTTAGGTAATCCGGTAGTTTCGGTATCGAATATTAAATACATAGCTGTTTTTGAAGTATTTGCTTTTAGCAAAAATGAATTTCAAATTTAGCTTTTTTTCAAGCCAAAGAAAAGGGAAGTTATCAACAAAAAAAGGCAGCCTCGAAAGACTGCCTTATTCTATAAAATTAAATACAATTTTATCTAAAAAACCATGCTAGAGTTAATCCAAATGCTACTGGTTTTAATTTCGCATCCTTTTTAGTGCTATACAGTCCGTTAAAAGATCTGTTTTCAAACTTTTCAACAATGATTTACTAACAACTTAAAAAGTACAAAAAGCAAATTTTTATTATGCTGAGTTCACAAAATAGAAAGTTCTATTCTCATTCAACCAACTTATTATATTGCTCCACTAAAACACTTCCCCTTTCTGCTTTTCCTGTTTTTCGTAATGCATCTCCAAAACGGAAATAATAAATAGGTTCCAAGTCGTTTGTCATTGCAAAAAGTTCTTCGTACCACCTTGCAGCCTTTTCCATTTGATTCTTGAAATAATATTGATTTGCGACCTCCTTGAACATAAAGATCGACTTATACCCTTTTTCAAGTACCCTTTCATAAACATGGACAACATTTACTAGAATAAAGTCTTTTTTCGCTGTTTTAGGTGCATCACTACTAGCTGTTGTGGTATCTTTAACGGGTGTGGGAGTCAAATTAACGACAGGTTTATCCTCTAATTTAACCAATTTAGTAATAACCAAGGCTAGCGAGCGCTGCTCTATTGGTGGGTTATCTGGAATTTCAATTTTACCACTTTCGATGGCAATTTCAAGCAATTTTGTTGGCTCTCGTACAACATTTGCTTCTACATTTCTAGTTTCTATATAATAACTCTTTTTCAAATAACTTTTATCCTTATAAAAAGGTGTAATTATTCTAACATTTTCAGGACCTAAATCAACTTTACTAATCAAACTCAAATCCGACACAGTATACCAGACACTAGTACCGCCAAACGCCATATTAATAATCTCTTCAACCTTATAATACAAAACACCTTTAGTTTCAATGGTACTATAAATTTTACGCATTTGTCCATAACCATAATAGCAATGATTAGCACAAAAAATCACAAATAACACTATCACAATATTCTTCTTCATAACTCTCTTGTGAATGAAACATGCAGCATATTAATTTCTCTTGGAACAAATTGCTCATACAGCAAATATGAACTACATAAACTTAACTAAATCAAAAAAACACCTTTCTCGATTTATCAAAATTAATACTATAAATTTACGCAATTATAAACAGAATAAATAGGTCTCGCATTACTTATTAACCTAAAAATTTGGACAATAGTTCATCTCTAAACTATTCAAAAACACCCATAAAATCCAACTTTCTTATTTTTTTGGTTGTCGTAATATTACATAAAAATAATTCCCACCTAAAAAATGATCCGTTATAATTTATTTTGAAATTAAAAAAGATTTCCGAAAAACTTAAATCGAAAGCAAAACCTTATTGATTTTATTGTTTTCAAGCAAACATTCCAATAATTCCCAAACAAAACAAGCCAATTAACTAAAAACAATTAAAAATTCACAAAACACAAAGTAGTTTACATACTGTTACAAACACAACTTTATCAATCCTAAACAGAAATAAAAAAACTAACTCTCTAAAACACAAGCAGGCAAAATAAAAGCACAGCACAGTATTAATATAGTTTGGGTATCGTATATAATTGATAATATTAATTGACTACATGGTTTGATTTTTATACTTTTGCGTTCTTGTTACTACCTTATTCAAAAAAGTTAGTATCACAAAACACAGAAATACACTAAAAAAATTAAAAAATGAGCAAGACATTATTTGACAAAGTATGGGATTCGCATGTTGTGCGTAAAATTGAAGACGGACCAGATGTGTTTTTTATTGATCGTCATTTCATTCACGAAGTTACAAGTCCAGTAGCTTTCTTGGGTCTGAAAACAAGAGGCGTATCAGTATTATATCCAGAACGTACTTTCGCAACTGCCGATCACAATACACCGACCATTAATCAACACTTGCCTGTTGAAGATGCTTTATCTGCAAATCAATTAAAAGCATTAGAAACTAATGCAGCAGAATACGGTATTTCACACTGGGGATTAGGTCATCAAAAAAATGGAATTGTACACGTAGTAGGTCCAGAAAACGGAATTACCTTACCAGGTGCTACAATCGTATGTGGAGATTCACATACTTCTACTCATGGTGCTTTTGGTGCTATCGCTTTTGGTATTGGTACATCTGAAGTAGAGATGGTGCTTTCTACTCAATGTATTATGCAACCAAAACCTAAAAAAATGCGTATCAACGTTAACGGAAAACTAAACAAAGGTGTTACTCCTAAAGACGTTGCATTATACATTATTTCTAAATTAACTACTTCTGGAGGAACAGGATATTTCGTAGAATATGCAGGAAATGTTTTTGAAGAAATGACTATGGAAGGTCGTATGACTGTTTGTAACCTTTCTATCGAAATGGGTGCTCGTGGTGGTATGATTGCTCCTGACCAAACAACTTTCGATTTCTTAGAAGGACGATTATATGCTCCAAAAGGAGAAGCTTGGACTAAGGCTGTAGAATATTGGAAAACTTTAAAAACAGATGCTGACGCAACATTTGATGCTGAATTAAACTTCAATGCGGAAGATATCGAGCCAATGATCACTTACGGAACAAACCCTGGAATGGGAATTGGTATCAGCCAACACATTCCTGCTTCAAGCGAAGTAGAAGGCGGTGAAGAAACGTATAAAAAATCATTAGCTTACATGGGCTTCAATGAAGATGACGTAATGATTGGAAAACCTATTGATTATGTTTTCTTAGGAAGTTGTACTAATGGTCGTATCGAAGACTTTAGAGCTTTTGCTGAAATTGTAAAAGGCCGTAAAAAAGCTGATAATGTTACAGCTTGGTTAGTTCCTGGTTCTCACGTTGTGGAAGCACAAATCAAAGAAGAAGGAATTTTAGACATCCTTACTGAAGCTGGTTTCGTATTACGTCAACCAGGATGTTCGGCTTGTTTAGCAATGAATGATGATAAAGTACCAGCTGGAAAATATGCAGTAAGTACCTCTAACAGAAACTTCGAAGGTCGTCAAGGTCCAGGTTCTAGAACGTTATTAGCTTCTCCAATTATGGCAGCAGCAGCAGCAGTTACTGGAAAATTGACAGATCCAAGAGATTTATTGTAATTGAATAACAATTCAATAAAAGTTTCAAAAAAGAATTAAAAAAATTAAAAGATTTTAAATATTTATGATTTTAACTCCCTTAATGGATAATCTAAAATCTGAATTCTGAAATCTAAAAATCTAATAAAATGGCATACGATAAATTTAATATACTTACTAGTAGTGCAGTGCCACTACCTATTGAGAACGTAGATACTGATCAAATCATTCCTGCTCGTTTCTTGAAAGCTACAAAACGTGAAGGTTTTGGAGACAACCTTTTTAGAGACTGGAGATACAACGGAGACGGAACTCCAAAAGCAGATTTCGTATTAAACAACCCAACATACAGTGGAAAAATCCTTGTGGGTGGAAAAAACTTCGGATCTGGTTCTTCTCGTGAGCACGCTGCTTGGGCTGTTTACGATTATGGATTCCGCGCTGTAGTTTCTTCTTTCTTTGCAGATATTTTCAAAGGAAACTGTTTAAACATTGGTGTTTTACCAGTACAGGTTTCTCCTGAATTTTCAGATAAAATCTTTGCTGCAATTGAAGCGGATCCGAATACGGAATTAGAAATCAACTTACCAGAGCAAACAATCACTTTAAAAGCGACAGGAGAAAAAGAATCTTTTGATATCAATGGATATAAGAAGAACAACATGTTAAATGGTTTTGATGATATCGACTATTTACAAAGTGTGAAAGAAGAAATCGTAAGTTTTGCTAGCAAGCTACCTTACTAAATAATACAATCATACTAAAACGCAGCTGCTAAAGCATTCCTCTGGAATTGTATTTAGCAGCTGCTTTTACCGTTTTATAAAACACACAACAAAATGATTTCTGTTTGATGAAATCAGAACTTTTTTAAGCATCAAAATTATAATGGGAAAGAGAAAAATTGAAATAATGGATACGACACTTCGTGATGGTGAACAAACCTCAGGAGTATCATTTTCTGCTGCAGAAAAACTAACCATTGCCCAATTATTATTAGAAGAGTTACATGTAGACCGTATCGAAATTGCTTCTGCTCGTGTTAGTGAAGGCGAATTTGAAGGTGTTAAGGGGATTATGACTTGGGCCGAAGCAAGAGGATATACCGATAAAATTGAAGTATTGACTTTTGTAGATAAAGGTCTTTCTATTGAATGGATGAAAAAAACGGGGGCAAAAGTTCAAAATCTGTTAACCAAAGGTTCCTTAAATCATCTTACTCATCAATTAAAAAAGACACCTGAACAGCATTTTACTGAAATAGCCGAAAGTATTGCTTTGGCCAATGAAAATGGGATTGCAACCAATGTGTATTTAGAAGATTGGAGTAATGGTATGCGTAATTCAGCAGAATATGTTTACCAATATTTAGATTTCATCAGCACCCAACCCGTAAAAAGAATATTGCTTCCAGATACTTTGGGCGTACTTATCCCTTCGGAAACTTTCGAATATATTTCAGAAATCACTCAAAGATATCCCGGAATTCATTTTGATTTCCACGCACACAACGACTACGATTTAAGCGTTGCTAACGTAATGGAAGCCTTAAAAGCAGGTATTCACGGATTGCACGTGACCGTAAACGGAATGGGAGAACGCGCCGGAAATGCGCCACTGGCCAGTACGATTGCAGTAATCAATGATTTCATGCCCGAAATCGAAATTGGTGTAAAAGAAACTTCTTTATACTCAGTTAGTAAATTAGTCGAAACCTTTACCGGTTACCGAATCCCAGCCAACAAGCCAATTGTAGGCGACAATGTTTTTACTCAAACAGCCGGTATTCACGCTGATGGGGACAATAAAAACAATTTATATTTCAACGATTTACTTCCGGAACGTTTTGGAAGAAAAAGAAAATACGCTTTAGGAAAAACTTCCGGAAAAGCTAATATTGAAAAAAACCTTCAGGAATTAGGTTTGCAATTAAATCAGGAAGATTTAAAATTGGTCACCCAAAGAATTATTGAATTAGGAGACAAAAAAGAAACAGTTACCAAAGAAGATCTGCCTTATATCATTTCGGATGTATTAGACAGTCATACCTACCAAGAAAAAATTACGGTAGAATCGTATTTACTTTCTCATGCTAAAGGAATGCGCCCTTCAACAACACTTTGTCTAAAAATAGATGGACAAATCATCGAAGAACACGCTCAAGGTGACGGTCAATTTGATGCCTTTATGAATGCCTTAGCGAAGATTTATAAAACTAAAAAAATGAGCCTTCCTAAACTGATTGATTACGCGGTAAGAATCCCTCCCGGAAGTAGTTCGGATGCTTTATGTGAAACCATTATCACCTGGGTAAACGACGGAAAAGAATTCAAAACAAGAGGATTGGATTCTGACCAAACCGTAGCTGCAATCATTGCAACTCAAAAAATGCTCAACGTAATAGCAGTTTAAATTAGAACAAAAACAATAAATTAATATAAATATAAAATAATGAAGTTAAATATCGCACTTTTAGCAGGGGACGGAATCGGACCAGAAGTAATTGATCAGGCAGTAAAAGTATCAGATGCAATTGCACAAAAATTTGGACATGAAATTACTTGGAAACCAGCTTTAACCGGTGCTGCTGCGATTGATGCAGTAGGAGAACCATATCCAGATGCCACTCACGAAGTTTGTAAAAATGCTGATGCAGTTTTATTTGGAGCAATTGGTCACCCTAAATATGATAACGATCCTTCTGCACCTGTAAGACCAGAACAAGGTTTATTAAAAATGCGTAAAGCATTGGGTTTATTTGCTAACGTAAGACCTACATTTACTTTCCCATCTTTATTAGATAAATCTCCATTAAAAAGAGAAAGAATTGAAGGAACTGACTTAGTTTTCTTAAGAGAATTAACTGGTGGTATTTACTTTGGTGAAAAAGGAAGAAGAGACGGTGGAGATACTGCTTATGATAACTGTGTTTACACAAGAGCTGAAGTACAACGTTTGGCTAAAAAAGGATTCGAATTAGCGATGACTCGTAGAAAAAAACTATGTTGTGTTGACAAAGCTAACGTACTTGAAACTTCACGTTTATGGAGAGAAACTGTTCAAGCTATGGAAAAAGACTATCCAGAAGTTGAGGTAAGTTATGAATTTGTGGATGCAGTTGCGATGCGTTTGGTTCAATGGCCTAATTCATACGACGTATTAATTACTGAAAACTTATTTGGAGATATCTTAACTGACGAAGCTTCTGTAATTTCAGGATCTATGGGATTAATGCCATCAGCATCTATGGGAGCAGAAGTATCTTTATTTGAACCAATACACGGTTCTTACCCACAAGCAACAGGTTTAAATATTGCTAACCCAATGGCTACTGTATTATCAGCTGCTATGATGTTTGAAAACTTCGGATTGATGGAAGAAGGAAAAGCAATGAGAGATGCTGTTAACAAAGCATTAGAAGCAGGTGTTGTTACTGAAGATTTAGCTAACGGTGGTAAAGCTTACGGAACTAAAGAAGTTGGAGATTGGTTAGCAGCTAATATCTAATACCTACCAATTACACATAAAAAAAGGAGACAATTTAACAACTGTCTCCTTTTTTATATCAAGAAAAATAATTTTAGTATCCTCCTCTGTTTCCACGGCTATCACCACCACGGTTGTTTCCATAACTTCCACGAGAATCATTTCTACGGTTGTTATTAAAACTTCTTCTTTCACCTTCTGGTTTTGGTTCTGATTTATTCACTACAATTGTACGACCTTGAACAGACGCTCCGTTCAATTCTTCAATTGCTTTTTGAGCTTCAGCATCAACTGGCATCTCAACAAAACCAAACCCCTTACTTCTTCCAGTAAATTTATCAGTAATAATTTTAACAGAATCAACTGCTCCGTAAGCCTCAAAAGACTCTCTTAAATCTGCTTCCTCAATACTGAATGGAAGGCTTCCAACAAAAATGTTCATATATATTTATTTACAATAATTAGAACAAATGTAGTCTTATTTTTTTATAACACACTATAAATAAGCATATTTATATTCTTATTTATTTTTAAATAGAGAAAAGAGAATATACTTAATTTACAGTAACAGGCACTTTATAAAAAACACCATATTGAAAATTTAATGTTGGCCCAGCCATTGGATTATCGAAAGTATTAACTAAATTACATTTAAATGTTCCTGAAATTGTTTTCCCAACAGCATCATATTCAGTAATTTCAAGCGCACCATTACCCACATTAAAACCCGAAGAAAATATAATTTTTTCTTTAGTAATTGGATCCGTATATTGATAATTTGCCGTTGTATTGGCATTTGTTCCTATAGTATAAACACCTACTGCCGTAGAACTATTTTCTATGGTCATTGCCTCAGTAGCTGTATAGGCCTCAACAACCACCTTCCCACTTGAATATACTGTTGCACGAGTTTGAACAGCTTTCCAAAGGACATTATCTTTCATTCCTTGAAAGGCTGGATTGTTAAACTTAACATCCTCTTGACAAGAAAACAAAGAGAAAAATAAAACTAAAAAAAGGAAAAACTTTTTCATAAAATAAAATTTACAAACAAAAATAAACTATTCGAATTAAAATAACAGAAATGCTTAAAAAAAGAAACAAAAAAATCGCTAAATTATTACATATCAAAATACTAAAATTCTATTTGCTATATTAAAAAATAATGTATCTTTGCAGCCTTAATTAATCGAGGTCGTGTACCTCAAAATTTAATCATAAAGATTATGTCAGTAAAAATTAGATTACAAAGACACGGTAAAAAAGGAAAACCTTTTTACTGGGTTGTAGCAGCAGACGCTCGCTCAAAAAGAGATGGTAGATACTTAGAGAAAATCGGTACTTACAATCCAAACACTAACCCTGCAACTATCGAATTAAACCTTGATAGCGCTGTTAAATGGTTACACAATGGTGCTCAGCCAACTGACACTGCAAGAGCTATCCTTTCTTACAAAGGAGCTTTATTAAAACACCACCTTGATGGAGGAGTTCGTAAAGGAGCTTTGACACAAGAACAAGCTGACGCTAAATTAACTGAATGGTTAGAAGCTAAAGCAGGAAAAGTTAATGCTAAAAAAGATGGTTTAACAAAAGCGCAAGCTGATGCTAAAGCTAAAGCATTAAAAGCAGAACAAGAAGTAAACGCAAAACGTATCGCTGCTGCTGCTCAAGCTGAAGCTGATGCAATTGCTGCTGCTCAAGCAGAAGAAGCTGCTTCAACTGAAGAAGAGGCTCCAGCTGCTGAAGAAAACAACGAAGAAGCTCAAGCTTAATTTTAATAGCGAAATGCGTAAACAAGATTGTTTCTATTTAGGTAAAATCGCTAAAAAATTTAGTTACAAAGGAGAAGTCCTAGTCTATCTAGACACCGACGAACCTGAGTTATACGAAAATCTGGAATCAGTGTTTGTTGACTACAACAAACACTTGGTTCCTTTTTTTATTGAAAGTAGTTCACTACATAAAAATGACTTCCTAAGGGTTCATTTTGAAGATATCAATACCGAAGCTGAGGCCGACAACCTCATAGGAAGTGAATTATACCTTCCATTAAGCATGTTACCAAAACTTAGTGGTAACAAATTTTACTTTCACGAAGTAATAGGTTTTGAAATTGAAGATAAAAGATTAGGCAATGTGGGAGAAATCCAATCCATTAACGATACAACCGCTCAGCCTCTTTTTGAAGTCATAAAAGACGGCACCGAAATTTTAATCCCAATGATCGATCATTTCTTAGTAAAAGTAGATCGCGAAAACAAAAAAATCATCATGGATTTGCCTGAAGGATTGATTGAGATGTATCTTTAAAGGAAATTCCAAAAAAAAACTCAAATTCCAAATTCCAAAAATCGTAATAAAAATTACGTCAATTGATTATATTTGGGTTTAGATTGGAAATCGAGATTTAACACTTTATGGAAAACCATTTGATTTAGAAGAAAGAACTTTTTTATTTGCTAAAGAATGTAGAATCTATATTCAAAAGCTACCAAAAACAATTTCAAATATTGAAGATGGAAAGCAACTAGTGAGATCCTCTGGTTCAGTTGGAGCTAATTACATCGAAGCAAACGAAAAACTTGGAGAAAAAGATTTGTCTTTTCGGTTAAAAATCACCAGAAAGGAAGCTAAAGAATCTAAATATTGGCTTCGTTTATTACAAGAATCAAATCCAGAATTAAAAGAAAATTCAGAAGCTTTATTATTTGAAATCGAAGAATTAAGAAAAATTTTATCGGCAATAATAACTAAAATAAATTCCAATATTTAAATTCCGAATTTCAATAATTAGAATAGGAATTCGAATATTTTAATCTAAATTTGGATTTTCCCAATTCATTTGGAATTTGGAATTTAAAAAATCGGGATTTTACCTTATGTTTTCATTCAAAAAATTCTCTATAGAACAAGACCGTTGTGCTATGAAAGTAGGCACTGACGGTGTTTTACTAGGTGCTTGGACTCCTCTTGAAAACAATCCGTTTAGTATTTTGGATATTGGCACTGGAACCGGAATCATTGCATTGATGTTAGCCCAAAGAAGTCATGCCGAACAAATTGATGCTTTAGAAATTGACGAAGATGCCTACGAACAAGCAACAGACAATTTTGAAAACTCCCCTTGGAATGATCGCTTATTTTGTTTTCATGCCGCTTTAGAAGAATTTGTGGAAGAACCAGAAGACGAGTACGATATTATTGTTTCTAATCCTCCTTTTTTTAGTGAAGATTACAAATCTGACAACAGTAAACGAGACTTGGCACGTTTTCAAGACGCCATGCCATTTGAAGATTTAATTGAAGCAGCCGCTTTATTGCTTTCTGAAAATGGAATTTTCGCAGTAATCATTCCGTTCAAAGAAGAAGAAAAATTCTTGGCATTAGCCGATGAATATGAATTATACCCTTTAAAAATTACCCGCGTAAAAGGCACACCTACTTCTGAGATTAAACGCAGTTTATTGGCTTTCAGCCGAAATGAAAATTCTGAATTTCCTATTGACGAACTCATCATCGAAACTGCTCGCCACCAATACACTCCAGAATACATTGAACTGACGAAGGATTTTTATTTAAAAATGTAAATCATTCAAATCCAATTAGCCATCTTTATTTTAAGAGAATTTTAATTACTTTTTCATGCTTGATTAAAAATCCTTTGTGTAAATTTATAGTATAACTTTTGATTTTACATTAAAAAAGTTCCACCACTATAATACCAATGAGAAACCATGAAACCAGATCTATTTCAAGCACCAGACTATTACAACCTTGATGAACTTTTATTAGAGGAACATAAATTGGTTCGTGACGCTGCTCGCGAATGGGTCAAACGCGAAGTTTCTCCCATCATTGAGGACTATGCCCAAAAAGCCGAATTCCCTACACAAATTATAAAAGGATTAGCCGATATTGGTGCTTTTGGACCTTACATCCCACAAGAATATGGCGGCGCAGGATTAGACCAAATTTCGTATGGCTTGATCATGCAAGAAATAGAAAGAGGTGATTCAGGTGTACGTTCAACAGCATCTGTACAATCATCATTGGTTATGTATCCTATTTGGAAATACGGTAACGAAGAACAACGATTAAAATACTTACCTAAACTGGCTTCTGGAGAATGGATGGGCTGCTTTGGTTTAACCGAACCCAATCACGGCTCCGACCCTGGAGGAATGACTACCAATTTTAAAGACAAAGGTGACCATTATCTCTTAAATGGTGCTAAAATGTGGATTTCAAACGCCCCTTTTGCTGATATTGCTGTCGTATGGGCCAAAAACGAAGAAGGAAGAATTCATGGTTTAATTGTAGAACGTGGCATGGAAGGTTTCTCCACTCCCGAAACCCATCACAAATGGTCATTACGCGCTTCGGCAACTGGTGAATTAATTTTTGACAACGTCAAAGTCCCTAAAGAAAACCTACTCCCAAACAAATCTGGATTGGGTGCGCCACTGGGTTGTTTGGATTCGGCTCGTTACGGAATTGCTTGGGGTGCCATTGGTGCGGCAATGGACTGTTATGATACCGCTTTGCGTTATGCCAAAGAAAGAATTCAATTTGGCAAACCCATAGCAGGCATGCAATTACAGCAAAAAAAACTAGCCGAAATGATTACTGAAATCACCAAAGCACAATTCTTAACTTGGCGATTAAGCACCTTACGAAATGAAGGCAAGGCAACATCGGCGCAAATATCAATGGCTAAACGCAACAATGTCGACATGGCCATCAACATCGCACGTGAAGCAAGACAAATACTTGGTGCTATGGGAATCACTGGAGATTATTCTGTAATGAGACACATAATGAACCTGGAATCGGTCATTACTTATGAAGGAACCCATGATATCCATTTACTGATAACAGGAATGGACATCACGGGTATTTCAGCTTTTAAATAAGACAATGAGAAAAGACTCCATTAAACAAAAATTATTAAAAAAACTTAAAACCAAAAAAGGATTGACATCGTAATTAACAAGAAGAAACAATTATTAAAGTATTGATAAAATTGATAGCAAATTTCACTGAAAACTCATAGCTTTTTTATCTTTACACAAAATTATTACACGATGAATATTCAGCATATTAATAAAAGTATTGAGACCCAAAAAAACGTATTACTCCAACATTCACTTTACAGCAAAGTAAAAACGATAGAGGATTTACACACCTTTCTAGAAAGCCATGTGTATGCTGTTTGGGACTTTATGTCTTTATTAAAAGCCTTACAAGAAAGACTAACATGCACTAGCACACCATGGTTTGCAACTAAAAATCCAGAAACAAGATATTTAATTAACGAAATTGTTTTAGCCGAGGAAAGTGATTTGGCGCTGGACGGAAGACATCAAAGTCATTACGAAATGTACATCGAAGCAATGGAGGCTTGTGGAGCAGATACAAGCAAAATCCAACATTTCTTAGAGCAAATACAATCTTTACAAAACGTTTTTGTAGCAATAAAAAAAAGTGATTTACACCCCAACATTAAAGCATTTATAGACTTTACGTTCCGTGTTATTGAAGAAGGAAAACCGCATGAAATAGCTGCAGCCTTTACTTTTGGCCGTGAAGACTTAATCCCAAGTATGTTCTTTGCCATTTTAAAGAACTTTCAGGCTCAATTCCCAGAAACTGATTTAAGCAAATTAATCTACTACTTTGAAAGACACATTGAGCTAGATGCCGACGAACACGGACCTATGGCAATGCAAATGATTAATGAACTTTGCGAAAATGACGAACAAAAGTGGAAAGAAGTAGAAGAAGTATCGATTCTGGCCTTAGAAAAAAGAATCGAACTTTGGAATGCGATTGAAGAAATAATCTCCATGAAAGTAGAAATGGCTTAAAACACTAATCCATAACATCAAAAAAAACGTAACTACTAGAAATTGATTTTAACATGAAAAGAAAATTAAAAATAGTAGTTACGTTTTTGTTTATAGCAATCAGCATAGGTTGCAGTACCGAAAATGCATTAATAATATCCCCTACCACAAGTCCGCCAAAAGTAAATACATCTTTATCACATGCTACACTAAACTACACTGTAAACTATCTGGCACTAGGCGATAGCTACACCATAGGACAAAGTGTATGCGAAACCTGTAAATTTCCTGAGCAACTAAAAGAATCCTTGAGAAACCTTAATCTACAAAACAAGTTTTCGCTAGAAGTTATTGCCCGAACAGGATGGACAACAAGCGAATTGATACAAGCTATCGATATCAACAAACCAGCCCCTAATTTTGATTTTGTTACACTATTAATTGGTGTCAACAACCAATATAGAGGTTTGAATTTTAGCATTTACGAAAAAGAATTTCCGCAACTTGTTTCCAAAGCAATTAGTATGGCCAAAGGTGATAAAAACAAATTAATGGTAATTTCTATTCCAGATTATACATATACTCCTTACGGTCAAGGCTTTGGTAATACCGAAAATATATCAAAAGAAATTGATCGTTACAATTCCTTTGCAAAATCTTATTGTGAATCAAATGAAATACTTTTCATCAATATCACAGATATAACTCGTCAAGGCTTAAATAATACAAATTTAGTAGCCTCTGATGGCTTACATCCTTCTGATTATGCCTACAGATTATTTGTAGAACGAATTCTTCCTCGAGCGGTAACGAACCTAAACAAATAAGGCTGCTTTTTCAATTAAAAACAGCCTTATTCATTATAATATATACACAAAATCGAATATTAACTCTCAGGAGCTAATTCTAATTCTAATCCTTCTAGATCTACAGTAATAGGAATTTGACAACCCAAACGACTATTCGATTTTACATAGAAAGCCTCAGAAAGCATCGCTTCTTCATCTTCTCCCATTTCTGGCAAAGCCACATCATTTAAAACATAACATTGACAAGAAGCACACATTGCCATTCCTCCACAAGTACCTTCCACAGGCAATTCGTAAGCTTTACAAAGTTCCATGATATTCATGGCCATATCTGTAGGAGCTTGTAACTCATGAACTACTCCTTCTCTATCCTTAATTTTAATTAAAACATCCATTATTTATTATTGGGAATTGATTGATTGAACAAAATAATTTGGGTAAATAATTTTTAGACAACCTATGCCTTACAAAACATTTACAACTGTTTCTATTTGTGGAGCAAACTTTTTAATTGTTGTTTCCACGCCAGCTTTAAGTGTCATTTGATTCACACTACAATTAGTACAAGCTCCTTCAAGACGCACCTTTACATGCTTATCATCTTCTATAGAAATAAGACTAATATTACCTCCATCGGACTCTAAAAAAGGTCTGATTTCAGCAAGTGCTTTTTGAACTTCAATTGTTAATTCTTCTGTTGTCATTTTCTTTACTTAAATTATTTTTTTACCGCTGAACAACCAGCCATAGTAGTAATTTTTATCGCTTCAGTAGCAGGTAAACTTTCATTTCTGCAAACGGTTTCTTCGACCACTTTACGTGTAATATTTTCAAAAACTGTTTCGATAATCGAACCTGTTTGCAAAGCTGCTGGACGACCATAATCTCCTGCTTCACGAATAGATTGAACAATTGGAACTTCCCCTAAAAATGGAACTGCTAAATCTTCTGCTAAATTTTTAGCGCCTTCTTGACCAAAAATATAGTATTTATTGTTAGGTAATTCTTCTGGAGTAAAATAAGCCATGTTTTCAATAATTCCTAACACAGGAACATTGATAGCTTCTGACATAAACATAGAAACTCCTTTTTTAGCATCAGCCAAAGCCACAGCTTGAGGTGTACTTACTACAACAGCACCGGTTACAGGCAATGATTGCATAATAGAAAGGTGGATATCTCCTGTACCAGGAGGCAAATCGATTAACATAAAATCCAATTCTCCCCAATCGGCATCAAAAATCATTTGGTTTAAAGCCTTAGAAGCCATAGGACCTCTCCAAATTACGGCTTGACTTGGCGAGGTAAAGAACCCAATGGAAAGCATTTTTACTTCATAGCTTTCAATAGGTTTCATTTTTGATTTTCCATCAACCGTAACCGAAATTGGTTTTTCATTTTCAACATCAAACATGATAGGCATTGATGGACCATAAATATCCGCATCTAAAACCCCTACACTGAAGCCCATTTTAGCTAATGAAACCGCTAAATTTGCTGTTACAGTAGATTTACCTACACCTCCTTTACCAGAAGCTACAGCAATAATATTTTTGATTCCTGGAATTGCTTTTCCTTTAATTTCTGGCTTTTCAGGAGCTTCAACTTTTATATTAACTTTAATCTTAGCTTCGGCAGAAACTTTCTCTAAAATTGTCTTTTTGATATCGTCTTCGGCACGTTTTTTAATATGCATGGCTGGAGTGTGTAAAACCAAATCAACCACTACCTCATCGCCAAAAGTAAGAACATTGGTAACTGCTCCACTTTCAACCATGTTTTTTCCTTCTCCTGCAATAGTAATTGTCTCTAAAGCCTTAAGAATTTCTTTTCTATCTAATTTCATTACTATATTTACTATTATTCAATTGCTATTTTCAGTTTAAAAAGCTAACGTTTATTTAAACTGATTTCAGATTGCAAAGATAATAGATTAAGTTCTTAATTTAAAGTATTTGAATTGTAATTATTAATACCGCAATCAGTTCTAACGATAAAGACTTATAATGTGATTTTTAGACTTTTAAAGCTTTAAAGTTCTTGCTGCGGATCCCAAAAGTATTTTTCGAAATCGACTATTTGATTATCGACTACTTGCAAGCCTTCATTCTCTAATAATTGCTGCATCAAATTGGTTCCATCGAAATGAAATTTACCCGTAAGCAAGCCTTTTCGATTGACTACTCTATGTGCAGGAACATCTTCCATTGTATGAGAAGCATTCATTGCCCAACCAACCATTCTTGAAGAACGAGCAGCTCCTAGATATTTAGCAATAGCCCCATAAGAAGTCACTCTTCCATAAGGAATTTGCCTAACTACCGTGTAGACTCTTTCAAAAAAATTAGCATTATCGGCATTCGACATAGTACTGTAAAATTAAATATTTCACTAATGCAAAATTATCCAACAAAAAAAGCTTAGTAATAATGTTGTAAAATATTAACCAAAGCCAAAATAGAGACTAGACCTGTAATACTTCCAATAATAACATTCATATTACGAAGAAGATAATCAGCCTTAGTTTCAATTTTTTGAAAAAAAAGAATGTATAAATAGAAAACAAGAAACGAACCTATAACTGCTCCACTTACAAAAATTAAAATCGAAGTAAGATCAAAAGAAAAAAGAGCATACGATGACAAGGAAACACTGATAAAAACATAGTAGGGTATTGGGAAAAAATTCAATGCCGATAAAAACATCCCTAAAAAGAAACGTTTCTTGGTACTGTGTTTTATCAACTTGGTTTTCTTTAGTTTAGGCGTTTTGGCTAACCAAAAAAAATAGACTGTTAAAGCCGTAAAAACCACAAAACCAACTTCACGCAATAGCAAAACAATATCAGGTCTACTATTGATAATTTGAGCAAACAAAACAGCGAGATAAACCTGTAGAAATATAACCACAACGGCACCTGAAACAAACCAAAAAGCATGACGCCTTCCGTCTTTCATACTTACTTTGGCCGCAGTCATATTTAACAAACCCGGAGGAGTAATTCCTATAAAGGCAGAAATAAAACCAGACAACAAGGATACAATTATATTCATAAGCCTTACTTACAGGAATACCCAAAACATCTTATATCAGAAAGGCTTTAGTCTTTAATCTTAAAACGGATATAGGTGATTGCTTTATTAATTTCTAAATATTGTTTTTCGTAAAAAGTTTGAAAAGCAGTAACTTCCTCAGGACTACCTTCGTTCACATACACATTATGATTAGCATACAAAACCTCATGACCCTCTCCGTGCAACAATCCTAATGTATAACCGTGCATAAATTCGCTATCGGTTTTAAGATTGACTACTCCGTCTTTTTTAAGGATTTTTTTATACAATTGTAAAAACTGTGAATTAGTCATTCTGTGTTTGGTACGCTTGTATTTGATTTGTGGATCTGGGAAAGTAATCCAGATTTCGTCCACTTCATTTTCAGCAAAAATATGATTAATCAATTCGATTTGAGCACGAACAAAGGCTACATTACGCAAACCTGTTTCAACAGCTGTTTTTGCACCGCGCCAAAAACGGGCTCCTTTAATATCAATACCAATAAAGTTTTTGTTAGGATATCTTTCGGCTAAACCTACAGAATACTCCCCTTTTCCACAACCTAATTCCAATACGATAGGATTGTCATTTTTAAAGAAGTCCGTATTCCATTTCCCTTTTAAAGAAAATAAATCACCTACTACTTCTTCTCTAGTTGGTTGAAAAACATTATTGAATGTCTCGTTCTCTTTGAATCGTTTTAATTTATTTTTACTTCCCACTGTTTTTAAAATATTTGTGCAAAATTAAACAAATAAATAAGACCTAGGGCAAGCTTTTATAAATAAAAACTTGCCCTAGTATATAATGTGGTTAGTTTAAAAACTTATTCAGCACACTCTATAGGAAATAGAGTTTCGTCGTGTTGTGACAAATCAAGCCCCATAATCTCAGCTTCTTCAGAAACACGCATTGGGATAATTTTGTCTGTAATTTTAAATAACAAATAAGCACCAAAGAAAGTATAAATAGAAACCAGCAATAAAGCGGTCATATGGTGACCAAAAACACCCCATCCACCGTGAAGCAAACTTGCATCCTCTCCATGAGCAAAAATAGCGGTTAAAATCATCCCCATGATCCCTCCTACACCATGACAAGCAAATACATCTAAGGTATCATCAATACCTTTTAAATATTTAGAGTACACAATTTTATTAGATACCAAAGCCGCTATAAATCCAAAAAACATACTCTCTGGAACCGATACATAACCTGCTGCAGGAGTAATAGAAACCAATCCTACCACTGCTCCAATACAAGCACCCAGAGCAGAAACTTTTCGACCATTAATTCGATCAAAGAAAATCCAAGTAAGCATAGCTGCAGCAGATGCTGTAGTAGTAGTCCCAAATGCCATTGCAGCAACACCATTAGCCTCCATTGATGAACCGGCATTGAAACCTATCCACCCAAACCAAAGCATACCTGTCCCTAATAAAACAAAAGGAATATTTGTAGGCACATGATTGCTGTTTTTTCTTTTACCTAAAACTAAAACCCCAGCCAAAGCTGCAAATCCAGCACTCATATGTACTACAGTTCCTCCTGCAAAATCTTTTACACCAAAGAAAGAACCTAAAATCCCTGTTGGGTACCAAACTGCATGACACAAAGGAGAATAGATAAAAATACTAAACAAACAAATGAATAATAAGTAGGAAATAAAGCGAACACGTTCAGCAAAAGAACCTGTAATAATAGCTGGTGCTATGATTGCAAATTTCATTTGGAATAAAGAAAAAAGCATGAAAGGCACCGTACTAGCAATCAACTTATGAGGTAACACACCTACGTAATCTAAAAACACAAAAGTTGTTGGATCACCTACAAAACTATAGAATCCATCTCCTATATGAATCCCTAACGGCTCTCCAAAGGCCAAACTAAAGCCTACAACAACCCAAATTAGAGTAACTACACCCATGCAAATAAAACTTTGCAGCATCGTAGAAATCACATTTTTCTTTCCTACCATACCGCCGTAAAAAAAGGCCAAACCAGGCGTCATAATAAGTACCAAACAACAAGAAGTAAGCATCCAAGCAACATCGGCAGGTACGATTTGTTCGATTGTCCCAAATTGGGAATGTACAGCCTCAGGTTCTAAGGGTACTTGCCAAAAAAGTCCCGAAATACAAACAATACTAATTACAACAAAAGAAATGATCCAACGCTTCTCAATTTTCATATTTTCTTAGTTTAACCCATTAATTTATGGGGGCAAATTTAAAAATAATTTACATTTCAAACACTTGACCATATAAAATAAGGAACTCTACAACAAAAACCCCATTTTGAACTTTTTAAAAATAATTTTGTTACAAAAAAACATAAATTTTAAAGAATTTAACAATTTTAAATATAAAAAACTTTTTCGAACACTTATCAAATCCAAACAAAAAAGCTTTTAAAACATAAAACAATAAAAAAAAGTTGTAATTTTTCATAACTAAAACAACTTATTCCGTTTATACTCATTTGGATAAACTCAAAACAGCTTCTGTATGAAAAATACGATTTATTCATATTTTATAATACTCCCGCTAATTATTACAGCATTTTTTTCGTGCAAAAATAATAGTGAAAAAAAAAATCTTGCTAAAATAACACCCCAAACAGAACAGCCACATTCAGATTTTGACAGTATTGCGATAGACGATTTCTTCGAAAATTACCCTTTACTAAAAAATTACCGAGCCGATGTAAAAAAACTGTATCAAAAACATCAATACCACTATGTTTGGTATGACGATAACAACATTAATGAATTTGCCTATCTTTTGTATGACAAAATAAACAACATAGACGAGGAAGGCCTAAAAATTAGCATCCCCTATAAAGAAAAGCTAAATGAAATTAGAAACAACTTAGAAAAAGACACAAATCCAAATACCGAAATAGAGCTTTTCCATTCGGCCATGTACTTTTTTTATGCACAAAATGTTTATCACGGATTAGATTCTGAAAAATCGACCGAAACAGGTTGGCATATACCAAGAAAAAAACTTTCTTACGTTAGCTATTTGGATTCCCTTTTGACCAACCCTACACTCATTAACAAAGAAGAAAAAAAACTTATTGGACAATATTTTCTACTTAAAAAAGCATTGCAAAAATACCGTCAAATTGAAAAAAAAGGAGGTTGGAACAGCATTACAATAGATACAGCAGTTAGCAACTACAAAATTGGAGATAGCGCCAAAACCATTGCCGAAATAAGAAGCCGTTTATACCTATCTGAAGATCTTAAATCAAATTCTAAAAGTGCGATTTACGACGAAGAATTAGCCCAAGGCGTTTTGCATTACAAACAAAGACATGGCATGCTTTCAGGAATCACCATCACAAAGGCATTTATTCAAGATTTAAATATACCTATTAGCGAACGAATTAAAACCATAATTGTCAACATGGAACGCTGTCGATGGGTTTCTAGTGACATACCAAAATCTAAAGAATTAATCGCTATCAATATTCCATCATTTCAACTTTCGTATTTCAAAAACCAAGAAGTGGTTCTACGTTCAAAAGTAGTGGTGGGTAAAACCATGAATAAAACGGTCATCTTTAGTGCTCCAATGAAATACATTGTTTTTAGCCCTTACTGGAATGTTCCAAATAGCATTTTAAAAAATGAAATTCTACCAGGAATAGCCAAAAATCCAAATTACTTAGCCGAACACGACATGGAATGGAAAGGCAATAGTGTTAGACAAAGACCCGGACCTAAGAACTCATTAGGTCTAATTAAATTCTTATTCCCTAATTCTAATGATATCTATCTTCATGACACTCCCTCGAAAAGTTTATTTGAAAAAGAGAGCCGAGCCTTTAGTCATGGTTGTATTCGAGTAGCAAAACCAAAGGAATTAGCAATGGAAATCCTTAAAGACGACCCAAAATGGACTGCTGAAAAAATTGAAGAAGCCATGCATAACGGTAAAGAAACTTGGCATACACTTACCAACAAAATCCCAGTGTACATTGGTTATTTTACTGCATCGGTAGATAACGACGGAACCATTCACTTTTATAATGACATCTACAAAAGAGATGATTTATTAGCGCATTTATTATTTAATCAATAAAGCAACAATTTGCAATAAAAAAAGGCAGTTACAAATTTGTGTAACTGCCTTTTTTGTATGCTTTACTTATGGCACATTAATGTTCTTTTTGTTTTTCAAAAGTAGTTGTCAATGCTTTTTTCACTTTTTCTAGTGCTCCTCTAAAAGCTTTTTCATTTGTATCATCATGTTCCGTTACAGCTAAAGGAGCTAATTTAGCCGGACGTACCTCAATCAAGCAACGCTTATCTTTGATGCCCATTTTTGCACTATTTTCTTGTCCAAAATGTACTTCAACGCGAGTTATTTTTTCTTCAAAACGAGCTAATGCCGTTTCTATTTCAGTAGCAAAATAAGCTTCTGCTCTTTGGTGTCCCTCAATATGTTTGTCGGTATTAAATTGAATTTTCATGGTTTGATCGATTAAATATTATTCCTCTAATTTAATAAACCACACAATAAAAAACGAATGTATTAGTAAAAATTTGTGACAAACATTAAAAAAAACTAGGGCTAGTTTGCATTCAACAATGGAATAACTCCCATATTAAACAAAGTAAAAGCCTGAATATCTACGTTTTCCTGAATCGTTGCCGCCAATGATTTTCCAGCACCATGACCCGCTTTTACATCAATACGGATTAAAGCTGGATTATCCCCTGTTTGTTTCGCTTGCAATTCGGCTGCAAATTTAAAACTATGCGCTGGAACCACTCTATCGTCATGATCACCTGTTGCAATCATTGTGGCTGGATATTGCACTCCTTTCTTGATATTATGCAAAGGCGAGTAAGCTTTAAGATACTCAAACATTGCATTGTTATCCTGCGCTGTTCCGTAATCGTAAGCCCAACCAGCACCAGCGGTAAAAGTATGGTAACGCAACATATCCAAAACCCCAACTGCAGGCAAAGCTACCTTAGCCAAATCAGGACGTTGTGTCATTACTGCACCTACTAACAAACCACCATTAGAACCGCCACGAATGGCTAAGAAGTTCGAAGAAGTATATTTTTTAGCTATCAAATATTCACCGGCAGCAATGAAATCATCAAAAACATTTTGCTTTTGCATTTTTGTACCCGCATCATGCCATTCTTTACCATACTCGCCACCTCCACGCAAATTAGCAACAGCATACACACCTCCATTTTCCATCCATACCGCATTAGAAACACTAAAATTAGGTGTCAAACTAATATTGAATCCACCGTAACCGTATAAAATAGTTGGATTTTTACCGTTTAATTCCAATCCTTTTTTGTGGGTTATAATCATAGGAACTTTGGTTCCATCTTTAGAGGTATAAAAAACTTGCTTCGACTCATAGTCTTCAGAACTAAATTGACATTTGGATTTTTGATATACATTTGACAATCCTGAATTGGGATTAAAAGCATAAATGGTCGCAGGGGTAACATAATTTGTAAAGGTAAAATAGACGATTTTATCTTTTTGTTTTCCGCTAAAACCATCTGCGGTACCTACACCTGGAAGCTGCACTTCACGAATCAATTTTCCAGAATAATCATACTGTTTTACTAATGAAACCGCATCTTTCATATAATTAGCAAAAATAAATCCGCTACAAGTACTTGGTTCTAAAACATTCGTACTTTCTGGAATTAAATTTTGCCAATTGGCAACCGATGGTTTGCTTACATCGATAACAATAATTCTTTTATTTGGCGCCAGATAATCGGTTACCACAAACAATTTAGAACCTTCATTCATCAGAATATTGTAATCATTTTTAAAATCGCTTACAATTGAAACAATAGGATTATTGGATTGCGACAAATCTTTTACATACAACTCATTCCCATAAGTAGAATTAGCCGCCGAAATAATCAAATAACGATCGTCTTGTGTAACCGTCCCTCCTACATATCTTCTTTTTTGGCTTTCGCCAAAGATTACCTTATCTTCTTTTTGAGATGTACCCAGTTTATGAAAATACAATTTATGTTGGTCCGTCTTAGCCGACAATTCACTCCCTTTTGGTTTATCATAACTCGAATAATAAAAACCTTTATTACCTTGCCAAGACAAACTAGTAAATTTAACATCCACTAATGTATCCTCAATTACCTTCCCACTTAAAGCATCCATAATGATTACTTTTCGCCAATCACTTCCCCCTTCGGAAATGGAATAAGCCAACTTTGAACCATCTTTAGAAAAGGAAATTTCTCCCAAAGAAGTTGTTCCATCTTTTGAAAAAGTATTAGGATCTAGAAAGAGCGATTCATTTCCATTCGCATCTTTACGATACAAAACCGATTGATTTTGCAAACCGTTATTTTTAAAGTAATAGGTATAATTACCTTCGGTAAATGGAGCGCCTGTTTTTTCATAATTCCATAACTGCTCCATTCGCGCTTTTAGCTGGTTACGAAATGGAATTTGCTCTAAAAACGCATTGGTTACTTTATTTTGCGCTACCACCCAAGCAGCCGTTTCTTCTGAACGGTCATCTTCTAGCCAACGATAAGGATCGTTTACTTGAGTACCAAAATAGGTATCAATCGTTTTATCGCTTCGGGTTTCAGGATACACAATTGATTTCTGTCCGAAGGAAAAGGCTCCTTTTGTTATCATCATTATAAAAACAAGCTTAAGTTTCATATTGTATTTTTTCATATTCACAAATGTAACAAAACAATCAATTGCAGATTCTAAATTATTTTTTCAGCCACAAATCTCTATACATTCTATCCTTATCATACGTATCGGCTTGGTTTTCTATATTAAATAATCGTTTTGATCTGGAATCATTTCCCACTCCAGCTAAATAAGCCCAGTTGCCCCAATTACTACATGCATCATAATCAATTAACTGGGATTCAAAATAAGCTGCCCCAATACGCCAATCAAAATTGAGTTCGTTGCAAAAATAACTTGCTACATTTTGTCGCCCTCTGTTACTCATAAATCCCGTTTTCTTCAATTCGAGCATATTCGCATTGATAAAATCCGAAGCCGTAGTTCCATTAATCCAATCTAAAAACAGAGCTTCATTAAAAGCTTTTGGTTGATCGGCTCGTTCTTTTAGACCTGAAAGTCTGTAAAATTTATTTTGTTGCTTTTTGAACTGAAAACGGAAAAAATCCCGCCACAATAATTCAAAAACCAACCAATAGGTAGATTCATTTGCCCCATTTTGCAATTCATATTTTTTTATTTCTTTGTAAATGGTTCGCGGCGAAATACAACCCAAAGCTAACCAAGGCGAAAACTTAGAAGAATAATCCCCTCCTACCATTTCATTCCTTTTTTCTTTATACACCGACAGTTGTTTGGATTCAAAAAAATAATATTGTAGTCTTTTCAAAGCTTCGGTTTCTCCGCCTTTAAACGGAAGCACTACACGTGAATCCATAGCTTGATACTCCAAACCCAACTCTTTTAGTGTGGGCAATTGCAATTCGGGAATTTCAGGCGATGGGATAGCAATTGGTTTTTCAAATGCATTCCTAATCGTTGCATCTAATTCTGTCTTTCTTCTAAAACTCGTAAACAAATCAGGAATAGTTTTAATCGAAAAAGGCAAATCTTCGGGATGATATAAGGTACTTGTACTAAAGGTTTCTAGTTCGCATCGGATTTTAAAAAGGGCCTCTCTGAGCAAACTTTCGGTTTGCTTTTCTTCGATGGTGACTTCTTTTTTTGCAAAAACCTTTTGTACTTTGTATTCTTGTACAATTTTTGGAATTTCAATCTCAGCTTTTCCTTTAACCACCACTAAACCAGAACCTAATTGACGCAAATTACGATCTAAATCCTGTAAGGATTCCAGTAAAAACTGTGCTCTAAAACTACCTGTTTTTTGAAAACCATAGGTAGTTTTTTGAAAATGAGACTCGTCAAAACAATACACCGCTATTACTTTTTCGCTTTTTGCAATCGCTTTCAATACTGTCTCATTATCAACTAAACGTAAATCTGTTTTAAACCATACAATAGCTGTTTTCATAAATCCTCTATATTTTGTAAATAGTAATTTGCTTGTTCTAACAATGCTGCTTTATCCGATGATTTCATTTTCCGCCAAATATTATACATCATCCCAATACGTGGATTGGAACTTAATTTAGCCTCCTGTTTATCGTAAAAATTCCAATATAAACTATTGAAGGGGCATGCTTTTTCACCTGTTTTGAGTTGCTTTTTATAAAAACAACTTCCACAGTAATGGCTCATTTTGTCAATGTAAGCAGCAGAACTCACATAAGGTTTTGTACCTACAATTCCTCCATCGGCAAACTGACTCATCCCACGCGTATTTGTAATTTCAACCCATTCGATGGCATCAATATAAATCCCTAAATACCAACCATCCACTTCATCAGGATGTATGCCTGCTAAAAGCGCAAAATTTCCCGTTACCATCAAGCGTTGTATGTGATGAGCATAAGCATATTCCAAAGATTGATGAATGACTTGTTTCAAACAATTCATCTTCGTGTTTCCGTTCCAAAACCATTGCGGCAATTTCGCCTGATGTGAAAAATAATTCATCGAAGCAAATTCAGGCATTTGAGCCCAATAAATGCCCCGCATATACTCTCGCCAACCAATTATTTGCCTCACAAATCCTTCCAACTGATTATACTCAATTACTTCGGGTCTTCGATACCATTCTTGAATAGCACTGTCAATTACTTCCTGTGGCGATAGCATTTTTACGTTCAATGCAAAGGAAAGCCTAGAATGATATAGAGACCATTCATTAGGAAGCATCGCGTCTTGATAACTACCAAACAGTGGCAAACATTCGGCAAGAAAAAAATCCAACAATTGCAATGATTGTGCTCGAGTGATGGGCCAAACAAAATTTTTAGCATCAATTGTCCCATTAGTTTTTATGTTTGCTTCGTTTACTTCATCAACAATAGCCGAAACATCATTACAAAATACCAATGGTGGCGTGGGCTTATGATTTTTTAGCAATTTCTTTCGGTTATCACTATCATAATTCCACTTTCCTGTAAGTGGTTGCCCTCCTTGCATGAGCACATGATGTTTTTTTCTCAGCATTCTATAAAAGTTCTCCATCAAGTACACTTTCTTGCCTTCGAAGAATTCAGCCAATTCAAATCGAGTGGTATAGAAATGTTCGGTATCAACCATAGTACTAGAAATCGTAATAGCCTGACAACATGCTTTTAACAATTCATCTACTCGATATTCATCAGGTTGCTGGTATTCAAAATGCGTAAATTGATGCTCCTCAATTAAGAGTTGAATATTCTTTTGAAACGATTGTTTATTAGATACATCATTCAAATGAATATACAGCACTTTATGTCCTTTAGTTTGTAAATCAAGACAAAACGCCTTCATAGCAGCAAAAAATCCCACTAATTTTTGGATATGATGTTGCACATAATCGGTTTCTGAACGCAATTCCATCATTACATAAACAACCCCATCCTCCTGATTCTTAAACCAAGAATGACGACTATTTAACTGATCTCCAAGCACTAATCGTAATGTTTTACTCATGATTTTTCTGGCTTCTGCATTTTGTACTACAGTATTTTACTTGCTCCCAATCTTTTTCCCATTTCTTTCGCCATGCGAAAGGTCTATTACAGCTTACGCAAATTTTACTAGGAAGATGTTGTTTCTTAACCCCTTTCATTTTACAATTGTTTTTATTTAACGATAGCAGAATCGAAATTCAAACCCACAAAAAGTTCCTGAAAATCCGGAAAGTGGGCTAATCATCAAGAGGACTTTTGTTTTACATGTTTCTTCAAAATGCGTTTAGCCTCTTCTTTGACCTCGTTTTTCTTTCGAAAACTCCACACAATGTCGCTCGCTTGCTTTCTTGTTTCTTCAATATTAACAATGGGTGCTGGATAATCTATCCCTATCTCACATCGATACAATTGTTGTTCTATGGGATTCAATTTCCATGGTTCATGAATTAAACTCGATGGTATTTCGACCAACTCAGGGACCCATTTTTTGATAAATTCTCCTTCTGGATCATGATCTTCCGAATTTTTAATAGGATTGTAAATACGGATGGTATTAATTCCTGTCGTTCCAGATTGCATTTGAATTTGTGGATAATGAATCCCTGGTTCATAATCCAGAAATTGCCTTGCTAGAAAATGCAATTCTCGCCAGTCTTGCCATAAATTAAAAGTAAAAAAGGAAACCACCATGGCCCGCATTCTAAAGTTGATATATCCTGTTGTGACCAAACAACGCATACAGGCATCTACAATAGGAACACCTGTTTTACCTTCCTGCCAGGCTTTGATATAGTTCTCGTTTCTAGGCTTTATCAAACTATCGTATGCCGAATTAAGATTTTGAAATTCCATGCTGCATTCGTCTTCAAATTTTTGCATAAAATGACAATGCCAGTGCAAACGAGAAATAAAATTGCGAAGCGCTCTTTTGTTAGTCGACTCACTATAATGTTGATTCGTATATTGGTAAACCATTCGCATACTAATATTGCCATAGGCCAAATAAGGAGACAAACGACTACAAGAACTTCTACTTAAGGCAGGTTTAGAAATATGTTTGCTGTAATTAACGTATCGTTTTTTTACAAAACTATCCAAATAGCGCCAAGCCCAATATTCTCCTCCTTGCTGAAAATTAATATTCCTAGTGGTAATCGATTCTGGAAGTGTTTCGCCTTTAAGCGATTGATAAAAAGATTCCTCTATTGTTTCCAAATTCAGTGCAGATTCTGCCACTATTTTAGGCTCATCACGCATTACTTTTTCCCATCTTTTCTCCCAATCAATTCTTGATTTTAATTTTCGGATTACACCATGCAATTGTGATTCTTTCCAAGCAATTCCATGTTGTTCAAAAAAAGCTTTTATAGTTACGTCCCTATCAAAAGTGAGTTTGTTTCCAATTTCCTGATGCGAAAAAACCGTCTTAATATCGTAACGAAGAAGTAATTGCTCCAAAACGGGCTGTACTTCGGAATGAAAAAAATAAACTGTAGCCTTGTGAGCAGCTAAACGTTGTTGTAATTCTTTGAGTGACTCATACACAAACCGCCAATGACGAACATCGGAATCGGGATAATTCATTACAGAGGGTTCAAAAAAATAAACCAACAAAAGAGGCAAACCTGCATGATGAGCAGCAAAAAGCGCTTCGTTATCAACAAAACGAAGATCTCTTTTAAACCAAACTATATTGATTTCTTTTTTAATCACAACAATTTATGGATAAGGAACTTAGCGGTTTATTAGGCTTAGCATAACTTAATCGATCGAGACGCACTGTCTTATGGCAGCTATCCAAACCAGAACAGGTAATTGTATTTGCTTTTTCAATGTCCAAAAACCCATCGTCACTAATGCAATTTTCGGGTACATAAATCTCAGTGATTTCTCCAATTACCATTGAAGTATTATTGATAGCAATATCTATTTTCTCTTTAAAAAGAACAGCAATCTGAATATGACTTTGCTTAACAAACGGTGCAAAAAAACCATTCTTAAATTCTGCTTCTAAACCTGTTACCTCAAATTCTGAAATATCCTCATCGTAACGCGCAGAAGTTTGATGCGCCTGTTTGTAGATACTTTCGTTTATGTGATTGATAGTATAATAACCCGTTTCCAGAATATTGCTAAGGGTATTTCTCTCGGGTGGACTAGGCCTAAAGATCATTGCAATTAATGGAGGATGCGCTCCAATATGAAAAATGGAACTAAAAATCGCCAAATTAGTCACCTCTGATTTACTAATCGTTCCAATCAAAGCAACACTCTTAAATCCTCCTAAACTATTGATCAAATGTGTTCTGTAAGCTTTTTCTAAAGATTCTAATCGTTCCGTTGTAAAATGTTTTTGCATGATCTTGCTGTTGTTAATAATTCCTAATCCGAGTAAACAAAAACAATTTATATTTTGTTTAAACTTTTTATAAATTTACTAAACAAAATTACAAAAACAAAACTTTTATATAAAAGTCAACAAACAAGAAAACCATTAAGAAATTAAGAAAAAGGAGCAGAAAACTCAATGATTCTTAACAACTTAATGGTTTAAAACTGATCTATTATTAGCTAAAAAGCTAACTAAGCTTTGAACTTATAAAAATTACAAATTAAAATTGAGTCCTAATACAATGTTTCTACCGATATTAGGAATACCATCGGTTTTTAATCGAGAAAGATGTGCAATGTATTTTTTATCGAATAGATTATTCGCATTCAAATTCACATCAAAAGCTTTGTTTCCCAGCTTTACTTTTCCTCCTAAACCTAAATTAATTAGGGTATAACCATTAGTAGCCGTTTCAAAACCACTAACATTATTTTGATCAAAAGTTGTATTGACATTAAAAGAAGCAAAACCTTCTTCCAACCAATTTTTGATTTTAAATTCAGTACGAAGTGTATTATTCCATTTGTTAGCTGGAATTAAAGGCAAATAATCACCATTTTGTTTCTTAGCGGTTACCGTTTCAAAACTAGTTTCATAATGCAACCAATCCAGTGGATGAGGATGAATATGCAAACCTATTTCGCCTCCATACAAACGGGCATTGTCTTGCACATAAGCAAAAACATCTGTATCATCAATCACTTCGCCATTAGGAGCCGCGTAAATGTAATTATCGATATGGTTGTAAAATCCATTTATAAAAAATTCAAAATGTTGATTTTGATATTCTAAATTCAAATCGGTTTGAATATTTTGTTCATTTTTCAATGCACTATTTCCCTCTTCAAAACGATTGGTTCCATGATGCACACCATTTGAAGTCAATTCGGCTAAATTTGGTGCTCTAAATCCTGAAGCCACATTCACTCTCAAAACCAATGGTTCCGAAAGATTTGTTTTATACCCCAAAGAAGCATTAAAACTATTAAACGACCTACTCAAGGCTTCAAAATCACCACCATGATGTTCGTGTTCTTCACCAGCTTCTTCTTCCTCGTGTTCTTCGGCTTCATGAGCCAATGAATTTAAATTACGATTATCAAAACGCAATCCTGCCTGTAATACATTAGTACTCCATTCATAATTTACTGTACCAAAAACACCAAAATCATTAGTAGTTGCATCTGGAATTAAATACTCTTCTCCTCTATTTTTATTTGTTTGATGCATTCCTTGCACTCCTAAAATAGTTTCAAAATTTCCTTTTTTAGGCAAATGATACTTCAAATTGTAATTATAGGTATTCAACAACATATCTAAAGAAGCAACATTACTATCCTCAAATTCTTTTCGATTATTTGAAATAAAACCTAAATCGACATCTAATTTAGAATTACCAAAATAGATCACATTATTCAAACTCAACAAATGATTATCTACCCCTTGGCTTGGAAAATCAGGACGCTTACTTATAGTTTGTTCTGCTATTCCTTCTTCTGGAATACCTAAATCCAATTTGTTAAAGTTGTATCGCAATACCGTTGAAAATGTAGTATTATTATAAGCAACGCCGGTTATAAAGTCGGTTTCATTATAACGGGTATTGGTCACACGATCACCATTTGGCATCTTATAGTCCGAATGAGTATTGTAGGTTCCTCTTGCCAAAAACTTCCAATTATCTGTTGATGTTTTTAGTCCTACAGAGGCATTACTACCCAATGTATTGCTAAAATAACGTTGATTCACGTTTGCCTTAAAAGTGTGAGCATCGGCAAATTTTTCAGGGTTAAAAAACAAAACACCACCCATTGCATCCGAACCGTACAACAAAGAAGCCGGACCTTTAATAACCTCAACGCTTTCCACACCAGCATCATTTAAACCCAAACCGTGTTCGCCTCCAAATTGCTGATTTTCTAAACGAACCCCTTGAGAATACACTAAAACTCGGTTGGCACTCAAACCACGAATAACCGGTTTCCCTATTGAAGTTCCTGTTGAAATCTGTGAAACTCCTGGAATCGTAGCCAGACCTTCAATTAAGGTAGCCGTTCCTTTTTGTTTTAAACTATTTATGCTTTCGTGTTCTACTTTCATAACGTTTTGCGATTGCATTTTATTGAAAGGTGTAGACACAATTACCTCATCTATTTCCAAAACGGCACTTTGCAATTGAATATTCAATCGGGTTTGTTTGTTTAGTTTATCGACCCATTGATTGAGAGTTTTATAGCCCATGTAGCTAAAAGCGATTCGGAAATTCCCATTGGGTAAATTTTTAAAACTATAATTTCCGTTAGCATCTGTGATGGTGCCTTTATGTAATTCTGAAATGTAAACCGAAACACCAATAATAGGTTGTTGCGCCTCATCGGTAACCGTTCCTGAAAGTGTATTTTGGGCTTGCACCATAGCCGATAACCCTAAAAATAGGGCAATGATATATTTTTTCATTGAAAGAATGTATTGTTTATTTCCTCCTGATTGAACAACAATAGAAGAAAAGGAAATAGAATTGATTTAATTAGTTTACAAAACCATTGTACTATTTTAAACCATTAAGGGATTACGTTTTATTAAGATTATGACTTAATTCTCTTAACTTCTTAATGGTAAAAACAAATGATTTTAATAGTAATAATAAAGTCTGTAATTAAACAATACTTGCAGGCGGGCCACGATGGGCATACAAGCTGCTCGGAAAAGAAACAATAGATCGCTGTTCTTTACTAAAGAAAGGGATTTCTTTGTAATCAACGAAGAAATGATAGTTAGCTATTTGTGTTTGTACAAAACTACTAAAAGCAAAATGACATACCTCACATTGCTCAAAAACCTTGTGCTGATGCGTTAATTCGGCTTTGTTTTCAGTAGGCTTGTGATGACAGAATTTATGCGAAAGCTGTTTCTCTAAATGCTCATAGCTATGAAAAGACTGAAACAGTATCGAGAACAATACTGCTACCGTGAGCGTAAAACTATAAAACAACTGCTTTCTTTTCATAGTTGCAAAGTTAAGGGCTGAAAACAGAAATTCCTAATGAGTTGGTTTTCCTTAACAAGGCTATAACTTATGGAATAATTTTGTAAGAATGTTTCATCTTTTATTCCTTATTTTGAACTTTAAACCCGAACGCAAAGAACGAAACCGTTATAGGCAAGCGTAAGGACCAAAGTGCTAAAAACCAACGGACAAACAAAAACTACTGTTTGACACACCCAAAAATATAACTTTAAGTAACTTTGCAAAATGGACAAATTGACCAAAGAGCAAAGAAGAAAAATTATGCAGGCTAACAAGTCGACGGGAACTAAGCCCGAATTATTGTTAGCTAAAACTCTCTTTGCAAGAGGTCACCGCTATCGAAAAAACAATAAAACAGTTTTTGGAAAACCAGATTTAACTTTTAAGAAAATCAAACTTGCAATTTTTGTAGATGGGGAATTTTGGCACGGGAAAGATTGGTTTAAACGCAATAATGACCATAAAACCAACCAAGAATTTTGGAACAAAAAAATCGAAAAAAATATAGAACGAGATAAAGAAGTAAACGAAGAATTAACAAAACAAGGCTGGGCTATTTTAAGATTTTGGGGAAAAGACATCGAGAAAAATTTACTACATTGCACCTTGGAAATAGAAACCGTAATTAACGATTTGAAAATGAATTTAGAAGAGAAAATATCGCTTGAAGAAATTGGAGGAAAGCAATTCAGAATTAAAGTTGTAGCACCTGAGTGCAATAAAGTTGCGGTTTTAACTCATTATTTGCATAATAATAAAAATGGAGTTTCTCAATTCTATAAAAATGATGCCATAAAGTACACAAAAGAGATTTTGGAGTACAAATATCCTGAAGAGGAGATTACATTTAAGGTAGCTGAAGAAGCTTTGCAATATGGTATTTTTGACACATTTCAAGTGCCATTTTTACCAGTCGAAAATCCAAAATTCAAATTTATTGACTTATTTGCCGGAATCGGAGGATTTAGATTAGCTTTACAAAATTTAGGTGGTAAATGTGTATTTACAAGTGAGTGGGACAATGAAGCCAAACGAACTTATAGAGCAAATTTCGGAGAAACACCATTTGGAGACATCACAAAAGAAGAAACAAAAGTTTATATTCCTGATGGTTTCGATGTTCTTTGTGCGGGTTTTCCTTGCCAAGCATTTTCAATTGCGGGCAAACGTGGTGGATTTGAAGATACAAGAGGAACATTATTTTTTGACGTTGCAGAAATTATAAAAAGGAAACAACCAAAAGCTATTTTTCTTGAAAATGTAAAAGGCTTAAGAAATCATAACAAAGGAAAAACATTAGCTACAATATTAAATGTGTTACGAGAAGATTTAGGTTATTTTGTTCCAGAACCACAAATAATAAACGCTAAAGATTTTGGAGTTCCTCAGAACAGGGAACGAATTTATATTGTTGGTTTTCATCCTAACACAGGAATTAATGAATTTACCTATCCGAAATCTTTAAATAAAAAAGTAACATTTGCCGACGTTAAAGAAAAAGAAGTTCCCGCAACAAAATACTACTTATCAACACAATACATACAAACATTAGAAAATCATAAAGCCAGACACGAAAGTAAAGGCAACGGTTTCGGTTACAACATTGTTGCAGATAATGAAATTGCTAACGCTGTGGTTTGCGGAGGAATGGGTAGAGAAAGAAATTTAGTTTTAGACCATAGAATTACAGATTTTACACCAACCACTCATATAAAAGGCATTGTAAATCGTGAAGGAATACGCAAAATGACACCAAGAGAATGGGCAAGATTACAGGGGTTTCCAGACAGTTATTTAATTCCTGTAGCAGATGCATCAGCTTATAAACAATTTGGAAATTCAGTTGCCGTACCAGCGATAGAAGCAACCGCAAAGGAAATCATTAAAAGGATAATTTAACACATGGGAATATTAAACAAATTAAATATAGTTAGCAGCCAAGATGGTCAATCTTCGAGAATTTTCGAGAATTTATTCCCATCTTTTTTGGAATTAAAATATCAAAGTCCTTCTGATTATGTCAACATATATTGGAACGCTTATTTAGAAGTTAGAGAAAAACTAATTCCAAATGAGCAAACTAGACGTGGTATAAATGGTAAAATATTTGAATACATAATTTGTACTGCTTTAATTAGAGAGGAAATTCTACCAATATTTATTAATGCCAAAGTTGCATTTGTTCCTAATATAAACTATGACTTGCTTTTGTATTCTAAAGAAAATGGTCCAATTTGCTTAAGTGCAAAAACTTCTTTTAGAGAAAGATACAAACAAGCTGACTTAGAAGCAATGGCTCTTAAAAATGTCCATAGAATTTCAAAAAGTTTTTTAATTACTTTATCTGACACAGACGCAGAACAAGTTTCAAAAAAGATAATTAAAGGTGACACATTTGGCTTAGATGATGTAATTGTTGCAACTTCACCAAAATTTGACCAATTCGTAGACGAATTAAAATCTTTAAATTTTTCTCTTTCACCAAGTGTTGCTGTAATTGAAAGTAACCAAATAATAACAGAAGAAAACATTAACAACCTTGCATAAAATAATTCACTCCATAAAAAAAAAAGCTTCCCTTTCGAGAAGCTTTTCTATTTATGATGATATAGTACTTATACTAAATTGTTTGCTACTAAATATTCAGCGATTTGTATGGTGTTAGTGGCAGCACCTTTTCTTAAGTTATCAGCAACAATCCACATGTTCAACGTATTTGGTTGTGATTCGTCTCTTCTTAAACGACCAACAAATACTTCGTTTTTACCTTGAGCAAATAATGGCATTGGGTATTCAAATTCTTTTAAGTTATCTTGAACAATAACACCTTCTGTACTTTCTAAGATGCTTCTTACTTCGTTGATATCAAAATCATTTGAGAACTCTACGTTTACCGCCTCAGAGTGTCCACCTACGATTGGCACACGAACAGCAGTAGCTGTAACGGCAATTGAGTTATCACTTAAGATTTTTTTAGTCTCACGAACTAATTTCATCTCTTCTTTAGTATATCCATTATCTTCAAAAACATCACATTGTGGAATTGCATTACGGTGGATTTGGTATTTGTAAGCCATATCTCCGTCAATTCCTGCGTATTCGTTTTCTAACTGTTTTACAGCTTTCACACCTGTTCCAGTGATTGATTGGTAAGTAGAAACAATAACACGTTTGATGTTGTATTTTTTATGCAAAGGTGCCAAAGCCAAAACCATTTGAATTGTAGAACAGTTTGGGTTAGCGATGATTTTATCTTCTTTTGTTAATTGGTTCGCGTTGATTTCAGGAACAATTAATTTTTTAGTTGCATCCATTCTCCAAGCTGACGAGTTATCTACAACAGTAGTTCCTACTGCAGCAAATTTTGGTGCCCATTCTAATGAAGTATCTCCACCAGCTGAGAATAAAGCAATTTCCGGTTTCATATCCACAGCAGTAGCTAATCCTACTACTTTGTATGTTTTCCCTTGAAACTCCATTTCTTTTCCTACTGAACGCTCAGAAGCCACAAGAATTAATTCGTCATTTGCTTTAACAAAATTTCTTTCAGCTAATACTTGTAACATTACTTCTCCAACCATTCCGGTTGCACCTACAACTGCTATTTTCATAAGTTATATATCTTTATAATTGTATTCATTTCAAATTTCGAATTGCAAAAGTAATTAATATTCAAAGGAAAACAAGACGGTTCACAAAAAATAACAAAAAGTTATAAATATAACAAAAAAAGAAAAACCATCCGCTGTGGCGGATGGTTTAGTTGAACATATAGTGAAGCGGTTTACTTTTTCAATAAATCTCTAATTTCAGCCAATAATTCTTCCTGAGTTGGACCAGCTGGAGCCGCAGGTGCAGGAGCAGCTTCTTCTTTCTTTTTAGTAGCATTGATTGCTTTTACAAGAATAAACAACACAAAGGCAACGATTACAAAATTAATAACCGCCGAAAGAAACAAACCGTATTTTACACCACCAAAAATGGTTAACTCCTCAATTTTGGTCAAGCTTGCTGCTTCGAGAGCAGGTTTTAATAATAACGGTGTAATTACATCGTCAATAAACGAACTAACAATTTTACCGAAAGCGCCACCAATGATAACCCCGATTGCCAAATCCACTACGTTACCTTTCATAGCAAAGGCCTTAAACTCTGAAATCATTCCCATACTGAATTTGTTTTTTACAATTAAGCTTCAATTAAAGTAACTAAATTAAACTTTTTTTAGGAAGAAAAAGCATCAATTAAAAAAAACTAACGATAAAATACTCGTTTTACCCTTTGTGAAATACTCGTAAGGATCTCATAAGGAATCGTATTTAACTTTTTAGCCATAAGTGAAACCGTTGGGCTTTCGCCAAAAATAATCACATCATCCCCTTCCAAACAATCAATTTCGTTTACATCGACCATGAGCATATCCATACAAACACTTCCTAAGATAGCCGCTTTTTGTTCTTTAATCGTTACAAAACCCACTCCGTTCCCCCAAGATCTAGAAATCCCATCGGCATAACCAATGGGAATGGTAGCCACTTTTGTCGTTTTCTCCGCCATAAATCGTCGCCCGTAACCCACGCTATCACCCGCAGGAATCACTCGAATTTGAGAAATAATAGATTTTAAGGTTCCCACATTCTCCAAATATTTCTGTTCGTTTTCATCATTAGACACTCCGTACAATCCAATTCCCAACCGCACCATATCAAACTGTGCTTCCTTGAAATTAGAAATTCCCGAAGTATTCAAAATATGACGAATAGGACTAATTCCTAATTCATTGATAATTTTTGAAGATAATTTATCGAAAAGTCGAATTTGCGACAGTGCAAAATCATGATGATTCACATCATCACTGGTGGCCATATGCGACAAAATACTTTGCACCTTAACAGTTGAATTTCCTTTTAGGGTAGCAATCAATTCGTCCACAGTATTTTCTTCAAATCCCAAACGATGCATTCCGGTATCCACTTTAATATGAATTGGAAAATGTTGCAAATTCTTTTGTTTGGCAATTTTTAAAAAGGCATGCAAACCTTTTAAACTATAAATTTCAGGCTCTAAACCATATTGAATAATCGCCGAAAAACTAGTGCTTTCGGGATTTAAAACCATAATAGGCAATTTGATTCCGCCGTTTTTCAATGAAATTCCTTCATCGGCAAAAGCCACGCCTAAATAATCTACTTTGTGATGCTCTAGCAATTTGGCTATTTCCAATCCGCCATTTCCATACCCAAAAGCCTTGACCATAACCATGATTTTTACTTTTGGTTGTAACTTGGATTTAAAGAAATTCAAATTATAACTTAGTGCATTCAGATTGATTTCCAAGACTGTTTCGTGGGTTTTCTCTTCGAGCAAAGTCACAATTTCTTCAAACTGAAACGAACGCGCTCCCTTAATAAGTATACTTTCGTTAGAAAAATCCAGTTTTTCAAAATTGGCTATAAATTCGGCTGTATTTTTAAAGGTAATACAATTTGAAAATTGCTCTTTGAATTCCGAAATGGTTTCGCCAATTCCAATTACTCGATTGATTTTGTTTGAAACAATCAGTTTGGCCACTTTGGCATACAATTGTTCGTTAGGAAAACCGCTTTGAAAAATATCCGATAGAATTACCGTTTTCTTGTCGTATTGATTTTGACTTTCCAAAACATCCAGCGCAATCTTCAACGACTGATAATCGGAACTATAACTATCATCAATGATACTGCAATTGTTGATTCCGTTTTTAACTTCCAATCGCATTTGGACTGGAAAAAGCATTTCCATACGCGATTGAATCACCTCTATTTCATATTCAAAATGCAATAAGACTAACAAACTCGACACTGCATTTTCTATAGAAGCCTTATCTACAAATGGAATTTTTAATTCGTAACTCTTGCCTTTGAATTGGTATTCCAAAGTAGTTTCACGATTGGAAACTACTTTTTTAGTCACAAAAACATCGGCCGTTTCGTCTTTAAAACTCCATGAAAAAGCTTTTGTATTTTGATTTATATATTTCTCAATATCAGCACTTTTAGGATAAATCAAAACTTCAGCATCGTTAAAAAGCTGCATTTTTTCTTTGATTTTTTCATCTAAATTAGAAAAACCTTCATCGTGAGAGGAACCGATATTCGTCAGAACACCAATATTGGGTTTGATGATTTTTTCTAATTTGTCCATTTCGTTAACGGTAGAAATTCCCGCTTCAAAAATTCCCAAATTGTGTTTTTCATTAATCGCCACCACCGATAACGGTACTCCTACTTGTGAATTATAACTCTTAGGACTACGAATTACATTATAATCGGGACTCAACAAAAAATTAAGCCATTCTTTCACGATTGTTTTTCCGTTGCTTCCCGTCAAACCAATAATTGGAAAATGAAAAAGACTACGGTAATAAGCGGCCAATTGCTGTAAGGCCTCTAAGGTATTTTTAACAACTAAAAAATTGGCTTTAGCGGCACAAGCTTCCGGTATGTAACTTACCACAAAATGCTGAACTCCAATTGAAATTAGTTCTTGAATATAATGATGAGCATCATTGTTAGGTCCAATTAATGCAAAAAACAAGCTGTGTTCGCTATTTTGTAATGATCTACTATCAATAGAAATACTATCAATACTGGCTTCTGGATGTTGTCCAAACCATTGAGCATCTAAAATTGCTATTACATTATTTATGGTTAGATTCATGAAATCGAAATAGAGTTATGGCAAAATACTTCTTCAAAAATAAGACTTCTTTTTAAAATGAACCCATAGAAATACGGATTAAAAAATGAGTTCGATGAAATCTAAAAACCTACACAAATAAGATTTCTAAGTTTGCTTATATTTGTATATCCAAGCCCTAGAACCATGCTAAAAAAAACACTCCCTTTTTTCTCCTATATTTTTCACCCGGTATTTATCCCCATATATGCCACGCTGTTCTATTTGTTTCCAGAAGATTCGTATGTTATCAACAAAGAAAAATCTTTGGTTTTACTTGAGGTAGCTGTGATTACATTTGTTATTCCTATACTCTTTTTTTTTCTACTAAAGTCTACTGGCCGAATAAGCTCCATCATGGCTCATGAATTATCCGAAAGAAAGTTCCCATTAGTAATGCAATCTTTTTTACTGATTCTGCTAGTAAAAAAAAGCATCACCGTTGAACGCTATCCCGAACTGCATTTTTTTATTCTTGGTGCCTTAACCAGTACTCTCATTGCCTTGATTTTATTATTTGCCAATAAAAAAGCAAGTTTGCATATGATAGGAATTAGTGCTTTGACTTTTTTTGTTTTTGGATTGAGTATGCATTACCAAACGACTAGCACGCTAACCACTATTTTTTTAGTAATTACGAATGGTTTAGTTGCTTCTTCGCGATTAATTATGAATGCACATACTCCAAAAGAATTGACGATGGGTGTACTAGCAGGAAGTATACCTCAGATACTTTTGATGTACTTATGGTTATAAAATGTAAAAAATAACCCCAACATTCATCGTGTTCATCTTCGCTTTTTCGCCTTCGATACTTAGGTTTTTTAAAATAGGATTTAAACCGTAATAAGCATATACATTGAAGGTATTGTAACCCGCCGAAAGGTATAAACCGTACAAGAATTTATTAAAATCATTATTATTAGCAATGAGCGTTTTACCTTGACTATCATTCAAAACCGACTTACTATAGGCAAGGTAGCTTAATTTGACACCTCCATAAATTCGCCAAAATTTATAAATTTCATACGTGGATGTTCGCCACCTGAACTCCAATGGAACATCAATTAATAATTGGGTAAATTTATTTTTATCAAAACTCGTTTGAGAGTCCATAATGGCATAATTTGCCTCCTGAGCAGTTCCAGTAATTGCTAAATTTTGATTGTAGTTATTTAAACTCAAACCGACTCCCGTTGCAAAAGCTTTGGTTCTGTTTTTATTGATGGGCATATCTCTCAAAAAACCACCCGACAATCCTATGGAGAACTTTTGCTGTTTTAGTCCTACCGGTTTTTGCTGCAAAGTATTATAAGTAAAAGCAAAGTAGAACTGGTCTTCTCTATATAAAGAATCTACTTTTATTTCTTGTAATTCCGGCTTAGTTATTTCTTCCTGTGCAAAAGCACTGAGAAAAGGTAATACCAACAAAATACTAAAAAATAATTTTTCTTTAAATGGGCTGAGTAATAGATTCATTGAGTCTAAATTTAGTAATGTAAAATTAACTGTTTTAGAATAGAACAGTAACACTATTTAAACAAAAAAGGAGCAAAAAAATTGCTCCTTTTTATGATATTAATTTTGATTTCCTCTGATTCCTCTTTCAAGACCTCTTAATTCGGCTAAACCTCTTCTCTAGTTCGTGAATTTTTTCT
>DKIJ01000030.1 GCA_002454195.1 Flavobacterium sp. UBA6721
GTATTTTTATTAATTAGAAAGCTTTATTTGAGTTTTTACTTTTTTATGGCTATTTTTTTTAAATTCAGGAGTTAAAAAGTTATACTATTTGTTTTTCGAACTTTTTTTCTTCTAAAAAAATGGAGAACCATTTTTTAAAGTTTCTTGTAAAACATTTTATTGTCTTTAGATCTTATTTTCCCTTTTTTATGAAAATATTATAAATTTTATATAAATTCTTATAAAATGCTTTTTTAAAATTATCGTATCTTTATAAAGAACTTAAAAAAATAAAATTATGGCAAGTAGTACAGGAAAAACTTTGATAGCTCTTGCAAGTGGCGCTGCAATTGGAGCTGTATTAGGAATTTTGTTTGCTCCAGACAAAGGAGAGAAAACCAGACAAAAAATTAAAGACGGTTATAAAGATTTGGAAAAAGACATGAAATCTAAATTAGCAAATGCTAAAGTTGATTTAGAAGAGTCTTATGATAATATGATTTCAAATATGAGTTATAAGACAGAAGATGCTATTACTTTCTTAGAAAAAAAATTAGCTGAATTAAAAGAAAAAAATGCTAAACTTCATAAGAATTAGTTACTTATTAACTCAATTAGACAAATATGGCTTTTGAAGAACTAAAAGAACATACCGAAAATATTCAGGAGAATACGAAAGAATTTATTGAAAAAAATCTTGAATATTATAAATTATCGGCATTTAAGATGGCTATGAAATCAACGACTATGATTTTCAAGTTCACCTTAATTTTGCTTTGTATTTGTATGGTTTTATTGTTCTTTTCAATAGCGTTAGCTTTTGCTATAGGAAATTATCTTGGAAGTTATACTTTTGGTTTTCTTTGTGTAGGTTTTCTGTATATCATTTTTACTGGACTATTGTTTTTGGTTAGAGATAAAATAGTAGAAGGACCTATTCTAGAGAAATTTTCAGAAATCTTTTTTAATGAATAATTATGGTAAAGAAAAAATATTCTTCTTATGCTCAAATTGATAGCGAATTGGAGATTCTGAAAGTGGAAAAAGAAATTAGTTATCAAAAGTTGATTTTAAGTATTGAAAAGACTAAAGATAGTTTGTCTTTTTTAAATGTAGCATCTAATGTTGTAGGAGTTATTAAAAGCAGTTTTTTTAGCTCTTACAGCACGATTTTACAGTTGTTGATACCAATAGTCATTAAATGGTTTAGAAATAAAAAAAGAGGCGATTAAGCCTCTTTTTTGTTGTATTTATGCCTGATCTGTTTCAGTTGTAGTATCTTCAGGTTTATCTATTTTTTTCTTTTCTAGTTTTGTATTTGATTTTACCGTTTTCTTCATTGATTCTCCTACCAAATTACTTGCAGTAAAACTAGCTACCATGTTGTTAAGCATATCACTACCTGCTTGTGGCGAATTAGGCAATAAAATCAAATTAGAATTAGTATCTGCACCTATGGCTTGAAGTGTATCATAGTGTTGTGTAACCACAATCAATGCAGATGCTTCTTGTGAATTGATTCCAACTTTATTTAAAACGTCCACACTTTCTACTAATCCACGGGCAATTTCGCGTCTTTGATCCGCAATACCTTGTCCTTGTAATCTTTTGCTTTCTGCTTCGGCTTTAGCTTTAGCTACGATTCTAATTCGTGATGCTTCGGCTTCAAATTCGGCTACTGTTTTTTCTCTGTCTGCCGCATTAATTCTATTCATGGCATTTTTTACCTGAATATCCGGATCAATATCAGTAACTAAAGTGTTGATGATGGTATATCCATAAGTGGTCATGGCTTCGTTTAGTTCTCTTTTTACGGCAACAGCTATATCATCTTTTCGTTCAAAAACATCGTCTAGTTTTAATTTAGGAACTTCGGCACGAACTACATCAAATACATACGAAGTAATTTGATCATGTGGATATTCCAGTTTATAAAAAGCATCGTAAACGGTTTCTTTTACCACCATAAACTGAACAGAAACTTTTAGTTTGACAAATACATTGTCTTTCGTTTTAGTTTCAATAATTACATCTAATTGTTGGATTTTTAGATTTACACGACCCGCAATTCTATCAATTAAGGGAATTTTTAATTGTAGTCCAGAATGTCTAATACTAACAAATTTTCCAAAACGTTCTATAATAACAGCCGTTTGTTGTTTCACTGTGAAGAAGGAGGAAAGGAAAATAAACAGTGCTATGAACAATAAAAATAAGAATGGTACATTCATAATGTGTATAATTTAATTAGAAAATATCTGTTAAATTACAAAAAAACTTTAGGTTTGTGCCTGTAAAATCTTTTTATATGAAAAAGCTAACTTTCTCTCTTTGTTTTCTTTTGGTATCTGTCTTAAGTATAGCACAATATCATTATCGAGATTCTAACAGAATTGGAATTACAGTAGGGGTGAACCAATTTACTTTAAATACCGATAATTTTGAAACAAAACCAGCTAATGGTTGGAATGCAGGTTTATCTATGAGAGGTAATTTTTATAACAGTTGGGATATGGTTTACGCCATTCAGTTTTCTGAAAACAATTTTTCTGTTGAAACTAATTCTTTAACTTCTTTACAAGAAGAGGTCAATTATAAGATTCCATCGGCTCAAATTTCTTTAGAACTAAGTTATGTACTTGTTGAAAATCATTTATCGATAGAATTTGGTCCATTAGTTCAAATTAATGGTAAGTCAAAAGTGCAATCTGGAAAAGAAAATAATGTGATTTCAGGTACTACTTTATTGACTAAAGATATCCAAGATATCAATAAATTCAACTTTTATCCAACAGTTGGACTTAGTGCCGGAGCGAAACATTTCAGAGTAAATGTTTCTTATCAATATGGAATAACTAATATGTTTGGAAATTTGAATAGCAATTATCCCAATAACAATTTGAAAGCTAATCCAGGAATTCTTAACGGAAATGTTATTATTTATTTATAAAAAAAGTCCCGACTAATTATCGGGACTTTTTGTTTTATATAGTTTCGATTGTTTTTTGAATTCTTGAAATACTTTCTTCTTTTCCAATAATTTCAACAATGTCAAATAGGTGAGGACCTTTTAAAGCGCCTACTAAACTCAATCTAAATGGTTGCATTACTTTACCCATTCCAATTTCGTTTTTAGTTAACCAGTCTTTGACAATAGTTTCAATATTAGCAGATGTAAAATCAGTGATTTCTTCCAGTACTGAAATTAATTCCTGCATTAAAGCCGGTGTTTCCTCTTTCCAGTTTTTCTTAGCCTTTTCATCATAAGCTGTTGGAGCTTCAAAAAAGAAATCACTTAAATCCCAAAATTCAGAAACAAAATTTGCTCTTTCTTTTATTAAGGAAACAATTTTGCTTGTCAGTTCTAGAGAAGTCGAGATCCCTTTTTCTTTTAAAATAACAGCAAAATCTTCGGCTAATTTTTCATCTTTTGCTTGAACTAAATATTGGTGATTAAACCATTTATTTTTCTCAGGATCAAATTTAGCTCCTGCTTTATGCACTCTGTTTAAATCAAAAGCTTCGACTAATTCTTCTAAAGAAAACAATTCTTTATCTGTACCGTCATTCCATCCTAATAAGGCCAGGAAGTTTACTACAGCTTCTGGGAAAAACCCTTTTTCTCTATAACCAGATGAAGTTCCGTCTTCCGTTTTCCACTCTAATGGGAATACTGGAAAACCTAATTTATCTCCATCACGTTTTGATAATTTTCCGTTTCCAACAGGTTTTAAAATCAATGGTAAGTGTGCAAATTCAGGTGCAGCCCATCCAAAAGCATGATACAATAACACGTGTAATGGCATAGATGGCAACCATTCTTCTCCTCGAATTACGTGTGTGGTTTGCATTAAATGATCATCAACAATATTGGCTAAATGATACGTTGGCATCCCGTCACTTTTAAACAAAACTTTATCATCTAGTAAGTTCGTTTCAAATTTTACATGACCACGAATAATATCTTTAAGATGTAAAATTTCATCAACAGGAGTCTTAAAACGGATTACATAATGTTCTCCATTAGCAATTCTATGTGCAGTTTCCTCTGCAGAAAGCACTAAAGAAGTATCCAGTTTTTCTCTGTTAGTATGATTGTAAATAAAAGTTTTTCCTTGTTCTTCTTCTGATTTTCTGTAGGCATCTAATGCTTCAGGAGTATCAAATGCATAATAGGCCCAACCTGATTGTATCAATTGATCAGCATATTGTTTGTATAAATGTTTTCTTTCGCTTTGACGGTAGGGTCCAAATTTTTCATTTTTTCCAATAGTTTCATCTGGAGCAATTCCTAACCAATCCAGAGCTTCCATAATGTATTCTTCTGCTCCTGGTACAAAACGATTTTGGTCAGTATCTTCAATTCTTAAGAAGAAAGTTCCACCATTTTTTTTGGCAAATAAATAATTAAATAGGGCAGTACGTACACCACCAATATGTAAAGGTCCCGTTGGACTAGGTGCAAAACGCACACGAATTGGGTTTGACATTTTGATATAATTTTTTGCAAAGATACTTAGAAGTTAGAAGTCAGTAGTTAGATGTTAGAAGTTTTTCAAATTATAATGTAAAATTTGGAATTTTGTATTTGATTTTTTGTATTGTTATAATTGTTACTTTTATAGGTTATTATAAAGCATTTTTATTTTGAATAGTTCCAATTTTATATATCAAAAATTAGAAGCTTTCATCCGAAAGTATTATTTAAACGAACTAATAAGAGGCATCGTTTTCTTTATTGGTTTGGGTTTATTGTATTTTCTTTTTACCCTGTTCATAGAATATTTTCTTTGGTTGAAGCCATTAGGAAGAAGTATTTTGTTTTGGACTTTTGTTGGGGTAGAAGTGTTTTTACTATTTCGCTTTATTTTGTTTCCCATTTTTAAACTATTAAAATTTAAAAAGGGAATTGATTACAATGATGCTTCAGCTATTATTGGAAATCATTTTTTAGAAGTAAAAGATAAATTACTCAATTTTATTCAGCTTTCTAATCCTGAAAATCATGGAGCAAAATCGGAATTGTTATTAGCTTCTATTGAACAAAAAGCGAATGCCTTGCAACCAATTCCTTTTACAAATGCTGTAAATTATAATTCGAATAAGAAATATTTACCGCTTGCTTTGATACCTCTTTTCTTGTTTTTTTCTTTTTATTTTTCAGGAAATAAAGGAATCATTACTCAAAGTTTGAATAGAATAGTTCATTTTAATGCTACTTTTTTACCACCTGCCCCTTTTGAATTTGTTGTTTTAAATTCAAATTTGCAAACCGAACAAAACAAAGATTTTGTTTTAAAAGTAAAAACTATTGGAAAAGTAGTTCCTGAAAATGTTATGATTTTCATTAATGATGAAAGCTATTTTATGGAAACTATTAAGCCTGGTGAATTTCAGTTTACAATTGAAAAACCTACTACAGATATTAATTTTCATTTACAGGGTAATGCTGTATCGTCCGTGGATTATCATTTGAAAGTTGTTGCTGTTCCTTCTATTTTAAATTTTGAAATGCTCTTGAATTTTCCAACCCATCTTAATCGTAAACCTGAAATTATTAAAGGGACAGGTAATGCTGTAATTCCTGAAGGAACTAAAGTAACCTGGAAAATTAATACTCAGGCAACGCAAAAAGTGGTTTTTTCTAATGGAAATTCTGTTTCTGAATTCTCTAAAACACAAAATAGCTTTGTTTTAGCTAAAAATATTATTGAAAATACAGATTATCAAATTATTAGCTCTAATTCTTCCATAATAAATTATGAAAAACTCAATTATCAGTTATCTGTAATCAAAGATCAGTATCCTAGCATTACAGTGAATCAAGCTCCTGATAGTTTACATCTTGCTTCTAATTATGTTTTAGGTAAAATTAGTGATGATAATGGTTTACGTCTTTTGCAGATAGTCTATTATGAATCTAATAAACCTGCAACTGCCAAACGTGGAACAATTGCTATTAAGCAAGGAGTTTTCGATCAATTTGTTTTTTCATTTCCTGCTAATCTTCCTGTAGAAGAAGGAGTAAATTATTATTACTATTTCGAGGTTTTTGATAATGATGTTTTAAATCATTTTAAAAGTGCTAAGTCGGCTGTTTTTTCTAATCGTATCCGAACAGCCGAAGAAAAACAAGATATGCTTTTGCAACAGCAATCTAACAATATCGATGGTTTACAAAAGTCTTTAAAAAATCAAGATAAACAATTTTCACAGCTGGATAAGTTTCAAAAATCTGGAAAAGAAAAAGAAAATTTTGAATTTAATGACCAACAAAAAATAAATGATTTTATCCAACAGCAAAAAAATCAAGATGAGATGATGCGTAATTTTATGGATAAAATGAAAAATAATTTAGATGAATCTAAATCAAAAAAAGAAGATGAATTCAAAAAAGAATTAGAAAAACGAATCGATAGAAATAATACCGAATTGGAAAAAAATCAAAAGCTTTTAGATGAATTAAAATCTTTGAATGATAAATTAAAGAATGAAGATTTATTAGAAAAATTAGATCAGTTCAAACAAACTAGTAAAAATCAAATTAAATATTTACAACAATTAGTTGAACTTACTAAGAAGTATTATGTTCAAAAAAAGGCTGAACAAGTAGCTGATAAATTAGATAAACTATCTAATAAGCAAGATAAACTTTCAGAAAATGAGAAAGAGAATTCATTAAATAAACAACAGGAAATTAATAAAGTATTTGATGCTATTCAAAAAGATTTAGATGATTTACAAAAGGAAAATAAAGAATTAAAAACTCCTTTAGATATTCCTAATAATGATGCAAACGAAAAAAATATTGATGAAGATTTAAAGAAAGCTTCTGATGAATTAAAGAATAATAATACTTCTAAAGCTAAACCAAATCAAAAAAATGCTGCAAAAAAAATGAAGTCTATGTCCATGAAAATGGAACAAGGTATGGAAGGTGCAGAGATGGAACAAATGGAAGAGGATGCAAAAATGTTACGTCAGGTTTTAGATAATTTATTAGCCTTTTCTTTATCAGAGGAAGCGGTTATGGCTCGTTTTAAATCATTGAACTCGGCTTCACCAGCTTTTAATAAAAATATAAAATTACAGCAAGATTTACGATTGCAATTTAAGCATATTGATGATAGTTTATTTGCTATGTCTTTACGTAATCCTAAGTTCACAGAAGACATAACGAAAGAAGTGGGTAATGTGCAATACAATATTGATAAATCTCTTGAAAGTTTAACCGATTCACAGTTTTCTAAAGGTATTTCTCATCTACAATATGCTGTTGCTTCCGCTAATAAGTTAGGTGATTTTTTAAGTGAATTGCTAAACAGCATGCAAATGTCTTTATCTAGTATGGGTCAAGGAAAATCTAAATCAGGTAAAAGTGAAGGTATGCAATTGCCGGATATTATTTCCAAACAACAATCACTTGCTGATAAAATGAAAGCCGGAACGAAGCCAGGAGAATCTCAAAAAGGAAATGTAGGCGATAAAAAGAATGGTGATTCCGGTCAGGATGGAGAAGGAGATGCCCGTTCTATTATGGAAATATATAAAGAACAAAAAGCTTTACGCGAAGCCTTAGAAGGAGAGTTGAAAAAGCAAGGTTTGGGCAATTCCGGCCAAAGTACTTTAGAAAAAATGAAGGATCTTGAGAAGCAGTTATTGAATAAAGGTTTTAAAAATGAAACGATTCAAAAGGCTAATAATATCAAACAGGAATTACTAAAATTAAATACTGCTATCCGTCAACAGGGAGAAGATAATAAACGTCAATCTGAAACCAATCTAAAAGATTTTTCTAACACTTCAAAAGCTTTACCTAACAGCTTGTTAGAATATCTTAAAAGCATAGAAATATTAAATAGACAATCATTACCTTTGCGCTCGAATTTAAACCGCAAGGTTCAAGAATATTTTAATACAAAATGATAGATTTTAATTACGAATGTGATTTTACTTTAGAGAACGAAGAAGCTATTTCTGCATGGTTATCGGCCGTTATCGTTTCTGAAAACAAGAAAGAAGGCGAGATAAATTATATTTTTTGTGATGACGAATATCTTCATAAAATCAATATGGAATATTTAAATCACGATACTCTTACCGATATTATTAGTTTTGATTATACTGTAGGTAATGAATTAAATGGTGATATATTTATTTCTGTAGAACGTGTTCAGGATAATGCTAATGATTTTAATGTTTCTTTCGATGAAGAATTAAAGCGTGTTATTGTTCATGGCGTACTTCATTATTGCGGCTATAAAGATAAGGACGAAGTAAGCGAGCAATTAATGCGCGCTAAGGAAGATGAAAAAATTGCAATGTTCCACGTGGAACAGTAATCTTAAAATTCTACTTTTGAATAATATGTTCCACGTGGAACGTTTGAAAAAAATAATAAAAATATGCTTCCGTAGGAAGCGAAATTTAAACTGGTTTTTTTGAATTCATTTTTTGTAATTGTTTTCAAAATGGCTTCCCTGAAAAGAGGGTAAATAATAAAAAGAATGTTTCTAGAAGAGTATGATGTAATTGTTGTTGGTGCTGGTCACGCAGGTTCTGAAGCTGCAGCCGCTGCCGCAAATTTGGGTTCAAAAACTTTATTGGTTACAATGAGTTTGCAAAACATTGCCCAGATGTCTTGTAATCCTGCAATGGGTGGAATTGCAAAAGGTCAAATTGTTCGTGAGATTGATGCGCTTGGTGGTTATTCAGGAATTGTTTCTGATAGAACGGCAATTCAATTTAAAATGTTGAACAAATCAAAGGGTCCTGCCATGTGGTCTCCGCGAGTTCAAAGTGACCGTATGCGTTTTGCCGAAGAATGGAGAATGATGTTAGAAGGAACACCAAATCTAGATTTCTATCAGGAAATGGTTAAAGGTTTGATTATTGAAAACGGAAAAGTAAAAGGAATTAAAACTTCGCTTGGAGTCGAGATCCGTTCCAAATCGGTTGTGTTAACCAATGGAACTTTTTTGAATGGATTAATTCATATTGGAGAAAAACAATTTGGTGGAGGTAGAGCAGGAGAAAGTGCTGCTCACGGAATTACCGAAGATTTAATCGAAGCTGGTTTTGAAGCTGGAAGAATGAAAACAGGAACGCCTCCACGTGTGGATGGTCGTTCTTTGGATTATTCTAAAATGAACGAAGAAAAAGGAGATGCAAAACCTTCTAAGTTTTCTTATTCCGATTTGACTTCTCCATTAACGCATCAACGTTCTTGTTATATGACGTACACTTCTAATGAGGTGCACAATATTTTAAGAGAAGGATTTGATCGTTCTCCAATGTTCAATGGTAGAATTAAAAGTATAGGTCCAAGATATTGTCCTTCTATCGAAGATAAAATTAATCGTTTTGCTGATAAAGAACGTCACCAACTTTTTGTGGAACCAGAAGGTTGGAATACTTGTGAAGTTTATGTAAATGGTTTTTCAACTTCGCTTCCAGAGGATATTCAATTTAAAGCTTTACGTACAGTAGCAGGTTTTGAGAATGTAAAATTCTTTAGACCTGGATATGCTATCGAATATGATTATTTTCCACCGACACAATTAAAACATACTTTAGAAACAAAGTTAGTTGAAGGTTTGTATTTTGCTGGACAGATTAACGGAACAACCGGTTATGAAGAAGCTGCTTCGCAAGGTTTGATGGCTGGTATTAACGCGCATTTAAAAGTTCATGAAAAAGCACCTTTAATTTTAAAAAGGGACGAAGCTTATATTGGGGTTTTAATTGACGACTTAATTACGAAAGGTACAGAAGAACCTTATCGTATGTTTACATCACGTGCTGAGTACAGAACTTTATTGCGTCAGGATAATGCCGATTTTAGATTAACGCCTATGTCTTATGAAATAGGATTAGCTTCTGAAGCTCGTTTACGCAGAATGGAACGTAAATTAAACGAATCTGAAAAAATGGTTTCGTTTTTTAGAGAAACTAGTATTACGATAGGAGAGACCAATCCAATTTTAGAAGCAAAAGAATCGGCACCAATTTTGCAAGGCGATAAAATGTTTAAAATTTTCTCTCGTCCGCAAATTGATTTAGAAGATATGATGAAGTTTGAAAAAGTTCAAGCTTACGTCTCCGAAAATGAATTAGACGAAGAAATTTTAGAACAAGCCGAAATTCAGGTAAAATATTCGGGCTATATCGAAAAGGAAAGAAATAATGCTGATAAACTTTCCCGTTTGGAAGATGTAAAAATCCCTGAAGATTTTGATTATAATAAAATTAAATCGATGTCGATAGAGGCGAAGCAAAAATTAAATAAAATCCGTCCGGTAACTATTTCTCAGGCTTCAAGAATTAGCGGAGTTTCTCCAAGTGATATTTCGGTATTGCTAATTTATATGGGACGATAAGATTTGAGATTGTAAACAAATGCTAACGATTTTTGATTTAATATGCAATCAAAAATCGTTAATCTATAATCTGCAATCAGCATGTTCCACGTGAAACTACGCTGTTAACCCTTATGAATACTAAAAAAAGTCTGTTTCTTTTATTTTTAAATTTAGCAAACTTTTAAACTGATTACTAAAAACGGACCACTGACCACTATAAAACTAAAATGGATATTTCAAATAAAAAACATTTTCTTACTGTAAAAGATCATTCAGTTTCAAAAGAAATCTTCGAATTATATTATGACGAAAATTTGGATATGTTGATTACACATCCACAACCTAGTTTAGAAAATTTAGGGAAGTATTACGAAAGTGAAGATTATATTTCGCATACAGATAACAAAAGATCTTTATTTGAAAAAGCCTATCATTTTGTAAAAGGAATTGCTTTAAAAAATAAATTGAATTTAATTAATTCTCAGCAATCCCAAAAAGGCCGAATTTTAGATATTGGTGCCGGGACAGGTGATTTTTTAATGGTTGCTAAAAATGACGGTTGGCAAACAGTGGGAATTGAACCGAGCGATAGAGCGAAGGGCATAGCAAAGAATAAAGGAATTTCTTTTGTTGAAAATACATCTGCTTTAGAAAATCATTCTTTTGATGTGATTACAATGTGGCATGTTTTAGAACATGTACCCGATTTAGAATTTCAAATCAAAGAACTGAAACGTTTATTAAAACCGGATGGGACGCTTATTGTTGCAGTACCTAATTTTAAATCTTTCGATGCTAAATATTATGATTCGTTTTGGGCAGCTTATGATGTGCCTATTCATTTTTGGCATTTTTCCAAAAAAGCTATTCAAATGCTTTTTGCAAAAGAAAATATGAAATTAGAAAAAGTGCTTCCAATGAAATTTGATTCTTTTTATGTGAGTTTGCTTTCTGAAAAATACAAAAACGGAAAAATGAATTTTGTAAATGCATTTTTTATCGGATTGCAGTCAAATTGGAAAGCAAAACAAAATTTAGAGTATTCTTCCTTAATTTACGTGCTAAAAAACAGCTAAAACTTATTTTAAAGCCTTTTAAGAGGCTTTTTTTGTTTAAATAGTGTCATTTATTGTCTTTTTTTAGATTTATCTTTATTCTTAATTTATTTAATCCGTTTTTTATAGCAATAAATTATGGGTTTTGGTTTTATTATAGTAATTCTTAATAGTTTAAAATTTTCCCATTTTTTTGTTGTTTCTTAGGTTACTATCTATTTTTTTATATTTTTGCTCACACACATATATTTTAATTACAATTTAATCCAAAATGAAATCACAGATTCACGAATACCAAAAAAGCAATATTTATAACATGAGTAAAAAAGTATTATTAATTATCGCAATTTCTATTTCAGTTGTTGCTTGTAACAAAACTGCCGAAGTTAAAGAAGTGAAAACAGCTTATGTAGATACTTCGGAATTAATGAAAGAATATACAGAGGCAAAAGATCTTGAAGCAAAGTATAAAGCACAATCAGAGGAAAAAGGAAGACAGTTAGAAGCTGAGATTAATCGTTTTAAGCAGGATGCTGCTAATTTCCAATCCCAGGCTCAGGCAAACGGTCAGGAATGGGCTCAAAAAAGAGGAGCTGAATTACAAAAAAGAGAGCAACAATTAGGTTATGCTCAACAAGCATTAGCGCAGCAATTACAACAAGAAAGTGGAGCAGAAATGGATACGCTTATCAAAGGAGTTAAGAAATTTATCAAGGATTACGGAAAAGAAAAAGGTTACTCTTACATCTATGGTACTGGAGACGCTGCTTCTATTTTATATGCTGAGGATAAGTATGATATTACTAAAGAAATTATTAAAGCTCTGAATGAGAAGTACAAAGCTTCTTCTAAATCAGAAACTAAAGCTGAAGAAAAGAAATAATTCTTTCTTTTAAAGTTTAAAAAATGCCTTCATTTCTAATTTAAATGAAGGCATTTTTTTATGGATAAATTTTATTTTTTATTTGGATTACCAGGGAATAAAATTAGCCTAAAAGGACGAATTAAATAATATAAAAAATAGAGTTTTCTATTGAGTTTAACTGCCATATAATCATCTGGTTGAGGATAACATATACTAATTAAGTTTTTTAATATATATATGGTTTTATCTCTTTTATTATTATAAAAATTAGAGGTAAATTTTAATTGATTATAATTATAAGAAATAGCATCAAACATAGGAAATTTATTTTCTCTAACCTTTCTATATGAACTATTTAATATTCTACTTGTTAAAGTGTTTTCTGATTTTTGTTTTTGATTTTCTTTAAAATTAATTCCGATAATATTTGTTATTGCATTTCGTATAGAATTTAAATTATAATTACTATTTAGTTTATTTATAATTATTTGATCACTAGAATCAATTTTATCATTTTTTATCAGTTTTTCTAGTTCAATAAAAATTTGTGTAATATCAACCAAAGTTTTTAAATACCCCATATTATCCATGAGCATGTGATGAAGTGCAATGGCTCTATAATGTTCTACCGAATTTAAACATTCAATTTCTTTTTGAAATAAAAGGTATTCGCTTTTTTCTCTTAAATCAAAAATATTTAAGTTATCTGCTAAATGAGTGTTTTTATTTATGATATTAAAATGAAATTCTACATGATGAATTCTTTTGTTACTATTATATTTATCAAAGCTAAAATCTTTATGTTTTAGGATAAATTTTTTATGTCCTATCCAATGGTAATATTCTTTTTGATAAGCCAAAAAACCATCATTTTCTAAAATTTTGATTGCTTTTGGAATGTCATCAGGATTTATGATAAGGTCAATGTCGCTAGATTCTCTCATACTGATATTACCAAAAAACTGCTTAGAAAATGCGGTGCCTTTATAGGGTATGACATTGATTTTATTCTCTTGAAGTAAAAAAATCAATCGCTCTGTTTCTTTAGCTTGTTCAAAATTTTGTAGTTTGAGTCTATTTAATCGATTAGAGACTCTTTTCTTTATTTCTTCGGGTACCGAAGTAGCTTTTAAAATAACGCTATAAATTATAGGCCTAATTCGGTGTTTTCGGCAGATTTTGATAAAGGTTGTCCAATCAACAGAATTCTGGCTAATAAAGTCGTTTAAATCGTTTATTTCAGCTGTTTTAAAGTGTATTCTACAACATAAAATAATTAATGCTATAGAATTATCATATCGGTTTTGTATTTCTGAAATAGTAATCACTGGGTTGAAATGGATTTTGTATTGTTTATATTAAATTATCCGGAAAAATTTTCCAGTCAATCAAAAGATGAATTCGGTCTGTTTCACCATTATTTTCAACGGAATGGTATTTTCCATCATTATTGATTTCCCAAATTTCACCTTCTTTCATATTAATAATTTCATTGTCTACTTCGAAAAAGCATTTTGAGTTAGTCTGAATTGGGATATGTATACGATGGTATTTTTTAAAATTTTCTCCCTTATCTATATGGCGATGTATTTTTTTTCCGGCTGGGAGATTAATTAATATAGCCGATTGAAGTTCTCCTTTACCTAATTTTTCAGATAGAATTTTTTTTATTTTTTCTAATTCAGGAATAAAAATTCCAAAATCCTTATGAATTTTGACTGATTGTAATAGTTCATCAAAAAGTAATGGAACCGTAAGGGTTTCTGCATGAACTTTATGAGCAATTTGTCTAAACTTGTAATAATTCCAGTCTAAACGTTCTAATTTATTTGACAAACCGTTAATGTCTACTGTATCAAAATATTTGAAATTAAAATTCATAATCTAATTTTTTAAAATCATCTTTAAATAATTCTTGAATCTGTTTTTTTTGTTCTTCAGAATAATAAATATTGAAATCTTTCCTTGTTGAAGAGTTAACTTTAATCTTTGGTAAATCGGCTAATTGAAAATTAATTAATTTGGATAGTGGATTTATATCTGCAGTTAATTCTTCTAATTTAAAATAATGAATTTTTGCATTGAGATCATTCCAATAAGTCTGATTAAAATAGAAACGTAATCCCCCCCAATTTCCTCTGGCAAAGGATTTTACTTTATGATTAATACTGCCATAAAAATTTTCATAAAATGTATCAGTTTGATTGGGCAGTAAATGTTTATGCTGATTTAATTTTTCAATTAGATTATCTAAAATCATTTCTTTATTTAAAATATCCATCTGATGGAACCAAGCAGAAATAAAACGATCATAAGGATTTCTAACAATCTGAATAATTTTATAGTTTGATAATTGATCAATAGGAATATTATAAACATAACATATTTCAGATAACGTCAGATGATAAACCGGATAATCTACTTTTCTTAGTGGTGGACGAAAACGAAAACCGGAATCTATTAAAAGTTTTCTTAATGAATTGGAGGCTGTTTTTGGAGGTAAGAGCAGAATGATTTTTTCTTTTTCTATAATCATGCTTAAAATATTTAAAAGTTTAAATCAATTAGATAATCCATTTCTTTCATACTATTAAATCTATTTATTTTCATTGTTTCGCTTTCACCTTCTTGTTTCTGGTATTCTTCAGTAGATATCATCAAGCCTGTATGGTTTTTAATTTTATAGTCTTTTAGTTCTTCGGATTTTCTTTGTTTCCAATATTCTACAAAAGCAAGTGTTTTGGCTCCGTTTCTCTTGGGTTGTAAACGAACCTTATCAGGTAAAATACCTTCGCATAGGTTCCTAAATAAGGCTCTTGAATAGGGTTTGGGTTTAAACAAATCAGCAGGTAGGCTATAAATTATTTCTAATAAGCGTATATCTGCCAACGGGTATACTGTTTCAATACCATATTGATTAGCATAAGCCCCTTCTGATTCAGTACGCAATGCTGTATGTGCTCTACAAATTTGTTGTTTTTGCCAACTTTTAAAACTGGGGTTAAAGACAAAGGAACTATCTTTCAGTTCGTTATAAAATTCAGAACTTGGATTCAATAAATTTCTTTTCTCTTGTATTTTTGAATAGTTTAATACGGTAGTTTTTGCTTTTTTAGTTCTATAATAGTGAATTATTTTTTTTATGGCATTGCGTCTAAAATCAAATAAAAAGACGAATAATCCTTTAATATTAAAATCGTTTAGATAATCATAAAAATAATTATTCCCAATTTGAGAAATGCCTTCATCTCCCGGAAAACCGCTAAAAATGACTTCGACCTCATTTTGTTCTGCAGCCACTTTATACAAGCTGTCTTGCCAGACAGCATCACTATTAGCATGTCCGCCCATAACTTCATTTCTTTTCTCTAATTCATGAAAAACATCCTTATAATAGAAAGAAGTAATTTGATGGTGGTTTTCACGAATTAAATCAGCATAATTGATAATTTCTTGTTGAGTTTGTTGTTCATCAATGCCGTTTTCTGAGTATGCTTTTGTAGTTTCGTTTAGAATAAAAGAATAAGTATGAAGCTTATTTTTATCCATTATTCGGGATAAAATTACGGCAATTGCTGAAGAATCCATACCTCCAGAAAGTTGACAGCCTACATTTTTTTTACCTCTTATTCTGGATTGAATTGCGATTTCAAGACTTGAGCGTAAAAGTGTATAATAATCTTCTTTTTGCTTGCAATGACTTAAATCGACAGTGCCAAGTTCCCAATAGCAAACTTCTTCTATTTCCCCACTAGGAGCTATAGCAATATAATGTGCTGGTTTAAGTCTTTTAATGTGTTTGAAAAAAGTGTTTTCTACTTCATGAGGATAACTTCGTAGTTCTTTGGCTATATAATATTCATTAAGTGCTGACTTTTTAAATAAAGCAGATTTTATCGCTGGAATTGTAGTCCCAAAATAAAGCAAACCTTCTTGTTTCATATAAAAAAGAGGACGTATTCCCATTTGGTCTTTGGCAAGAAAAAGTTCTTTCTTGGTTTCATCCCAAATAACAAAACTAAAATCACCTATTAAATGTTTTACACAATCAGCTTCCCATTGCTTATAAGCAGCAAGAATCACTTCCTTTTCATCAGAATTTTTTTTAATAACCAATTGGGTTTGCAATTCTTCTATATTATCTAATCGACACCAGCCTGCAAAATATAAATTTGGATAATTCTCATTATTAATGATTGATGTAGCAAAGTCATCGAGCAGGATTTCATCTGTTATGAAAGAATTATTTTTATTGTTTAGTGTTTTAATAGTATGATACTTAGTAGCAGCTTGTTGTAAATTGCCGTTATTTAAGTTTAAAATTCCAAAAAATCCTTTCATTTCACTGTATTTTTTTACATTTGCGAAGTTAATAAAATATTAAAATTAAGCGAACTAATGCAATATAATTACAAGGTTTTTAATCTAAGTTGTACTTCAACAATCCCCTTGCCTTCATTTATTATTAATGAGGTTAATCAGAAAGCTGATTTTGAAGTTGTTTTAGGAAAAGTAGCACCCAATTTCAAAAATGAGCCTACAGTAAAAAAACCTTTTAGCCAATTCAATGAAAACGAGTTTTTTTATCAAGTACCCGATATTGCTCGCTATTTTGTAACGGATGGCAATAAAGTGGTAATAGAACCCCTTTGTGAAGATTGGGATTCTATTTTATTATTTTTTTATTCGAATTGTATAGCTGCAATCTTGTTTCAAAATAATCAAATTCCTTTTCATGTTTCAGGAGTTTTAGATAAAAACGAAGGACTTTGGTTGTTTGCCGCTCCTTCTCGAACAGGAAAGTCAACAACAGCTTTAAAATTAAAGGAAAAAGGATATACCTATTTTACAGATGATACAGCATTAATTACAATAGAAAATGATGCTTGCGTAGCTATTGCATCATACCCGGTTTTAAGAGCTTGGGAAAATACCATCAACAATCAAGAGGTATATGCTTTAGCTGATGCGAAACAATTGCGTGCTGAAATCAACAAATTTGGAATTGCTTTTCATGATGATTTTGTAAGTACTTCGCAAAAAGTAAAAGGAATTATTTTTTTAGAAATGCAAGGTGATAGTATCCAAATTGAACGAATGAAACCGGCTAAAGGAATGCAGCATTTAGGGGATAATATCTATCGCAATAAATGGGTTTATGGCATGAGGAAACAATTATTGCAGTTTAAAACCGTGAGTGCTATTTCGCAAAAAGTATCTTTTTGGAAAGCGACAAGACCTAAAGACCAACCCAGTTTTGACAGTTTTGCTGATGCCATTATCAAACAAATTATAGAAGCTGATGGAGAATAATATTATTTGGTTGGCATCTTATCCAAAATCAGGGAATACCTGGTTTCGAAGTTTCTTGACTGCGCTATTGAATCAAGGCGAAATTGACATCAATAAAATGGAAACTGACGGCATTTTTTCTGGAAAAGAATTTGTTGAAAGTATCTTAGATTTATGTACCGACGACTTAAGACCTCGAGAATTTGAAAGTTTTAGAAAAATTGCATTTATTTATAAAGCACAAGAAGCTAAAAAAGAATCATTTGTAAAAATACACGATGCCTATACCTATTCAAAATGGGACGGTTTACCATTGATTCCTGCCGAAGGAAGTCTTGTGGCACTTTATATCATTCGAAACCCATTAGACGTGGTGCTCTCATTGGCCAATCATACCGGTTTGAATATTGAGGAAACAATAAGGAATTTTATAAATTGCGAGGAAGGCGCTTTTATAAAAAAAGAAAAAAAGGCAAATCAATATTACCAATTGATGGGTACCTGGGCTATGCATGCTTCGAGCTGGATGAGCCAAAAAGATATTCCGGTGCATATCATTCGTTATGAAGACATGAAAGCGAAACCTTTTGAAACCTTTAAAGCGGCGGTGGTACAAATGCAGTTAGATTATAGCGATGAAGCAATTTTAAAAGCTATAGAAGCTTCTGATTTTAAAAAACTAAAACAACAGGAAGAGATTAAAGGATTTAAAGAAAAAGCAATTCCTTCATCTGCTTTCTTTTTTAAGGGAGAAACAGGACGCTGGAAAAAAGAATTAACTAAAGAACAAATACAAAAAATAATGACCGTAAACGAGTCGATGATGAAACGTTTGGGTTACTGGGATGAAGTGATAAATCAACTAAATAATTAATTATGGAAAATAAAAAATACGTTTTGAATAGCGAGAAAGTATTGTTTACACCTTTAGAAGAAGAAGGGGTTTTGTATGTGATTGAAGAAAATAAATACATTAGTTTGAATACCACTTATACCTCAATTGTGCAATATGTAGCCGAAGGTATAGATTACAATGCTATTGTATCCCAACTGATGGAAGAATATGATGTAGAACAATCCTTGTGTGAAGGTCAATTAAAGGCTGTATTAAACGATCTGTTGACTAAAGGCTACATATATGAAAGTATTACTTAAAAGACTTAGAAATGTTTTTATAATCACAGCACGCCAACGAAAGTTAATTTTGCTGGTGTTTTGGCTTTCTATTTATAGAAACTTGTTGCTTTTATGGGGTTCTAAAAAAGGATTTAGTGAATATATTTGTAAAAATCAGGATGTTAAAGCTTTATTAACACCAGAAAAAATAGTCGTAGCAAAAGATATTACGTTGGCTATTCATATCGTAAACAAATATGTCCTTTGGAAAAACGTATGCCGCCATCAATCCTGGCAAGCTGTCTTTTTGCTTCTACACTATCAGATTCCTTTTGACTATTTTGTAGGCATTGAAAAAAATAAACCCAAGAAAGAAGGACATTCTTGGGTAAAGGTAAACGATAAATTTATTAGTGGCAGATGCAATGCTAATAAATATCAAATAGTTTTTCAAGGATAAAATAATGATTAAGAACCAGACGGAAGTCCAGCATGATAACTGGATTCGGTCGAATGAACTTTATGCGAACCATTATTTACTTCTATTTCAGTAGCTTGAGGCGCTATCCATTGTTTTTTTTCTGTATTCATAAGTTGTATTTTAGTTGTTAAAATAATTAAGACAAAAATATATATTTTTTTGTAATAAAAAACTTTGTAAAAGAAATTATTAAAAAACTACAACCAAAAGAGTAAATTTGAACTTTTAAATAATTTACAAAAATGAGTGCAGCAAACAATTTATTCCAGCAAAAGTATACGGTTTCTAAAAAGGACCGTGAGGAATTAAATGGGAATCCTTCATTCACTATTTGGTTTTCGGGATTGTCTGGTTCAGGGAAATCCACTATAGCAGCTGCATTGGATCAATGGTTTTATAATCGTCAAATACGTTCGTATATCACAGATGGTGATAATACTCGATTGCATCTCAATTCAGATTTAGATTTTAGTCGTGAAGGCAGAAAAGAAAATATCCGCCGTGTGGCAGAGGTTGCCCGTCTTTTTAATGATGCGGGACTAGTGGTCATTAGTTCTTTTATATCCCCATTTGAAGAAGATAGAATTACAGCCAAAAATATAGTGGGTAACGAAAATTATGTAGAGGTATACATTGCAACTCCTTTGGAAATTTGCATTGAAAGGGATACGAAAGGTTTGTATAAAAAAGCGCAAAATGGAGAGATTAAAGATTTTACGGGAATCAATAGTCCATATGAAGTGCCTTTAAATCCCGATATTGTTGTAGATACTACAAATGCGAGTATAGAAGATTCTTTAGAAATAATAACCCAATGGTTACTGCAGAATAAATTACAATCAGCTGTTGAATTAAAGCGATAATCCATTTTGAAAAAACAATTCCAATTCAAAAAAATAGTTCAGGATTATATCCAAATTTTACAAATAATTTACAAAGCTTCTCCAGGAAATGCGGTAAGTTATTTTGTTTTGGTATTATTACAGTCTTTAGTTCCTGTTTTATCACTATATATCACTAAAGAAATTATCGATATTATTACCAATCCCAAAGGTCATGCTTTTAATGAAATTGTACTATGGGTTATTGGATTTTGTGTATTGCAATTGATTGCTTCGGTTTGTACGCAATTAGCAACTTATGTGAATGGTTTGTACCAACAAAAGGTAGGTGATTATTTGTCTAAAAGGGTATTAGATAAAGCCATTTCAGTCGATTTTTCGTATTACGAAAATCCTATTTATCATGACACTTTACATTTGGCTCAGCAACAGGCTGTTTATAAAGCAGCCCAACTATTGAATGGATTCAGTAATTTATTGATGCAGTTTTCAAGTGTAGTGATGATTGCTAGTATGCTTGCTTATTATTATTGGGAATATGCTTTGATTATAGTGTTGCTTTCCTTGCCTTTGTTTTCAGTAAAATGGTTTTTTTCTCGAAAAAGCTTTTCCGAAGAGACCAAGTTGGCTAAAATTGAAAGAGAATCGAATTATTTACAGCAGGTTTTAACCGGATTGAGTTATGCTAAGGAAGTGCGTCTTTTTGGTTTTGGACCAAAATTCATTCACCGATACAGTATGTTGAGAGAATTTTTGTTCAAACAAAGAAAATCCATTCAGAACAAACAGAATTTCTACAGTGTGATTATCGAAGCGGTAGAGATTATTTTAGTCGGTTTTATATTCTTGTCTTTGGCTCAAAATACTTGGAATCAAATGATAACACCGGGACTTTTTGTAATTTACCTTCAGGGTTTTCAAAAATTGCAATCCGGTACTAAAAGTTTTTTGACTGCTCTCGTACAATTGTTTCAACATCGCATGTTTATCAATCATCTTTTTGAGTTTTTAGATATACCTGATAAAAATGCAAACGAAGCAACAGTTTCTTTTCCTGTAAAACCTTCAAAATTAGAAATTTCAAATCTTCATTTTACGTATCCTGATACCAAAAGAGAAATTCTGAAAGATATTTCATTGTCCTGTAACAAAGGACAAATTATTGCTATTGTTGGAGCAAATGGTTCGGGAAAATCGACTCTGGTAAAGCTTTTAGGTAAGTTATACGATTATGAAAATGGTACTATTACCATTGATGGTATTTCGTTGAAAAATATTAATAAAGAAGAATTTAGAACTAATAGTGTTTTCCTTTTTCAGGATTTCGAAAAATATTTTTTAAGTGTAGCTGAAAGCATTAGTTTAGGAGCCGAAGGGGAAGTGAATTTAGAACGACTAAATGAAGCTGTAAAAAACAGTGGAGCAAAGGTTTTTATTGATAAAATGAAACACGGATTGGATACTAAACTAGGACGTACTTTCTGGATGGGGGAACAGCTTAGTGGGGGAGAATGGCAAAAATTAGCTTTAGCCAGATTGTTTTACCGCGATGCTGATTTGGTTGTAATGGATGAACCTACAAGTGCTTTGGATGCTTTTTCAGAAAGTGAATTGTACAATTCACTTAGAGATTGGGGTAAAGAAAAGATGATTATCTTGGTTTCTCATCGTTTATTTCAATTGAAAAAGGCTGATGTCATTTATGTCATGAAGAATGGATGTATCGTGGAGAAAGGTGATTTTGATACGTTAATTGCTCAGAAAAGTTATTTTTGTGAAATGTTTGATGATCAATTGTAGTTTGAAATAGTTTTTGAATTATAATTTTGCTCCAAATTTTTCATTCCATGCAAACCTTATCAGAAGCCGCAAAATATACTTTACAGTTCATTAACCAAACCCAACGTTCGGTTTTTTTGACTGGAAAAGCGGGGACGGGTAAGACAACTTTATTGCGTGAAATAATTCAAACTACACATAAAAATACCGTAGTGGTTGCACCTACAGGTATTGCCGCTCTAAATGCCGGCGGCGTTACGATTCATTCGATGTTTCAATTGCCGTTTAGCGGATTTATTCCTTCGCATACTGCCGAATCGCAATTTTCGGAAACCATAAAGTTTGAAAATAAGGAAAGTTTGCGAAGGCATTTTAAAATGAATGGAGTCAAAAAAGCCGTAATTCGAAATATGGAATTACTGGTTATTGACGAAGTGAGTATGCTACGTGCCGATTTGCTGGACGCGATGGATTATATGATGCAAACCGTTCGCAAAAAAACGGCTCCTTTTGGTTGTGTACAAGTGTTGTTTATTGGTGATTTATTGCAATTGCCACCGGTAATTCGGGATGAAGAATGGCGTACTCTGCGTAATTATTACAAAGGAAAATTCTTTTTTCATTCGCATGTGATACAGCAATATCCGCCGTTGTATATCGAGTTGTCTAAGATTTTCAGACAGACGGATTCTAGTTTTATTTCGGTTTTAAATAATTTGAGAAATAACCAAATTACCCCTGAAGATGTTCAGACTTTAAACCAATATGTCAAACCAGATTTTGATTTAAAAGCCAATAAAGGTTACATCACTTTAACTACTCATAATGCCAAAGCTGATGCTATGAATGCGCAGTCATTGGAGGATTTAAAGGGAGAATTAATTACCTACAAACCTGAAATTACTGGCGATTTTCCAGAGAAAATTTACCCGATTGAATACAATTTGCAATTGAAAGTGGGAGCTCAAATCATGTTTGTTAAAAACGATTTGGCTTTCGAAAAAAACTATTTCAATGGCAAAATGGGAATTATCAAATCGCTTTCCAGTCAGGAAATTTTAGTGCATTTTCCGGAAGAAAATAAAACTATCGAGGTGGAACGTTACGAATGGCAAAACATCCGATACAAAGTCAATGCCTTAACCAAGGAAGTAGAAGAGGAGGTGTTGGGAACTTTTGTGCATTATCCTATCAAATTGGCTTGGGCCATAACCATCCATAAAAGTCAGGGTTTAACTTTTGACAAGGCAGCGCTTGATGTTTCGCAGGTTTTTATGCCGGGACAAGCTTATGTGGCTCTTTCGCGTTTACGTTCGTTAGAGGGCTTAATTTTACTGTCTCCGTTGCGAATGAATGGTATTTCCAACGATCAGGATGTGATGGATTATGCCCAAAATAAAGCCACTGAGGAAGTATTGAAGCAATCTTTACATTTTGAAACTAAGAATTTCATACATAATTATTTGATTAACTGTTTCGATTGGTACGATTTGGCTCAGGAATGGCGCAATCATAAATTCAGTTATTCGGATAAATCGGAAAGTTCTATAAAATCCAAAAATGCGCTTTGGGCAGCCAAACAACTTGCAACTATCGAATCGGTTTTGGATCCATCCAAAAAATTCATCATTCAGTTGAATAAAATTTTTGCCAATGAAACGGTCGATTTGATTCATGTTTCTGAACGTATTCAGGCTGCTATTGGTTATTTTTTCAAACCAATGGATGATTTGGTTTTTGAAATTTTATGGAAAATCGAAGAAGTCAAACGTGCTAAAAAAGCCAAAGCTTATTTTGAAGAATTATCCGAATTGGAAGAGTTACAATCTAAAGCAGTTCTGCGATTGATGAAAGCCAAATTACTTATCGAAACCGTCATGGCAGGAGAGGCTATTTCTAAAGAAAAACTCAGTTCGGACGAGATTAAAAAATATCTTTCAAGGAAAAAAGAAGCCATCCAAAATCAGTTCAAAGCAACCCATGTGAATTTGATTGAAGATGATGCGGATGTAGACCGTTATATTTCGAAGAAAAAAGATAAAAAGGAACCGAAAAAATCGACAGTTGAAGAGACTTTTAATCTTTGGATTGCCAAACATTCGATTGAGGATATTGCCAAAATTCGAACGTTAACGGTAAACACCATTCAGGGACATTTGGTCAAATTAATTCAGGACAAAAGAATTTCTATTAGCGAAATTTTGCCTCAGGATACAATTGATGAATTGGCGGAAGCCTTCAAATACTACAAAGAAGAATCGTTAACCCCAATGAAAGAACAATTTGGTGACAAATACAGCTGGGAAGAATTGCGAATGTTCAAGGCGAGTTTGAATTAGTTTTGGTAGACGAATTCCACTAATTCACTCGAACAGCATTGAGTTTAAATTTCACTAAAGAATTTATAATCAGAAATATTTGTGAAATTTTTTAGCTGCTAATTGATTTGTGGAAATCCGTGCAATTCGTGGTTAATTAAATTTTTTATACTTTTGCAAAAAATTTTTCTAAACTTAAACTGTTTATAGCATGCAACTGTACAACACCTTAAGCGCAGAAGAAAGAGCTGAATTGATTGATCAAGCAGGTAAACAACGTCTTACGTTGTCTTTCTATGCGTATGCCAAAATTGAAGATCCCAAAAAATTTCGTGATGATTTATTTATTGCCTGGAATGCACTCGATGCACTAGGTCGTATTTACGTTGCACATGAAGGTATTAACGCTCAGATGAACGTTCCTGCCGAAAATTTTGAAGCTTTCAGAGAAACGCTGGAAGTGTATGATTTCATGAAAGGCATTCGCTTGAATGTAGCTGTTGAACATGACGATCACGCATTTTTAAAATTAACAATCAAAGTGCGTCACAAGATTGTTGCTGACGGACTAAACGATGATACTTTTGATGTAACCAACAAAGGGGTTCACTTGAAAGCCAAAGAATTCAACGAAATTCTGGAAGATCCAAATACTATTGTGGTAGATTTTAGAAATCACTACGAGAGTGAAGTAGGTCATTTTAAAGGCGCTATCACTCCTGATGTAGAGACTTTTAGAGAAAGTTTACCTATTATCAACGAACAACTTCAGGACTTTAAAGAAGACAAAAATCTGGTAATGTACTGCACCGGTGGTATTCGTTGTGAAAAAGCCAGCGCTTATTTCAAACACCAAGGTTTTAAAAATGTTTTCCAATTAGAAGGTGGAATCATCAATTATGCGAAACAAATCCAGGAAGAAGGTTTGGAAAGCAAATTCATTGGTAAAAACTTCGTTTTTGATAATCGTTTAGGAGAAAGAATCACGGATGATATTATTGCACAATGCCATCAGTGTGGAAAACCATGTGATAATCATACCAATTGCGCTAATGATGGTTGCCATTTATTGTTTATCCAATGTGACGACTGTAAAGCAGCTATGGAAAATTGCTGTTCTACCGAATGTCAGGAAATCACGCATTTACCATACGAAGAGCAAATCAAACTAAGAAGCGGAAAACAAGTAGGAAATAAGGTTTTCCGTAAAGGAAAATCAGAAAGTTTGAAATTCAAACATTCAGGAAATTTACCAAACGCTGCCTTAGCTACTGCTTCAAGAACAAATGATATTCGCCAGAAAATAAAAGTAAAAAAGACCTTAGTAGGTAAAGCCGAGCATTATTATGTAAAAGCGGGAATTGGTCTTTTTACGATTGAAAACCAAGAATTGAATTTGGGTGATAAAATCCTTATCTCGGGTCCAACAACAGGAAATCAGGAATTGGTTTTAGAAAAAATGTTTGTCAATGGATACGAAGGAACTCAGGCTGTAGCTGGCGACAAACTAACATTTGCTGTTCCTTTCAGAATTCGTTTATCTGATAAATTGTATAAGATTTTAGACTAAAATTTTGATGATATAAATAGTAAAAAGTCTGTTTCAAAATTTTTGAAACAGACTTTTTTTTAGGAATAAAAATCCAATTGAATTATTTTCTGAGCAGGTAAATTTAAACTAGCCAAAACTAATCCGTAATTAATTTGAATTTCACTGGCTGAAAAAACACCTTCGAATCTTTCTCAAAATAGATTCCGTTTTCTTTTTGCTCTAATTTTACTTGGTAATTGTGAATCAAACTAGTTTGTGCAATCACATTTACTTGGTATTTTTTATCGACTTTGTTTGCTACTGATATATTTTGAACAATTCCATTAATTACAATCGATTTGGGAATAATTTGATCATTAATGATTTCAAAACTAACTATATATCCTTTTTCAGTATCTCGGTTATAGCTTTTATAGGTTTGGTTTTTAATATCTAAAAGTTGCTTAGAACAGGATAAGAGAAAAATGCATCCGATTGAAAATAAAATATAGATGGTTTTTGACATACTATTTTTCATAATTTTAGAGTTTTAATACTTTACAAATCTAAATTAAACAATTGAATAATAATGAAATTAAAATATATCCTTTTACCATTGCTTGTTGGATTGGTTTTTACTTCTTGTAGTAAGGATTCGGATTCAAATGCCAATGCAACATCCGAGCCAGACGAGATTAACGACTTTGTCTGGAAAGCAATGAATTCTTGGTATTATTGGCAATCTAAAGTTCCTAATTTATCCGATAGTAAATCGACTTCAATCAATAGTTATGCTAGTTTTATTAACGGAAAAACACCTGATGCCCTTTTTTATTCACTTCTTTATCAAAGAGGGACTACTGATCGATTTTCTTGGATTGAAAATAGTAACGAAGTAGTATATGCTTCAAAAATTGCCGAAGTTGAAAAAAGTGGAGGTTTTGCTTATGGACTTTACCCTAAAGATAGGAATAATGTAAATTTTGTGGCTTTGATAGATTATGTTGTTCCTGGTTCTCCGGCAGCTTTAGCTGGATTGAAAAGAGGTGACGTAATTACAAAAATAAATGGTAAACAACTTACCTCAAGTAATTATGATCAACTAACCGACACACAAATGGTACTTACTATAGCAGCAACTGTCTCATTAACAAATTCTGCTTTAGTAACCACCGATAAAGCGACAACGGTATCTGTTACCCAAGTCGATATTGATGAAAACCCAATTGCTTATTACGAAAAGAAAGTTTATGGCAGTAAAAACATCGGTTATTTAGTGTTTAATAGTTTCAAATCGGATTATAATGACGAATTGAATGCTGCTTTCGCCAAAATGAAAACGGATGGAATTAACGAATTGGTTTTAGATTTAAGATACAATGGTGGAGGTTCCTTGGAAACTGCAGTTGCTTTGGCACAAATGATTAATGGTAGTAATACAAACAAACCTTATGTTTATTTAGATTTTAATGACAAACATAATAGCGAAGATGGCTTTGAAAACCTTTCAGACAAAGTTCGAATTTTCAACTTGGTTGATAATGAGCCTACTTATGAAAGAGAAGAAACAGTTAACAGTCTATCTTTAAGCAAAATGTATGTTTTAGTTAGTTTTCAAACGGCTTCAGCCAGCGAACTTACGATTCAATGTTTAAAAAAGTATATTAGTGTGACTACCATTGGCGAAGAGACCGTAGGAAAGTTTGTTGGGTCAAATACTTTGTATGATAGCCCGGCATCCAATTACACTTCTTATGATGATAGAAGTACCAAACACAAATGGCAATTGCAACCTATTACTTTTACCTATTTCAATAAAGACAAAGATGTAAATCCAACAAAAATTACGCCTGATTACGAGATTAATCCGTACTCAATTTTCGAATATCGGGTGGAATTTGGAAACGTAAAAGATCCTTATTTAAAAAAGGCGATAGAACTTATAACTGGTCAAACTTTGCGAACTAATAATCAAAAATCGGAAACAAAACTGACTTTTAGAAACGACAATCTTGCTTCGTTCAATCCTACCAATGCTGCCAAAGGATTATACATTGAAGATTTTAAAAAATTAAAATAGTAAGTAAACCAAAGGTTTAAAGTCTAAGTACAGTTAGAAATACTTCTTTATTCATAAAATTTGTTAAGTAGTCTGTATTTCATTTTTAGCTAAAAATTAAGAACTAAAGCTATTTCTAACAATTGCAACTTACGATTAAAATATACTATCTTTACCGATTCAACATTTTAAGAACTTAAGTTGCGCGCGTCGCAACACTACATATAAAATTATGGCATGTGCAAGTTGTTCAACCTCTGATGGTAGCGCACCTAAGGGTTGTAAAAATAATGGTACTTGCGGCACCGATAGCTGCAACAAATTAACGGTTTTCGATTGGCTTTCTAATATGAGTTTGCCTAATGGCGATGCCCCTTTTAATTGTGTTGAAGTCCGTTTTAAGAATGGAAGAAAAGAGTTTTACCGCAATACCGAAAAATTGACTTTGAGTATGGGGGATATTGTTGCTACAGTAGCTTCTCCTGGTCATGATATTGGAATTGTTACGCTTACGGGTGAATTGGTTCGTATCCAAATGAAGAAAAAAGGAATCAATCCAGATGCGAATGATATTCCTAAAATTTACCGTAAGGCTTCTCAAAAAGACATCGATATTTGGACAGCAGCCCGTGATAAAGAAGAGCCAATGAAAGTACGAGCACGCGAATTAGCGATTGCTCAAAAACTAGAAATGAAAATATCTGATATCGAATTTCAAGGAGACGGTTCTAAAGCAACTTTTTATTATACTGCTAATGATCGTGTCGATTTTAGACAATTAATTAAAGACTTTGCTAAAGAATTCAATACCCGAATCGAAATGAAACAAGTAGGTTTCCGTCAGGAAGCGGCTCGTTTAGGAGGAATTGGTTCCTGCGGACGTGAATTGTGTTGTTCGACTTGGTTAACGGATTTCAGAAGCGTAAATACTTCGGCGGCGCGTTACCAACAATTGTCCTTAAATCCTCAAAAATTAGCCGGACAATGTGGAAAGTTAAAATGTTGTTTGAACTATGAGTTAGATACTTATATGGATGCCTTAAAAGGTTTTCCAGAATTTGAAACCAAATTAATTACCGAAAAAGGAGATGCTGTTTGTCAAAAACAGGATATTTTCAAAGGATTAATGTGGTTTGCTTATACCAATAATTTTGCCAATTGGCACGTTCTAAAGATTGATAAGGTTAAAGAAATTATTGCCGAAAATAAGTTAAAAAATAAAGTTTCATCATTAGAAGATTACGCTATTGAAGTGACTCAAGAGGTTGAAAAAGACTTCAATAACGCAATGGGTCAAGAAAGTTTAACACGTTTTGATCAGCCAAAAAGAAACAAGCGAAACAATAAAAAGGCTAAAAAAACAGTTGAAAGTACAGCGGCAACACCAAATGCTAAAAAACCGTCACATAAAAATAAACCATCTAATAAACCAGCACAGGGAGCTCCAACAGCTACAACTGAGCAAAAACCAGCAGGAGATAAAAAGTCCAAAGGACCTAGAAAACCTATAATTATTAAAAAAAATGAAGCTAAAAAATAGCGTTTTAATACTTTTAGTGAGCGTGTTCTTTTTGTCTTGTGATGACAAAAGGGTTTTTGATGAGTACAAGTCGGTAGGGAGTGCTTGGCATAAAGATAGCGTGGTTTCTTTTAGCTTACCAGAATTGGATTCGACTAAAAAATACGATCTTTTTTTAAATATCAGGGACAATAATAATTATCCGTTTAGCAATTTATTTTTGATTGTAAGTTTAGAAAAACCAAATGGTTATACTAAAGTAGACACTTTAGAATACGAAATGGCGGCACCTGACGGTACCCTTTTAGGTAACGGATTTACAGATATCAAAGAAAGTAAATTGTACTATAAAGAAAATGTAAAATTTAGAGGAAAATACAAACTCCATATCAAACAAGCCGTTAGAGAAGGAGGAAAAGTTCCTGGAGTTACCCAATTAGAGGGTATTACAGAAGTGGGTTTAAGAATTGAAAAAAAAGAATAAAAAATAGTTATGGCAGTTAAAAAGACAAATAATACAGAACAGGATATTAAATATTATGCTAAAAAATTCTGGAAGTTTTTCTTTTATGGATTAGGAGGTGTTTTTCTCTTTTTCTTATTTGCTTCCTGGGGTCTTTTTGGACCTATGCCTTCTTTTGAAGATTTGGAAAATCCAGATTCTAATTTGGCAACCGAAATTATTTCATCAGATGGGGTTGTAATTGGGAAATATTTTCAGGTAAATCGTTCGCAATTAAAGTATTCTGATTTACCTAAAAATTTGGTTGATGCATTAGTAGCAACCGAAGATGAGCGTTTTTATGAGCATTCAGGAATTGATGGTAGAGGTACTTTAAGAGCTATTTTAAGCTTAGGGACAAATGGTGGTGCGAGTACTTTAACCCAACAATTAGCTAAACAATTATTCCACGGAGAAGGTTCTAAATTTTTACCTTTTCGTATCGTTCAAAAAGCGAAAGAGTGGATTATTGCTATTCGATTAGAAAGACAATATACTAAGAATGAGATTCTTGCAATGTATTGTAATGTTTATGATTTTGGAAATTATGCAGTAGGAGTGAGTTCGGCAGCTCAGACTTATTTTTCAAAAACACCAAAAGAATTAACGGTAGACGAATCGGCAATTTTGGTGGGTATGTTCAAAAATTCTGGTTTATATAATCCTGTTAGAAATCCTGTGGGTGTTAAAAACCGTAGAAATGTGGTGTTGGCACAAATGGAAAAAGCGGGTATGATTACCAATGCACAGAAAGAAAAATTACAAGAGTTGCCTATCAAATTGAAATTTAAATTAGAAAGCCATAGAGAAGGTACGGCAACCTATTTTAGAGAATATTTGAGAGATTATTTAAAAAAATGGGCCGAAACCAACAAAAAACCAGATGGTACGGACTACGATATTTATAAAGACGGTTTAAAAATTTATACTACAATAGATTCAAGAATGCAAGCCCATGCCGAAGAAGCAGTGGCTGCCCATATGGCGAATCTTCAAGAGGAGTTTTTTATAGAACAAAAGAATAACAAAAATGCTCCTTTTGTAAGCATAACCGAAAAGGAAACCAATCGTATATTAAAACAAGCCATGAAGGCGTCTAATCGTTGGTTTATTATGAAATCAATGGAAAAAACGGATGATGAGATCATCGAATCTTTCAATAAGAAAGTCCCAATGACCGTATTTACTTGGAAAGGTGAGAAAGATACCATTATGACTCCGTTGGATTCTATCCGTTATTACAAACACTTTTTACAGGCAGGTTTAATGGCAATGGAACCACAAACAGGTCATATAAAAGCTTGGGTAGGTGGAATTAATTATAAGTATTTCCAATACGATCACGTAGCACAAGGAGCAAGACAAGTAGGTTCTACCTTTAAACCCTTTGTTTATGCCACCGCAATTGAGCAGTTAAATATGTCGCCATGTGATACCATTATTGATGCGCCATTCACTATTCCTGTAGGACGTCATCATGTAACTGAAACCTGGACACCTAGAAACTCTAATAACACTTATCTTGGAATGGTAACGCTTAAAAAAGCGTTGGCCAATTCTATTAATACGGTTTCGGCTAAATTAATTGACAAAGTAGGTCCTGAGGCGGTTATTAAATTAACGCACAAATTAGGGGTTAAAACTCAAATCCCTGCTCAACCGTCTATTGCTCTTGGAGCTGTTGATATTACGGTGGAAGAAATGGTAGCAGCTTACAGTACATTTGCTAACCAAGGTGTTTATAATAAACCACAATTTTTATCCCGTATTGAAGATAAAAGTGGGGTAGTAATCTATGAGCCTATTCCAGAATCTCATGATGTGTTGAATAAAGATATTGCTTTTGCAGTAGTTAAATTGTTGGAAGGGGTAACCGAAGGCGGTTCTGGTTCTCGATTACGAACAGAATACGGAGGAAGTGGAGATAATAGATGGACTGGATATCCGTATATGTTTACTAACCCAATCGCAGGTAAAACAGGTACTACACAAAATCAATCAGATGGTTGGTTTATGGGAATGGTTCCAAATTTAGTAACTGGTGTTTGGGTAGGATGTGAAGACCGTTCGGCACGTTTTAAAAGTCTTACCTACGGACAAGGAGCTACGGCTGCCTTACCTGTTTGGGGGTATTTTATGAAATTGTGTTATCAAGATCCTAATCTTAAAGTGTCGAAAGAACCTTTTGAAAGACCGGCTAATCTTTCTATAAAAGTAGATTGTTATCAGCCAAGAGTTGTTAGAGATACAGTCGCTAAAGATACCGTTCAAACAACAGATGAATTTGAATTTTAGAAGTGAAATAGAGAACCTCCCAATCGGGAGGTTTTTTTTATGAATGTTAATGGACCACATTATTTTTTTTCATTTGAAAATAAAGCCTTATTTTTAATAAAAAAAGAAATCGATTCGTTATGATTAACAAAAAAGTAAATAACGTTCATGAGGCGCTCCAAGGAATTGAAGATTGTATGACTTTGATGTTGGGTGGTTTTGGATTATGTGGTATTCCTGAGAATTCCATTGCCGAATTGGTTCAAAAAGGCACCAAAAATCTAACTTGTATTTCAAACAATGCCGGAGTAGATGATTTTGGATTAGGACTGCTTTTGCAAAAAAAACAAATAAAAAAAATGATTTCTTCTTATGTAGGAGAAAATGCCGAATTTGAACGTCAAATGCTTTCGGGTGAACTCGAAGTCGAACTCATTCCACAAGGAACTTTAGCCGAACGTTGTAGAGCGGCTCAAGTAGGTATTCCTGCCTTTTTTACTCCTGCAGGTTATGGTACGGAAGTAGCCCAAGGCAAAGAAACCCGAGAATTCAATGGGAAAATGTACGTAATGGAAGAAGCTTTTCAAGCCGATTTTTCTATTGTGAAAGCCTGGAAAGGCGATACAGCAGGAAATTTAATCTTTATGGGAACAGCCCGAAATTTCAATCCTGCCATGGCTGGTGCTGCTAAAATTACCATTGCCGAAGTGGAAGAATTAGTTGAAGCAGGAACTTTAGACCCCAACCAAATTCATATTCCTGGAATTTTTGTGCAACGTATTTTTCAAGGGGAGAAGTATGAGAAGCGAATTGAGCAACGAACAGTTCGTTCTAAGAAATAAATAATTTGAAAATGTGATAATTTGAAGATTTGAAAATGTTGTTGATTGATATTTTCAAATTTCCAAATTTCCAAATTGACTCATTACAATTATGGCTTTAACAAAAGAAGATATTGCAAAACGAATTGCCCAAGAACTCCAAGACGGCTTTTTTGTTAATTTAGGGATAGGAATTCCTACGCTGGTAGCGAATTATATACCAGAAGGAATAAACGTCGAAATTCAAAGCGAAAATGGCGTTCTGGGTATGGGTCCTTTCCCTTTTGAAGGAGAAGAAGACGCCGATGTGATTAATGCGGGAAAACAAACCATAACTACACTTGCTGGAGCCAGTTTTTTTGATTCAGCAATGAGTTTTGGGATGATCCGTGGGAAACACGTCGATTTAACGGTTTTAGGGGCTATGGAAGTAGCCGAAAACGGAGACATTGCCAACTGGAAAATTCCTGGAAAAATGGTCAAAGGAATGGGTGGTGCGATGGATTTAGTGGCTTCTGCCGAAAATATAATTGTGGCCATGATGCACGTGAACAAAGCCGGAGAAAGCAAAATCCTTAAGAAATGTACTTTACCATTGACAGGTGTGGGTTGCGTTAAAAAAATCGTGACTGAATTAGCAGTTATGGAAATTACACCTAAAGGAATTAAATTGCTGGAAAGAGCACCTGGTGTTACAGTAGAGCATATCATCTCTGCCACAGAAGCAGAATTGCTAATTGAAAGCGATATTCCAGAAATGAAAATTAATTAAACTTACTTTAAAATCAAATGAAAAAAATTATTCCATTTTTTGTTTCTTTCCTTTTAGGATTGGGAACTTACGCACAAGAAAACGTTAATTTTTCAACACAAAAAGAAATTATTTCTCCCGAAATTAATCCTGATGGTAGTGTTGTTTTTCGATTAGATGCTAAAAATGCTACAACAGTAAAAGTTCAATGTGATTGTCTTCCAGTAGGTGGTTCATTAACTAAGGGAGAAGATGGAATTTGGTCACTAACCACAAAACAACTCAATCCTGAATTGTATAGTTATTCCTTTTGGGTGGATGGTGTTAAAGCTTTTGATCCAAATAATGCATTTTTAATACGCGATGTTTCCACTGTGGTAAATGTATTTTTAGTTGGCGGTGGCAAAGCTGATTTGTATAAAGTAACAGATGTACCACATGGTACAGTTTCAAAACGATGGTACACATCCCCAAATTTGAAAAGCACTCGTAGGCTTACCGTTTATACACCTGCAGCTTATGAAAATAATCAACTGACTTACCCTGTGTTATATTTAATGCATGGTGCAGGCGGTGATGAAAATGCTTGGATGGAATTAGGGCGTGCTGCTCAAATCATGGATAATTTAATCGCACAAGGCAAAGCAAAACCTATGATAGTTGTCATGACCAATGGAAATGCAGATCAAACTGCAACACCGGGTGAATCCAGTGAAGGATTTGTAAAACCTATTTTTATGCGTCCTGCTACATTTTCTGGAATGACAGAAGCCGCTTTTGGAGACATTATCCAATTTATTGAAAGTAATTACCGTGTAAAGAAAGAAAAAGCTTCTCGTGCCATTGCAGGTCTTTCTATGGGTGGAATGCACAGTTTAGTTATCTCAGCTAATTACCCTAATACTTTTGATTATGTGGGTGTCTTTTCTTCAGCCATGTTGCAACCTAAAGATTCACAAGCAACAGTGTATAGCGATTTTACTAACAAACTAAAAGCACAAAAAAACAATGGATTTAAATTGTATTGGATAGGAATTGGTAACACCGACTTCTTATTTGAAAGATCTAATGAATTTAGAAAACTATTAGACAGTCTAGAATTCAATTACCAATACCACGAAACAAAGGGAGGGCACACTTGGTCTAACTGGCGTGATTATTTATCCGAATTTGCTCCTTTATTGTTCCAATAAAATAAAAAAAACCGCTAATTCAGCGGTTTTTCTTTTTTAATAAGATGATTTGATTTTTATAAATTCTCAAAGAAATCATTTCCTTTATCATCAGTGATAATGAAAGCAGGGAAATCTTTAATCGTGATTTTACGTACCGCTTCCATACCTAATTCCTCAAAGTCAACTACTTCTACCGAAAGAATGTTTTCCTTAGCTAAGATGGCAGCAGGACCACCGATGGAACCTAAATAGAATCCACCGTAGGTTTTACAAGCGTTCATAACGTCTTTGGTGCGGTTTCCTTTAGCAAGCATTACCATACTTCCGCCATTTTTCTGGAACTCTTCCACATACACGTCCATTCGCCCAGCCGTTGTAGGTCCAAAACTTCCTGATGGCATTCCGTCCGGTGTTTTAGCAGGACCTGCGTAATAAATCGGGTGATTTTTAAAGTATTCTGGCATTGGTTTTCCAGCGTCTAATAATTCTTTTATTTTAGCGTGAGCAATATCACGAGCTACAATCAAGGTTCCGTTTAATTTTAAACGTGTTTTGATTGGGTATTGAGATAATTTTTTAAGAATCTCACTCATTGGTTGGTTCAAATCGATTTCTACTGCTTCTTCCAAGTGAGGAGGAGTAGCAGGCAAGAAACGTTGCGGATTAGCTTCTAATTGCTCTACATAAATACCGTCTTTGGTAATTTTTCCTTTGATATTTCTATCGGCAGAACAAGAAACGCCTAATCCAACCGGACAAGAGGCTGCGTGACGTGGCAAACGAATTACACGTACATCATGCGTGAAATATTTTCCTCCAAATTGCGCTCCAATAGCACTTTCTTGGCAAATTTGTTGTACTCTTTTTTCCCATTCCAAATCACGGAAAGCCTGACCAGCCATATTTCCAGTTGTTGGTAGGTTGTCATAATAACCAGCAGATGCTTTTTTAACTGCTGCTAAAGTCGCTTCGGCAGAAGTTCCACCAATAACTAAAGCCAAGTGATAAGGGGGACAAGCCGAAGTTCCTAAATCCATGATTTTAGCACGAATGAAAGCATCTAATGATTTTTCATTCAATAACGATTTTGTTTGTTGGTATAGGTAAGTTTTGTTAGCTGAACCTCCACCTTTTGCTAAAAATAAGAATTCATACGAATTTCCTTTTTTAGCATAAATATCGATTTGAGCTGGAAGATTTGAACCAGAGTTTTTTTCTTCAAACATGCTGATAGGCACAATTTGAGAATAACGTAGGTTTCTTTCCTGATAGGTGTTAAAAATCCCTTTAGAAAGCCATTCAGCATCGTCAACACCTGTATATACGTTTTCTCCTTTTTTAGCCATTACAATCGCCGTACCAGTATCCTGACAAGATGGTAATTGTCCGTCGATGGCAACTGCAGCATTTTGCAATAAATTGTAAGCTACAAATCGGTCGTTGTCGGTCGCTTCCGGATCGTCAAGAATAGCACTTAATTTCTCTAAATGCGAAGTGCGCAACATAAAAGAAACATCTTTCATTGCTTCTTGCGAAAGTAACTCTAAGCCTTTTGGATCAACTGTTAGGATTTCTCTGTCTCCTAATTTTTCTACTTTTACGTAATCTGAAGTGATTTTGCGGTATTGGGTATCGTCTTTTAAAATTGGATAAGGATCCTGATAAATAAAGTCCATTAGTTTTTTGTTTTTTGACAAATATAAAAATTATTTAGCGTAGCCACAGTTTTTTGACAGCTGTGATTCCTTTAAAAAATCAAACTTTTTGTTATAAAATCAAATAAAAAGAGATGCTATTCAATAAAATACCATCTCTTAATTTTTACGATTAATGTTTTAAAAACTAGCCTAATAAGCTGGTAACTAAAAATAGAATTAGCAATCCTATGGCGATGTATTTAGTGTATTTTGACATTTTTTATTTGTTTAAATGAGTTTATAAATATTTGTAAAATTCAAAAGAATGAAAAATAGATTAGAAATCCTAGAACTATTGTTGTGTTAATCTGTTAAAATTGATTGTTCGAATATAATTCGTTTCCACGACAACGAATTATATTCTTGCGATATGTTCCGTTCCTACGGAACTCGGTTTCTTGCTATTTCATATCACAAACGGATTAAAATCCGTTGCTACAAAATGTTTCGAGCCGAAGGCTCTATGATATGTGTTAAATGTGAAAGTTCCGTAGGAACGACAAATATTGTAGAAACGGATTTTAATCCGTTGAAAACAATCAAATCCATTCAAATGAGAGCCTTAGGCTCGGTACATATATAATTTTTCATTTTATATCATATCCTGAAAAATATATCTTTCGTCAAATGGAACTTGGAATTTATCTAAAAACTCTAAATATTCTTCCTTGAAAGTTTGCTTTTTATGATGTTCTTCTTGATTAGCAACATAATTGTAAACTACATTAATTTGAGAATGACCATACGAAAACGCACCATAACCTTCCTGCTATTCAAATTTTGATTTGGTCAAATGATGATCATTAATGTATTTTGATGATTTTGCTTTTACCGTTTTCATTAATTCCGAAATTGAAACAACAGGTTTAAGACCCAAAAAATCAATGAACATGATCTTCAACACCATTAACAATTATGGTTTTACATCCAGTTTCATTTATTAAATTACCAATTACGCCAAACAATGTAGATTTCCATTCATCAGCAATAACAGCTTCACGATATTTTACCGCAAAAACAACCTGAATGTAAATTTGATGATAGGTATTTGCCATAATTGTTTTTTATTGTTTTACATCATCAACGGATTAAAATCCGTTTCTACAATCTAAATCGTTCCTACGGAACTTACACATTTTCATATATTTTAGAGAGCCATCGGCATAGCGACGGATTTTAATCCGTTGTAAACAATCAATTCACATTTAAAAAAACCAACTCGCCACAAAAATAGCTGTAATTACGCAAATAACATCGACTATAAGCATGGTTCCTAAAGCGTAACGGGTATTTTTGATATTCACCGAACCAAAATAAACCGCAATAACATAGAAGGTGCTTTCGGCACTACATTGAAAAATACTGCTGAGTCTCCCTGTTAACGAATCGGCACCAAAGGTATTCATCGAGTCAATCAAAAATCCTCTTGAACCGGCTGAACTAAAAGGTCTTAGCAAGGCAACAGGCAAAGCATCGACAATTTCTTTTGTCACTCCCATACTAGAGAAAACAAATCCAAGTCCGTTGCTAATAATTTCAAATAATCCACTGTTTCTGAACAATGAAATAGCTACTAACATCCCTAAAACATAAGGAAAAATAGTAACTCCGGTTTTCACACCATTATTAGCTCCTGATACAAAAGCTTCGTAAACAGTTGTGTTGGCTTCGGTAAATTTTTGCTCTTTAACAAAAGAGAAAATCAAGGTGGCCACAATAATTCCGATTAAAATTAATGCTGAAAGATTCGTCGTAAAATAGTTTTTACCAATTAAATCCAGATGGTTTACATACATCAGCAAACCAATAATGGCAGCAATCAATACGATCAAACCCATAAGTAACGAAGCACTTTTGAAATTAATTTTTTGTTTTACTCCAACAATTAGAAAAGCGGCGATGGTACCAATAAACGAAGTGATAATACAAGGCAGCATTACATCGGCTGGATTGGCAGCATTGGCAGCGGCACGATAACCAATGATTGAAGTCGCAATCAAAGTCAGTCCCGAAGCATGAAGGCACATAAACATAATTTGGGCATCGCTGGCCTTGTCTTTTTCGGGGTTGATTTCCTGTAAACTTTCCATGGCTTTTAATCCAAAAGGCGTTGCAGCCGAATCCAATCCTAGGAAATTAGCAGCAAAGTTTAAGGTCATATAGGAAATCGATGGATGATTTTTAGGAATACTTGGGAACACTTTTACAAATACCGGACTCAATACTTTAGCCAGTTTTTCGGAAACTCCCGAAATAATTAAAAGTTCCATTAATCCACAGAAAAAAGCCAAATAAGCCATCAATGGCAAAATCAAATCCAGTAAAGTACTTTTACAGGTTGGTAATAAACCATCTGATTTTTGAACGCCACTATAAATTTTTACCGTTTTGTTTTTGTAAACATAAGTAGTATCAGCATTCAGTGTGTCTCTATTGATTGTAAAGCTTTTTTCTTCTGATTTATTGATGCTGTCTTTTATAAAAGCAGGAATTTCATCAAGATACTTTTCAGAAACTAAAATAGGATCATCTTTTTTTCCGTTTAAAACATGGTCTATTGTATAATTGCTGCCTGAAAACAAACTGAAAATAACAAATGCAATTGACGAAATGAAAATAACCAACCAAAATCTGCTTAATACCATAAATTTATAATTTTTGTAAATGTAAATATTTAACCCCAAAGTTCACAAAGGCTTTTCGCAAAGAGCAGTAAGACTTTAAATAAAAGTTTAAAAAAAGATTATCGCTTTTTAATTTCAATCAGAGCACTTTCTAAAAAATATTTATAATCTCTTCCTTTAGCTGTTTTCAATTTGTTTTCAAGTATAGGAATAGATTTATTGCTTCCTACTGTTTTTAAAGTTGATGCAATCATTTCCTGTAAATGTTTGTTTTTTTCTTTTTCAAAAGAATTTAATAATTCAATTTCTATATCTGGATTTTTTGCATTTTTCAATGCTATTGCAGCAGAAGTTTTCATACCCATTTTTCCGTTTTTCAAGATATTTATAATTGGAATTAAATTGTATTCCAACGGTTTGTCCATATTTGTGATTGAAATAAGAATTGTTTCTTGAATATTTTCTGATTCGCTATTTAATTTATTTACTAAAAAATCGAAAATTTCTTTATCTGATAAATTTTTACATAAATGACCTAAACAGAAATAAGCTTTTCTTCTAATTTCATAGTTTAAATTAGAGTTTTCAATAATCTTTATTAATGTATCTGCTTCTTTTCTATCAACAATTTTTTCAGCTTCTCTTGTAGCAAACCATGAAATCCATTTTCCACTTTCTATTGAATTTTTAGCAAAATATTTTTTCCAAATATTATAGGGGAAATAATATTTATTATTTGTCATTTCAATTAAAAGTTTTTCTACTGGTAATTTCGCAAGTTTCTTTTTTAATTGATTTTCAAAAAGTTTAGTAAAAGTTAAATCCATCTCTAAATATTTTTAAACATGAATAATCTCCTCTTCAATCAATAAATCTTCTCTACGTAAACGCAGGAAAATCTGAGCCACAGCAATGGTGTCTTTTTCGCAATAGGTTACAATACGGTCAATATCTTTTTCGACATAAAAGACATGACCTACCTGACTACCATCGATATCGCCTTTTGGAGAAGGAATTCCAAGCACTTTACACATGAGTTTTAAGGAAGTGAAATGCTTGTAATCGCCAAATTTCCACAATTCTAAAGTGTCCAAATGCGGAATTTCCCAAGGCTTTTTGCCAAAAAGATTCAGTTTATCTGGAATGGCAATATTATTAATAATCATACGGCGGGCGATAAAAGGAATATCAAATTCCTTAGCATTGTGACCACACAATAGGTGTTGCGGTCCATTGAAATGGTTGTTCAACAGATTGCTGAAATCTTTTAATATTTTCTTTTCTTCTCCAAAAAATGAAGTTACTCTAAAGTTTCGTATGTCATTTTTATTTGCAAAGAAACCAACGGATATACAAACAATTTTTCCAAATTCCGCCCAAATCCCCGCACGCTCATAAAATTCCTCAGCCGAAATTTCTTCCTTGCGCTGGTATTGTGTTTTTTGTTCGTACAAAGCTTGCATTTCCGAATCCAATTCGTTGAAATCGGCTGTTTCAGGAACCGTTTCAATGTCCAGAAATAAGATGTTGTTGAGATTTATTTTTTCAATCATCAGTTTTTGTTTTTACAAAATTAGTGTGCTCCCAGCATTTTATAGCTTTCTTCCAGATATACGAATAGGTCTTTACTATGCGGATTTTCGATAGTTCCCTTATTTTCCTTGTTTCCTAATCGAACAATGATTAACTGATCTTCAGGAATCACAATCACATATTGGCCTAAATGACCTCGCATATAAAAAAGCGGTTTGTTTTTGTATTCGCTTAGCCACCAACCATAACCATATTGAGGCGATTCTTTAAAACGTGGTCTTACTGATTTGGCTACAAAAGTACTGTCTAAAAGTTGTTGGCCGTTCCATTTGCCGTTATGAAGATAGAGTTTTCCAAAACGGGCAAAATCCCTAGCGTTACTAGCTACACAACAGAAAGCCTTTACCAGTCCTTTTTTATCGGTTTGCCATAAGGCATCACTCTCGGCACCCATAGGTTTCCAGAAAGATTTCGAAACATAATCGGCTAATTTTTTGCCTGTGGCTTTCTCAATGCACATGGCCAGTAATTGAGTGTTTCCGCTTAAGTATTTATAGGTCTTCCCTGGTGTGTCGATTCCTTTTAAACCCAAAATAATGGGGGTTAAATTGTCATCAAAATAGGCTTGAGTGGTAATGGAGAAAGGGCTGTAGTAAGCTTCATCCCAGTTTAATCCAGAAGCCATAGAAGCCAAGTCACCCACAGTCATTTCGGCCGATTTTCCTTTGGAGAATTCAGGAAAAAAGTCACTGACTTTCTGGTCTAAACTTTTAATTTTTCCTTCCATGATGGCTTTTCCTAAGGATGCCGATACGATACTTTTGGCCATGGAAAATGAATTTGATTTGGAAGCTGCAGCGTAATTATCATAATAGTTTTCGTTCCAGATACTATCGTTTTTTATAATTACAAAAGCGACTGTTCCCATTTCTTTATGTAAGTCTTCTAATTTAGAAGTTGGTTTTACCTTGTTATAATCTTTGGCTAAATTCCAGGGTTGTGGTTGATTGCTTTTCTGAATGATTGCATTATCAAAGTATTTGTAATCATCCAAAAAAGCTGTTGAATGTCCGTTGAGGTAGGTCACCCGAACTGCTCTTAATAAATAATCCTTTTTGAAAATATAAAGTGAAAGTATCATAAGTCCTATCACAATAACGAATCCTATTAGAATTTTTTTGAGTTTTTTCATGGATTTGGATTTAGCTTCGGTACGAATTTACATAAAAAAAGATAATTCAAATTATCATTTATGCTTTTAATTAAACCATTCAGGAGTTAAGATTCTTCGTTTTCTTTGCGTAAAACTTTGTATCCTTTGCGGTAAAGTTAAATCTTAATTTACCTTAATTTCTTAATGGTAAAAAGTATTTTAAAACAACAATTCTTGTTTTCGTGCTGGATTTTCGTGTTCCAACAACCACTTTTTACGCCACAATCCACCGGCATAACCCGTGAGTGAACCATCGGTTCCTATAACTCTGTGGCAGGGAACTACAATCCAAAGCGGATTTTTTCCGTTTGCGGAAGCTACTGCCCGAATGGCTTTGACATCTCCTAATTTTTTGGATAAATCCAAATAGCTCATCGTTTTTCCAAATGGAATTTCGATTAAGGCTTGCCAGACTTTTTGTTGGAATTCGGTTCCTTTTGGATTTATTTTGAAATCAAAGTCTGTTCTTTTTCCATCAAAATAGTTCTGAAGTTGATGCACGGCTTCTTCTAAAACAGCAGGAATTCTTTCGGTTATTTTTCCATTTTCCTGAATGGATATTTCCGAAATTCCGTTTTCATCACCAATAATTTTAGCGATTCCTAATGGAGTTTTGAAAAAAGTGGTTTCTATATTACTGTTCATTTTTACTATTTTTTTGGGTCAAAAAGATGATAGCTTTTTGAGCTATTTCTGATGGATTTCCTTTTGGTGTTGCCAATAAAATATCCGTGAATCTTTGTGATTTCTTTAATTCTAAAAAGGTCAATTCGGGATAATTATGTGTTTTTCGAATGGCAGAAGGAACAATGGAAACCCCCAGTCCGTTCTTAACCAACTGAATAATTGAAGAAATATTGTTGGATTCGTGTACGACTTTGGGACTGAAACCATACTGCGCACAGATTTCCAATAAAGCATCATAAAAATGCGGCGCATAGTCTTTGTTGAAAAAAACAAAGGTAGCTGATTGTAAGTTTTCCAAATCCTCTTCAGACGGAATGGAATATTGATTCTTATTGAAAACCAATGAAAATCGGTCTTTGAACCACAACTGCGAATCGATTTTTGGAGAATGTAAAGGCGCACGGATAATTCCAAAATCAATTTTACCTTCTTCCAAGGCTGCTATTTGTTTCACAGTAGGTACTTCATACAATCGAAAATTGACATAGGGATATTCATTCGACAAATACTGAATCAATTTTGAAATATCTCCTGAAAAAGTAGAACTCACATAAGCAATCCTGAATTCACCACTTTGATTTTCAGATATTTTTTTGGTTGTTGCGTTAATACGTTCCAAATTTTGAAGCAATTCTTGAACTTCTTTTTGGTAATATTTACCAGCTTCGGTTAGGATAACCCTTTTGTTATTGCGTTCAAAAAGGGTGGTACCTAGTTCGGTTTCCAGTTCCTTAATCTGACGGCTCAAAGGGGGCTGCGAAATAAATAACTTTTCGGCAGCGCGGACAAAGCTGCGTTCTTCGGCTAATTTGAGGAAATATTTAAGGTGGCGTAATTCCATAAATACCTAATAAGTATTAATAATTGACAAAATAAGTATTTTTAAGTCATATATAAAAATTCTAGGTTTGTGAAATAGAAATCTATTTCGCTGATTATTAGCCACGAATTCACGAATTAATTTTGAAAATCGGAAATCAAGAATTATACGAATCAATTAGTTAAGCTTATTGTTAGTGAAATATTGAATTTAGTTAAAAGTAATAGTTCGTGAATTCGTGGCAAATAACAGATCCAAACAATTAAAAATTGAATTATGAAGAAATCAACAGTTGCAGAAATCAGAGAACGTTTTGATAATGAGGTAGAACGTTTTTCTAATTTAGAAACGGGGCAAGTGGCTACTATGGATGCTACCATTGCTTTGGAATTAATTACAAGTACGGCAAAAGCTGTAAAACCAAATGCCAAAAGTATTTTGGATTTAGGTTGCGGCGCTGGGAATTATACCTTGAAAATGCTTTCTAAAGTGGCTGATTTAGATTGTACTTTGATTGATTTGAGTCAGAATATGTTAGATAAAGCCAAAGAGCGGGTTTCTGCTGAGACGAGAGGAAATGTAGCTACTATTCAGGGTGATATTCGGGATATCGTGTTGCCTAAGAATCAGTTTGATATTATTTTGGCTGGAGCCGTTTTACATCATTTACGTGAAGATTCCGATTGGGAAATGGTTTTCCAAAAATTGTATGATAGTTTAACCTCTGGAGGCTGTTTTTTAATTTCGGATTTGTTGGTTCAGGATCATGCTGAGGTGAATCAAATAGTTTGGAAAATGTATGCTAATTATTTGATAGGTTTAGGAGGGGAGGAGTACCAACAAAAGGTTTTTGATTACATCGAAAAGGAAGATACACCACGCTCGATGAGTTATCAATTGGACTTGATGAAGAAAGTTGGTTTCTCTTCGGTAGAAATATTGCATAAAAATGCCTGTTTTGGTGCTTTTGGAGGAATAAAATAAACAAAAAACCCTATCTGCAAATGAAAGGGTTTTGAGTATTATTAAGTGTGTTTTATTAGCAAACAGCTTCTTCGATAGTTTCGTTATATGGAAGGTTGAAAGCTTCGGCTACTCCTTTGTAAAGGATTTTACCGTTAGCAATGTTTATTCCTTTCTTCAATTCTTCGTTCTCCGCACATGCTTTTTTCCAACCTTTGTTTGCTAATTGTAATGCATATGGTAAAGTTGCATTAGTCAACGCTAACGTAGAAGTATAAGGAACCGCACCTGGCATATTAGCTACACAGTAGTGAACGATATCATCGATGATGAAAGTAGGGTTTTCATGAGTGGTAGGAGTACAAGTCTCGATACATCCACCTTGGTCAACAGCAACGTCAACAACTACAGTTCTAGGGCTCATTAATTTCAACATATCACGAGTAATCAAGTGAGGTGCTTTAGCTCCAGGAATTAATACCGCTCCAATTACTAAATCAGCAGTTGCAATTTCTTGACAGATGTTGTAGTGGTTAGACATTAAAGTAGTTACGTTAGCAGGCATAATATCATCTAAGTAACGTAAACGATGTAAGCTTAAATCCATGATAGTTACCTGCGCACCAAATCCAGCAGCCATTTTAGCAGCCTGAGTACCTACAACACCACCACCAAGAACAACCACTTTAGCTGGTTTTACTCCAGGAACTCCTCCTAAAAGGATTCCTTTTCCTTGTAATGGTTTTTCTAAGAATTTAGCACCTTCTTGGATAGACATACGTCCAGCTACTTCTGACATTGGAACTAATAAAGGCAAACTACGGTCTGCTTTTTCAACCGTTTCATAAGCTAAACATATTGCTCCGCTTTCGATCATTGCATGTGTTAATGGCTCACAAGAAGCAAAGTGGAAGTAAGTAAATACTAATTGGTCTTTTTTAATTAATGGGTATTCAGAAGCGATAGGCTCTTTTACTTTGATGATCATCTCAGCAATTTTATAAACAGCTTCAATTGTAGGTAATATTTCTGCTCCAGCTTCTACATAAGCAGCATCACTAAATCCACTGTTGATACCTGCATTTGTTTGCACATATACAGTATGTCCAAATTTTTTAAATTCAGTTACACCAGATGGAGTAAGTGCTACACGATTCTCATTATTTTTAATTTCTTTTGGAACTCCGATTATCATAGTTAGTAATATTAGATGATTGATTGTTATTTCAGTACAAATGTATTCATAAGTATTTTTTACTGATTAAACTACGTTTAAATAAGAAAATTTTCGTTTTATTGTTAATTTTTACACAAATTATTTCTGGTTTGTTCACTTAATCGTTTTCGCAACAGAAATTTTTTCTTTTGTAGTCTTTTAATAAAATGAAATGTTATGGTATTGGACGAAACGGATAAAAGAATTTTGCGCTTATTGCAGAAAGATGCACATTATAAGCTAAAAGATATTGCTGCTAAAATCAACTTGTCTTTGACTCCAGTTCATGACCGAGTAAAGCGATTAGAGCGGGAAGGTATTATTGATAAATATGTGACTGTTTTAAACAAAAAGAAACTGGGAAAGAACTTAACGGTTTATTGTCAGGTGACATTGGTCAAGCAGAATTATGATATTTCGGTAGTTTTTAATCAAGCTATCCTCAATATGCCAGAGGTGGTAGAGTGCAATTTTATTTCAGGTAGTTTTGATTATTTACTTAAAATTGTTTTGGAAGATATGGAGAGTTATCATCATTTTCATCAAAAAAAACTCTCTGTATTGCCTGAAGTTTCATTGATCAATAGTTTTTTTATTATCTCAGAAGTAAAGAATACGACGATTTTGCCCTTATAAATACAAAAACCATTCGTTGTTCCGAATGGTTTTTGCTTTTTTTGATGACTTAGGATTTATTTTAAATGCGAATTAATGTATGCTTCTAATCCTTCTAATTCTTTGTCAGAAAATGTTTTTGTTAGGTTTAGATTCGCCTGCATTACAGCAAATTGAGACGGATCTACAATAGCATCGCTTTCTCCTTTTAAGAAAGTGACGATGCTAGCATTTTTATCTTTATAGATTTTTGCAATTTCTTTCAAGCTTGGTCCAATTAATTTTTCCTCTGATTTATGGCAGGAAATACAATTTCCTTTGCTTTCAAAGATTACTTTACCTAATTCTTCAGGTGCCAATTCTTTTTCTTCCGTAGCAACGGTTGTTTGATGTTCTTCATTTCCAAATGATTCCTGACTTTCTTTCTTACAGGCAAAGGTTAATAGAATCAGACTCAAGAGTAGTAATTTTTTCATTGTTATAAATTTTATACACCAAATATACTTTTTAAGAGGCGATGATAAAATGATTAATATCAGTTTATTGGTTCAAAAGAATGGCTGCTTCTTTAGCGAAATAAGTCGAAATCAAACTAGCACCGGCTCTTTTGATGCACATTAACTGTTCCATCATGATTTTGTCATTGTCCAGCCATCCACGTTCGGCAGCGGCTTTAATCATGGCGTATTCGCCCGAAACATGATAAACGGTTACCGGAACATTTACAGCGTCTTTTACTTCGCGTACGATGTCTAAATAAGCGATTCCCGGTTTTACCATAACCATGTCGGCACCTTCTTCAACATCCCAAATAGCTTCTTTAACCGCTTCAATACGGTTTGCATAGTCCATTTGGTAAGTTTTCTTGTCTTTTGGTACCACAACATCGGCTTCCTTAGGTGCAGAGTCCAAAGCATCGCGAAACGGCCCGTAAAAAGCCGAAGCGTACTTTGCCGAATAACTCATGATACCCACATTTTGGAAACCTGCAGCATCCAATCCCTGACGTAAACGTAATACACGTCCGTCCATCATGTCTGAAGGCGCTACGAAATCGGCTCCGGCTTGTGCATGAGAAACCGCCATTTTTACCAAAGCTTCTACCGTAGAATCGTTTTCGATATCGCCATTAGCGATGATTCCGTCGTGACCATAAATGGAATACGGATCTAAAGCTACATCCGGCATTACAATCATCTCCGGACAAGCAGTTTTAATCGCACGAATGGCTTGTTGCATTAATCCATTAGGATTCCAAGCTTCTTTTCCGGTATTGTCTTTTAAATCTTCGCTTACTTTTACATAAATATTTACGGCACGAATGCCTAAAGCGAATAATTCTTTTACTTCTTCTACCGTTAAATCAATAGAACGACGAAAGATTCCCGGCATAGAAGGAATTTCTACTTTTACATTTTCGCCTTCGGCAATAAACATAGGAAACATAAAATCCGAAGGACTTAAAGTTGTTTCTCTAACTAAACTTCTTATTGATTCGTTGACTCTTAAGCGACGACCTCTGTGTATTGGGAACATAATTATTATTTTTCAAGCTCCGTAGGAGCGTAATATTTATAGTTTATTTTCGATTCGTGATGTTAGCTCCAGAGGAGCGACATGTTAAATATCTTCGAATAAATATTCGTTTTTAAAATCAACATTAAACAATTTTAAAAATTCGACATATTCTTCTTTAAATGTTTTTGTTTTATGGTGTTCTTCCTGATTTTGAATATAATTGATAACATTAGTTAATTGCGAATGGCTATAAGTGAAAGCACCAAATCCTGTTTGCCATTCAAATTTACCATTTATCCATGCTTTTTCGTTGATGAATCGGGATGAATTTGCTTTGATATCTCTGACCAAATCAGATAATGCTTTATTGGGCTTTAATCCAATTAGAATATGAATATGGTCAGGCATTCCGTTGATAGCAATCAATTTTTGATCTTCATTTGTGACAATTCCTGTTATATATTTGAATAATTCATCTTTCCATTTATTGGAAATCAGATTTTGTCTTCCTTTGACGGCAAAGACAATTTGAATATATAATTGCGTATAGGTATTTGCCATTCGAAATAGATGTTAATTAAAATTTGTCATTCCTACGGGATTCAATATAGATTGCATAAAATGTTTCTATAAATATATCGCTCCTACGGAGCTCAATTAAAATATCTAAACTTTTGCTATAAATATGTCGCACCGATGGTGCTTTTTTTTTTAAATATTGTTTATTGCTACAAATATATCGCTCCTTCGGAGCTGCTTCAAAAATGATAAATCAACAGCTATAAAAATAACGCTTCTACGAAGCTATCCAATCAACTGGTTTTTCTAATACTTTCAATAACTTTTCTTCTTCACTTCCGGCTTCTGGATGATGGTCGTATACCCATTGTACATGTGGTGGTAAACTCATCAGGATACTTTCGATTCTTCCATTGGTTTTTAATCCAAATAAAGTGCCTTTATCGTGAACTAAATTGAATTCTACATAACGACCACGACGGATTTCCTGCCAGGTTCTGTTGGCTTCAGTGTAAGGAAGATCTTTTCTTCTTTCTACAATTGGAACATAAGCCTCTAAGAAGCTGTTTCCAACTTCTGTAACGAAATTGTACCAATCGTCCATTGTCATTTCTGGAGTGGCTTTTAAATAGTCGAAAAACAAACCGCCGACACCTCTGGCTTCATGTCGGTGCGCATTCCAGAAATAATCGTCACATTTCTTTTTATAATTCGGATAAAACTCCGGATTGTGTTTGTCACAGGCCATTTTACAAGTTTGGTGAAAATGCTTAGCATCTTCCTCAAACAAATAATAAGGCGTTAAATCTTGCCCGCCACCAAACCACGAATTGATAACGCTACCATTATCATCATACATTTCAAAATAACGCCAGTTGGCATGCACCGTTGGTACCATTGGATTCTTAGGATGAATCACCAAACTCAGTCCGCAGGCAAAGAAATCGGCTTCGCCTACACCAAACATTTTTTGCATGGTATCCGGCAGTTTACCATGAACGGCTGAAATATTGACTCCGCCTTTTTCAAAAACGGCACCGTTTTCAATCACGCGGGTTCTTCCGCCACCACCTTCAGGTCGGTCCCATAAATCCTGACGGAATTGAGCAACACCATCAATCTTTTCTAATCCGGCACAGATTTGATCCTGAAGTTGTTGTATGTATGAATAGAATTTATTTTTCATTTTGAGATTAAATAATCATGATTAAAAAAACAATACCAATTAAGAATAAAAAAGGTAGAGAAATGTATTCGTAATCAGTATAGTATTTCTTTTTTGAAATTAAATTAATTATTGCAATTATTAATAAAAATAAAAGTGATAAGATAGGAGTTAAGAGCATCAAGGCAGTAATCATATATCCGGCACCACAAGGGTGATGATTTTTAAATGACACTGTTTTGAAAAAATAAAAATATAAAACAAATAATACCCATAAGCTATGAAGCCCAATAGGTAAAATGTTGTTCTTATTATTAATTTTTAAATATTTCAAAATCTTTATTTTAAATATATTTTGACGGTTTTCTTTTTATCCTAAATTACTTTTAAACTGGCAATTTTGTTGTGAATTCCAAAAGAAAACATCTTGCTTTCCGCTTGGATATAATTGTAAATTGCGATGGCTTTTTCTAAAAAATGAAATTTATTCTGCTGAGACATTTGCACTAAAATATCTGCAAATCGTTCCTGTTGCTCCCAGTCTAAATGACAACGTTGTATCAGTTGAATCAATTCCTTTTCAGGAATTTCATTTATTCTTTCTAAGCTTAAACCAAAACCTTTTAACTGCTCATCAATAGCCGGGAAATCTTCGTCATCCAACTTTGGTACAAAAACCAAAGAATGCAATGTTCGAAAGATATTATCAATTCGAATGCTTTCCTGATCTCTAAGTCCTTTGTTGAGCATTTTTTGAGTTGTTGGTTGTCGGTTTATGGTTGATAGTTTATTATCCAACAACTATCAACCATAAACTATCAACTATTATTTTCCGTACTCTTTCACCGCATCTATAAACGCTTTGGCATGATCCACAGGAATGTTTGGTAAAATTCCGTGCCCCAAGTTTACGATGTATTTGTCTTTTCCGAATTCGTCAATCATTTCGTGAACCATTTTCTTGATGGTTGGAATTGGCGATAACAATCTTGATGGGTCAAAATTACCTTGTAAAGTCACATTTCCACCTGATAAATAACGCGCATTTCTGGCAGTACAAGTCCAATCAACTCCAAGAGCCGAAGCCTTGCTTTTACCCATTTCGTTCAATGCAAACCAACAACCTTTTCCAAAAACAATAACAGGAGTAATATCGGCTAAAGCTTCAACGATTTGGTTGATGTATTTCCATGAAAACTCTTGATAATCAGTTGGAGAAAGCATTCCTCCCCAAGAATCAAAAATTTGAACGGCATTAACTCCCGCTTTTACTTTTTCTTTTAAGTATAAAATAGTGGTATCGGTGATTTTTTGCAATAAAGTGTGTGCTGCTACTGGATTTGAGAAACAGAAACCTTTGGCAGTATCAAAACTCTTCGAACCTTTTCCTTCAACAGCATAGCAGAAAATTGTCCATGGAGAACCTGCGAAACCAATCAAAGGCACTTCGTCGTTCAACATTTCTTTGGTCAATTTTACAGCGTCCATTACATAGCCTAAAGTTTCTTCGATATTTGGAACAAATACCTGATTAACTTGCTCCATGGTACGAATTGGATTCGGGATAATAGGTCCTAAATTGTCTTTCAATTCTACGTGAATTCCCATCGCTCTTGGCACCACTAAAATATCCGAAAATAAAATAGCAGCATCCGGAGCAATACGACGAATAGGTTGAACCGTGATTTCAGCAGCTAATTCCGGAGTTTCGCAACGGGTGAAAAAATCATATTTGTCACGTAAAGCTCTAAATTCCGGTAAATATCTTCCTGCCTGACGCATCATCCATACCGGTGGACGTTGAACAGTTTCTCCTTTTAATGCTTTTAAGAATAAGTCGTTTTTTATCATTTTGATTTTATTTAACCCTTTCAGAGTTCAAAACTCTGAAAGGGATTTTTATTTAAATTCTTCTATTACTGCTTCGATGACATCTTCGATGGTAGGTTGTGCCGCCACAATGATGTTTTTTGTTTTATTTTTTAATGCTGATGCTGTGGTTTCGCCAATGCAAAAGCAAACTTCTTTTGTGATGGTATTATTTGTCAGGTAACTTTCTACTGCCGAAGGACTAAAAAACAGAATACCATCAAAATTTTCTTCTTTGAAAATTTTAAATGGTGCTAACTTGGTTTGATACACCTCAATTTCATTGAAAGTGATACCCGCATTTTTAAGGGCTTTAGGTAAAGTTTCTTTGCGAAGATTTCCGCTGAAAAATGTATAGCTTTCTTTGTTGTAGATTAGCGTAATAATCTCTGCCAACTCAGAGGCGTAATCCAAATAGACATCTACTGTAAAACCATTTGCCTCGAGTAAATCTTTTGTTTTTTCGCCTACGCAAAATACACTTTTGGATGTAAGTTTTTGCCAATCCTTTTGTTCCATCAAACTTAAAACTGCATTTTGACTGCTGAAAATCAGATTCGTATTGATCTCTTTTAGTTCGAAATTGTTGTTTTGGATTTCGATGAAATCTTGTTCTAAAAGGTCAATTTCGGCATCAAGAAAAGCCTGACGTTGCGCAACGGATAAGGTTTTGGTCGAAAGAATACTTGTCTGACTCATTATTTTTTCAAAGTTGCTTTAATCGTTGCCATCAATTCGTTTCCTCCATTATCGAGAATTTCTTTAGCAGAATAGAATCCTAATTTTTTCCATTCGGATATATCCACCACTTTGTTGATTTCGATTTTTTGTTTTCCATCCAAAGAAAATAAAACGCCATCCAAATGAATAGTGTCTTCGTCTTCATTGTATTTTGCTAAAGCACCAATAGGAGCTGTACAACCACCTTCTAAGGTTCTCAAAAATTGGCGTTCGATATAGGTACAAACTTCGGTTTCGATATCGTTTAATTGCGAAACAGCATCTAAAGTAAATTCGTCATTTGCCATAGCAACGACTAGCATAGCACCTTGAGCAGGAGCCGGAATCATCCAGTCTAAATCGATATAATCACTTGGTTTCAAGTTGATTCTTTCTAAACCTGCAGCGGCAAAAACAGCTCCGTTCCAGTCATTGTCTTGCAATTTTTGCATTCGGGTATTTACGTTTCCACGTAAATCAACTACGGTGTGATTTGGGTATTTATTCAACCATTGTGCTTGACGACGCAAACTTCCAGTAGCGATTGTTCCTTCAGTTTCTAGAAAATCCAGATCACCTTTGTGCACTAAAATATCAAGGGTATTGGCTCTTTTTAAAACGGCAGCCTGAACAATTCCGATAGGTAGGGCAGTGGGAACATCTTTCATAGAATGTACAGCGATATCCACATCGCCATTAATCATAGCTATGTCTAATGTTTTGGTGAAAATTCCAGTAATTCCCAATTCGTATAGTGGCTTGTCAAGAATAATATCACCTTGTGATTTTACGGCTACGATTTCAGTTTTATAACCTAAATCGTTGAGTTGTTTTTGAACAGTATGTGCTTGCCATAAAGCGAGTTCGCTATCTCTTGTACCTATACGTATTGTTTTTTCTGCCATTTTATTTTTTTGCCATAAATATAGAAAGTAATTATGACTTAATTAATTTGTGAAAATTGGTGTAATTTGTGGTGGATTTTATTTTACCACAGCTTCAATTTTAAATACTTTTTCAATCCATTCAATGCTTTCATCTACCATGGTGTTTTCATCTTTTAGGTGATTGGCAAAATGAGTAGTGATTTTTTGAATGATTCGGTTGCTGATGATTTCGGCTTGTTCTTCGTTAAAATCGGCTATTTTTTTACTTTGAAAATCCAATTCCGAATTTTTGATTTCGTTTAGTTTGGCTTTCAATGCATTGATAGTTGGAGCAAATTTTCTGCCTTTGGTCCAGGTATTAAATTCGTCTTTTATTTCTTCGATAATCGCTTCAGCAGCAGGAATATGTTCTTTTCTGTTTTCTAAAGTCTCATCGGTAATTTGTGATAAATGGTCCATGTGAATTAGCGTTACACCTTCTACTTCTGTTACATTTTCATGTACGTTTTTAGGAATAGACAAGTCTAATATCAACAAAGGTTTTTTAAGGTTCAAAATGGCTTTGTCAACCGTTGGGTTTTGAGCACCTGTGGCTACTACTAACACATCGGCTTTTTGTATTTCCAATTGTAAATCCGAATAATCTTTAACTACTACATCCAGTTTTTCGGCTAATTTTTCAGCCTTGTCTTTGGTTCTGTTGATTAAAGTAATTTGTTCGTGTTTGCTGTGTTTTACCAGATTTTCACAGGTATTTCTACCAATTTTTCCGGTTCCAAAAAGTAAGATATTTTTATTAGCAATATCTTCTACATTTTTGATGATATATTGAACAGATGCAAAGGATACTGAAGTTGCACCTGAAGAAATTTCGGTTTCTGTTTTGATTTTTTTACTGGCTTGTATCACCGAGTTTACTAAACGTTCCATGAAATTGTTTACTAAACCATAGGATTTACTCTGTGTAAAAGCATTTTTGATTTGACTGATGATTTCAAAATCACCTAAAATTTGGCTATCTAATCCGGTCCCAACACGAAACATATGATTAATAGCCTCTTGGTTTTTGTAGATATAAGCAACTTCTTGAAAATCTTGTACCGAACCGTTACTGTTTTCGCAAAGTAATTTGATTAACTCATAAGGATGGTTAGCAAAACCATAAATTTCAGTTCTGTTACAAGTTGAGGTAACTATAATTGATTCGATTCCTTCTGCTTCAGCTTGCATTAATAGAACGGATTGTGCTTTGGCATCTAAGCTAAATTTTCCTCTAATGGTTGCATCTGCTTTTTTGTAACTTAAACCTAAAGCGTAAAAAGTGCTGTTTTTGGACATGTTATAACTTTCCATAATTATACTTTCCGTGAAAAAGTTCTACAAAAGTATTATTAACTATTTTATAAAAACAACGCTGTAAGTTCTTTTTGTGTCGCTTAGCGATTATTTGAACTATTATCGTAATTAAAAATTCAATTTTTATGTGAAATTGGACTAAAATAGCTAATTTTTGAGCTATTGTGTAGACTTGTTCTAAATAATTAATTGGTATTTTTTCGAAATTTATAATAAAAATATCGCTATGAGTTCAAATTATTGCTTCATACAATATATGAGTAAGTGGAGTTGTAAATAAATGAAAATCAAATGATTAATATTTTTTTATGAGGTTTTGGATTTTGATTGTCGGATTTTATAATTAGTGATGCTTTATAAATTTGGTTATAAGTAAAAATTTCCCATGAAAAAGATTTAATTTTGAAACACCGATATGAGAAGTTTAACTAAAAACGACTATATTAAGTTGAATAAAGTAAATCGAAAAAATGGAAGAAGAAATAAAAATTGACGATGATTTTATTTTAATTCGTTTTCAAAATAATACCGATGAGGTTTTAACTTTTCAACGCCCTGTAAAGTTGGGTTTGATACAATTTCATTTTGGGTTAAAGGGTAGTGCTAATTATATTTTTAATCAGGGAAATTATGTGCTGAATCTCAAAGAAGAAAAGGCTTTGTTGTTTTATAACACCGAAAAAGAATTGCCTTTGAACGTGCAAATAGCTCCAAAATCCTGGTTGATTTCCATTTTTGTTTCTATCAAAAAGTTTCATGGTTTGTTTACCAATGATGCCGAGCATATTCCGTTTTTGAGTAAAGAAAATCAAGAGAAAAAATATTATAACGAAAGCGATATTAGTCCGTCGATGGCCATTGTTTTGAACCAAATGTTTCATTACAATTTGAATCCTTCTATCAAAAATTTGTATTATAAAGGAAAAGGTTACGAGTTGTTGAGTCTTTTTTTCAATCGAAATGAAGATCCAAATGCTGAACAATGTCCGTTTTTAGTAGACGAAGAAAATGTTTTGAAAATCAAAAAAGCCAAAGAAATTATCATTGCTAATATGGCCGAACCACCAGGTTTACCGGAATTGGCCGACCAAGTGGGGCTGAATTTGAAAAAATTAAAAATGGGTTTCAAGCAAATTTATGGCGACACGGTGTATGGCTTTTTGTTTGATTACAAAATGGATTTCGCTCGTAAATTATTAGACAGCGGTTCGTACAATGTAAACGAAGTAGGTTTGAAGATAGGCTACAGCACCGGCAGTCATTTTATAGCCGCTTTCAAGAAGAAATTTGGAACTACTCCAAAAAAATATTTGATGTCAATCAATCCGAATGCATAGTCGTGATTGATTTTCTAAATTAAACAATAAATAAAAAATAACATTTATCATAGATCTACAAAGTGGCTTATGCTATTTTTGGAGAAAATCAAAAAACAAAAATCTACACATGAAAGGAGTATTATTAGTCAATTTAGGTTCGCCAGAAAGTCCAACGCCAAAAGATGTAAAGCCGTATTTAGACGAATTTTTGATGGACAAATACGTTATCGATGTTCCGTTTTTATTGCGTGCCTTATTAGTTCGTGGGATTATTTTACAAACCAGACCTAAAAAATCGGCTGAAGCTTATGCTCGAATTTGGACTGATGAGGGTTCGCCTTTGATTGTTATTTCAAAAAAAATGCATCAAAAAGTACAGCAATTAGTAGATCTTCCGGTTGCTCTTGCCATGCGTTATGGTACGATGACTATTAAGAAAGGATTGCAAGAATTAAAAGATAAAGGAGTGACCGAAGTGATGTTGATTCCGTTATATCCTCAACACGCTATGGCTTCGACAACTACAATTGTTGTTTTGGCTGAAGAATTGCGTCAAAAGTTTTTTCCAGAGATGACTTTTACTAATGTTCCTGCATTTTATAACAAACCTGATTATATTCAGGCATTAGCTAATTCGATGAAAAAACACTTGGATGGATTTGATTACGATCATTTGTTGTTTTCGTATCATGGAATTCCTAAACGTCATATTCGTAAAACAGATGTAACAAAATCACATTGCAAAATTGATGGTTCTTGTTGTAATACGCCATCACCGGCACATGAGTTTTGCTACCGCCATCAATGTTATGAAACAACTAAACAAGTGGTAAAATTATTAGGAATTCCAGAAGAGAAATACAGCCAAACGTTCCAGTCTCGATTAGCAGGCGACAAATGGTTAACACCTTATACAGATGTAGAAATTAATAAAATGCCTGAAAAAGGGATTAAAAAATTAGCCGTTGTTACACCCGCTTTTGTGGCTGATTGTTTAGAAACATTGGAAGAAATTGCAATGGAGGCTAATGAGCAATTTTTACATCATGGAGGAGAAGAATTTTTGGCCGTTCCATGTATGAATGATGATGATGAATGGTGCGGAGTTGTGGCTAATTGGATTGAAGATTGGGCTAGATAGATTTAAGATTGATGAATGTTGATTAATGATTTGAGAATACAACATATCAGAAATCTAAAATTGTTAATCAGAAATCTAAAATTTTTATGGAATACTACAACTATCTAAAATCCCTTCATCTCATATTTGTAATCACTTGGTTTGCAGGTTTGTTTTATATTGTTCGCTTGTTTGTATACCAAATTGAAGCTGCTGCTAAAACTTCGCCTGAAAAGGAAATTTTGCAAAATCAATTCAAAATTATGAGTTATCGTCTGTGGTATATTATCACTTGGCCGTCGGCGGTATTGGCTAGTATTTTTGCTTTTTGGATGCTGTTGTTTACTCCTACAGGAAATGCGTGGTTGCAAATGCCTTGGATGCATGTAAAACTTGGCTTTGTTTTTGCGCTCTATTTGTATCATTTAAAATGCCATCAGATATTTAAACAATTACAAAAGGATGAGGTAAAATATACTACTAATTTCATGCGTTTGTGGAATGAAGGAGCGACCATTATTCTTTTTGCAGTTGTTTTTTTAGTAATATTAAAAAATGCGGTCAACTGGATTTATGGTGTAATCGGGATAGTTTTATTCTCGGTTTTAATCATGTTGGGTTTTAAATTTTACAAAGGAATAAGAGAAAGACAATAGTTATAAGTTATGGGTTGTGAGTGTTGAGTTCATGACGCATAACCCACAACTCATAACCCACAACTTTATAAAAATGCTTAAAAGCTTCAAATTATCCATGCTTTCGTTGCGAATTCGAATCTTTCTTTCGATGATCGTGGTGATAATTGTTGCTTCGGTTTTGTTAGCTTCTATTTCGATAATCCAATTTAAAAATGAAGCTAAAGAATACCATCGTGAACGCTTGGAACGCAAGGAGAATGCAGTAAAAGAACATATTAATTATATTCTTTCTACTACCACTTATCCATTGAATACGGAGAATTTAGATTTAATTTTTAAGGATAAAATCCACGAATTAGCCCACATTCACAACATTGAAATCAATATTTATGATCTGGATGGAAAGTTATTAAAATCCTCTAAAGAATTTTTTTCGGTAGATAAAACAGCACCTCCTATTCCTAAATACATTCTGAAACTGGTTCGCTCTTCTATTGAAAAAAGATATGTGGATATAAAAACCATTAATGGTGTTAAAAATCGTTCTTCATTTACCCAAATCAAAGATGATAAATTTAAGCCTTTAGGTGTTTTAAATTTACCTTATCAAGAGGATGATGGCTTTTATGACAAGGAATTAAATAGTTTTTTAATTCGTTTAGGGCAGGTGTATTCTTTTATGCTGATTGTGGCTTTTGCCCTGGCTTATTTTCTTTCGTCCTATATTACCAAATCGTTGAAAACCATTTCAGATAAGTTAAATGAAACCCGATTGAACAAGAAAAACGAAAAAATATTGTTATCAGCCAGTAGCAAAGAAATCAATTTGTTGATTAATGGTTACAATCAAATGGTAGACGAACTGGAAAAAAGCGCCATTAAATTAGCACAAAGTGAAAGGGAAGAAGCCTGGCGCGAAATGGCAAAACAAGTGGCGCATGAGATTAAAAATCCGCTTACGCCAATGCGTTTAACCGTGCAGAGTTTTCAGCGAAAATTTAATCCTGAAGATCCCAATATTGTCCAGAAAATGAGGGATTATTCAGAAACATTGATTCAGCAAATTGATACGATGACATCGGTAGCTTCGGCTTTTTCTAATTTTGCTTCGATGCCAGCACAGCAAAATGAAACGCTGAATGTAGTTGCAGTTGTCGAACTGGCTTTGGATATTTTTAATGAAGATCAAATAGTTTTTGAAAGTAGTGCCCCTGAAATAATTTCTAAGATTGATCGAACACAATTAATCCGAATTATCACTAACTTAGTAAAAAATGCCATTCAAGCAATTCCTGAATCACAAGAAGAAAAAAGGGTGGCAGTATCAGTAAAAAAAGAAAAGGATAATGTATTGATAGTGGTTGAAGACAATGGAGTAGGTATTAAAGAAGAAGATAAAATCCGAATATTCGAGCCTAAGTTTACTACAAAAAGTAGCGGAATGGGATTGGGATTAGGAATTATAAAAAATATTATCGAAAATTATAAAGGCAGCATTGACTTTGAAACAGAATACGGAAAAGGAACCCGTTTTACGGTTTCGCTACCCATTATTAACTCTTAAATCAACACAATGAGCTACCAAAACATTTTGATTGCAAAAGAGCATAATATTGCAACCATAACGATTAATCGTCCGGAAAAATTAAATGCTTTAAACAAAGTTACGATTCAGGAACTGCATCATGCTTTTTCAACCTTAGAAAGCCATAGAGATATTCGCGCTATTATTCTAAAAGGAAGTGGCGATAAAGCTTTTGTGGCTGGTGCTGATATTGCTGAGTTTGCCGAATTTTCAATCGAAGAAGGCATTCAATTATCAGCTCAAGGTCAGGAAACTTTGTTCAATTTTGTTGAAAATCTAAGAGTCCCTGTTATTGCAGCCATTAATGGATTTGCCCTTGGTGGCGGATTAGAGTTGGCTATGGCTTGTCATATTCGTGTGGCATCTGAAAATGCTAAAATGGGACTTCCAGAGGTGTCTTTAGGTGTAATTCCGGGTTATGGAGGAACACAGCGTTTACCACAATTAATTGGTAAAGGACGAGCCTTAGAAATGATTTTAACTGCAGGAATGATTTCTGCCGAAGAAGCACACAGAGTGGGCTTAGTAAATCATGTGGTAAAACAAGAGGATTTGCTTTCTGTATGTAATGAAATCGCTCAAAAAATGATAAAAAATTCCCCTGCAGCCATAGCAATGGCGATTCATGCGGTGAATGCCAATTTTAAAGAAGGGGAAAATGGTTTTGAAACCGAAATTAAATCTTTTGGAAGATGTTTTGGAACCGAAGATTTTAAAGAAGGAACCAAAGCCTTTTTAGAAAAAAGAAAAGCCGTTTTTACGGGAGAATAATTTTGAGTATCTAGTTTGCAGTAGCAGTTTGCATTTAAAATGCGATTATAGTAATTAGAATGAAAATAATAACATGGAATTGTAATATGGCTTTCCGTAAAAAGGCGGAGTTTATTTTGAAGGAACAACCAGATATTCTAATTATCCCTGAATGTGAAAATATTGATAAATTAATTTTTAAGAATGATGTAAAAAAACCGAAAGATCAATTTTGGTTCGGACAAAACCCAAATAAAGGGATTGGAATATTCACATTTTCAGATTTAAAAATTAAACTTTTAAATATTCACAATCCTGATTTTAAATATGTATTACCGTTATCTATATTTAATGATGAAGTGGAGTTTATAATTTTTGCGATTTGGGCTCAAAAACCTCAAAATCACGATTGTTATACAGCACAAATTTGGAATGCTGTTCATTTTTATAAGGAATTGTTAAATGAAGAGAATGTTATTCTTGCTGGGGATTTTAATAGTAATTCAATTTGGGACAAACCAAATAGAATATATAATCACTCTAACCTTGTTGATTTTTTAAAAAATAATAATATAAGCAGTGCTTATCATAGTTTCTACAACCAAGAACAGGGAAAAGAGACATTTCCAACATTGTTTATGCATAAAAAAATTCATAGACCATATCATATTGATTTTTGTTTTGTATCCAAAAAATTAATAAACAAAATTAAAAGTGTTGAGGTTGGAAAATATGAGGATTGGATCAAGCATAGCGACCACAATCCTGTAATTGTAACATTTGAAATATAAATCGAAATAGACGTATTTAAAGTTCAAAAAAATAAATAAAATGTCATACGAGCCCGTATTTGCCCTTTTTTGGGAAAGAGTGAAACAGAGTATAGAGGATAAGACTTTTGCCAAATTAACCCTTGCAAAAACCATTGGTGATACTGAATTGAAAAATATTTATGTTCGCCCCATTTTAGACGAAAATAATGAGATGAAAATGTCTGTTATTGCACGTTATAAAACTGAAGAAGTAGAAAGTTTTCACTCCTTAGAAGATACTTATCCTATTTTGTGTTCGTATATGAACAATCCTTTTTTAAGTGCCTTGTTGTTTACCAGTGAACAAGATGTGGTTTTTAAGCTAAACAAAAAACGAGCAGGAAGTATTAGCGAGCAAGCCCCTACTTTTTTGAATCCTTCGGATGTGATTTTGGAGATGAAAGCAAAGGGAATGTGATTTTAAATTGCAGAAATTAGATTGTAGAATCGAAGTAAATATAAACAACAAAGCCCCTCTGAGAAAAGTGGCTTTGCTTTATCATTAGGAATAGCTTTTAAAGACTATCAAACTTTAAAATTTTAGAACTAATTCCATCCTCCTCCTAATGATTTGTACATGTTAACCTTAGCGGCTAATTGTTCTTTTTTGGTTTCAACCAATTGAAGTTTGGATTCTAAAGCATCACGTTGCGTTAACAAAACTTCCATATAATCGGCTCTGGCTGCATTGAAAAGTTTAGTAGTGATTTCGATAGAATTTGTCAAAGCTTCCACCTGATGTACTTTTTGCTCATAGCTTTTCTTCAGGTTGTCAATTTTAGACAAACCATTTAATACTTCGATATGCGCATTTAAGATGGTTTTTTCATATTCAAAAACGGCTTGCAATTGTTTGTCATTTGCATTGTAATAAGCGGCTTTAATAGCATTTCTGTTGATTAAAGGTGCTACCATATCACCCGCTAAACCATACAATAAGGACTCAGGGGTTGAAGTAAGATACTTGGTTTGGAAAGCTTCTAAACCTACACCAGCTCTTAACGTAAATGACGGATAAAAATTAGCTTTAGCAACCTGTGTATCCAGTTTGGCTGCTTGCAATTCATATTCTGCTCGTCTAATATCTGGACGATTTGTTAAGAGCTGTGAAGGTATGCCTACATACATAGTGTCTATTTCTTTTTCTACAAATTGTTCCGAATTACGCTGAATGGGTTGAGGTGCGCGACCTACTAAGAAATTCAATTTGTTCTCCGTTTCTACAATTTCCTGTTTTACAGAAAACAATTCGGCAGTGTTTTTATATACTTCTGCTTCTAATCTTTGTACGCCCAGCGATGTAGCCTTAGCCGCCTGCATTTGAAGACGAATAGTTCTTAAACCATTGTTTTGCAATTCTAAGTTTTGAGTTAGAATTTTAAGTTTGTTGTCCAAAGCTTGTAATTCGTAGTACGAATCGGCTATTTCAGCAATCAAATTCGTTACCATGAAATTCTTCCCTTCAACTGTAGAAAGGTATTCCATTACGGCTGCTTTTTTGGCATTACGCAATTTTTTCCAAACGTCTAATTCCCATGTTGCAAAAGCCCCAACTTTATAATTTTGCAAAGGTTCTGGGAATTCTTTTCCAGGTTTAATTTCGGTATTTGCATCATTAGCTCCCTGACTGGTATAACGACCTACTTTTTCTACTTCGGCAGCAGCTTGAAGACCTACAAATGGCAAGTATTCTCCTTTTCTGGCTTGGATTTCATTCTTTGCCATATCTATTTGTTGCAAAAAGATATTTAACTCCTGATTGTTTACTAAAGCCGTTTCAATCAGTGCATTTAAATGATCATCATTAAAGAATGTTTTCCATTTAATTTGTGCCGAATTAGTTGTGTCTTTAGAGGCAACATTTTGAAATTGTTCGGGTAAATCCTTTTTTTCTTCGCGTACGGTTTTTGTTGGTACACAACTTTGAAAAATCAGGCTTGATAAGGTCAGTGTTACTACTGACCTTATATTTATTAGTTTGAAAATTGACTTATTCATTTTCTTCCTCTTTTTTCATTAAATTTTTCAATAATTTGTTCATTTCTTTTAGCTTAAATTTCAGCTTACTATTGCCTTCGCTAACTCTCATGAATTCCTCTGATACAGGTTCGTTATGTTCGTCTTGAATCATATTACGGCCATCACTCATTTTAGCAAAAATGTAATACAATCCAGGAATTACAAAGACTCCAAATAGGGTTCCTATAATCATTCCTCCCATGGCCGATCCTCCAATAGTTCGGTTACCAATAGCTCCGGCTCCTGTGGCAAGAACTAACGGAATTAATCCAGCGATAAAGGCAAAGGAAGTCATCAAAATAGGACGAAAACGAAGTTTAGCTCCTTCTATTGCCGAATCAACTATACTCATTCCCTGAGCTCGTTTCTGGACGGCGACTTCTACAATCAATACGGCATTTTTACCCAGTAATCCAATAAGCATGATAACCCCAATTTGAGCATAAACGTCATTAGATAATCCCATGAGTTGTAGTAAAGCAAATGAACCAAAGAAACCTACTGGTAACGATAGTAATACGGCTAATGGCAATAAGAAACTTTCATATTGTGCCGCTAAAACCAGATAAACGAAGATTAATACGATTCCAAATACATACATGGCGTCATTCCCTCTGTTAGCTTCATCATACGACAAACCTTCCCAGGCAATGTCGTAGCCTCTTGGTAACTTTAATTGAGCGACCTCTTTGATGGCATTAATCGCATCGGCACTGGTGTATCCTTTTGCAGGTAATCCTCTAATGGCAGCCGAGTTGTAGAGGTTGTATCGGGTAATCTCATTAGGCCCTAGTTCTTTTTTTACTTTAATAAAAGAAGAGTAAGGTACCATTTCGCCAGCTTCATTTTTCACAAATAAATTTTCTAAATCCGAAGGGATTCTTCGGTATTCAGGTCCTGCTTGTGTGTATACTTTGAAAAATTGACCAAATTTTATAAAACCTTGTTCGTACGTACTACCAATAAGGATGTTCAGATTGTCCATCGCTTTTTTGATAGTAACTCCTTTTTGCATTGCCGCTTTGTTATCAATGTCTAATTTCAATTGCGGATAATTAGCAGAATAAAAAGTAAAGATTCCTGTTAATTCTTTGCGTTTTTCTAATTCGGCAAGGAAATCATTATTTACCTTTTGGAATTCCTGATAATCGGTTCCATTGGTTTTATCCAATAAACGTAAAGAGAAACCTCCAGAAGAACCAAATCCTGGTACTGCAGGTGGTTCAAAATATTCAATAACCGCACCTAGATTTTTTGATTTTTCTTCCAATTCTTCCATGATTTCATGTACAGAATGGCTTCTTTCTTCCCAAGGTTTTAAGTTAATCAAACAGGTTCCGGCATTCGATCCACGACCTTCGGTCATGATTTCATAACCTGCTAAAGAAGATACAGAAGAAACTCCGTCGATTTCTTCACAGATTTTCTGTAGTTTTTTAGCAACATCATTGGTACGTTCTAAGGTAGTTCCTGGAGGTGTTTGAATGATGGCATAAATCATTCCTTGATCCTCACTTGGGATAAATCCAGCAGGAAGAGTTTGGTTTGTATAATAGGTTGCCACACTAAATCCGATTAAGATTCCAAAAGTGATAACTCTACGGTTTACAATGTGTTTTAATATGCCAATATAGTGTCCAGTAAGTTTTTCAAAGCCTTTGTTAAACCAATCAATAAATCGATCAATTGGTGATTTTTTTCTTGGTTGACCATGGTTGTTTTTTAATAACATGGCACAAAGAACCGGTGTAAGTGTCAAGGCTACAACTGCAGAAATGATGATAGATCCTGCCATTGTAATAGAGAATTGACGATAGAATACCCCAACTGGTCCAGACATGAACGAAATAGGAATGAATACTGAAACCATTACCAATGTAATCGCAATAATAGCACCACCAATTTCACCTAAAACGGCTTTAGATGCCTTAAATGGACTGAGATGTTCTTCTTCCATTTTTACGTGAACGGCTTCCACCACAACAATAGCATCATCGACTACAATACCAATGGCTAATACTAAGGCAAAGAGCGTAATCAAGTTGATGGATAAGCCAAACATTTGCATAACAAAGAATGCTCCAATCAACGAAACGGGAACGGCAATAACTGGAATTAGTGTCGATCGCCAATCGCCTAAGAACAGGAATACGACTATGGATACGAGAATGAAGGCATCTCTAAGCGTATCTATAACTTGTTCGATAGAAGCATTTAAGAAACTGGATACGTCATAACTGATTTTGTAGCCTACTCCCGGAGGAAGATCCTTTTCTAATTCTTTTAATTTAAGTTTAACGGCTTTAATTACATCGCTACCGTTTGTTCCAAGTGTTTGTTTTAATACGATGGATGCAGATGGTTTTCCGTCTAAATTGTCGTAGATGTCATAAAATTCACTTCCTAATTCTACATTTGCAATATCACCTAGTTTTATTTCTTCCCCATTCGAATTGGCTCTGATAATTATATCTTTGTATTCTTGTGGAGTCGAATATCTGTCTTTATAGGTTAAAACATATTCAAGGGATTGCGATTTTATCCCAGAACTTTGCCCTAAACGTCCTGGTCTGGCAAGGATACTTTGTTCCTGCATGGCTTCCATTACTTCTTCTGCCGAAATATTGTAAGCACGCATACGGTCTGGTTTTAACCAAATACGCATCGCATATTTACGGCTACCTAAGATTTGTGCACTGGCAATACCGTCGATACGTTGTATTTCACGAAGCATGTTGGTATAGGCATAGTTGTAAAGGAATTTTTCATCTGCTTCATGCCCTTTTTTGCTGTATAAATCCACATACATCAACATACTTGGTTGGACTGGAGTAATGATAACCCCTTCACGTTGTACTAAGTCGGGTAGTAAGGGCATTACTTGGTCGACCCTAGTTTTTACCCTAATAACGGCGACGTTGGGGTCGGTTCCGGGTTCAAAAATTACACGAATGGTTCCTTCACCAGCACTGGTAGCATCCGAGGCAATATAACGCATTCCTGGCACACCATTAATGGCTGTTTCCAATGGGATTAAGGTTGATTTTACTAATACATCTGAACTCGAACCTGGATAGGCGATAAAGATGTTTACAGTGGTAGGCGCAATTTCAGGGAATTGTGAAATGGGTAATTGTTTGATAGCAAGCAAACCCATAAATACAATGATGACCGAAATAACAATCGCTAAGACCGGTCTTTGAATAAACTTTTTAAACATTTTGTTGTATTTTTAAGGTTGATTACTCGGCGTAAACATCGAGATGTGTTAATACATGTTTCGCATTTTCAACTTTGTATTTTATTTTTTCGTTGTTTTTAACCAATCGTAAACCGTCTAATAAAATGCGATCGCTTTCCTGCAATCCTTTTTTAACAACAAAAAGGTTTTCTAAAGTGGTTCCAATAGTAATTTCTCTTTGTCTAACTACTCCGTTTTTATCAATTACAAAAACATAGCGTTTGTCTAATACTTCAAAAGTTGTTTTTTGAGGAATCAGTAAAACGTTTTTCAACGGAACAGTCTTCAAAATAGAACCTGTTTCACCGTGTCTTAAAATCCCTTTTGGGTTAGGAAATGTGGCTCTAAAGGCAATGTTTCCGGTTTCATTGTTAAATTCTCCTTCAATGGTTTCTACCACTCCTGTTTGATCAAATACATGATTATTAGCCATTAAAAGTTGTACTTTTTCTTTTTTGTTCTTGTTAGCACTTTCCATGTAGTTTAAGTATTCGGCTTCAGGAACATTAAAATACACCCACATTTTACTGTTGTCTGAAAGTGAAGTCAATAATTCACCTTCTTCTAGCAAACTTCCTTCTCTAGCCATTAAATGGTCCATTACGCCGTCAAAAGGTGCTCTAACAGTAGTAAATCCTAAATGGGTTTTAGCAAGGTCAATTTCGGCTTTTGCTTTGTCGTATTTAGCTCTTGAAAGCGCTAATTCGTTTGGAGAAACTACTTTACTATCGGCTAAAAGTTTCGTGTTTTTGTATTCAATTGCAGCAACATTTCCTTCTGCTTTTGCTTTTTGTAAATCGGCTTGGTAAATGTTAGGCATGATTTGGAACATCAATTGCCCTTTTCTAACTTTCTGACCTTCGTCAACGCTTATTTTTTGAAGGTATCCTTTTTCCATTGCTCTCAATTCGATATGACGAATAGAGTGAATTTGGCAAACGTATTCTTTAATTATTGAGGTATCCATCGCCACAGGATTTGTTACTTGAAATGTCCTCTCTTCCTTTTTTTCTTCTTTGTGTGAATTACATCCAATAGTGCATATAGCAGCCAGTAGACCAATGAAAATTGCATTCTTTTTCATGATAGTTTTTTTTAACGATAAAATATTAGGATTGTATTTTGTTGTGAAAATGATAAACAACAGCAAATTGAGCTCTATTTTCTTGCTTTTATTAATTGCGGCAAGAAATAAAGTAGTAATAAGCAACAATAGATGTGCTTAGTAAGAAGAAAAAATCAAATACGAAATACCTCGAAGATAATGTAAAGTGAGGTAAATGATGGTAAATAAAAAAACGCTTTGCAAAAGGATTTTGCTAAAGAGTTATAGTTGTAATTCGTTAAAAAAGAGGGTGGTAATGAGCTTGAAAATGCGATATAGGAAATCGTTTTTTCAAGTTGTTTTTTACCGTTTAGGATTTCAGAATCTTCTTCTTCATAATCCGTAATTATTTCTTTTTTTGCCTCGGTTTCTTTTGTTGGAGTAGTAATATCTGTTAAGTCCGAAAGCTGGATTTTTTTGGTAAAAACCGATTCATCTTGAATTGATGTTTGAACAGAAATGAACGATTTGGCTGGAGTATGAGCAAACAAGCTATTGTTACTAATAAGTAACAGCAGACACAAAGTTAGAATATGTTTGATTCTCATTCTCATTTCTGATGCAAAGCTAATTTTTCAAATACAATTTTTGAAAGTAGGCGCTCATAAATATTTGTTAATTGCGGTAAAAACAACAAGTAAACTGTTAAAATGCATGAATATATGCAATTGAAATTAATTATAAAGCAATTAATTTTTTCCAAGATTTATTTTACCCCATCCCATTCGGCATAAAACTGAGCCAAAAAGCTTTCCATAAAACGATGTCTTTCTTCAGCAATCTTTTTAGCTGTAGTAGTATTCATTTTGTCTTTAAGCAATAATAGTTTTTCGTAAAAGTGATTGAGGGTAGGTGCCTGGCTCTTTTTGTATTCCTCAGTACTCATGTCTAATTTAGGAGCAATTTTAGGGTTGTATAATGCTCTATTTTTAAAACCACCATAATTGAATGCGCGAGCTATTCCTATGGCTCCTATGGCGTCTAATCGATCAGCGTCTTGAACGATATCTAATTCTATCGAACTGAATTTCTTTTCAAAATTTCCGCCTTTAAATGAAATGTTTTCAATGATAGCAATAACATTACTGATTTTTTCAGAACCAAGTTGTTGCGATTCTAAAAACTTACGGGCAATTTTTGGACCAATAGATTCGTCTCCATTGTGAAATTTACTATCGGCTATATCATGAAGTAATGCCCCTAATTGCACGATTTGCAAATCGCATTTTTCCTCTTGAGCTATTAATAAAGCGTTTTTATATACTCTTTCGATATGAAACCAGTCGTGTCCGCCTTCGGCATTTTCTAATTGTTTTTTTACAAAAAGGATGGTGTTATTTATTAAATCTGTGTTCATGTGTAGCTTTGGAATAAAAAAAGCTGATTTTTAAAGTCTAAACCTCAAAAATCAGCAGTATATATTAATAGCAAAAATCAATTTCAATGGTAATTTCAATTGAAAAAATCAAAAATCATTTTTCTATTTCAAACCAAATCTGAAATCAAAAATCGTTAACCTTCAATCTGAAATCTATAATCTTGCAGGTTCAACCCATTTGAAAATGTGCGATTCTTTAGGGATAACCAATCTTTCAGATATTTTAGCCATTCTTGCTGGTAATTTCAATAAGTAATCACGAGCTTTTTCGGCTTCATCAGTTAATCCAGAAATTTTTTCAATTTCCCATTTGTCAATCAATTTCTGCATAATTTCAACATAATCTTGGGCTGTATAAACTCCAATACGCTGTGCTGAATCAGAAAATAATTCAAATGCCGAACTTATTTTAGCACCTGATTCTCTTAGGAAATGTGCTGGCATTACAATTTTAGCTTTCATCATGTATTGGAAAGCAAGCATCATTTCGCTTGGATCTACTTTGAAAATTTCGCTCACAAAGTGACTGTAGGCATGGTGATGACGCATTTCGTCTCCAGCAATCATTTTACACATTTTAGATAATTTCTTATCACCATATTTTTTGGCTAATTGCGAAACTCGGTTATGAGAAATGTAAGTAGCTAATTCTTGGAAACTAGTGTAAACGAAGTTTTTATATGGGTCTCTACCAGTACCAATGTCGAAACCGTCATTGATAAGGTGTTGGGTTGTCATTTCAATTTCGCGCATGTTTACACGACCTGATAAGTACAAGTATTTATTTAACAAATCACCATGGCGATTTTCTTCACCGGTCCATTGACGTACCCAAGCTGACCAACCGTTTCTTCCTTCATTATCAACTCCTTCTACTTCCATTAACCAGTTTTCATAGGTAGGAAGTGCCTCTTCGGTAATCATGTCACCTACCATAGCTACCCAAAAATCATAAGGTAAATCTTTTGAGATTTCGCGTAATTCTTTTACTTCTTCTAAGAAATTATCTCCTTCAGAATTGGGTAAAAAATCAGATGGCTGCCAGATTTGTTCCACTGGAATCAAGTATTGATCCATGTAGCCAGTCACGTTTTTTTCCAAAAACTGCATAACTTCTAATCGAATGTTTTTTATTGACATTTTATATGTATTAAAATTGTATTCCTTTTACTACTGCACTTTCCGTCTTCTCCATTAATTCAGGAAAATTATAATCGCTCACTTTAAGTGGATTATGAATTACAAAGGTAAGATGATTTCCTAAACCAACAGGAAAAAAACCAAATTTTACCATTTTCCATGAATTATTAATGCTTACAGGAACAATATAGGCGGATGGTGCGCTTTTACACAATATTTTCAAGCCAGTTTGGGCAAATTCTTTGGGTTTTCCGGTTTTGCTTCGGGTGCCTTCTGGAAAAATTACTGCTGATCGTGTATTCTTTTCAATATAATCTCCTAATTTTTTTATTTCGGGAATCGCTTGTTTCGGGTCTTTTCTGTCTATCAAAGCAGCTCCACCATGTCTTAAATTATAAGAAACACTTGGGATTCCTTTTCCTAACTCTTTCTTACTTACAAATTTACAATGAAATTTACGCAAATACCATATCATAGCAATTATATCGTACATACTTTGATGATTGGCTACAAATACCAAAGGTACTCCCTCAGGAATAAGTTCTCTGTTTTTGAATGAATAGGTTGTTCCTACTAAGTTAGTACATTTTAGCAAAAAAAAGTTTAAATAATCAACACTTTTTTTGTGCGCCTGATACCCAAAAACATTGAGGCAAAACCATTGAATAGGGTGGAAAATGACTAATGCAAGTCCAAAACACAAATAATAAATAACCGATATAGGATAGGAAATAAGTTTTTGCATTTTAAAAAAATTAGCTGCAAAAGTATGAAATAATTTTTTAGCGGTATTTAAAACCTAAATAATAAGTAGGTTTAGCGTTAAATTGTACCTTTGTTGTCTGAATTATAATATTTATTAGACACTAAATGAATTTTAACTATCCAAAGAACGAAAAACTTAAAAGCAAAATTAGCATTGGATTGTTGTTCTCTGAAGGAAAATCAGTTTCAAAATATCCCTTGCGTTTAGTGTATCATTCGGGGACGTTGAATGAAAATGAGAAAATCAAAATGGGTGTTTCGGTTTCTAAAAAGTATTTTAAAAAAGCAGTGGATCGAAATCGTTTCAAACGCATTCTTCGCGAAACCTATCGTTTAAATAAGCATATTCTACTAGATAATTTAGATAAACCGTATTGCTTTATGTTTTTTTATCAAACCAAAGAGCGTTTGTCTTACGATGAGATTAATACCAAAACCATTCAGTTGTTTGAAAAGTTTGTGGCTCAGGTTTTAAAAAAAGAAAACCCCTAAATTGGTTTACTATTAATTACTTAGATAGTTATTCTATTTCCTTTTTATTACTGATAAATTGTTATTTTAGTAATTCACAATTAATAATATTATGAAATTTTCTTTCCAAAAAAAATACATCATTCCTGTAGTCGCTTCGGCTTTTATTTTCATTGGTTCTAGTTTTAAAGATGATTTTTTTGAAATTGCTAAGCAAATCGAAATTTTCACGACACTATTCAAGGAATTGAATACCAATTATGTAGATGAAACCAATGCAGGCGAATTGATGGATACCGCTATCAAAGGGATGCTAGCAAGTTTAGATCCGTATACGGTTTATTTTAATGAACAAGATGTATTAAAATTTAAGATCAATAATACCGGGGAGTATACGGGAATTGGCGCTTTAATAACTCAAAAATCAGGGAAATTAATTTTACGTGAAGTATATAAAAATTTCCCAGCCGATAAAGCTGGTTTTAAGGCTGGAGATGAGATAGTACAAATTGGCGACATACAAATAGCCGATTTAAAAGAAGATGCTTCTCAGTTATTAAAAGGTGCAAAGAATACAAAAATTGATATTAAATACCTGCGTCAAGGGAAGTTGTATTCTACTCAAATAACTTTGGATGAGGTAGAAATTAAGTCGGTTCCCTATTTTGCAAAAATTGATGACAAAACAGGTTATATCGTTTTAAGTCGTTTTAACCGAAAAGCATCTAATGAAACTAAAGAAGCTTTGTTAGAACTAAAAAAACAAGGCGCTCAGCAAATTGTTTTGGATTTGCGAAACAATCCTGGGGGACTTTTGAATGAAGCGGTTAATATTTGTAATTTATTTGTTCCCAAAAACGAAGTAATTGTCACCACCAAATCCATCAACGAAAAACACAATAACACTTATAAAACCGCATTTGATCCTGTTGACTTGGATATTCCATTGGTAATTATTGTCAATGATAAGAGTGCTTCGGCTTCGGAAATTGTTTCCGGTGCACTACAGGATTTAGATCGTGCCGTTATTGTAGGTAGCAGAAGTTTTGGGAAAGGTTTGGTTCAAAAACCAATTGATTTAACCTATAACACCCAGTTAAAAGTGACCATTTCGAGGTATTTTACGCCTTCTGGAAGATGTATTCAGGCTTTGGATTATGCGCATAAAGACAAAAATGGTTTGGCTATACGAACAAAAGAAACCAGTTATAATTCGTTTAAAACACGCAAAGGAAGAACAGTTTATGATGGAGGAGGAATTTTGCCAGATGTCCAAATGCCAGAATCAAAAACCAGTGTGATCGCTAATGCTTTGATTAAGAACGACGGTATTTTTAATTATGCCACTACGTATTTTTATAAGCATCCCAATTTGGGTAATGAAATACCAAATTTCACTAATGCTGACTTTCAGGATTTTAAACAGTTTTTGAAAAGTCAAAAGATTAATTTAGATACTGAAACCGAAGAGTCTTTGAAAAACACATTGGCACTGGCAAAAAAAGAGGCAATTGATGCCGCTATTATTTCCGAATACAATCAGTTATTGACGGCAGTTCAAAAATCGTCGGAGGCTCAAATTGATACTAATCAGGAAGAAATTAAGAATTTACTTTTAGAAGAAATTATTAAACGATATCAATATCAAGAAGGTTTTTACGCGTATTATATGAGAAGCAATTCAGAGATTAAAAAATCGGTTAAGATTTTGAACGATGTTGCTACTTACAGAAACATTTTAAAAATGTGATGAAAACGTCAATTCTACTACTTGCTTTTCTTGTTTTTGGGAATGTTTTTTCTCAAGAAAAAAAGATTGGCACGGTATATTTTGAATTTGATAAATACACAATCGATGCTGTTCAAGAACAAATTATTATTGATTTTATTCAAAAAATCGATACTTCTAGACTTGAATCGATTCAAATTTATGGTTATTGTGACGATAGAGGCGATAATAATTACAATTTAAAATTGTCTCAAAATAGGGTTAATGCTGTTCGTGAAATACTAACGGCAAATGGTTTTAATAATAGTAAAATTGTAATGATTGAAGGTAAGGGTCGAGTGTTACTTGATAATTTTTCAGGTGGAAGTTTAGAAGACGTTCGCTCAAAAAACCGAAGAGTAGATTTATTAATTGTAAAGAAAAATAGTTTCGGAAAAGGGATGTATAATTCCTTTCATGATCATCATGAAATTGGAGATCGAATTTTTCTAGAAGATATTTACTTCGAATTGGGTAGTAGTAAACTTACCGAAGCTTCTAAAAAAGAGCTTGACCGAATTGCCGAAATCCTTTTGAAAAACAAGAATATCGAATTTGAAATCCGCGGTCATGTGTGTTGTACTCCAAGCACGTATAAAGATGCTATTGATTTTGCTACCAAGGAAAGAAAGCTGTCTTTAAATAGAGCTAAAAGTGTTTTTAGATATTTGATTTCTAAAAATATCAATAGCTTACGAATGACTTACCGTGGTTTGGGTAATCAATTTCCTTTAGGAAAAGGTGACGATTATGATCGCAGGGTTGAGTTTTTAATTACCAAGAACTAGTTGGGTTTCTTTTGAGCTTGTTTTTTGATGATTTCAATCGATTTTATAATAGCTTCGGTCTCGAACATCAAATCTCTTTTTTCTTTTGAAGGAGCGTAACAAAATCCCTCTAATACCACTATTCTATTATTCGCCTTGTCGACAATTCCGTAATTGATAAAAGGTCCCGACATAAAGTCGTTTTTGAGTACCCATGTGCCTTTAGTTTCATAAGCTCTTTTGTAATCGAGTACTATGTTAGAAAAATAGGGAGCGTAGGCCTCTTCAGTAATCATATCTGTTTTTTCTTCCTTACCATGAATGTATAATTTACCTATCGAATCTCTCATTTTGATGATGTGAGAAATTTTATTTAATTTATTTTCGATAGTATTTAAAGGAACTTCATAGATTAAAATACTGGTGTTACCACTGATGATTTCTTTTTTAAACCAAACAAATCCTTTTTTTTGTACCATCAATTGATAACTGGTAGGCATTTCTAGTTTGATTTTAAATTTATCTTCAAAATATTTAGAATCTAAAAGTGATTTCCTGTGCTGACGTTGTAATTCTTCAATTTCGGTTTGATGAATTTTTTTTATAATTTCAGGAGCATGTTGTTGGATTAGGCACAAGATGTCATCAGCGGTTTTACCCGAAATTTGAAAGATGTTTTGTGGCGTAGCGTATTTGTCTTTTAGGATATTAAAATTTTCATTCGTGTCTTTTTTAATCACAATAATGTTGCGACTATCCGTCAAATAACCCTCCATTAATTTTACTGGAAATTGATTGATAGTAAAGAGCGGTTCTTCTTGAGGTAATCCAATAACTGGGGAAGCAAATTTATTCCGAATACTGTCGCCAATTTCCCCATTCCATAACAAATCATCAATAATTACAGATATGGTATTGATTTTCCCATTTGGTTTCTTAGGGTCTGTATTTTTTTGTTTACAGGAAACAAAAAAAAGCGACATGCATACTAATATAAAATGGACTTTATTCATTTTACGATTGTAACGATAGGATAAAAAATGTGAATCTTGATTTTATCGGTTATGATTTCTTTCGAATTTACACCGCTAATATCGTTCCATTTTTTTAAATGAATTGCAAAATGATTAATAAAATGCCGTTTAGAAGCAAAAAAGGCTTTATTTTTTTATCAATAAAGCCTTTTTAGTATTGTATTTTTGATATTAACCGCCAATTTTTAATTTCATTCCAGGTTTGATATCTTCATTTTTAATATCGTTCCATTTTTTAATATCTGAAACGGTTACACCTGATTTTTTTGCAATGCTAAATAAAGAATCTCCTTTTTTTACCATATAGTCACGTTGCAAAGCAGCACTTTCTAATTTGTTTTTCTTAAAAGTAGTGGCGCTTGCTTTTGAGGTATTTATGGCAATTTCGTCTTTGGCAACAATCAATGTTTTACCCAAAGCGATATTGTTATCGGCTAAATGATTCCATTCTTTTAAATCGTTAATTGGAGTTCCAAACTTTTTTGAAATAGTACTCAGATTGTCTCCTTTTTGAACGATGTATTCAATGTTTTTTAATTCGACTTCAGGATTTGCAGTGGCAACTTTGTTAGCTTCGATTTCTTTATTAGACACTTGTAAGTTCATTCCAACTTGAATCGTGTTTCCAGTAAGCTTATTCCATTCTTTAATTTGAGCTACTGTTACATTATTTTCTTCGGCAATGGTATTTAAGTTGTCTCCTTTTTGAACAATGTAATTGCTTGTTTTATTACTTGCAATGATCGAGTCGGCCTTAATTTCTTTTTTAGCCTTTTCAACCTTGCTGTTTTTATTGTCAACAGTTGCTATAGCAGTAGTATTGTCTTTTTCTGAAGTTATTATCGTGAGTACTTTGCCATACGAGAGCGAATTACTGCTCAATCGATTCCATTTCTTTAAGTCATTGATGTCAACATTGTATTTGGCAGCAATAGCGCTTAAATTGTCTCCTTTTTTGACTTTGTAATATTGCGTTGTACTTCCTTTTGGGAAAACAATTTTTTCTACTGGAGCAGCTGCAATTGCAGTGTTAGGAGTTATGTTTTTAAAATAAGGATTGTTGTTTTTTAATTCTGCTTCATGTTGAATATAAGCGTAAATTTTGTCCTCATTAGAAACAAAAAGTCCAATTTTTTCTTTTGGTAATCGCAAGTAGTGATTTTGATCTTGATATTGCGGAATTACGTTTAATTTATAAGAAGGATTTAGTAACTGAATTTGAGAAATAGGCACATCAAGTAAATCGGAAATTTGTTTAAAAGACATCTGTTTTTTAATCATTACCGTATCGGTAGCAAAGTGTTGCAGATTGGCTTTGTTAGGTTTAATTCCATGTTCTTTATGGTATTCGTACAAATACATCGTTGCTAAGAAAGCAGGAACGTATCCTTGAGTTTCTTTAGGTAAATTTGATTTAATGCTCCAAAAATTTTGTTGTCCTCCAGAACGTCTAATTGCTTTAGATACATTTCCTGGTCCAGAATTATAAGAGGCTAAAACCAATTCCCAGTCCCCAAAAATTTCAAACATATTTGCCATGTATTGTGCCGCCGCTTTGGTAGCTTTTAATGGGTCACTACGTTCGTCTATGTAGGAATCAATATTAAGGTTGTATTGTTTACCGGTATGATACATAAACTGCCAAATTCCAGTGGCACCTACTCTTGAAACGGCTTTTGGATTTAATGCTGATTCTACAATTGCTAAATATTTGATTTCTAATGGAATGTTGTTTTTAGCAAATACTTCTTCAAACATTGGGAAGTAATAATCAGAAATGGACATTAGTCGTTCGAACGATTTTTTTCTGTTTTTTAAGAACGATTTAATGATGTTTTCTAATCCTTGGTTGTACTGAATGTTAAATGGTGATTTAGCATTCATGGCTTCCAATCTTGATTTTAATAGTTCTGTTGGCAATTCATAATCAACTTTCTCATCGGTATTAATGCTTTCAATATCTTTGTTAAGTTCATTATAGATGTTTAAATCGGTTAATTCTTTGGTCCATAAACTATCTACACAACTAGCCATGTCATCATTTACAAAGCTACGTTTGATTGAATCCAGATAAGAAAGCTTGGTTTCTAAAACAGCAACTCCCTTGCTTTCAACAATTTCTTGTGAAAACAGGGGAATTGATAGTAATAGAAAAAATGATATAGTGATTTTTTTTATACTCATATTTTTAATTGTCAACATCCTTAATTTTAAGTGGTTACAAATCTGTTTTTGCAAACTTAAGAGGTAAAAACTAAAAAAATCAATAAAAATTGTTAAAAGTGTTATTTTTTATTCTAAAATAGCGGCAATACCAGGTAAAGTTCTACCTTCTAACATCTCTAACATTGCTCCACCACCTGTAGATACATAACTCATTTTGTCTTCAAAACCGAATTGTTTTACGGCAGCAACTGAGTCTCCACCACCTACAAGAGAGAATGTTCCGTTAGCTGTTGCAGCAGCGATAAAGTTTCCTAAAGCGATAGTTCCTTTTGCAAAAGTTTCCATTTCAAAAACCCCTAACGGACCATTCCATAAGATTGTTTTTGAATCCATAATCACTTTTTCGAAAGCTTCTAATGATTTTGGTCCAGCATCCATACCTTCCCATCCATCAGGAATGTTAGTTACATCTACCACTTGAGTATTAGCGTTATTAGAGAAATCATCTCCAGCAACTACGTCAACTGGAATGTGAACTTGTACTCCTTTTTCTTTAGCTAATCTTAAAATTTCAAGGGCTAATTCTTGTTTGTCATCCTCGCAGATAGAATTTCCAATTTTCCCTCCTTGAGCTTTAACAAAAGTAAATGTCATCCCTCCACCAATAATCATGTGGTCTACTTTGTCAAGGATATTTTCGATAACTGTAATTTTTGAAGAAACTTTAGAACCTCCTAAAATAGCCGTTACTGGTTTTTCGCTGTCTTTTAATACTTTGTTGATGCTTTCAATTTCTTTTGCTAATAAATAACCGAAACATTTAGCTGTTGGGAAAAATTGAGCAATAATTGTAGTAGAAGCATGTGCTCTATGCGCAGTTCCAAATGCATCATTTACATAAATATCTCCTAATGAAGCTAATTCTTTTGCAAAAGCAACATCACCTGCTTCTTCTTCATTGTGAAAACGTAGATTTTCTAACAATAAAACTTCACCTGCTTTTAAATCGGCTGCTGCTTGTTTTGCTACATCACCGATACAGTTAGCTGCAAATTTTACAGGTACACCTAAAATATCGCTAGCTGTTTTTAATATGTGTTTTAATGAATATTTATCTTCAGCTCCTTTTGGACGTCCTAGGTGAGACATTAAAATTACACTTCCTCCATCTGCAAGAATTTTAGAAATGGTAGGTTTAGCAGCTTCTATACGAGTAATATCGGTTACGTTAAAATTTTCGTCTAAAGGCACGTTAAAATCTACACGGATAATCGCTTTTTTATTGTTAAAATCAAAATCGTTTAAAGTCTTCATTAGTTTAATTTTAGATTATTTTTTTGAAAGTGAAACAAATATAGAAATTTTCTAGTACTATAAAATTTCAAAACTTTAAAAAATCCGTTTTTTTATAACGAAAACGATGTAAATACTCAATTATTTTGATTTATAGTTGTCAATTTAAAAAAAATATTTCTAATGACATTTTTTTGTAGATGAGAAATTAGTGCTTTTTTAAAATGGAGTTAGCGTTTTAATTGTTGAGGTAAAAATCATTTTTACTGCGGTATTCTCCAGGTGTAAGACTTACAATTTGTTTAAATATTTTCGAAAAGTGCGGCAAATTTGAAAAGCCAGTATCTAGTGCAATTTCTAAAAATGTTTTATCAGTAGTTGCAAAAGATATTGTGCTCTTTCAATTTTTTTTCATGTATGAAAAACTACAAGTCGAATTCCTAGAACTAAAGAAAAGATATTGGGGGTGTCATTTTTGGGCAATAGGCTTTGGGTGTTGGAGTACTGGTAATATCACAGATGAAATGGTCAATGAATATTTGGAACATCACAGAAATCCAAATGGAAACAATGATGATAACTTCATAATTGAAGACTAGCAATATGAGACTTTAAGTCTGACAACCAAATCTATTGACTTTCAGTTCATAGTGGTTTAGTTAAAAGTTGAAGAGCAATTTAAATTTGGTTCTTACTTAGACGTTTAAACTTTATAATCTAAAATTTTAGACTTATCCATTTTCTGCTATCTTTGCTTCATGCTATTTTCTGAAATTTTAGGACAAGAACACATTAAAAACCATCTCACAAGAACGGCTGATTTGGGAAGAATACCCCATGCACAGTTGTTCGTTGGTCCAGAAGGAAGTGGAACTTTGGCTATGGCAATTGCCTATTCTCAATATATTTTATGTAGTAATGCAAACGGAGAGAATGAGGGTGAAAATCAGGCCTGTAATCTAAAATTTCAAAAATTATCCCATCCCGATTTGCATTTTGCTTATCCTACAGTTACTACCGATGAGGTAAAGAAAAATCCCAAAAGTATTGATTTTATTACCGATTGGAGAGCATTTGTTCTTCAAAATCCCTATGGAGGTCTTTTTGATTGGTATTCCGTATTAGGAGTGCAAAATAAACAAGGAGAAATTCGCGTTGATGATGCTCAGGAAATTCTAAAATCATTATCCTTAAAAGCTTACGAAGGAGGTTATAAAATCATGATTGTGTGGATTGCAGAGAAGATGAATATCGCTGCTTCTAATAAATTATTGAAATTACTCGAAGAGCCACCAGAAAAAACCATTTTTATTTTGATTGCCGAAAATGAAGAGGATATTATACAAACCATTCGTTCGCGTTGTCAAATATTGCATTTCAATGGTTTGAGCGAATCGGTTATCACTGATGCGTTGGTAACTCGTGAAGGAATTGATTCAAAACTCGCTTCAAAACTGGCGCATCAGGCACAAGGTAATTTTAATGCCGCTTTGCATTTGTTACACGATAACGACGAAGAACATCCATTTGAACAATGGTTTGTTACTTGGGTTCGTGCTGCTTTTAAGGCAAAAAAAGATGCTGCTGCGATACAGGATTTGATACTTTGGAGTGAAAAAATAGCGGCCTTAGGTAGGGAAGCACAGAAAAAATTTCTTCAGTTTTGTATGGAGATGTTTCGTCAGGCTTTGTTGCTTAATTATGAAGCGCCAAGTTTGGTCTATTTTGAACCTAAAGTAGATAAATTCAAATTAGAAAATTTTGCTCCCTTTGTCAATGGAAATAATATTCAGGATATTTTTAAAGAGCTTTCGGATGCCATGTATCATATTGAGCGCAATGGAAATGCAAAAATCATTTTAACCGATTTATCTATCAAGTTAACACGTTTAATCCATAAAAAATAATTGTTATGAACAATCCAGCCTCTTTTTTACTATTAGTATTTTTTGGGATTACTTTTTTACAGTCGAGTTACGAAAAATTATTTTATTGGCAAGATAACATGACTTGGTTAAAAGGGCATTTTGCAAAAACAATTTTAAAGAATCATGTAAAATTAGCTTTAATTAATTTGGTAATTATGGAGTTAATTTCAACAATTTTGTGTTTTGTGGGTTGTATCGAATTGTACGTAAATAATGGAAGAATCTTTGGTTTTTATGGTGCCGTATTTTCATGTATTACTTTATTGATGATGCTTTTTGGTCAGCGATTGGCCAAAGATTATGATGGAGCAAGAACCATCGTTATTTATTACATACCCGCAGTTATGGCGGTATATTGGTTAAACTAATTTTTTCCTAAAGCTATGTCTTTAACTCCTAAACATCCATCAGAATCCTTAACGATATTAACCGATTTAGTTTTGCCTAGTGAAACCAATCATATCCATAATTTATTTGGAGGAGAATTATTAGCACGAATGGATCGTGCGGCCAGTATTGCTGGTCAAAGACATTCCAGATGTATTACCGTAACAGCTTCGGTGAATCATGTGGCTTTTACTAAGGCTATTTCTTTAGGAAGTGTAGTGACTATTGAGGCAAAGGTTTCCCGCGCTTTTAGGAGCTCTATGGAAGTTTATATTGATGTTTGGGTGGAGGATAGAGAATCAGGTGTAAAGACTAAGGCAAACGAAGCGATTTACACTTTTGTGGCAGTAGATCAAAATGGAAAACCAGTAGAAGTAGCTCCTATTATCCCTGAAACCGAATTAGAAAAACAACGTTACGATGCTGCTTTAAGACGCAAACAATTGAGTTTAGTATTAGCAGGAAAAATGAAACCTAGCGAAGCAACAGAGTTGAAAGCCTTATTTACATAAAATTTTATTTTTTTGATTCGAAATTTTTTTCAAACTGAAAAATAACATCAAAAAAAGAAGTATTTTTACGAACCTTAAAAATTAAAAACTAATAAAAATTAGGAAGAACGTAAAGGCTTTGTAATTTTCTAATTAGTAGAAAAATAGAATAATTTAACGATAGAAAAGCGAAATAGAAGATGAGTACAGAGAAAGAAGCCAAATTGAAAGCATTACAGCTTACCCTTGATAAACTGGATAAAACCTACGGAAAAGGTACGGTTATGAAAATGGGGGATAAAGCCATTGAAGAAGTAGAAACCATTTCTTCAGGTTCTCTAGGGGTAGATTTAGCACTAGGAGTAGGTGGTTATCCAAAAGGTAGAATTATTGAAATTTACGGACCAGAATCTTCAGGAAAAACAACCTTAACACTTCATGCTATCGCCGAAGCTCAAAAAGCAGGCGGTATTGCCGCTTTTATTGATGCGGAACATGCTTTTGATAGAAATTATGCTGAAAAATTAGGTGTTGATATCGAAAATTTAATCATTTCGCAACCCGATAACGGAGAGCAAGCTTTAGAAATTGCCGAAAATTTAATTCGTTCGGGTGCTATTGATATTGTGGTAATTGACTCTGTTGCAGCTTTGACTCCAAAAAGTGAGATTGAGGGCGAAATGGGTGACTCTAAAATGGGATTACACGCTCGATTGATGTCGCAAGCCTTAAGAAAATTGACCGCTACGATTAGTAAAACAAATTGTACCGTATTCTTCATTAACCAATTAAGAGATAAAATTGGAGTAATGTTTGGAAGTCCAGAGACAACAACGGGAGGTAATGCCTTGAAATTCTATGCCTCTGTTCGTTTAGATATCCGTCGTTCTACACAAATTAAAGATGGTGAAAATGTTTTAGGTAACAGAACCAAAGTGAAAATCGTTAAGAATAAAGTAGCACCTCCGTTTAAAGTTGCTGAATTTGATATTATGTACGGTGAAGGTGTGTCTAAAACGGGAGAAATTTTGGATTTAGCAGTTGAATTTGAAATTGTTAAAAAATCAGGTTCTTGGTTTAGCTATGGAGAAACGAAATTAGGGCAAGGTCGCGACGCTGTGAAATCGTTAATTAAAGACAATCCTGAATTAGCTGACGAATTAGAAGAAAAAATTAAATCAAGAATCAAAGAATTAGCTGATAATTAATTCAATTCAATAATAGAATTTATTAGAAATGCCTGGTTTATACTGGGCATTTTTTTGTTTCTACAAGGCATTGCGAATTTTATTTGAAAAAAAATGTATTGAAAGAAGCAACCTTTTTATGGTTTAGTAGTCTAGTTAATGAATCATGATTAACATAAAAAATTATAAAATGAAAAAAATTGCATTGCTATTAGTTTTAATGACTACTTTTTTAAGTTGTAGTTTAGATGAAGGAGATAGGTATAATTATATGGTTCTGCCTGTAGAAAGTTATACATTACCTGAAACCTTTAAAGTAGGTCAATCTCACGAAATCAAGTTGAAATACAAAAAACCTACCCCTTGTCATATTTACGGTGGCATTTATTATTATTCAGAAAATAATACAAGAACAATAGGTATTCATTCATCTGTAAAGGTAGGTGAAACTTGCGCAGATAATTCAACACCTGCGCTTACAGAAGTTTCTTTTAATTTTTCGCCTCTAACAGCGGGAACTTATACTTTTAAGTTTTATAAAGGAGAAAATTCTGAAGGAGAGAATACGTTTGAAAATGTGGAAGTTGTTGTAGCTGCGGCTACTACTCCAAACTAAAATGGTTTTATTTATTTGATAAAAGGCTGTCTGAAAAGACAGTCTTTTTTTTGTGATTAGTTTTAAGTTTGTTTTTCAAAAATTAAAAGCTGATTGTAAATAGTATTTCTAACAGCTTCTCTGATTTCTTTTCTATCTGATTCGTCTTTGCCTTTGGTTTCAACTAGTTTATGGATTTTTACACGCATGATGCCTGGAGAACCAGCAAAAATGGTATAAGGAAATCGTTTTTTGTTGTCTGCAAATGTGATTGGTAAAATGGGAATTTGATGTTGAACGGCCAATTTAAAAGCGCCTTCTTTAAAATGGTCTAAAATGACTGATTCGTCATCAGGAACACCTCCTTCTGGAAAGATGCAAACACTCAGTCCACGTTCAATTCTTTTGTGCGCTTTCGTAAAAACAGCCATTCGGCTTTGCGAATTTTTACGATCGACTAAAATGCAGGTTCTTTTGTAGAAAAAACCAAAAATCGGAATTTTAGCCAATTCCTGTTTGCCTACAAATACAAAAGGATTTTTGACAACAGCCAGCATTAACATAATATCCGTCATCGAAGTATGATTGGCCACAATCATATAACTTTTTTTAGGGTCAATGCTTTCTTCACGTTCTACTTTGTAATGAAAACCCATGCCAAGAAGAATGAATTTGGCCCAAATTCTGGCTATTTTAAAAAAATAAGGATATCCTTTTTCAGATAAAATAGTTAGAATTAAAATAGGGAAAAATGCTAATATGGGTACAGCCATAAGGATGTAAAACCAAATGCGCCATAAAATCCATAAAATTATTTTGATGCTCTTCATAGGTTCAAAAATAAGGATTCAAAAGGAATTATTGTTTAAAATCAATTAAATTTGGTAGGATTTAACCGCAAAGTTTTTAAAGTTTTTTCGCAAAGTAAAAAAAGCAAAGATGACAGAAAATGAAATTTCTAAAAAAGTTATTGGTTTTGCAATAGAGGTGCACAAAGCACTTGGGCCTGGTTTGTTTGAGAATGCATATAAAGAGTGTCTGTTTTATAAAATTAACAAAGCAGGTTTTTTTGTTGAGAAAGAAAAGGCTTTGCCCGTAATTTTTGAAGAGGTAAAATTGGATTGCGGTTATAGAGCTGATTTGTTAGTTGAAAATAAATTAGTAATTGAACTTAAAAGTGTTGAAGCTTTGGATGTAATTCATCTTGCTCAGACTTTGACTTATTTAAAGTTGGGTAATTTTAAACTTGGATTACGTATTAATTTTAATGAAATTCTATTGAAAGACGGTATAAGAAGAGTAGTTAATAATTTATAAAAATGTTAATACTGCGAACTTTGCAAAAAACTTTGCTTTCTTTGCGGTAGAAAAAGAACATAAACTTTGTGAACTTTGCGAAATCTTTGTAAACTTTGCGTTAAATCAAGAATACAGCTTTAGAAATACATTATAATGGCAAAAATACTTACGGGAGTTCAAAGTACTGGGACTCCACATTTAGGGAACTTACTAGGAGCAATTATTCCGGCAATTCAATTGTCTAATCATTCAGCAAATGAATCTTTTCTTTTTATTGCCGATTTACATTCGGTAACCCAAATAAAAAACGGAGAAGTTTTAAGAAATAATACGTATAGTGTTGCGGCTGCTTGGCTAGCTTTTGGATTAGATGTGAATAAGGTAGTTTTCTACAGACAGTCTGATGTACCAAAAACAGCAGAATTGTCTTGGTATTTGAGCTGTTTTTTTCCGTATCAAAGGTTGACATTGGCACATTCATTTAAAGATAAAGCCGATCGATTAGACGATGTGAATGCAGGTTTGTTTTCGTATCCAATGTTGATGGCGGCAGATATTTTATTGTATGATGCTGAATTTGTTCCGGTAGGAAAAGACCAATTGCAGCATTTAGAAATGACACGTGATGTAGCTTCTCGTTTCAACCATCAAATGGGGGAGACATTCGTATTGCCTGAAGCTAAAATTCAGGATGATAGTATGTTGATTCCGGGTACCAATGGTGGAAAAATGAGTAAATCGGCTAATAATATCATTAATATTTTTCTTGACGATAAATCTTTGCGCAAGCAGGTAATGAGTATTGAAACGGATAGTACACCACTTGAAGCACCAAAAAATCCGGATACCTGTAATGCTTTTGCGATTTATTCTTTATTAGCCAATGAAGAGCAAATTGCAACTATGCGTGCTAATTATTTAGCTGGAAATTATGGTTATGGTCATGCCAAACAAGCTTTGTTTGAGTTAATCTGCGAGAAATTCAAAACAGAGAGAGAAAAGTACCACTACTATATCAACAATCTTCAGGAAGTGGATGCGCTATTGAAAATTGGAGCTGAGAAAGCTTCGGCTGTAGCTGATGGTGTTTTAGCCAGAGTACGAGAAAAATTAGGTTTTGAGCAGCGATAGTTTTTTAAGATATTTGACCACAAATTCGCAAATTAAATAGTTATGCAATTTGCGAATTTTCGGTTTTCTGATAGTTATAAACCCGACAGGTTTCAAAAACCTGTCGGGTTTTTATTTTTCAAAATTTTAATTCTTTATTTTTATAAATTTAACTTTCATTTTTGGAGGACGTGGAACTACTAATTCTGAAGTGTCTTTGTTTATTGCAAATTGTTCAAATTTCTTTTGTTTTTCTAAAATTGAATTGTCCAGAGGTCTGATGTTTAAAGAATTATTTAGTGTTTTGTATAAATTATAATAAAGACTAAGTTTTTTTAAATCTTTACCTTCATCAAAAGTAAAACTCTTAGTTTTCATATTTTTATCGATTATTTTAAAACGAATTATTGGGCCATCATAAATATCGATGTCTAAAGTATCTATTGATTGTTTAAAATAATTTTCATCCTTGTTTTTTGTTTCAGAAACAATACTGTTTAAAAGTCTGGGGTCTGTTTTTGATACGTAATATTTTTCTTCACCTGTTGGGCCTGTTCTTTTTATTGTTTGAGATAGTCCATTTGAATTGATGTAGGAGTAAAAAATTCTGTCTATACTAACTTTGGAATTGTCTTCATAACTATAATAATAAGACATGATTTCAATACTTTTAAAATCATATTGATCTGAAGAGCAACTTAAGATTATGAATGATAATAAAAAGAGTAATTTTTTCATAAATATTTTATAGAAGAAGTTAATAGATTTAATAATTAATCTGCGAATCTGCGGTCAAATTATCAAATCGCCTCAAACAATTTCCCTGGCAAAGGTCTAATAACGCCTTTGAGTTCCATATTCAATAAAATACTGGAAACTCTGTAAATAGGGAATTCACATTCCAAAGCAATGATGTCCATCAATTCCTTGCCTGTTTTTAGAAGGTAGTCGTATATTTTTTGTTCGTCGTTATCTAGGGAAACAAAGAGTTGTTTTTGTACCGCTTTGGGTTCTTCTTTAATGTCCCAATTCAGCATATAAACTAAGTCGGCGGCAGAAGTGAGTACATTTGCTTTTTGGGTTTTAATGAGGTTGTTACAGCCTGTGCTGTATTTGTCGGTTACGCGACCCGGAACCGCGAAAACATCACGGTTGTAGTCGTTTGCCATGTTTGCAGTAATCAATGAACCGCCTCTTTCAGCCGATTCAATGACGATAGTAGCTTCGGAGATACCTGCCACAATGCGGTTTCTTTTAACAAAATTTTCTTTGTCAGGATTACTGGAACTCCAAAATTCGGTCATAAAACCGCCATTTTGTTCAATTTTAGCCATGTATTTTTTGTGGTTTTTAGGATAAATTTGATTCAATCCATGCGCTAATACTCCTATGGTTTGCAAATTGTTTTCTATGGCGAGTTGGTGTGCTACAATATCCACTCCGTAAGCAAATCCACTAACAATTACCGGATCTAGTGGAATCAAATCTTCAATGAGTTTTTTACAAAATTCCGTTCCGTAGGAAGTAATTTGGCGTGTGCCTACAATACTGATGATTTTTCGGTTTTTTAAATCGATGTTTCCGGCACTAAATAGTAATACAGGGGCATCCACACAATGTTTAAGTTTGTCTGGATAATTTTCATCTTGAAAAAAACTAACGTTGATGTTGTTGTTTTGAATGTATTCCAATTCCTTATTAGCTTTGTCAAAAACGGTTTCATCTTTCAAATTCTTTAATAGTGAGCTGCCTACACCATCAATTGCTGCTAATTGCTGTGTTTTGGTTTTAAAAACAGCTTCTGCCGAACCGCAATGACTCATTAGTTTTTTAGCCATAATGTCGCCTACACCTTCTACTTTTTGCAGTGCTAATATGTAAAATAATTCAGATGTTGTCATGGTAAATATTTGAAATCGAAATGTATAAATTTTCTTCTGAATTGTTAATAAAAATTGTGAATAAAATTTTGATAACTATATTGTATGTATAACTTTGTATATATGAATATAGAACATTACATAAGCCAACTATTGTATCGTTATCAATGCGTTACTGTTCCTGGTTTCGGTGCATTTTTAACTGAAATCCAGTCAGCGCAATGGGTTGAGAGCGCTAATTCTTTTTATCCGCCTAAAAAATTGATTTCTTTTAATACCAACATTAAAAACAATGATGGATTATTAGCCAATCATATTGCTAGAGCTGAAAAAACTTCTTATGAATATGCGATAAGTGCTATTCAGTATCAGGTTTTGAATTGGAAAAAGGAATTAGAACAAAACAGAGCCTTAATGGTTAAAAATGTAGGTAGTTTTGTTTTGAATGCTACCGATAATTTGATTTTTACCCCATCGGAACAAAAGAATTATTTGACTGCTTCTTTTGGATTGTCTTCATTTATAGCGCCAGCCGTAAAACGTGATGCAAGTGAAGTACAAGATTTAGTTGTTATTGATGATAGGGAAGTAATTGCTTTAGTTCCTGAAGAAAGAACGGGACGTTCGTATTTAAAATATGCTGCTATCTTTATTCTTGGATTAGGTTTAGCGGGTACTGCAGCTTACACAGTATATAATAATCAAATAGAAACACAAACGGTTTTAGTAGAGAAAGCGGTACAAAAGAAAATACAAGCTAAAATTCAAGAAGCTACTTTCTTTATTAAAACACCATTGGCTCCTGTAACGCTATCTGTTAAATCGGATAAAGAAGAAGTTAAAGAAGTGAAAATGCCGTATCACGTTGTGGCAGGTGCATTTAGAGATGAAAAAAATGCAGAACAAATCTATAAAAAGTTGGTAAAAGAAGGATATAATGCCCGCCGATTAGAGATAAATGAACATGGTTTGTATCCTGTTTTATATGGAAGTTTTGCTACTTATGCCGAAGCTCAAAAAGTGAAAAATGAAGTTCGTGAATCAGAAAATCCAGATGCCTGGTTGCTGGTTGAATCACTATAATAAAAAAGCCTTTCTTTAGAAAGGCTTTTTTATTGGAGTTATTTTAATAATGAATCTAATCGAGTAACTAACTCTGGTGACGAAGGTCTTTCGGCATCGCTACTGATGAAATTACCTTGTGGATCAATAAGGATGAATCGTGGTATTGCATTGATTCCATAAGTAGTAACAAAATCTGAATTCCAGTTTTTATCAGCAATTAATTGGATACCTCCTAGTTGTTTATCAGTAACCATGTTTTTCCATTTCTCATAGTCTTTTTCAACATCAACAGAGATACTCACAAATTCGATATTTTTTCCATTGTATTTTTCTTCTATTTTTTGCAAGTATGGAATTTCTCCTAGGCAAGGCATACACCAAGTAGCCCAAATATCGATATACACATATTTCCCTTTTAAATCGCTCAATTTGGTTTTTCCTCCTTTGTGGTTTTCGTATTCAAAATCCAGAGCCGCTTTCCCAATTAAGGCTTTCGATTTTTGAATATTAGAATAATTACTTTTAATTCTGCTTAAGTTGGATTCGTAACTTCTTGTAATATTTTCTTTGAATTCAGGATCGATAGTTGCCTTTGCTAATATGTTTTTTTCAGTTTCATCTTGCTCAGCTATTGCTTTATCAAATGCTTCTTGATCTTTATTGTAAATGTCTGCTACAAGTTTGTTTGTTCGGGCTATAATTTGGGTTAAATAATTGTTTTCATTAGCTCCATTTCCTTTAAAAGTTAGGTTCTCATTGAATTTTTTCTCATCCGTGTTCAGTTCAATGTCTTTACCTGGAATGAAGTACAAATTGGTCATGTTTTCTCCATAAGTCAATCTATAAAATCCTTTAGGTACCGTAAGTTCCTCTTGAAATTGTCCTTTGGAATTTACAGGAATTTTTTTCTCGTATTTTTGGGCGCCAACTATTACTATGGTGTCAATTGATCTGTTTGCGATTGAAGCTGTAAACTTAGTTTTTTCAATTGCTGTTTGCGCAAATGAACAAACTCCTGAAAGAAACAAAAGGAAAGTTAGTTTTTTCATTTTTTATATGGTTTTTTGAATTTTGTTGCCCAAATGTATGTAATCGAGCGTATATCTGATTTAATATTAAGGATTTATTAACGGATTTGTTTGTTGGATTGTGGTAATTATTTCCTTTTTTTCTGTTGTTGAATCTGGAATTTCCTAGGACTAATCCCATTACGTTGTGAAAAAGTAGAAGTAAAATGCTGCAATGACGAAAATCCGCAGCTATAGGCAATTTCTGCCATATTTACTTGACTGTTGTTTTTGATTAAATTAATGGCTCTTTCCAGTTTGATACTGATAATAAAGCTGTTGGGAGGAAATCCAGTAAGTTTTTTTACTTCATAAGTGAATTTGGTTTTTCCCATATTAAAAACAGAAGCAAGGTCCTCAATGTGCCATTTTTTAGTCAAATCACTTTCAATTAGTTGGCTTAATTTTTCTATGAAGTTATCGCTTTCTTGGTTTTTATGAATTTTATTCGAAAGTTGACGATGCAAATCGATAAACAGATTTTCCAGAATGTTTTGTACCTTGATTTCAAAACCTTCTTCCTGATAAGCCAATTCGCTTCGTAATTCGTCAAAATACTTTTTGAAGTTTTTGGCTTTTTCCAGTACGGCATTGTTGGCATCGCCAATCATTTCACCTAAACTTTGCTGAAATGCTTTCGATAATTTGCTCCAGCTACCAAAATCTAAGGTTTTGTCTTTGCTGAATTCAGAAGGTTTGATAATAATCCAGTTAATCTGACCTATATCCATGATGCCCGAAAGGCTTCCATTTTCATGCCAGGGTGCCGTAACTGATAAATTTTCGGGTAAGAGTTCGATTTCTTTGCCTTCGATAACCCAGTCGTATTTTCCGCTGTTTACATAATGAATTTCAATTCCGTCATTGAGGTGCGGACGCATAGTTTCATCAATACGCACTTTAGAAAATTTCATACTACCAAACTGACGGATAAAAGGTAGTTTTTGTAATGGTCCGGGATTGTTTTCGTGCCACCAAACCCCTGAATTACCATGCTCATCTTTCTCCTTTATGTTTTTTGGTAATGAAAAGGAATTCATAAATTATTTTGTATTAAATTGGTATAAAGATAATTATTAAATTGAGTCGTTGCTATAATTGGATTTTTTATAAAATCGACCGTTGTTTAACAAATATGATTTTTTTTGAATAAAAATAGCTATCTTGCCCAACCCAATTTGTTTATTTCAAGGGTATTAGAGTCGTCAGGCTTTTTTTTTACTTTTAAAATGATAACGTTTACATTTTGTAAAAAATTAAAAAATATTGATTGTTTAAATGGTTGGTATACAAAGTGAATCTCGAATTAAAAATAATGATATGTTTCTAAAAAATCGAAATCGTTTCCTGTCTTTTTCTCTGCTGTTTTTTTCTGTATTTTCTATGCAGGCTGCAGATATTTGGGTAGCAACAAACGGGAATGATGCTAATGAAGGTACAAAAGCAAGTCCGCTGGCTACTGTTCATATGGCATTGCGAAAAGCCAGAGAGTTGCGTCGACTGAAAGATACTTCGATTCAAGGTGGATTCATATTATCATTAAAGACGGAACTTATTATTTTGATGAACCATTATTTGTAAGACCTGAAGATTCTGGAACTCCGGACTGTCCGACGATTATTGAAGCAGATGCCATTGCAAAACCTATTTTTAGTGGCGGAATTCCAATTAAAAATTGGAAAAAAACAACTACTGTAATCAATGGTTTGAAAGCAGGAACGGTGTGGGTTGCCGATGCACCACAAATAGGAGGCGAAGTAATTAATTACCGCCAATTTTGGGTAAATGATGGAAAAGCAGTACGGGCTAAAAGTACTGCAGGAACCCAAATGGACCGTATTTTATCTTGGGACAAAACAACAGAAACATGCTGGATTCCTTTCAAAGACAAGTCGGTAAAATTTGAACCGGGAATGGAAATGTTCATTGTGCAATGGTGGGCAATTGCCAATTTGCGTATTAAAAATATAGAGGTAGTTAAAGATAGCGCCCGACTTTCATTTGAAAAACCGGAAAGCCGCATTCAGAGTGAACATCCTTGGCCTGCACCATGGATTTCTAAAAACAATGGAAATTCGGCTTTCTTTTTAAACAATGGGATGTCCATGCTTAATGAAGCAGGCGAATGGTTTTTGGATAGAAAAAAAGCGAAGATTTATTATATCCCAAGAAAAGGCGAAGATATGACTAAGGCCAAAGTGATCGCACCGGTTTTAGAAAATTTGGCTGAAATAAAAGGAACGATAGATTCACCGGTTCACGACGTAAAATTCAAAGGAATTTCTTTTCAATACAGCAATTGGCTTCGTCCGTCGTAACAGGGACATGTGCCTTTGCAGGCGGGAATGTATTTGCTGGATGCTTACAAATTAAAAATTCCTGGAACACCTAATCAGGCTTGGGTAGGACGACCAAGAGCAATGAATTTACATAAAAGGTTTTTACAAAAAACGGGAACAGCAATCGTCTTGTTGTTCTTGATGGCTTGTGCTTCAACAAAAAATGAAAGTAGACAAATAACCGATTTTAATCCGGATTGGAATTTTAAATTAGGAGATTTTCCAACGGCTATTCAGGCTGATTTTGATGCTAAGGATTGGCGCGCTTTAAACCTGCCGCACGATTGGAGTATCGAAGGCGCTTTTAGCAAAGACCACCCAACCAAACCGCAGCAGGGTGCTTTGCAGGCTGGAATGGGTTGGTATCGCAAAGCATTTACGTTGCCGGAATCGGCTAAAGATAAAAGCATCGCTATCGAATTTGATGGTGTTTTTTGTAATAGCGAAGTGTGGATTAATGGCCATCATTTAGGGAAACGTCCGTTTGGATACATTTCTTTTTCTTATGATTTAACGCCTTATTTGAACTTTGGTAACCAAAAAAATTATATTGCTGTAAAAGTGGATAATGATGCACAGCCAAGTTCACGCTGGTACACCGGATCGGGAATTTATAGAAATGTACGATTAGTAACTACTGACAAAGTGCACATAGCACATTGGGGAACTTATGTGACTACTCCTAAAGTTTCGGCAGCACAAGCCACGGTGAATTATGAACTTCAGATTCAAAATGATAGTCCTACAGCTAAAAATGTAAAAGTAGTAACGCGTATTTTGGTTGCAAATAATCGTTCGGTGTCGCAAACAACAACAGAGGAAACCATCACTGCCCTATCCAAATTAATTAAAAACTATCAATTGGATGTGAATAATCCGAAATTATGGGATACTAAAAATCCAAATATGTATAAGGTTGTGACTCAGATTTACGACCAAAAGACTTTAATAGATGAATACGAAACGCCGCTTGGTTTCCGTTATTTTGCCTTCGATGCCGAAAAAGGTTTTGCATTAAATGGTGTGCCAACTAAGATTTATGGGGTTTGCCTGCATCATGATAATGGTGCTTTAGGTGCGGTGGCCAATTTTGATGCTATAAAAAGAAAACTGTCTATTATGAAGGAAATAGGAGCCAATGCAATTCGAACGGCTCATAATCCGCCTTCTTTAGAATTGTTGCAGTTGTGTGACGAAATGGGTTTTATCGTTCAGGATGAGGTTTTTGATGTATGGAAAAAGAAAAAAGTATCGAATGATTACAACAAATATTGGGACGAATGGCACCAACGCGATTTAGAAGATTTCATCAAGCGTGATCGTAACCATCCGTCGGTAATAATGTGGAGTATTGGAAACGAAATCCGTGAGCAATTTGATAGTACGGGTGTTCGTATTACTAAAGAATTGGCGCGAATTGTAAAATCCTTGGATACTACCCGTCCTGTAACTTCGGCATTGACAGAAAATGTTCCCGAGAAGAATTTTATCTATCAGTCGGGAGCTTTGGATTTATTAGGATTTAACTACAAACATGCTGATTATCCAACATTTCCCGAGCGTTTTAAAGGGCAAAAAATCATTGCTTCCGAGAGTGTTTCGGCCTATGCAACCCGAGGGCGTTATGATATGCCAACGGATACTATCCGTTTTTGGCCTAAGAAACACGGCGAAACTTTTGATGGGAATCCTGATTTAACGGTGACAGCCTATGATAACGTTGCTTCATATTGGGGAACCACCCATGAGGAAAACTGGAAAGCAGCAAAGAAATATGATTTTATTGCCGGAACCTTTGTTTGGACTGGTTTTGATTACATTGGCGAACCAGATCCGTATCCGTATTCTACCCGTAGTTCGTATTTTGGGATTGTGGATTTAGCTGGATTCCCAAAAGATGTGTATTATATGTACCAAAGCGAATGGAGCGATAAAACAGTCTTACACTTATTGCCACATTGGAACTGGAAACAAGGCCAAATCATTGATGTTTGGGCCTATTACAACAATGCCGATGAGGTCGAATTATTCCTTAACGGAAAATCGTTAGTTTCGAAAGCCAAACATGGTGACGAATTACACATTGCTTGGAAAGTGCCTTTTGCAGCAGGAACTCTGAAAGCGGTTTCCAAAAAAGCAGGTAAAGTAGTTAAGGAAACCGAAATCCATACCGCCGGAGAAGCTGCAAAAATTAATTTGCAGGCTGATAAAAGTACAATCAAAAATGATGGTTATAATTTGGTTTACGTGACGGTTACACTGCAGGATAAAGACGGAAATTACGTTCCGACAGCCGATAATCTGATTAATTTCAAAGTTTCAGGCGGTGCCAAGATTGTGGGTGTGGATAATGGTTATCAAGCCAGTTTGGAGCCTTTTAAAGCGAATTACCGCAAATTGTATAACGGAAAATGCTTAGTGATTCTACAATCAAATAAAAAAGCCGAAAATATCACTTTGGAAGCTACAACAGCAGGGAATATTACTGCTGCTGCTTTGAGTATTAAAGTAGAATAGCTTTCTTAATTTACTTAGTTTTTTAAAGCACGGATTTCGATTCGTGCTTTTTTATTGATTAGATCAGCTATTTTTTAGCAGGTTTACTACTCGGATTTTTCCAAGTATTAAAAACAGCGTAGACAATCACGTTTTTATTTTCAATTTCAAAAATAATCAGATAAGGAAAATCCTTTATGAAAACCTCTCTGTAGGGATTTCGTTTTATTTGATAATGTTCCGGATAATTTTGAATACGTTTGATGTAGTTTTCTAAGGTTGCTATAAAACGTTTACCCAAACCTTTTTTTCGTTCCTCATAATAGAGATAAGCTTCTTTGATGTCAAGAAATGCTTCGTGTTTTATCTCTAATTTGTATGTCATGGAACTATTTTTCAAGAATGTTTTTCTTTACTTCTTCCCAGGAATAGGAAGGGCTTTCTTCTCTTAAATGGTGTTCTCTTCGTTCATCAATGATTTTATAATCCGCTTCGCTAAGATGCGCCTGATCTTCTTCCAATATGGCTTTTACTTTTTTTAGAACAGATGCTTTTTGAGTGCTTAAAAGCATTTCTATAAGTTCCATTTTTGCTAATTGTAAGTCCATGGTTGTCTTGTTTTTATTATCTCAAAGATAAGTTATTTTTAAATGGAATCCGATTTGGTTGTTTGGTTTTTAATAGTTGTTGTTCTATTGTTTTTTAATGGAAATCGTTAATTGTTAGATTCGGTGGTTTTGTAAATTGTTCTTTTTCAGTCTGTTTGTTTCTAAATTTAGTTTAAACCCTGCTTTTTCAAGAACAATTTTATACTTTTGCACTCTGATTCCAAAAAAAAAGGAATCCTTTTGAGGAAATGATGAAAAAGAAAGTAGAAATTCTTGCTCCGGCTAAGAACCTGATTCAGGGAATTGCCGCTATCAATGCGGGTGCAGATGCTGTATATATTGGAGCGCCGCATTATGGAGCTCGTACAAATGCAACCAACTCTGTGGAAGATATTGCCGAGATGGTTAAATACGCCCACTTGTTTAAGGCACAGGTTTTTGTGGTAATCAATACCATTTTGTACGACAACGAATTGGAAGATTGTAAAAAATTAATCTATCAACTATACGATATCGGGGTGGATGCGCTTATTGTGCAGGACATGGCGATTATGGAAATGGACTTGCCTCCAATTGTTATTCACGCCAGTACTCAAGCGAACAACCGTGATCCAAAACACGTAAAATTCCTGAAAGATGCCGGAATGCAACGTGTGGTTTTGGCACGTGAGCTGAATTTAGATCAGGTGAGAGATATTGCTGCTGCAACGGATGTGGAATTAGAATTCTTCGTTTCGGGTGCCCTTTGTGTGTCTTTCAGTGGAAATTGCTACATGAGTATTGCCGGTGGTGAGCGTAGTGCTAACCGTGGTTCTTGTGCGCAAAACTGCCGTTTGCCATATAATTTGATTGATGGAAACGGAACAACTTTGTTGACCGAAAGTCATTTGCTTTCGATTAAAGATTTGGATTTAAGTGACCAATTGCCAAACTTAATTGAGGCGGGAATCACTTCGTTTAAAATCGAAGGTCGATTAAAAGACATCGTTTACGTTAAGAACAATACTTCCTTTTTAAGAAAGAAACTAGATGCTTTCTTAGAAAATAATGATCAATTTCAAAAAGCTTCTTCGGGTAGAACTTTCTATAACTTTGAGCCGGAAATGGATCGAAGTTTCAACAGAGGTTACACGGACTATTTTGTAAACCACCGAAAGGAAAAAATCGGAAACTGGGAAAGTCCGAAATCGCAGGGACAACACATTGGTAAGGTAACCGAATTGAAAGCTAATGGTTATGTGATTGAAAATTACGAAAAACTGAACAATGGTGATGGCTTGTATTTTATCAATGCCGATGGTGTAGCTGATGGAGTTCAGATTAACATTATCGTGAATGATATTGTGGTTCCGAATACGTTTAAAAATATTCCTATAGGAACGATGATTTACCGTAATTCGGATGCGGAATTCAACCGAATTGTAGAAAAAGAAAACGCTGCGGTTCGTAAAATTGGCGTTGAAATGCGTTTTGTGGAAACAGCTGAAGGCTTCCAATTAATCGTAACTGATGAAGACGGACACCAAAGTATTTCGACTTTAGAAACTGAAAAAGAAGAAGCGAAAAGTGCCGAATCGGTTATTCCAAATATTTCGAAAAACTTAGCCAAAACAGGAAATACGCCTTTCATTGTGGATGCAATTGCCGTGGAATTTACTAAAAATTGGTTCCTGCCAATTTCGAAAGTTAATGAAGTGCGAAGAATTGCTTTGGAACAATTAATCGATATTCGTATCAACGAATACCACAGAGAAGAATTCCAAATTGTACCAACAGATCATCCTTATCCAACCGAAAAATTGGATTTTACTTTTAATGTTTCGAATAAATTAGCGAGAGCTTTTTATAAAAGACACGGAGTAACGGAGATTGAAAAGGCTTTTGAATTGCAATGGGATCCTGGAAAAGCCCGTGTAATGACAACTAAATATTGCGTGAAATACGAATTGGGTAAATGTGCCCGTTTTCAACGTGAAACTATGGGAGAGAAAGTAGCGGAACCGCTTACTTTGAAACACGGAGAGAATGAATACAAACTGAAATTTAACTGTAAACCTTGTGAGATGGAAATTTGGGAAAAAGACGCCGAATTTGAAATCATCGATCAGGACGAACAATTGGATTACGTGAAGAGAAGATAATTTTCTTTTAATAATAGACGAAAGCTGCAACTACGGTTGTGGTTTTTTTTTTAACCACATAAGTCACAAAAGAAATTCTAACCATTAAGGTATTAAGCTTAGTTAAGAAAGCTTTGCGTACTTTGCGTATCCTTTGTGCTCTTTGCGGTTAATTTTTTTAACCACGTAAGACACAAAAGAAATTTTAACCATTAAGGCATTAAATTTAGTTATGAAAGCTTTGCGTACTTTGCGTGAAAACTTACCGTCCTTTGCGGTCAAACAAATCCTAAATTCCCTTAATTTCTTAATGGTTTAAAACAAAAAACCGCAAATTCACAATTAGCGAACCTGCGGTTTATATTTTTTAAGAAGTTTTGCTTAACAGAACTCGTTGTAAGCATCAATTAAGTTCTCAGCAATCATTTCAGCTGGGCGACCTTCAATGTGGTGACGCTCTAGCATGTGCACTAATTCTCCGTTTTTGAACAAAGCCATAGATGGTGAAGATGGAGGGAAAGGAAACATGTGTTGTCTTGCAGCATCAACCGCTTCTTTATCAACTCCTGCAAAAACAGTGATCAAATAATCTGGTTTTTTAGCACCTTCTAAACTCATTTTTGCTCCCGGACGTGCATTTCTTGCAGCACAACCACAAACCGAGTTTACAACTACTAATGTTGTTCCTTCTGCTTTGATAGCGTTGTCTACTTCCTGAGCACTATGTAAATCTTGAAATCCTGCTGCTGTTAATTCAGCCTGCATTGGGATTACCATTTCTTGTGGATACATATCGTTTGTTTTTTTTAATTTGTAAATTGAATGCTGCAAAGTTACAAAGAATCTGCAGAACAGAATCGTTTGCATTATAAAGTTTTGTTATAGTTTGATAGTCATTTTTATAACTATAAATAACGTCCAACCCTCAATAATGCTTTGATAAAAAGTGTTTTTGGGCATTTCAGAATAACCTTGATGTCTTCGATTAAGGTGGTATCTTCATCTAGGAATTTAAAAATTAATGCTGGATTTCCTTTTTTAAACATGGAAGAAAAAATAAGAGAACCTACTTCGTTTTTTCGGTGCAAAATGTCCAATAAAAGCAAATCATAGAACCAAAATCGGTTGTTTTGATGAAATTTTCTAAAATCGTTTTCCTTTTGTATAAAATCCACTAATCGGGATGATTGTTTGTCGGCATTTTTAAAAGTATAACCGGTGCTGGCTTTCGTCCATCCTCCGGCAGTGCCAATGTTTAGTACTCTTTTAGTGTTTTTTTTCCAAAAAGGATAAGAAGTCATCGGGATGCTGCCTTGCTCTTTTTCGATAATTTGATAGTGGCTGATGCCTAACTTTTGAATGTAATTTTCAATCTCTTCTTCGTATTCTTTATTATCTAAAAGATGTTCCGAAAACAAGGTGTATTCCAATAACGCTTCTTTTTCCGAAAAAGGCAGTACATACATGAATCGGGTATTTCCTTTTTGGGCAACCGAAAAATCCATAAAAGTGGCTTCTTTGGGATTAAATACCGATTCGGATGATTGTATGTGCCAACCAATAAAATGTTGTTGTAAAACGCGAAATTTGGACTGTTGCGTTAATGTATTTCTGTTCCAAATACTATTTAAAACTTGGTCACAAGTGAACTCGGCATTTTCTGTCGAAACATAGACATGGGTGTCTAATTCGTTAATGTTGGTTACTTTTTCGTTTAAGAAGGTAATGTTTGTTTCTTTCGAAAGAGCATCAAAAACAAAACTGTAAAAATCAATCCCACTGATTTTGCAATATTCATAGGGATTTATATCTAAATTGCGTTTGAAATTTTCATTGGCAAACCAAGCTGAATCCCATTTTTTACTAATCACAGCTTCCCAAATTGTGTTTTCTTTTTGCCAAAAACACCAGGTTCTATCGTTGGCTTTTTTAGAAGACGCATCTACTAACAAAATGTTTTTGTCTTTAAAATTTCCAGATTGTAGCATTTTGTAAGCTGTCATTAGAGCAGCTAAACCAGAACCGGTAAAAATATAATGATAGTGTTTCATGGATTTGGGAACGAATTCTTCTCAAAAATAGCTATTTCTTGTGTTTTTTCGAGTATTCGAATCAGTTCTTTCGCTTTTAAGTAGGATTGTTTTTGGAACAAAATGTCTTTTTTAGTATCTAGAATAGTAATAGTAGGGTAGCTAACTTGTTTGTTTACGGTGGCTAAAGCTGTGGCTAATTCATGAATTCCGGTGTTTTGTCCCGTTGGTTTGTATTTGAAGATGTAATTGTTGAAAGTAATGTCGTTTTTACTTTCTGCATTCAAAACAACAAAATAGAATTGCTCATTTAACATTTGGATAATATCTTGATTTTTCAAAGTTGAATTTTCCATAATAGCACAGTATTTACACCAATTGGTATGAATGTAAACGATTATGGGTTTCGGGTTTTGGATTGCTAATTTTTCTACTTCTTCAAACGAATAGCTTTTCAGTTGGGCAAAACCAAAAGGAATTACCCAAAAGAAAATCACTGTTATGTAGAAAAGCTTTCTCATTATTTTAAAGTATAGCGCAATCCAAAAAAGCTTCTGATGCCTTGATTGGGTCCATAAACATAACTTGGATCAAAGCTTAAAGCGTATGGATTTTCGGCTGTAGCCTGAATATTGCCATTAGTATCGTATTCCACATTTTTGTCAAAAGGATCATGAGCACGGGCAATAATAAAAGGATTTCCCTTGTTAGGCGTCCAGTTTAGCAGGTTTTTTATACCGGCATATATCTCAATATTTTTGAACTTGTTGAAAGTGAATTGGATGTTTTGAATGCTCCAAGTAGGGGAATACTTCTTTCTTGGGTCTAAATCGCCAAGGGTAGGAAGACGCATTGGTCCATAAAGATTTCCTGTATAATCTACATCAAGAAATAATTTGTTGATTCGGTACGAAATTGCCCAGGTTCCTGTGAATTTTTCCGTTAGTATTTGTCGGGTTTTAATACCGTTTTCGGTTTTGGCAACATCCATATATGTGGCTCCCAGAATCAATTTTAAACCGGAGTTGAAAACCATGTCAATGTTGGTACTAATTCCTTTGGTAACGGCATAACCATCCAGGTTTTTGTAGATAATCTCATTCGGGTTGGTGTCATAATCCGGAATTATGGAGTTGGAAAAATGCGTATACCAAGCCGTTGTTTCCAGTCCGATGAAATTACCGTTTTGAGTGTATATTTTTTTTAAATAATTCAAATTAGCGTTGTAGGAACGTTCTGGTTTGAGTTCTTCGGCAACAATTACTTTGCGAGAACCTGTAAGTGCTGCATGTTCTTCTGTAAATAGATTGACAATTCTAAATCCTGTTCCGGTATTGAATCGCAAAATATTGTTATTGTTAATTTTCCATTTGTAAGCCAGTCTGGGAGTAAAAATAGCGCCGTGGTTGTTGTTGTAATCATAACGGGCTCCTAAAAGTAATTTGTGTTTTTCGGCTACGGTTATTTCGTCCTGAACAAATAAACTTGGAATCCAATTGATGTCTTTTGTCTCAGTTGCCGGTGTATTATCGTTGTAGTATTGATAGCGAATTGCAGTTCCAAAAAGCAAATCGTGATGGCTAATTTTTTTGTCCCAGGTCAATTGTCCATAACCAATGCGTTGTTGTGCTAAATATGGAGTGTTTCCATATACTGAATTTTGGTCGTGGTCGGTATAAGAGAAAGAGAAAAGCATTTTTTCTTTTATAGGAAGTTCGTAAGCTCCTAATAATTCCCATCTTTTAGTGTAAATACCTTCACCGTAAATTTCGCTACCACCTCTGTATTGTTTATTCCATTGCATTTCTCCGCCCCAACGGTCTTCGTAGAAAAATCTTCCTGCCATTGAAAACAACTTGTTGCTTTTTCGGCTAAAGTTCCATTTTTGGAAAACAGAGATTCGATCTTGCAAAGTCACATCGGTAAAATTATCCTTGTTGTTGTCAATCGGATTGCTGTAATTTAAATAATTTACTCCGGTTAAAACCGATGCGAATTTATTGATATTGGCTTTAAAACCTAAATCAAGATTGAATTCTCCCCAATTGGTAGCGTAACTGTCTGCTGAAAATACAGGGGCATTGTTTGGGTTTTTAGTGATGATGTTAATTAATCCACCTACTGCTTCACTTCCGTAAAGAGAAGAGGCCGGACCTTTTACAATTTCAATTCGTTCCAATAATGAATTGGGAATTCCAGACAAACCATAAACAGTAGAAAGTCCACTTACTATAGGCATTCCGTCGATAAGCACTAAGGTGTAAGGTCCTTCTAATCCGTTGATATGGATATCACCCGTGTTGCATACATTACAGTTTAGTTGCGGACGTACTCCATTTACATTTTGTAGCGCTTCAAAAATATTTGATGTTGGGTTTTTTTTGAAAAAAACAGGCTTGTATACTTCGACAGGAACAGCACTTTCTAAGCGATTGACTGCCTTTAAAGTTCCAGTAACAACCACTTCGTCTAGGCTGTTATTTTCTTTTAAATCAAAATTCAAATAGATTTCGGTAGTGTCTGAAATTTGAATCTTCTTAGTCTGACTTTTTAATCCAGTATAAGTGGCTATCACTTCATATTCTCCAATTGGAATTTTTGAGATACTATAATTGCCTTCTTCATTGCTAATCGTTGCTTTTTAGATGTTTTTCATTAGGATATTAGCATAATGAAGCGGCACGCCATCAGAAGTTATTTTCCCTTTAAGGTTGGCTTGCGCAAATGAAATTGTGCTGGTGAGAACACTAAAAACAATTATTAGTTTTTTCACAATAATAATTTAGATTAACTTATTTTTAATTTTAGACAAATCTAAAAATTATATTTTATATAACAAAAAAATATAATTACATTTGCCTTAACTAGTTAGTAAATAGAATGGGAAAGTCACTTGAAGAAGTACATCAGTCGGTTTCGACACAAAATAAAAAATCTGTTTTTAGAAAAATAATGGCCTTTTTTGGTCCTGCCTATTTGATTAGTGTGGGTTATATGGATCCAGGAAACTGGGCTACGGATTTAGCTGGAGGAAGTCAGTTTGGTTATTCCTTACTTTGGGTTTTATTGATGAGTAATTTGATGGCTTTGTTATTGCAAAGTCTCAGTGCGCGATTGGGAATAGTTACCCAGCGTGATTTGGCTCAGGCTTCCAGAGAAACCTATTCGCCTTTTATTAATTACATTTTATATTTTCTAGCTGAGATTGCCATTGCGGCTTGTGATTTGGCTGAGGTTTTAGGGATGGCTATTGGGATTAATTTGCTTTTTGGTATTCCATTGATTGAAGGTGTTCTTATTACGGTTTTGGATACTTTTTTATTGTTATTTCTAATCAATAGAGGAATTCGAAAAATGGAAGCTTTTATTATTGCTTTGGTGACGGTAATAGGTGTTTCTTTCATTTTCGAAATGATTTTTGCTCAACCTGAACTCGATAAAGTGGTTTTAGGATTAATTCCTTCAATGCCAAATGAAGCCGCTCTCTATATTGCCATTGGGATTATTGGAGCAACAGTCATGCCCCACAATTTGTATTTGCATTCTTCTTTGGTACAAACCCGAAAATTTGATAGAACTCCTGTGGGAATTAAGCAGGCATTGAAATATAATTTTATCGATTCGGCTATTGCGTTGAATCTGGCTTTCTTTGTTAATGCTGCGATTTTAATTCTGGCAGCCGCTACTTTTTATAAAAGTGGCATGCACGAAGTCGCCGAAATTCAAGATGCGCACAAGTTTTTGCAGCCTTTGTTAGGAACAAAATGGGCGCCTATTTTGTTTGCCGTAGCTTTGATAGCTGCAGGACAAAGTTCGACAGTTACTGGTACTTTGGCGGGACAAATTGTGATGGAGGGTTATTTGAATTTAAGAATTCAACCTTGGGTGAGACGTATTTTAACGCGTTTAATTGCGATTGTTCCTGCAGTGATTGTAATTACCATTTTTGGTGAAAGTGTCACGGGGAAATTATTAATTTTTAGTCAGGTGGTGTTGAGTTTGCAATTGGGGTTTGCGATTATTCCGTTGATTCATTTTGTGAGTGATAAAACCAAAATGAAAGGTTTCCATATTGGCAAAACGACTCAAATTGCTTCATGGATTATTGCCACGATAATCGTTTCGCTCAACGCAAAATTAGTTTTTGATGAAATAAACGGTTGGTTAGAAGCTTCTGCAAACCCAATTGTTCTTTGGTTAACGGTTGTTCCATTGGCTTTTAGTTTCTTGATTTTGTTGCTTTATATTGTTTTCAAACCTTTTATTGCCAAAACTAGAATGGCGATACAAAATCATTCTCCTCATAATTTAAAATTGCATTTTTCTAAATCGGAATCCTATACGAAAAAGAATATAGCGATTTCGGTCGATTTTTCATCAGCAGACGAAATTGCTTTGAATAGCGCTTTTGAATTGGGTGGAAAAGAGGCTAATTATACATTGATTCATGTGGTTGAAACAGTAGGGGCAATGGTTTATGGTGAACACATTGACGACCACGAAACCATTGTTGATGAAAAACTGCTTAAAGAATATCAGCAAATGCTTGCCGAAAACGGATTTAATGTCGCTGTACAATTGGGTTTTGGTAAACCAAACAAAGTAATTCCTCAATTAGTAAATGCAGGTCGTTTTGATGTTTTAGTTATGGGAACTCATGGTCATACAGGTTTTAAGGATTTGATCTTTGGGACTACAGTGGATAAACTAAGACATAAAATTTCGATACCTTTGTTGATTGTTAAATAAGTTTAAACACAAAGTTCACATTGTAGTGTGTAAATCTGAAATCAAAAATCGTTAATCTGCAATCATAAATCAAATGACTTTTTCAGAAGAGAATTACCTTAAAGCAATTTATCACTTAACTGTTGTTTCCACTTCGGGTGTAAGTACAAATGCTATTGCCGAAGTGATGGAGACCAAAGCGTCTTCGGTAACCGATATGCTTAAGAAATTAGCCGAAAAGGATTTGGTAAACTATAAAAAATACCAAGGTGTCACGCTTACCAATGATGGTAAATTAGAAGCCAAAATGATTGTTAGAAAACACCGTCTTTGGGAAGTTTTTTTGGTTGAAAAATTAGGTTTTTCCTGGGATGAGGTTCATGATATTGCCGAACAATTGGAACATATTAAATCAGAGAAATTAATTAATAGTTTAGATGATTTTCTGGGGAATCCTACCGAAGATCCGCACGGTGATCCTATTCCAAACGCACAAGGCCAACTTCCTAAAATCGACAAGCAATTGCTCTCGGATTTAGCAGAGGGACAGAAAGGCATTTGCGTAGGCGTAAAAGATACTTCTTCAGATTTTTTAAAGTACTTGGATAAGCAAGGAATTGCTTTAGGTTCTTCGATTGAAATTATAGGTAAAGAAAGTTTTGATTTGTCTCTTCGAATAAAAGTAGATGCGAATCACCTTAATATTTCTAACAAGATAGCGAGTAATTTATTTGTGAAGCTGAGTTAGAAATAGCAGAAAAAAAATTACCGCAAATTTGCGGTAATTTTAATTCATTATCTTCGAAAAGAATAATTTAATTACATCCACAATCACTGCCTCCACCACAGTTTTTATCTTTTTTCTTTTTCTTTAAAAAGAACTTTTTAAAAAGATATACTACAGCAATTCCAAGGATTAAAAAGGCAATGATTTCCTGAAACATCGATTTTATTTTAATAGTTGATAAGCAATCAAAGCAGTAAGATACGCAAAACTACTCATAAAAATAAGCTGTCCTAAAGGCCATTTCCAATTGTTGGTTTCCTTTTTTGTAATGGCAAGCGTACTTGCACATTGCATCGCAAAGGCATAGAATAACAATAATGAAATTCCAGAGGCGAAATTAAAGATTTTTGCTGCCGTAACTGGATGTACTTCAGATTGCATTTTGTTTTTTATGGTGGTTTCATTCTCCGTTCCGCCAACACTGTAAATAGTGGCTAAGGTTCCCACAAATACTTCTCGGGCGGCAAACGAACTGATGATAGCAATTCCTATTTTCCAGTCGTAGCCTAAAGGTGCAATTACGGGTTCAATACTTTTACCCATAATGCCAATGTAGGAGTTCTCCAGTTTGTAAGCAGCAATTTTATTGTTTAATTCGGTTTCAGAAATCGTTTTGTTTACGGTTTGTGAACTGATAATTTTTTCGGCATCTTTAAATTTTTCTCCAGGACCGTAAGAAGCTAAAAACCATAGAATAATAGAAATAGCTAAAATGATTTTTCCAGCACCAGAGATAAATGCTTTGGTTTTTTCGATTACGTTAATGGCTACGTTTTTAAACAAAGGCAATTTGTAATTAGGCATTTCGACCACAAAAAATGTTTTACCGCTTACTTTCATTACTTTGTTAAGGATATAAGCCGATAATATTGCCATTCCAAAACCTAAAAGATACAACAACATTAGTGTAAGCCCTTGAAGGTTTAAAAAACCAAAAACACGATTGTCTGGGATTACTAAGGCTATAATAATAGCATAAACGGGTAATCGGGCCGAACAGGTGGTAAACGGGGTTACCAGAATCGTGATTAAACGTTCTTTCCAGTTTTCGATATTTCGGGTTGCCATAATCGCTGGAATAGCACAGGCTGTCCCAGAAATTAAAGGCACGACACTTTTACCGGATAATCCAAAACGGCGCATAATTTTATCCATAATAAAAACCACACGACTCATATAGCCACTTTCTTCCAGGATGGATATAAAAAGGAATAAGAAGGCAATTTGCGGAATAAAAATCAGGATTCCACCGATACCAGGTATAATTCCTTGTGAAATTAAATCGGTTAAAATACCAGCAGGAAGTTCTTCGGCAGCCATTGTACTTAAACTAGCAAATGCGCTGTCAATGAAATCCATAGGAACCGAAGACCAGTTGAAAATCGATTGGAAAATAATGAAAAGAATAGCAAAAAAGATGACGTATCCCCAAATTTTATGGGTTAAAACGCGGTCTAATTTGGAACGGAAATCTTTAGCAATGCTTTTATCTACCGTTAATCCTTCTTTAAGGACTTCATTGATAAATTGGTAGCGTTTTATGGTCTCTTTTTGTTGTAAACGCTTTAGTTCGGTATGTGATTTAGTAAACGAACTTTTGATTTCTTTTCGCTCTAAATTCAAAAAGTTTACATCTTGGGTAATTACTAACCAAAGTTTGTATAACAATTGATCCGGAAAGGCTTTTTGTAAGTTGGCAAAATATTCTTTGTCAATTACCGATGCATTTAAACAAGGCTCCGTTGTAATTGATTTGTAGCTAACAATTAATTCTTTTAATTCTTCAATTCCTTGTCCTTTACGCGAACTAATTAAGGCGATTTTAGTTTTTAATTGTTCTTCTAAGAAAGGAATGTTTAGCGAAATCCCTTTGCTTTCCATACGGTCAGCCATGTTAATCACTAAAATGGTTGGAATTTCAAGATCTTTTATTTGAGTAAAAAGCAATAAGTTTCTTTTCAAATTTTCCACATCCGTAACCACAAGGGCGACATCAGGATATAACTTATCGTTTTTGTTTAGTAGCATTTCAATTACAACATTCTCGTCAATTGAACTGGCGTTGAGGCTGTAGGTTCCTGGTAAATCCAGAATGTTAGCTTTGATGTTATGGTTTAATTTGCAAAAACCAATTTTTTTTTCAACAGTAATTCCAGGGTAGTTTCCTACTTGTTGATTCAAACCCGTCAATTGGTTAAAAACCGAAGTTTTACCTACGTTAGGGTTACCAATTAATGCTACGTTAATATTTTGATGCATCATTAAAGCGTAGTATTGATAAGTTCAACTTCAATTTCTTTGGCTGTTTCCACTCTAATGGCCACGTGTGAACCGTTGACATCTAAATACAAAGGATCACCAAAAGGGGCAATCTGAAGTAATTCGACAGTATTTCCCGGTAAGCAACCCATTTCAAGTAACTTTAAAGGGATAATGTCAATATCAAAATCTTTGATAATGGCTTTTTGACTTTTCTTTAAGGAATGTATAGTGGTACGCAAGGCTTATTTAGATTGAATTAAGACTGCAAAAATACATATTATATTGCTAACTCGAATGATAATTGTCAGTTTTGTGATTTAATTGGATTCAAATTATCGCTATAAAATGCTGTTTTTTTGATGGCAATACGATTATTCGGACTGCTTTTCGTTACTTAGAAAATTAATATCTTCAATAAGTTTTTGAATGTCTTCTTTTGTAGTACCGTCATAAAAACCACGAACTCTTCTTTTAGCATCTACAAGCACAAAGTTTTCGGTGTGAACCATATCGTACAATTCGCTTGGTTTGCCCAATTTTACCGCCAGATAGGATTTTCTTGCCATGGCATAAATTTCTTTTTTATCGCCGGTAACCAAGTTCCATTTACTATCAACAACACCATGTTTTATAGCATAGGCTTTCAAAGCTTCTACTGTGTCTACTTCTGGGAAAACGGTATGCGAAAGCAGCATTACTTTTGGATTATTAATAATGGCTTTTTGAACTTCTTCCAGATTGGAAGTCATTTTTGGGCAAATGGTACCACAGGTTGTAAAGAAAAAATCGGCAACATAAATTTTACCTTCATAATCTTTTTGGGTGATGGTTTTTCCGTTTTGATTGGTAAATGAAAAATCAGCTATTGTATGGTATTTGCTCACATACTGTATGGTGCTATCTACTAATTCCGGATTGACATCGGCTGGATTGTAGATAGGAAGTGTTTTTTGCGGTTTTAAAGCATTGTAAAAAAGAGTAAGTGTAATAGCCGAAAAAACAATAAAGATACCAATGAATATTCGGTATTTGTATAATGCAGATTTCATGAAATTTTTTTTGCAAAAGTACAAAAACTGTGTTGGAAATCAGGAAGCTTTATTTGATTAAAATGTTGGTCTTCTTTTTGCTTTTACGTAAAGATTTGTTCACTAAATACAAACCAAATAAGGTTACAATTCCTCCAATAGCTATCGAAATACTCAATGTTTCGCCAAAAATTATCGAACCTAAAAGTACCGCAACCACAGGATTCATGTAGGCATAAAGACTGCTCATCTCTGGTGGAAGATGTTGCAAAGAATAAATGAAAACCGTAAAAGTGATTAGTGAACCTACAATAACTAGATAGGCTATTGCCAGCCAAGTGTTTAAAGGGATTTCGTTTAAATTGACTGAAATTCCTGTGGCACCGTTATAAGCAAATAGTAGAATACTCGAAATAAACATTTGAAACCCAATACTGAAATAGGGATTATAAGAGGCGGCTTTTTTCTTGGTGTACAATGTACCAAAAGCCCAGGTTATGGTAGCTACTACCGAAAGAAAAATTCCCAATTGAAAATCAGGTCTTAGGAAATCGGCTAGGTATTCGTAAAAAATAACACAAACACCACCAAAACAAACGAATACACCTGTTACGGCTAGTTTAGCAATTTTTTCTCCTCTAAAATACGATATAATTACAATCCAAATGGGGAAGATAGCGGCAATTATGGCTCCTAAGCCACTACTGATGTATTTAACGCCTGCGGTACTCAATCCGTTACTCATTGTAAAATTAAGGATGGCCAGAATCACTATGGTTTTCCATTGTTTTCCTTTTGGCCAAGGCGATTTCGTAAAAATTAAATAGAGTATGTACAACAAACCGGCTATAAATTGTCGGATGGCAGCCATTTGAATTCCGGGTATGTAACGCACTCCTTCCTTGGATGCAATCCAAGTAGTTCCCCAAAAGAATCCTACCCAAATAAGGGCTAACATAGGAAGTCCTATAGCGTTTACCCGAGTTGAAACAGCATTTTTAACTTTAGTAATCACTATAATTGAGGTTTTTTGAAGGTGTAATTTAAAACTCTTATGAGATGTTCTGATGAAATTGTTTTCCCTACCGATGGGGCGTCCTCATTAAAAGAGGGCGGTACTAAGTTTTCGTCTAGGGCTTTTTGTGTGTAATAGACTTTTCGGCTAGGGTGAAAAGGAGATGCCGCGTTCAACGTTGTATTCCAGCAATCAGTAGTTATAATTTTATGGATAATGCCAATACAATCTTCCAAATGAATCAAATTGACAGGCGCATCCGGATTAGGAACATTTTCTTTTCCTGCTAGGAATCGAGCGGGATTTCTATCGGGTCCTATTAAACCTCCAAAACGCAAAATAGTAGTTTTAAAATGGGTATTAGAAAGTAATAGTTGTTCAATTTCCAATAATTGTTTTCCGCTTTCCGTTACAGGATTGGGAACGGCGTTTTCATCAATTGTTTCATTGCCTTCGCCATACACTGCTGTCGAACTGATGAAAAGTACATTTGCTACCGAAGCTTTTTCGATAAATGGCACTAGATTTTTAATTTTTTGAACAAAGGAAGTGTTTGGAGCATCCGAATAATCTTTGTTTTTCCCTCTTAATTTGGGAGGAATAGCAATGATCAATGTTTGACTTCTGTCCAAAAAGGCATCAACTGGAGATGAGAAATTTTCGACTTCTAACGCAATGGGATAATGCGTTATACCAGCATTTTCTAGTAATTCTTTTTTATCGATAGTTGTAGTGGAACCTTTTACTGAATAGCCTTTTTCTAATAAGGCTTTCGCCAAAGGAAGTCCTAACCATCCACAACCTAAAATGCTAATTTGTGTCATTTTGCTCTTCATTTTTCAAAATGCAAATTTCTCATTAATATTTGGTTTTTTTAGAGTTGCAAAGGATTCTTTTTTTACTTGAAAGTATTTTAATAAAATATCACTAAAAGTGGGTATTGTTTTATAATTCGCTTAACCGTAATATTACTACGAATTTAACATTTAATTAAGATGAATAAAGTTGTTATGTTTTTAATGTTCTTTATTGGTTTAAAGAGTATGGCACAAGATAAAATAATTTTTACGTATGATACTGCGGGTAATCAAATTCAAAGAGAATTGTGCATCAATTGTCCGTTAGGTACAGGTAAAGTTTATAAAGATTCCAAAACGATTGTTGAAGAAGATCTAGTAAAATCTGATGTTTCAGATCAAATTTCTTATTATCCAAATCCCGTAAAACAGGAATTGTATTTACAATGGAATCTTATAAATGAAAACGTAGTTACTTCTATTCAGGTCTATTCTATAGCTGGACAGGTCTTGCAATCATTTAACAACACTGAAAATATAAAATTACAAACTATCACTTTTGAAAATTATCCAAGAGGAGTTTACGCAGTGATTTTATATTATAAAAACGGAGATCAAAAATCTATCAAAATTATCAAGGAATAGTCTATGAAGCATTTTTACTTATTATTAATATTATTTTTGGGTCAAATTCTACAATCCCAAAACTTTACCGATACTAAAGGGGAATTACAAATTTCAAATTCTGGGCAGGCAACTTATAATTTACCAATTGCTTTACCCCCAAGTATTAAAAATGTGGCGCCAACTATAAACCTTACTTATACTAGTGGTGTAAGAGGAGGAATCGCTGGTCAGGGATGGAATATAAATAGTATTTCCGCCATTAGTCGTATAGCAACCCGAAGAGATATTGATGGTTATGTTGATGGAGTTGATTTTGATGCTGATGATAAGTTAGCTTTAGATGGACAAAGATTATTGATTAAATCAGGAACATATTGGGCTAATGGATCTATTTATGAAACCGAATACAAAAGTAACACTAAGATAGAATTAAAAATAGAAGGAACAACCACTTATTTTATTGTAACTGCTCCTGATGGTTCTAGAAGTTGGTATGGTTCTAAAGGAAATGGAAGTTTACAAAATTCAGTTTCGGTCAATTCATGGTATATTGTTCATTTTGAAGATGTTTATGGAAATTCGGTTGATTATAATTATACTAATGTAGTTTATAATAATACCAATCAATTGTACATCGATAACATTACTTTTGGTGGGAATCCATCACAGAGTGTGGCTTCACAGAATATGATAAAGTTTAATTATAGAGATGCTAAACGTATAGAAAGGGATTTTATAAAAGGAACCCCAGTTTATGCAACTAAAATTTTGGATAATATACAGGTTTCGACTAACAATGCGTTATTCCGTAAATATCAACTTACACAAATGGAGGATCATAATTTAGGTTATGAACGTGTTACTAAAGTTCAGGAATTCAATGCTCAAAACGAGGCATCAAATCCGGTCATTTTTGATTATGTGAATACTTCCAATTATAATGCTACAGTTAGGATAGAAAAAAGTTATACAAACAATCTTAATTTCGAAGATGTAAAATTAGCTGGTGATTTTGATGGAGATGGAAGATTGGATTTTGTGGCAGATAATAAGGTTTTTACTGACTTGTTTAAGGAAAATACTGGAAATACACCAATAAATTTACCGTTTGCTGTAAATAAAAGAAAAGAATTAGTAGCTACAACAATAAGTAATAATAGACTGAATCAATTCCAATCATTAGTTAATGTCAATGAAACATCGACTTTAACGGAGTTTAGAATTTATAATATGAATAATGGCATTTTTGTCAATGATTATATCAAAACTATACAAATTAATAATCAAGGATTAAAGGTAACGAACAACGGAGGCGTTCAATGTAATGGAAATTATTTAAAAACTACTAACGAATATTTTGAGGGTGATTTCAACGGAGATGGTATTTCAGAAGTTTTGATTAAAAAAAGTATAAACGAAACAAAAGAATATATTTATGGATGTCAGATAGTTTCGCAAGGTCAAAGAGTATGCTCTTGTCGTTATCTAGGAACAAAAGATGAAGGGTCTGAGTATTTTTTACTGGATTTAAACTCAAATGTTTCTAATGATATAGGAACAAAAGGATTTGTGCAACTAACTACTACCACTACTACTACTACTACTACTTATTTTGATGGTAAGAAATATATAGCAGATTTTAATGGAGATGGAAAATCAGATATTTTAGTATTAAAAAATGATAAAACATATAAAATAATAAGTTTCAAACAACTCACAGTTTCACCTTGGGTTGAATTAGAAGTAATTGGTTCAGGAACCCTAGATAAATATTCTGATACTAAGCAAATGCTTTTAGGAGATTATAATGGAGATGGGAAGACCGATATTATGTTACCTGATACTGAAGGCGGAGAGGGACATGTTTTATGGCATACATATTATAGTAACCCTAAGCCTGCTGGAGGAGAATTTTTCGTAAAAGAAAGTCAAAATATTGTTGAGTATAGACCTGATACTGGAAATGCTTATAATACCCAAAGGCATTGGAGTAACTATTATGCGATAGATATTAATGGAGATGGAAAATCTGATTTGGTTAGGGTATGGAGAAAATATTATAAGCCTAGTTGGACTATTAATGATCATAATACTCAATGGCAGGTAACGGCTTTTACCAATAATATTGGTTATGTTGCTAATTCTAAGTATTTGCAAACGTATGATTCGGGTCTTTTTGATTCTGGTTCTCCTGATATTCCAATACCATTAGTATCTAATTATAAATATCAAGGGGCTAATAGTGAGTTGGTAATTGTAAGAGGGCATTATAATAAAATTGAATATTATCAATTTAATGAGGATTTGAATGTTAATAATAGATTGATTTCTGTTACAGAAGCTAGCGGTAATATTAAGCAAACTATTGATTATTTACCTATGCAAGCAGTTAATGAAGGATTAGGGAATTATACAACTGATTTTTATTCTTCAACAAATACAGCGACATATCCTAATGTTGAGATAATTCGAAATTCGGATAATTTTTTAGTGTCTAAACTTACTGCTACAATCAACGGTGTTTCTAAGTTTCAGGATTTTAAATATAGAAGTTATATTTCAAATTTTGATTATGGAACAGTTGGTTTTGCCAGAACCTCCCGAAGTAGTTGGTATTTGTCCCCCTCTGATACAAAGATATGGACTACTCAAAATAATGATATCAATTTAAAAGGAGCGAATACGATAACCTGGTCGAGTACAAATCCGGGTACTGTGTTTGCTGCTACTCCGGATAATTTATTGAGTACTAAAACGAATGTTTTTGCTACCTATACTAATCCTGTTTCAAAAGTCTATAATGTATTATTGAGTTCGCAAACCACTTTAGATGCACTAACAGGTGTGAAATCGGAGGATACTTTTACCTATGACGGAACAGTTACCTCGATAAATTATTATGGTTTGCAAATGGAAAGTGTTAACAAGCGATATAGTGGAAGCAGTTTACAAGGAACAACAACTACAAATTATACCTATGATAACAATCCGGGTGGTGTTGGCTCTGCCTATTATATAGGAAGACCAAAATCTACAACAAATTCAAGTAATAATATTGCTACTGGAGAGACACGAACATCAGCAGAGACTTATACTTATACAGGATTTAATCTAACTAAGACGGAGAAAACAGGGCATAACACTACTTATGCTATTGTTGAGGATATGACTTATGACAATGTGGGAAATTTGTTAACTAAAACGGTATCGGCACCTAATGCTCCTGTAGCAATTGCTTCACGAACAATAACAGATCAGTATGACACAACTAAGCGTTTTGTCATAAAGAAAACGGATCATCAGGGATTTGAGACTAATTTTGTTTATAATCCGTTAGGGCAAGTAACACAATCAACTAATTATTTAGGGGTAATAAGTGATTATACTTATGATAACTGGGGTAAACTGACTAAAACCAAGACTACCGGAGTGTCTACAACCCCGCTTGAAACGACTATTACCTACGCTAAGTTGACAGATGGCGGTTATACCACAACCAGTCAGAATACGGTTGGAGACCAAGCCAAAACCATCACACAATATGATGTTTTGGGAAGGGAAGTTATTAAAACAACCAAAGGTTTTGCGGCTAATTCTTTAATTTCAAAACAGATTGTGTATGACGGTTTAGGGCGGAAATTAAAAGAAAGTGAGCCTTACTTTTCTTCTCCAGGCAAATGGACAATGTATGAATATGATTACCTGAGCCGTCCCACAAAAGTTACGGCATCTACAGGAAGAATTCAAACCTTAAGTTATTCTGGTTTGACTACGACCAGTAATGATGATGGTAAAACCACTACTGCTACAGTAGATGCACTGGGCAATAAGGTGCAGACTACCGATCCCGGAGGAACCATTAATTTTACCTATTATGCTAACGGACAATTAAAAGAATCCGATTACGAAGGACATAAAGTATCGATCACTATTGATGGCTGGGGGAACAAAACAGCTATGAATGATCCTAATGCAGGAACCTATACGTATGCCTATGATGCTTTTGGACAAATCACTAACGAAACTACTCCAAAAGGAACAACAACGAATACTTATGACGATGATGGTAAATTGACTAAGAAGATAACACTAGGAGACGGAGCTGATTTTGTAACCGATTATGCGTATAACTCTTTAGGTCAGTTAACGAGCGAAATCAGTAAAAAATCAACAGCTGCTGCCATCGATACTTATACCTATACTTACGATGGTTTGCACAGACTTAGCAGTACTACCGAAAGTAATGACCGTTTTAGCCAGACCAAAACAATGGCTTATGATACTTATGGACGAATTGCCAGTGTAACCAATGCTACACAAGAGCTGGTTACAGGTTTAAGCAATGCGGTAATCACTAAAAACAACTATAATACTTATAATGGTGTTATGGATAAATTGACGGATGCCAATAATGCTGTTTTGTGGCAATTGACTGGAGCTAATGAAAAGATGCAATCCCTGACTGAAACGCTGGGGAATGGAATTGCAATTACAAATGCGTATGATGGGGATAATTATTTTACTTCTCAACGTCATACTAAAAACAGTGTGGATGTGTTGTATAATACGTATAGTTTTAATGCGGTAAAAGGGACTTTAAATAACAGGCAAAATGTGGTTTTGGGTACTAATGAAGTATTTAGCTATGATACTCTGGATCGTTTAACCCAATGGACAAATCCATTGACCAATACTAATGACAGTAATACTTATGATACCAAAGGAAGGATTACCAATCATAACAAACTGGGAACTGTAAATTATAATACAGATGTCAATACAGGGATTTATCGCAAAAAATCGATAACATTGACCCCTGAAGGGAAAAATTATTATACGGCTTTGCCTAAGCAAACGGTGACTTATACCATGTTCAAAAGCCCAATTGCTATTAACGAAAGTGATAAAGGGAGTACAACATTTGCTTATAATTCCCATTTGTCCAGACAAACCATGAGTTATGGGTATCAGGTTACCACTCAGGGACAACCCGGTACTTATACAAAAACTAAAGATTATACCGATGATGGAACTGTTGAAATTTTAAAAACACCTACTACTATAACTATCAGAACTTATATAGGTGGTGATGCCTATTCAGCACCACTTTACATGGATCGAACAAGAACCATTACGACGGGTGCCGTTGTCGATAAAAAATACTATCTTCACAGGGATTATTTGGGGAGTATCATAGCCATTTCGGACGAAACAGGAACGGCAGTAGAACGCCGCCAGTTTGATGCTTGGGGGAATTTAGCTAAATTGCAGCAAAATGGTGTAGCCGTTACTTTGCCTACTGATGGAACAGCTGCAAAATTGATGATGCTAGACCGAGGCTACACCAGCCACGAACATTTGGCAGAAGTAGGCTTGATTCACATGAACGGTCGTTTGTATGACCCTACGCTACGTTCTTTTTTAATGCCAGATAATTTTATCCAGCAGCCGGAGAACACACAAAATTATAACCGTTATGCTTACGTTCTTAATAATCCATTAATGTATACTGACCCAAGCGGAGAACTTGGATTTTTGGTTGCGGTGGGAATAGGAATGCTTGTTGCTGCCACAACTTATACGATGACGGCACTACTGGCCGATGTACCATTTAGTGTGGGTGGTTTATTGAAAGCTACTTTTATTGGGGCAGGAACTGCAGCAGTAACTTTTGGTATAGGACAAGCGGCAGAGAATTTATTCTCGGCGACAGGCACTTTTGCTGCCAAGGCAACCTTTCAAGCATTTGCGCATGGTACGTTTCAAGGTATTATGACATCTGTTTCAGGGGGTAAGTTTTGGAGTGGTTTTGCAGCGGGAGCTATAAGTAGTATTGTGGCTAGTGCCTGGGGTGGCGGTAATGCTAATCAATGGCAAGGTCTGGGAGGTAATTTTGCGCATAGTGATTTGGGTACTATTGCTTTTGGTACAGTAAGTGGCGGAGCAGCAGCTAAATTGACAGGAGGGAACTTCTGGCAGGGAGCTGTTACAGGTTTGTTTGTTAGTGGACTCAATCACGCGATGCACCAGATGACTCTTGGTGACCCGCCGAATAAGTATAAAAAATATTTTGCACAGAAAGCTGAAGAAGCAAAATATTTAGATAAATCATTAAATTTAGATACTTCTTCTGCTGCATCAGTTGCTCCTTTTGCTTTAACTGCAGCTGCAGTAGATGGTCCAATACCTATAGGAGATATTATTGGAGGAATTGCAATTACAGGAGCTGCTGCTTATGATCTTTCACAGAGAGTTTATGTAACATACACTTTACGAAATAGCGCAGGTCAAGTTTATGCCGGTAGAGCAAGTGGATTTGGAAGTCCTTACGGTATAATGATGGGCAGATATGCTTCTCATCATATGCGTGCCTTTGGTTATGGAAGTCCGACACTAGACGTAGCAAGCCAAGGTTATCCAATGGGATACTATGCCATAAGAGGAAGAGAACAGCAATTAATTGATTTTTTTGGCGGTGTAGGCAGTCCAAATGTAGGTAATTCAATAAACGCTATTTGGCAATATAATCCTAATCGTCCTTTGTATATGTCTGCTTCAAACTCAATGTTTGGTCCTTTAAAATAAATCGAATGGAAAATCTAGAATTATTAAAAAATAAAATACTTTTATTTAATGAATTTCTTATTGAAAAATTAGGAATGCCAAGGGAATTTTTCATTGAGACCAACAATCTTATAGAAGTGGCATATCAAGAAAAGAATACGAAAGTTTTAAAATCAGGTGATAAAGAAATTTATTTGCAGTTAAAGGAAATGTCATTAGAGAAACAGTTAGAACTAAAAGACCTATTTAAGGAGAAATTAAATTTAGATTTGGATATTTTTCAAAAGCTGTTTGATAAAAGTATTGAAAAAATCATCAAAAGAGGAAAAATATTGAATGATGATGAATATAGGGTTCTACTTGATAAAATGGATAGTTTAATAGAAGTCAAAACCGAAAATGAAATTAAAAAAATAAACACTTTACTCATAGATTACTCAAGTAAATAATAACAGAAAAGCCGAGCAATGCTCGGCTTTGTTGTTTTATAATATTGCTACATTTTTATTAAAAAAGTCTTTAAATTTCTTAGTGGTAAGCATTTTGTCAATTATTTTAAATACGGTGCTTTTATCTTCCTCGTCTAATTGTTGTAAGAGCTTCATCTGTTCTGTAGAGGATTTATCTTCCATTACTACTTCGGTAGGGATGATGTTCTCGTTGTAGTTCAGAATCTGGTCAGCTGTCAGGTTAAAGAGCTTGGTTAGTTTAAGCAGTTCTGCTACGGTTAACTCCCTGAGTCCTTTTTCAATCTTGCTGTAGGTTGATTTATCCACGCCAATATGCAAAGCTACTTCCTTTTGCATTAAGTCCTGTTTTTCTCTAATTACCTTTATGTTGTTCGCTAAATCCATACCACAAAAATAGAAATAATAAACACTAATTGCAATATATGGAAATATAATAAACTTTTAAGTTGCTTTTAAATAAACTAAATTGTAATTTTGTAGTAGAAAAATTAGCAACAAAAAGTTTTTTATTAGCAAACACAGGTAATTATGGCAATCAGAAATCCTAAAGAAATAAAGCTTCAGCCCAAACACAGAGCATTGACCTATGGTTCTAAAAAAGTTCCGTGGTTAAGCGTAAGCGGAGTGTGGCTTGAAAAATTAGGATTTAAAGCCGGCGATACTGTGAGAATCTTAACAAGTGAAAAGCAGTTAATCATAGAACTTATAGAAGACCAGAACCCAGTAAAGCCAACCCTGAAAAAACGCATTTAATGACCATACCAGAAATCAAAGAAAACTTAAATCTGTCTGCCGTATTAGCGCATTACGGTTTAAAACCCAAAAACAATATGCTGTTGTGTCCCTTCCACGATGATAAAACAGCAAGTTTACAAGTAAATTTAGAAAAGCATTTTTACAAATGCCACGCTTGCGGGGCAAAAGGCGACCAAATACAATGGGTGCAGGATTATGAAAAGATTACCAAACACGAGGCAATTGTAAAATGTGGGCAATTGGCAAACACACAAGAGCCAGTAGTTTGGAACGATAAAAAGGTTATCGAAATCTCCCAACTTCAAAAAACGGTTTTCCTGGAAACAATGTTCAAGAGTTTTAAAAAAGGATTGACCAACAGCCAACCAGCCAAAGATTATTGCAAGAAAAGAAATTTAGATCATACCAAATTAAACATTGGTTTTAACAGCGGACAATTCCACCACGGAGAACGAAAAAGCGAGGAACTCATTAATAATTGTTTAGCGGTTGGATTGCTTTTGGATAAGGGTTTAAAGGCTAATAATGGAGAAACAGCGTATAATGTTTTTGGAAAATACAGTTTGGTTTTTGCGCTGAAGACTAAAGAAAACGAAATCACAAGTTTATATTTTAGAAGTGCATTAGACAAAGAAAATGCAAAGCATTTTTATCTGAAGAACCGAACAGGACTTTATCCGAATTACCCGAATCCAGCGACCAAAAAACTGATTTTAACCGAAAGTATTATTGATTGTGCAAGTTTGTTGCAGATTGATGAAGTAATCAAAGATTATAGCGTTTTAGCGTGTTACGGAACAAATGGATTAAACGAAGAAATCCAAAAAGCCATTTTAGAACTTGCAGATTTAGAAGAAATTATTTTTGCTTTTGATAACGATGAAGCAGGAAAAGAAGCGGTTAAAAAATATACTGAACAATTTATGCAGTACAAAATCAGTACAATTGAACTTCCAAACAAAGACATAAACGAAACCTTGCAACTGCACGAAAATGAAATATTTACAGAACTTTTAGAAAAGAGAAATCCTATTTTATTTTCTACTGAAGAAATCAATTTTTCAATCGAAGATCAATCAGACCCCAAACAAAAAAAATCCGTTAAATCTGTGCAATCTGTGGCAAATGATAAACCAATCGAGTTTTTAAAACAGAAAAATCTATTAGAAAACCTTAATAAACAAATCGGCAAAGCCGGAATAGTTGGCGAGGAAAACTCACGGTTATTATTGTTTTTAATCATCGTTAGTTATATGAATAAAAGCCCAATACACGCCATTGTGCAAGGAAGTTCGGGAAGCGGAAAAACCCATATTATAAGTAGAATTGCAGACTTGATGCCACAAGAAGACGTGTTACGTTTTACCCGAATCACCGAAAGCAGTTTGTACAATTGGGGTGAATTTGATTTGTTTAGAAAAATCATCATTATAGAAGATTTAGACGGATTAAAAGAAGATGCTTTGTATGCGCTTCGGGAACTTATAAGCAATCAATTTTTGAGCAGCTCGGTATCAATGAAAGACAAAAAAGGCAACAACAAATCGACCAGAAAAGAAGTAAAAGGACAGTTTAGCAGTTTATCGGCAACGACAAAAGGCGAGACTTACGAAGACAATATGAGCCGAAGTTTTTTAATTGCCGTTGATGAAAGTAAGGAACAAACCCAAAGAATAATCGAGAACCAAAACAAACGCAATGCAGGAGAAATAGACCCAAAAGAAAGCCAAAAAGCAGTAAGTTTTATTCAATCAATGGTTAGAAACTTGAAATATTATGAAGTTATAAATCCATACGCAACCAAACTACAATTACCCGAAAAAGTCCATAAAATAAGACGGTTAAATGAAATGTATCAAGCCGTAATTAAACAAGTTACATTTTTAAATCAGCATCAAAGACAACTCACAAAAGACAATCAATTAGTAACCCAAATCGAAGATATTGAACAGGCTACAGAGATACTTTTTGAGAGTATTATTTTAAAAGTTGATGAACTGGACGGCAGTTTAAGACAGTTTTTTGAGCGATTGAAAAAGTATGTAAAAGACAAAGAAAACATTTTTACACAACGGGAAATCCGCCAAGAGCTGAACATCAGTAAAACCCAATTACAGCGGTTTATCAATAGTTTACTGGAATTGGAATACATCAAATACAAAGGTGGTTTTTCAAACAAAGGTTTAAAATACCAAGTTGATTATTGGGATAATTATTCTAAAATCAGAATAGAAATCAAAGATTTTCTTATGAAGCAGATTGATACTTTAAAACAAGTATGACAAGGGTTTGGGTCGCTGTGGGTCGCTAGTGGTTCACTAGAAAACCTTGTAAAGTGTTGTAAAATATAGGTTTTTAATCAAAAAACAATCTAGCGACCCTAAATCCAAAAAAAGAAGTAAGCAAAACCATCATACAAGTAGAAAACCGTCATAGATGAGCCATTTACACAATAAAACCTACCAAAAAGAAGCCGAAAATTACCAAAATCATTTACAAACATTAGGCTACACAAAAGCAACGTATCAGGCAAGATATTTATATTTAAAACAGTTTTTTAGTTGGTTAGAAAGTTTACAAATTAATGAATTAAAGCAAGTTACACCCAAAAACATTATCGAATACCAGGGAAAATTACACCAACAAAAAAACACCAGGACCAAAGAAAATCTAGTCAAAGAAACCATTTACAGCAGACTTAGAAATATCCAATCTTATTTTGGTTATGCGCTGGAACTTGGAAAACTCAAAACAAATCCGGCATCGAGTTTTAAATTTTACACACCAAAAGAACAAGTAGAACGGATTATTTTTACTCAAAATCAAATCCAAGAATTATATAAAAACTGCGAAAACGAGCAAGAAAAAGCGATTTTAAATATAGCTTATGGTTGCGGACTGCGAGTTGGAGAAATGGTAAAACTCAACAAAAAAGACATTGATTTACAAGAAAATAGACTAATTGTTGAAAGCGGAAAAAACAACAAAAGAAGAATCGTTCCTATTGCAAATCAAATAGTTATAGAATTAAAATTATTCTTAAAAGAAGTTGAAAATAGAGAAATGAAACCTGTTTTTTTAAATATTGAAAACCGAAGAATGCAACAAGGAAGCTTTAATTTAATCTTAAAGAAATTGATTGACAGAACCAACTTTGGAAAACGATTTAAACCAGCAGAACTAAACAAAATAGGAATGCACACTTTACGCCATTCTATCGCCACACATCTTTTAGAAAACGGAATGAAACTCGAACAAGTACAAACTTTTTTAGGACATAGCAACATAGAAACCACAGAAGTTTATACGCATATTAACGCTTCGCAATTAAACAATTTAATGATTTAAAAATTGAAAAATTAGATTGTTTGATAGTCTTTTAATCGTTCAATCTTTAAATTATTCAATTATGAAATTAGAACAATATCTATTAAAAAAATACAGCCAAAACTCTTTAAAACCGTATTTGTGTAGCATCAATAAATACTTAAACTACATCCAAAATAAAGCCGAAATTGCACAATACAACGACATTTTAGATTATATCGGCCATTTACGAAAGAACGAAAATCTACAACCCAAAACCATCAAACATTACTTATCGAGCGTTAAAATCTACTATCATTATTTACTAGAAATTGGCAGACGAAACGACCATCCTTGTAGTGAATTATTTTTAAAAGATAAGATTAACAAGCAAATTAAAGTTGATGTTTTATATTCATCAGAAACACTCGAAAACTTCCTAAACGACACCCACAAAGACAAAACTTTACAACGAAGAAACCAGGTAATCATTAGTTTATTGATCTATCAAGGTTTAACGGTTGGGGAAATATGCAACTTACAAATTGAAGATATTAATTTAGAAAAGGCGGAAGTTTACATCCAATCAACCGACAAAAAGAAATCAAGAACATTGCCATTACAGGCAAAACAAATACTCCTTTTTTTGAATTATTTAAAAGAAGATTATCCAAAACTTACCAAACACATACAATCAGAAAAACCAATAAAAACGCTCATTACGGGAAAGTTAAAAGAAGAAGTGAGACCGAATGTACTTAACAGAATGATTAACGAACACAGAGAAAAAAACGAGCAATTACAACCCATCAAAATCAGACAAAGTGTAATCGCCAATCTTCTGAAAAAGGAAAACGATACGAGAATTGTACAAGTTTTTGCAGGACACAAACGAGCGTCAACCACAACTTTATACAAACAAACAGAGCTCGAAATTTTGCAAAATGCAATTAACAAATACCATCCGATAAAAGAAACAATCTGCTAATCAAGACGGAAAGCAATAAAGCGGTCTCCCTCCGGTCGCTTCCTTTGTTCCGCTGGGCTGTTCCAGTCGGCTGAAAAAAGCCTCCGTTCCACAGTCCGCTCGTTAGCCTAGCACCTGCCAGCCCTGAAAAAGGGCAGGCAGTCACTACGCTTCCTCGCCCCAGTCTTCACACGGTCGCTTCCTGCGTTCGTCGGGGCTACTGCGTCCGCAACACAAACCCCGCTGAAAAAGCGGGGTCAGTGTTTGCGTCCACCGCCCCTTGTTTTTTCAGCGGTTGCTCATTCGCCCAGCCATCGGGGTTTGCTCCGTTATCACTTTGCATTTGATTAAGGAACGCTAACGCTGACTTTTATTTTTTCCCCGCCGTTACACGCTCACAGCCCTACAGCCCCGAAAAAAGGGCTTCCCGGTCTGTGGTGTCTGTTCGAGGCCGCAACACCGCGTGGCGCTCCTCGGTATTGTTCCGTGAAAAACTCCACAATCCCTGCGGTGCTTCGGGGTGTTAGTTGAAGCGCATAGTTCAATCGCCACAGGGCTATGCTCATTTTTTTAGAAGATTGCCAGGGAAATTTATCTGAAAAATAACGTTTACGTTCTGGCATTCTTCCAAAAAAATCGAGCGCTGGATTAAAGTCTTATCCGCCAAAATCAGTCTTTAATGGAATGATTTAGGATTGCTTTTTTAGTTTTCCCGATAAATGAAATATTTTTTTTCATCTGAAAATAAAAAGATTATTTTTACAGAATTGAAAGGCGTTTTTTGAAAAAATGGAGTAGGGATTTTTGCAGAAAGTGAAGCCTCGGGCGAGTTAAAAATGGAGTAGGCTTTATAGTCTCTGCATTGAATCATGTGGCGACTAAGATTAGTAATAATAGGTTTGTAGATGAGCGATTACGAACTTTGGGTAAAGATCCAGATGCTCCTGCTCAAATAGAGCAAAGCGAATTAGGAGGTTTTGCAAAAGACATGTATCCTAGGATGATGGATCAAGCAGATAATCCAACATTTCTTTTGAAAGATAAAATTGTGTCGTCAAACGGAGAGGCAGCATATGGTGAAACAGTTCCTTATAGAAATAGTAATGGAAAAATTCGTGCTAGTCATATTAATATAAGTAGGTCTGCTTTGAGTAGTTGGCATATGTTGGCCTCTACCATAGGTCATGAGTTAAATCATTACATTTATTTTAGTACAGGAGCATACGACAGATGGGAGCAAAAGTTTGGACCAATTAGAGCAGCAGCCCTTGGAGAATTCAAGGCACATTTTTGGGAATATAAATGGGGTGGTTCACCGAGTATGGATGTAATGAATAGTAGCTTAAGAATATTTAATACTGGAAGATAATGCAAACTATATTAAAAAAGTGCCTTTTATCGTTGTTAATTGTTAGTTTATCAATAAGTTGTAAGAATAAAAAAACAGTAAAACAAGATATTTTATTTTCAGTGGAATCATTTCATGTGAATAGTGATACAATTCTAAGAGTGAAATTAATAAACACTACTAATACTAATTATTTCATTACTTTATGTAGAAACAGAACATATGGTTTTGGGCTTTTTAATCCTGAATTTAATAATAGCATAATTGCAAGACCTTTTGTTTATGAGAATAATAAACTTATTTTTCCAAAATTAGAAGGGGGAGTGTATAAGACGAAAAACATAAGTAAAGGAGAAGAGGAATGGCTAAAAAAAGAATCTGTTAAAGCAGATTCTTTTTTGAAAGATTATAGGTCGCTTAAAAATGCGATTTTTCTAAAAAAGAAAACAATCAAATATGTGGAATTACCCTTCAAATTAAAATATCCTCATACATATAATTTAATGAATCGATATGTTTTAGAAAAAGATAAGTTATATGAATTCCATTTGGAATATCAGATGTGTAAGACTATAACAGAGAAGGAAGTAAAGAAACGTAGCTTAGATTCTGTACAAAAAATAGGTTTTGCTCCTTATTATGAAAAAATAATTTCAAACAAAGTGCCGCTAATTATTGATTAAAATCGAAGATGCCTACCTGCCTTGCGGGCTTTCCTGATGCCGGATAATTTTATCCAGCAGCCGGAGAATACCCAGAATTACAACCGTTACGCTTACGTTCTTAACAATCCATTAATGTATACTGACCCAAGCGGAGAACTTGGATTTTTGGTTGCGGTGGGAATAGGAATGCTTGTTGCTGCCACAACTTATACGATGACGGCACTACTGGCCGATGTGCCATTTAGTGTTGGAGGGTTATTAAAAGCAACATTTATAGGTGCTGCCAGTGCAGCAGTTACCTTTGGTATAGGTAGTGCAGCAAGTTCGATGTTTAGTACGCCAGCTATGGGATTTTGGCAAGGTGCATACCAAGGGGCTGTAATTGGTGCTATAACTGGGGCTGGTGGTGTTGCTGCAAACGCTATTTTTACTGGCCAAAGTATAACATTAAAAGCTGTCTTAGGTGGGGCTGCTGTTGGTGGGCTTGTAGGAGGTGTAGTTGGAGGAATACAGGCACAAAATAGAATGGGGGATTTTTATAATGCTTGTGATAAAATGGGTATAACTCCAGATGATCCTGTTCCAGCAACAGATGATTTTATTAGTGAGGCTCAAAGGAATTTTTTCCCAGATGCTCCCATGGACAAAGTGAAAAACTTTAGTGTTGAAAATCTTTCTGATGGAGCAAAAAAAGTTTTTGCAATGAAACCAGATACTTATGGAGTTACTTTTGCCCGTTCAGCAAATGGGGTTCTTACAGGAAATTCATCAGTATATTTTAATCCCAATACTGCATTTACTAGTGCTAAAACCTTATATTTTGCAATGGGGCATGAGTTTGTTCATGTTTCTCAATACGCATCTTTAATAGGTAATAATGTATCAATTTTAAATCAACCAGGATTTCAAGACATGCTTGAATTTCATGCTTATAGTTATCAGCATAATGTGTTAGGAGATCAGTTTAGAGGAACAATGTTTACACCTGATGTAGTCAGGGAATTTTCTAAAAATCCATTTTTTGGAATGACAAATTATATTAATTATAGTTGGGCAAATAATACTAGTTTTATGTATCCATTTATAAAAAAATAAATATGAAAAATTTTATAATTATATTGTTTGTGTTATGTTCAATAGATGTTTTTGCTCAAAAAGCTTCTGTAGAATTGTCTATTGGGTGGAGAAAAAAGAAGTCAAATAGTTGGAAAGGATATAAATTAGAAGAAACCCCTTTTTTAGATATTACTTATATTAATAATAGCGATAATCCCATTTATTTTTTGAAAGTTCCTAAAAATTTTGATTTTGGAATAAGTTGGTCAAAATACAATTTAAAACAAATAATAAAAAAGGATAATTATTTGAAGAACTTAAAAAGACATTATGATGAAAAATACTCAGTAGTTATCTCTCCTCATTTTATGAATCATTATTGGGAGGTTTTAGATGATGGAGTTAAATTTATTGAAGAACATGAGTCTAGTTTTTTAAACGAAGATTTACATAATATTTACAAAAATTTTTATAAGGATTATAAGATCATAGAAAATCCGTTTTTTTTTAATATGAATAATGATGAAAAGATTGTCACAGAAGAAAATATTGCGACAAAATTCCGTGATTTTTTTGTTTTTTTAAAACCAGGTGAAAAATACATAAACAGTTATGATTTAACAGGATTTTATATTTTGGGTGGGGAGTATAATTTTAGTTTGAGTACTAATCAATTAAATGATTTTGTAGAAACCTTTTTTTTGCCAGCTAAAAAAAGGTTCAAGAAAGAATTTTTACCACTTAAAGTAAATGATTATAATTTATATAGTGGAAAAATTAAAACTAATGATGTAAATATAGTTTTTCATAGTTTAGAATAATTATAAATCTGTTTTACGTTCTTTCCTGATGCCGGATAATTTTATCCAGCAACCGGAGAATACCCAAAATTACAACCGTTACACTTACGTTCTTAATAATCCATTGAAGTATACAGATCCTAGCGGGGAATTATTTGGACTGGATGATCTAGCGGTGGCAATAATTATTGGTGCTGTAGTTAGTGGAGCTACTTATACATTGACAGCTTTACTAACTGATGTGCCTTTTAGTGTGGGAGGTCTTGCAAAATCCATGTTTATTGGAGCTGCTAGTGGCGCAGTAACTTTTGGTATAGGTAGTGGTGCCGAGAATTTATTTACTAATTTCTTCTCTAGAGCTGCTTTTCAATCTTTGGCTCACGGTACTTTTCAGGGAGGAATGACGGCTATAAGTGGCGGAAAGTTCTGGAGTGGTTTTGCAGCGGGAGCATTGAGTAGTATTGCGGCAAGTGCATGGAGTGGTGGTAATGCTAATCAATGGCAAGGTCTGGGAGGTAATTTTGCGCATAGTGATTTGGGTACTATTGCTTTTGGAACGGTTTCAGGAGGAGCAGCCGCTAAACTCACAGGAGGAAACTTTTGGCAAGGAGCTGTTACAGGTTTGTTTGTCTCTGCATTGAATCATGTGGCGACAAAGATGGAGCAACGTCAAGATTTGATAGGAAGATTAGAAGCCGCAGGTTATAATGATCCGAGAGCTTATGCTAATTTATCAGATTCTCAATTAGCTGGTTTTGCTCAAAAGGTATTACCCGAATTATATGCTGAGGCTAAAAGTCCTAGATTCGAATCTCGTGAATTTTTGACAGATACTAAAGGAAATTCTGCTGATGGATTAACTGTTGGAGGAGAATTCAGTATCAATCCTAAAATACAAGGGAGTGTTTCTAAAATTCTTCTTTCAAAAAATGCTTTTTCTAGTTATTTAAAATTAGCGAGTACAATGGGGCATGAATTAAACCATGCGGCAGACTATGTTAATGGTAATATGGCTAGATGGTACAACAAAGGAGGACATGGCTATAGAAGTGCTATGTCAGAAGCAAAGGCTTATAATTGGCAGTTTAAAATGCCCGGAGCAGCAGTAAATTTGGAAGCATTTAGCTCTTATAACCATCAAGTAAACCTTTGGAATAAATTATTAAATTGATCTAAATAAAACACCATGATAAATAAAATACTTTTAATATTATTATTAATTACCATCCTAAGTTTTACAAATTATACTAAACCAAACTTTACTCTTATAATTTTAAGTTCTGAAATAAAAAATGGAAACTTTATTTTTTTTGAAATATCAAATAACACTAATTATGATTATTGCTTTGTAATGGATACTTTATTTCTAAATAAAGAATATCCCCAATTTTATTATTTAAATGCTTTTTATAACCCCAAAATAGTTTTATTTGAAAATAATGGCACAAGAGTATCTGAATTTATTAAAGATGAATCTATTCCAGAACTTTCCATTAACAATTCAACAATTATAGACATTGTTGATAAAAATAGTAAAAACAAAAGAACAAATAGTGAAAATTTAAATTTGGTAATCATTAAATCGCACAAAAAGATAAAATTAAAGATTCCTTTTGAACTAGTTACTCGCTTAAATAATGAATCGGTATCTTATTATAAATTAAAAAAAGGAGTTAACTATCATGGAAAAATAGATTATCTAATCGAACAAAAATTTATTGACAAAAGAATCTCTATTAAGAAAAAAGATTCAGTTCAACGAATTGGCTGTAGATTTTTTACTGGTAGATTAATTTCTAACAAAGTACCTTTAATTTTAAAATAAAAAAGTTAAGTTTTAGTACCCGAAAGCGCGGATTTGTAATCCGTGCCCGGAACGATGAGACACACAGTTAAATCACATA
>DKIJ01000019.1 GCA_002454195.1 Flavobacterium sp. UBA6721
TAACTTAATAATGCACTACGGGTATTGTTATGTTTTTTAAGGTTCTTTTGATTGAACAAAATTGCGATTATATTACAAGTTAAAGGATGGACAAAATTCGTTTCGTGATGGACAATTTTATTTAAATAAAATTTCAAAAACCTTATTTCTCAAATTAGGAACAACTTCTTCTTCAAACCAAGGATTTCGTTTTAGCCAAATTTTATTTCTCGGTGATGGATGAACCAGTGGAAAATAATGAGGAAGAAACTTTTCAAAATGCAAAACATTTTCTGTCAAGGTCGGAAAAGCTTCTTTTAAATAATATTTCTGCGCATAATTTCCAATCAATATAATCAATTTTACTTCGGGTAACTTTTCTAAAACTTGATGATGCCAAAGCGGAGCGCACTCTGGTCTAGGAGGCAAATCGCCTGATTTCCCTATTCCTGGGAAACAAAATCCCATAGGCATGATGCCAAATAATTTAGTATCATAGAATTGTTTCTCTGTAACTCCCAACCAACGACGTAATTCTTTCCCACTAGCATCATCCCAAGGAATTCCAGAATTTTGAACTTTGGTTCCTGGTGCTTGACCAATTAAAAGTATTTTACTTTTGGAATGAACAGTAATTATGGGCTTTGGTTCACAAGGTAAGTGAGCTTCGCAAAATGTACATTTTCTAATTTCTTGTATAAGTTTTTCCATTCTTAACTATTTAAATGCAAAATTTGAGGACAGTAAACTATCCTCAAATATCGCAATAACTTTATGTTAATTTATAAGCTTGGAGCTAAAGGGAAATCTACTTCAATTTGAGTTAGATTGTGTAAATAGTTCATAGCGGTTTTGTCACTCACTTGTAAAATTAAATCCACTAAATTTTCATTTGTATATCCTTGAGCAAAAAAAGCATCCACAATATCTGAATTGGCATTTCCTCTTGTTTGAGTAATTTCGGCAGCTAGTTTTACTAAGGCATCCAATTTAGGATCTGTACTTTTTGCATTTCTAATATCTAACAATTGCTCGTCTGAAAACCCATTCATTTTTCCAATTACGGTATGGGCACTTTGACAATACATACAGTTGTTAACTTGGCTCACGATTAAGTTAACAGCTTCTTTTTCTTTGTTAGTAAGTGATGTTTTAGCATTTTGATAGGCTAAGTATTTTTCTAACCCATTTTTTGAATAGGCAATCGTTGCATATAAGTTAGGTACAAAACCTAATGCTTTTTGTAGGTTATCAAAAATTACTTGATTATTCTCTGAAACTTCTTCTCTTGTTGGAACTGAAAATGTTGTTGTAGTCATTTTTTATATTTTTTTATTCTTAATTACGATTTTTTAATTTTTGACCAAGCTTTGTCAATATTTTTTAATTGTTTACTTTCTTCTTTATTCCATTCTGTTAAAGTATTAAATGGTTTTCCTTCAAAATCTCCATTAAAAAACAAATACAATTTACCATTGACAACTTTAAAAGTTTCTGGATTTACTGGAAATTTTACGTTTTTTTCTGCAACTCCCCAAGCACAATATCCGTCGCATTGCGGTAAATATTTAGTTGGATTTGCTTTAAAAGCTTTTTGGTTTTTTGCAGATGCAAAATAATAGGTTACGCCATTATTTGTAGCTGTAAATTGTTTTGTTCCTTTTGTCGCTTTGTTAGCTGTAAAGTAAGAAACTACATCATAACCGCCAATAGCTAAGTTATTTTTGTCAACTGGTTGTGTTTGTGCAACGATTGCATTCGAAAATAATGCGATAATTGCTACTGCTAAAAGTGTTTTTAAATTTTTCATTGTTCTATAATTTAAGTATTAGTTATTTGTCATTATTGACAGTACAAAGATGCAACAGCAGTTAAAGATTTAAAATGGATAATATTCGCAAGGTGATGGACAATTTTCTAATTCAATTTATATATAAAAAATCCACTAGCATTTGAATAAAATTCTTGTGCTAGTGGATTAATTTAAGTAAGTAAAATCTATTTTTTTATTACTTTTTTAGTGACTATTTCACCATTGCTATTTTCTAATTGAATAGTATATATTCCTTTATCTAATGCACTCATATCATAATTTGTGAGACCGTCTTTTGAACTTTTTTCGCCAACTTGAATTCCTTGTTGATTGTAGATTATACATTTTATTATCTTATTTTCACTCGATTCAAAATTCAAAAAGTTCTCTGTAGGATTTGGATATAAAGTAATATCATTATTTGAAAAAACAACCTCAACTTCTTTTATAGAAGAAGGATTGGCTAAACGAAGTGCTGTAGGGAATGCATTTTTCGATGTTTCCGCTCTTAAAGTATAATTGCTATTATTGGCTACTGCACCAGAACCAGCCAAAACTCTCACCCTATAAGTACCCACAGTACTTGTATTAAACACAATTACTTTATTGGCTGTGCCAGCTGTGCTATTACTTGATGCCAAACTTCCATTAGGTGCATACAACTCTACAATATAATTGGTTGGCAAATTTGATAAAGTTACTCTTATATTTTTGGTGGCATTTGTGTTATTAAATCTAAAGAAATCTACATCATTAAGTGGACAAATTTTTGCTGATAAGTTTGTACCAACACTTAAAGCACTTGCTGATGCTGATGTATTATTGGGTTCAAAATTATCATTAGTGCAGGCAACTATTACTGCCGGATTTACAGTTAGTACCATAAGGTCAGTAGCTGTTGCACCCAAATTATCAGTAACTCTTAATTGTAAAGTATAGGTGCCTTGTAGCAAATTACTTACCGTTGTTGCAGCAGCATTTGTTGTACTAAAAGTAGGTGTGCTTGGTCCTGAAACTACAGACCATGCATAACTTGCTATAGTTCCGTCTATATCTGTACCACTGCCAGAAAGCGAAGTTGAATTTGTTGGTAATGTAATTGACTTATCCACGCCAGCATTAGAAATAGGTATTTGGTTTGCTATTCCCCCAGTGGTAAAAGTCACAGCTTCAAACTCAGTAGAATTTACAGGATATATTACTGGTACCTCATATCCTTCACTTGTTGAAACAGTTAAGGTTGCAATGTAAGTTGTGTTTGGGGCTAAGTTATTAATATTAAATGAGCTTGTGGGTACTCTGAAAGGTGTATTTCCTACCCAAGTCCACGAAGTCGCATTTGGTAAACGGTAATAAATACTAAACTGCTGAATTGCAGCTGGATTAAATGGACTATTGGGTGCCTCCATGGGGTCGCTATACTGCCAATTGATTTGAGCAGATGTATTTGATATTCCTGCGATCGTAATATTTGAAAGTGAATTTGGCGTTTGAGCAATTGTTTTATTTACAAAAAAAAATGTAAAAATAAAACCTAATAAAATAGATTTTCTCATGGGAGTAATTTGTTTTTTCATTGAATTTTATAGTTAATAATTAGTTGCATTTACTTCATTATACAAATTTAGTTCAGCAGATGTATTCTTTTTAGACGTTTGGTTCTACTTTATTAAAAAGTAACTGTTTAATAACATGCTGCCCTTGTTTTTACTTGGTTTTTCTTAATCTAATATCAATTTCCCGATCTATATATTTCCATTCTTCAGAAGCCCGAAGTTGTGTAAGTAATTTTTCAAACTCTTTCTCATGTTCTGGAGCATATTCAAACCAGGTTAAAAAGTCAAAAGGCTCACCAATATCTCTTGAATGATACAATCGTCTGGCAATGGCAGGTAAGTATTGTAATCCTATCTCGGTATGATGCGATTGATTTTCAAATATTTTTCTTCGCTCATCTTGAGCCAATTCCCACCACAAGGCACTTTTACGAATGGGAATTAGAGCGGCACGTGTGACTTCATTTCTTCCTAGATTAGCTTGAATAGCGTCAAGTTGTTCCTTTTCGTGTTGTTCGGTGTAACGAAGATTACTCCGCAAACCTTTTAAAGTCCAAGTGCCCTGATTTTCTTTTTCCAATGTACTTTGAAAAATCCTCAAATGAGAAGCTTTTTCAATTGGATTTCCAACAATTGTATTAATAGAAATTATTTCCCATTCTCCGAAATTACCTCCAATAAAATCAAAAATTCTATCCATAATGTGAGTTTAAAATCGCTCTTTAATATATTCCACTGCATTTTTTAGTGAATATGATTGTGTTAAGTTGTTTACCCGAACAAAAAACAATTCATCTTTTTCAGTTTTAACATAAATGGGTTGATGACTGGCATCACAATCAACTCGTAATATTAAATGATTATTAATCTCAACTACAGATAAATGAACATGTGATGATGCTTCTTTTCCAAGGCGTGATGTAATCAAATGATTGAGGTGTAACATCATTTTATCTGCGTTTTCAAAACTATCATTCTTTATTCCTAAAATGGAGCCGTCATCTCTAACACCAATAAACAAAACGCCTCCTTTTGCATTTAAAAAACCAGCTATCGTCTTAATTGATGCTAGTTCGATATCAGCATCTTTTTTATTTGTATGTGCATTCCAACGCAATGAACTTTTAAATTCTATAAACTGAGTTTCGCCTTCTTCAATAAGAATATGAGAGGAAATTTGAGAGCGAACGACTAAACGAGAAACCAAATTATTGGCTATTTGACGTACAATTTTGTAGGCTATTTTGGGATCAATTTTAAACTCTTTTATAGCAATAGCATCAATTTCAATGATTTCACTTTGAATGGTGCTTTTTGCTGTAGCAATACGCATATTATCATTGACAACTGCCCAATCACCAAAAACTTGACCTTGAGTAATATCAATTATTTTTTTATTATCAAAGATTAAATGAATGTGTCCTTTAGTCAATATAAATAAGGAATTGGCTGGGGTTCGTTCTGAAAAGACAATAGTCCTTGGGTCTACTTTTTGGATGGTTGCTATTGTCGACAAATGCTCAAGTTCATCATTTTCAAAATTTGAAAAAAAAGGTGATTCTTTTAGCTTTTTAATTATTTCTGTAGTGTTCATCTTTTTAATTTATAAATAACGATTAGACCAAGAAGCAATCATTAATCCAACAAATTCTGAATCTTCTCTATCTGTAAGTAAATGATCGGCTCTGTCTAATGATACAAACGATTTTGGATGTTTGGCTGCTTTATAAATTTTAGAGGCATTTCCAATTTCAACAGTGGTATCAATAGGTGAATGAAAGATTAGCAGTGGCACATGTAATTCTTTAACTGCATGTTGCAGTTTTTGGCTTCTGATATCGTCTAAAAATTGCTGTTTTATTGTATGTCTTCAAACTAAAGTGGACTTTTCCTTAGAGAGTGTTTAGTTAATTAATTCAAAGATAAATGTTTTTCTTTATTGGTTAATAATTTGATTTTTTGGTACTCATTTCTACGGCTTATTAAGGCCAATTTCTTTAATCGTTCTCTTTCTTTTAAGATTTTTTCACCTCTTCCATAGTAGACGTCGGCAGGGGTTAAGTTGTTTAATGATTCGTGGTATCGTTCATTATTATACTTGTAAACAAACTTCTCCAATGCGTTCTTCAATTCTTCTGGGGCGTAGTAATTATCGAGTTTCACAACGTTTTTCATGGTTCGGTGGTAGCGTTCAATTTTACCTTGTGTTTGTGGATGATTAGGTCTGCCGTGAACCTGATCCATTTGATAATTGTCCTTTAAATAGGATTTTAGTTCGCTAGCGATGTAGCATGAACCGTTATCGGATAAAAGTCTTGGTTTTTGTTTAGTAATCAATTTCGCTTTTTTAATGGCGGTATCAACCGTTCTTTTTACGTCATCGGCTTTCATGTTAGAGCAAAGCTCCCAATGTACGATATATCGGCTGTAATCATCCAAAACCGTACTGAGGTAATACCAACCCCAACCCAAGATTTTAAAGTAGGTAAAATCGGTTTGCCACATTTGATGTACGAAGCCTGTTTTGTTAGTAAACTCATCAGCTGCGCTCAGGAAAATATGAGCTGGAGCTGTGATTAATCCTCTTACTTTTAATATTCGGTACACACTCGATTCAGAGATAAAAATCTGTTGTTCATCAGTGATTTTATAGGCTAATTCTCTTGAGGATAAATCAGGATACTCTAAAGCAAATTCAACCACCAGATTCTTTTGTGATTCAGGAATACTGTTCCATTGCCTGTTGGATGCTCGCTTGTTTGGAAGTAATCCTTCAACTCCGTATTTACTAAAGGCATGATACCAATTGTAAAAAGTACTTTTATTGATTCCAATCTCCCGAAGTGTTCGATTAACCCCAATTTCAGAACGAGTAACCATGTGAATGATTTCTTGTTTTTCGGATACTGTAAGACGCATATATCTCTTGACTTTTACAGTGAGTCCAGCATGGACAAGCTTTTTTTTACGATATCATATCGCAATACTAAATCAGCAACCATTTCCTTTAATCGTTGGTTTTCACGGCGGAGTTCTGCGACTTCATCACTGGTAGCTTCTCTTGTAGTGTCGCCCGATAATCGTTTTTTACCAGCTTCCAAAAATTCTTTATTCCATTTATAAAATTGGGATTCATTAATAGAATACTTTCTACATAATTCAGCAACAGACATCTCAGCTCGTAAGGCTTCCATAACGATTTGGATTTTCTGTTCCGAGGAAAAGATTCTTCGGGTGTTTCTACGAATTTCTTTAATGTAGTTTTCGGTAGTTTTTTTCTTTGGTGTTTTCATGATAATTCAAATTTAAGGATTATGAAAACACTCTCTTAGTTTTTGCCTAAATCAGTCCACTTTTTGCTGACGATTTACACATTTAATAAATTTCTACTTTTTATTTTCAGCTAAAAAGATCAAAGAACCTGAGTTCATACAATATCTTAATCCAGTTGGATTTGGACCATCGTTAAAAACGTGACCTAAATGTCCTTCACAACGTGCACAAACAATTTCACCTCTTACCATTCCATGACTTTCATCAATAACTTCAATTACTCTGTTTTTTTCAATTGGTGCATAAAAACTTGGCCATCCAGTTCCTGAATCAAATTTTGTTTTGGAGTTAAACAAAGGTAGTTTACACCCTGCGCAAAAATAGTTTCCTTTCTTGTGGTTATCATGATAGGCATTCTTAAATGGAGCTTCGGTTCCTTGTTCTCTCAAAATATGATATTGATTAGATGTAAGTACCTTTTTCCATTCTGCATCAGTTTTTTTGATTTTTTTTAGTGAAGTATCGCTAAGTGATAATCCTTCTTGTTCCGCTTGTGTTAATTCTTTAAATTTACTGTTTTTTTTCTCTATACAAGAAATTAATACAATGAATAGGATTGGAAGCAATGCGATTTGATAAATTGTTTTCATTTTTTTAAGATTTAGATTTTAGTTTTCCTTTATATGTTTTTTTAAATAGTTCGTATCTTGGTATTGACACATTTCTTACGTAAGAATTATTTTGATTTAGCTTCACATAATTTTGATGATAGTCTTCAGCTGCATAAAAGTCAGTCACAGGTAGTACTTCTGTTACAATAGGATCAGTGAACGTATTATTGACAGTAAGTTCTTTTATCTTACTTTGTATAATTTTCATTTCAGTTTCATTTTTATAAAAAGCAATCGATCGATACGCACTACCAACATCTGGACCTTGTTGATTAGGAGTTGTTGGATCTTGAGATGCAAAAAACACATCAACTAACTGACTAAAACTGACAATTTTTGGATCATAAACAACTAATACCGCTTCTGCATGTCCGGTTCTTTGACTTCCAACTTGTTCGTAGGATGGATTTTTAGTAGTTCCACCAGTATAACCAGAAGTAACTTCTTCTACTCCGACTACTGCTTCGAAAACGTGTTCACTGCACCAAAAACATCCTTCTGCAAAAACAGCAATGGCTTTATTAGCTTTTGGCTCTGTAGATAATTTTTTAGTTTGTGCATTCGTGTTGCAACTATAGAAACTCATTAATAGTAGTGAGTATGCTAAAATTTTGATTTTTTTCATTTTATTTTAAATTATTTATTAATTAATAAGTGCTTTTGAAGCGGTAAGTATTTGTCCTGTTTTAGTATTTTGAACATAAGCAACAGCAATAAATTCGGCTTTTTGCCATTCGGAATTAAATTTGAAGCTTGATTTATTGTTAGATTTAGTGTTGATAGCATTACTCTTAAAATCATATACAATATTATAATTGGTTTGATTTAATCCTCTGTTTTCACCTCTCTTAATACTTGTAAATTCTTTTTTCTTTACTAATGCTACATTTACGATGTTAGATGCTGCTGCAACATCTGTTTCATAATCAATTGTCAATACATTTTGATATATAATGGCACTTTTTATACTAATAGTATACTTGTTTTTTAAGGCAAGTTCTTCCTTTACAAAGTTTTTTATTTCATTTTTATAACTACCAACTAATTCGTGCTTCCCATTAATAACTAATTGAGGTGTGTAATTTCCTTGAGCGTTAAGTAATGAAGCATAGTTACGCTGTCTATTAGTAAATTCGGCTTTACTAAAAGGATCTTTCCAACCAATGTAATTCCAATAATCAACGTGAAATGCTAAAGGAATGATGTTGGGATTGTCTTGTGCAGCATACTCACCAAGTACGACATCTGCTGGAGGACAACTGCTGCAACCTTGTGAGGTAAAAAGTTCTAAAACTACAAATCCATTTTGGTCTTTCTTATCTTGTTGGTTTTCAAAAAATTCTTTCATTGTAAAGCTTGACAAAACCAAGAATGTCATTATTATCAACGTGATAAATATGGTTTTATAAATTGAATTTTCCATAGTATTTATTTTTTGTTATCAGGGATAAAATCAAGTGCAATCGAATTCATACAGTATCTTTTACCAGTTAATTCCAGACCATCGTTAAAAAGATGTCCTAAGTGTCCGTCACATCTTCCACAAAGTGCTTCTGTACGTTCCATACCATGAGAATTGTCATTTTTGTAAACTACACTTTTAGAATTGGCTTGCTCGAAAAAACTTGGCCAATCGCATTGGCTAGAGAATTTTGCCTCTGAACGAAACAATTTGAATCCACAAGCTGCGCAGTAATAGGTTCCTTTTTCATCAGTGTCGCAATATTTTCCTTTAAATGGACGTTCGGTATCAGCATGTCTTGACACTGCATAGACACCATCTGGCAGTACCTTCTTCCATTCAGCATCAGAAATCTTCAACTTTTTAATGCTTGTATTCGAGTAATACGGATTGTTGGTTTTTGTTATAGTATCATTTAAACTATAAACATCTATTGCTTTTGTCTTTTTAGATTCTAACCGCGTAAATGAAGTTAAAAAGAGTATTGAAAATAAAAGCAGAGCACCTAATTTTAAATTAATTTTTTTCATCTTTTTTAAATTTATAAGACAAATTTATCAAGATTGGAGAGAGGGAATTGTCAAGTAATGTACATTATAGACTAAATTGGCAGTTCTTTAACTTTTATTCGATTTGAATATATTATTTACATTCATTATTAGCATACAGCAATGCACAGGATACTCAATAGATAAGATAGCTACGGTATTCTTTAGCAAATAAATTCATAGCTTTATATTGTCCATTCGTAAATTCATTTTTGCATTTGTTAGGATAATAACTCATGTAATTATTTACTTTGGGACTATACACTTCTCCATTTTTATTAATCGATTTGACATAGTTGCAATAGGCATCAGTTTTGCCATTTGGATCAGAAGGCGTATCACAAATAAAATCGCCTTCCTCTTTGCAATTTGTTCCGTTTGGCTTTTCTAAAGTTGAATTCTCATTAGTCAATTCGCCAAAAGTATGTTGTAACCCGAAGAAATGTCCTAATTCATGTTGCAAAGTCGATGTATTAAACCAAGCCTTATCACTAATATAAATCGTTTCGTAACCTAAATTTAGATAATTTAAAAACTTCTCTGGCAAAACCAAAGTAAAACCATTTAAGGATTTTCCATGTGGCACTATAATGATATTGATTGATTTTTCTTTCTTTAAATTCTGTTTAAATTGGGTAAATATTCCTTCTTTTTCAGCAATTTGATCAATCGTTAGTTTTTGTGGACTTATTGAAATTTCTGAATTGACTATGAATTTTATTTTTCCTTTAGTAAATACATTATTTAAATCTTTAATCTTTTTTTGGAATTTAAAATCAACTTTTTTATTTGTTGCAACGATACAATTTATTTTAAAAGTCATTGTCTCGTTTGTCATATTATCATCCTCATACAAATTAATTAATTCTTTCGCTCCATTTTCTGAACAAAATTCTGAAGAACATATTTGCTGAATAATTGGAGGAGTTTCATTTTTATTTGTACAACCTGCAACAATAAAAAGTAAGACTAACAAAATGTTTTTCATAATCAAGTAATTGTTATAAAGTCTTAGGGACTCGTGATAAAATGCGATGCTTTTTTATTTCATATATAAAAACCGAAAAAACAATGAGATATTCGAGCGCTATTAAAAACAGGTTCTCTTTAAAAGGAAAATTACTGTAAGCATAATAACTAAAAATGATTGTAAAACTCCATACTATGGTATACTTAAAATTTGTAAAAACACCTAACAAAACTAAATTAACAACGTACCATGGATGTACAGTTGTTGAAATAAACAAATATAATGTAATGATTACTAATGCGTTCGTTATGATGCTATCGACAGATTTATTTTTTTTTATTAGAGCAAAAAATAGAACAATTACAATTGTGAGTATTGGAGTTATTTTTCCTATAGTATGAATGATATTATATCCTTTTACATTAAATCCGATTTCTCTGGCAACATAATATATACTGCCATTAAACTCAAAATTAGTAAACCAAAGTGATATGGTTTCAGCATAATTGGCAATTAATGTTGAATTTAAAAATGGTAGAAAAAAAAGCACGTTCAAACCAATTATTATAGTATAAAAGAGAACACTTTTTATATATCCTAAATAGTTTAAGAACAAAGGTAAAAGAAGTAATGGCAACAATTTTACAGATATTGATAGGGCAATAAAAACAGCTGCAATTATCCATTTTTTTGTTAGTAGATAATAAAACCCAACTACAAGAAAAAACAACATAACGCCTTCAAAATGCAAATTTCCTGTGAGTTCTAAAATAACTAACGGATTTAAAAAATACCAAAAAATATTTTCGGTGTTTTTGTTGAAGTGAACTAATATTTTTCTTCCGTAATGATAAACTCCTATGTCGGCTAAAATAATTATCATTCGCAAAACGATTGTTGAAATAATTATAGACTTTCCACCTATAAAAGCTGCAATCGCAAAAAACAATTGATTAATTGGAGGATAATTTGAAAAATGAGAAGCGCTTAAACTTCCCATTTTATCATATAAATAATCAGCGTTTGGAAAAGAGATAATCGTGTTTATAATAACTTCTGGCTTGTATTGATAGGGATTAATTCCTGATAAAATAGCATGTCCATCCCAAATAAATCGGTAAAAATCTTGAGATAAAGCCGGAGTAGAAAATAAAAGCAGGATACGAAATAAAACACCTACTTTGAAAAAGGTCTTTTCATATTCTTCTGTATTCATTAAAGCAATCAATCCAATAAAAGCTGCAGAATATAAAAGCAAGAGCAAATAAAACTGTTCTCTATCAAAAAGATATCCTAAAATGAAGTAAACAACTATACAGCAAACTGTTGCAAAATAAAATTGATATTTGAAAAGAAAAGCATTCAATTTAGTTTGTTTTTAACGATTGAACAAAAACGTAACTAAAACCAAAAAACAGCATTAAATGAAAAGGGAATAATCCAAAATCGTTCAATTTAAAACCACTATACAAACCAAAAAGGAAATACAAGACCAGTAAACCTTCCATAATGGTATTCTTAGAAATGGTTTTAGAAATGTAAATATTCTCTTTCCATTTGTCTTTTAAGGTTTCAATATTGAACTTCGGAGTTCGAATAAATTCACTTTTTTTTCCTAATAATCCTTCTAAAACAGCAATTGAATTCTGGAATGAAAACCCCATTGCTATTGCATAAAAGGTAAAAAACATTCTTATATATTTTAAAAAATTTATAAAACCTCCACCTTGAATGTTTTTATAAGTAAACCAATAACAAATAAAGAAAATTATTGAAGTTATAATAAAGAAAACCATAATATCAAAATACCAGCCAATGTGACTAAAATAGTTCTTTACAAATAGCATCGGTACGCTTAAAACTGCCATTATAAAAATACACAAAAACATGGAACTATTTAGTAAATGTAGTAATCCGTGGAATTTTGTTTTTCTTGAAATAGTATTAGATGCCATTACTTTGGAAGCCATTTTAACAAAATTTTCGGCACCACCTTTATTCCATCTAAATTGTTGTGAACGAGCAGCACTAATGATTGCTGGTAATTCTGCAGGTGTTTCAACATCTTCTAAATAAATAAATTTCCAATTTTTGAGTTGTGCTCGGTAGCTCAAATCTAAATCTTCTGTCAAGGTATCACTTTCCCAATTACCCGCATCGATAATACATGATTTTCTCCAAACTCCTGCAGTTCCATTAAAGTTAATACAATGTTGTTTTGAGTTTCTGCCAGTTTGCTCTAACGTAAAATGGGCATCGAGTGCAAAACCTTGTATTTTAGTTAAAATGGAATAGTTTCGGTTTATATGTCCCCAACGTGTTTGAACTACACCTATTTTTGAGTTCTTGAAATTCGGAATAGTTTTGAGTAACCAATCGGGTTTTGGCAAAAAATCGGCGTCAAAAATGGCAATGAATTCTCCTTTAGCCGTTACCAAACCTTCTTTTAAAGCACCAGCTTTAAAACCAGTTCTAATTTGTCGAGTAATATGTTTTATATCGATGCCTTGATTTGCGTATTTTGTAACTAGTTTTTTTGTTAACAAAACACTGTCATCTGTACTGTCATCTAAAACTTGAATTTCGAGTTTATCTTTTGGATATTCTAACTCTACAATATTTTCTAATAATCGTTCTATAACATATTTTTCATTATAAATAGGTAATTGTATCGTAACTAGTGGGATTTCGTTGGGGTTTGAAAAATCGAATTTTTCTATAAATTGTTTCGTTTTTTTACTTTTCAGATAATTTAAAAGCAAGTTAAATTGGGCCAAACTATAGAAAAAAATCAATAGAATGGCAATACTGTAAATAAAGAGAACGAGGTATGAAAGAACTAAAATCATTTTATTTTTTAAACGTATATTTTACAATCCAACCAATAATTTTTACACCAGCCATTACGGTTCCTTTGACTGTACCGGAAACCTTTGAAACACCAATTCGGTTTTTATAACGAACCGGAATTTCAACATAAGTCATTTTTTGTTTCAGCACTTTCAACTGCATTTCTACAGTCCAACCATAGGTTCTATCTTCCATTTTAAGTTGCAGTAGTTTTTCATATTTAATTGCCCGAAACGGACCTAAATCGGTGAATTTTGCTCCAAAAAACACTTTCATTAAAAATGTTGCCAACCAGTTTCCAAACACTTGTTGTGGTGTCATCGAACCCTTTTCGCGTAAGTTTGCAACTCTAGCTCCAATTGCAAAATCGATATTTTGATTAACTATTGGTTCAATTAATTTTGTCAATTCATTAGGATAATCAGAATAATCGCCATCTAAAAAAACTATAATATCTGGTTTTTCTTCTAATTTTGAAATATACTCCATTCCTTTTAAGCAAGCAAATCCATATCCTTTTCTGTGTTCAGAAAGTACTGTAGCTCCAGCATTTTTGGCTACTTGCTCAGTTTTATCAGTAGAATTGTTACTAACAACAATTATTTCATCAACATTGGATGGAATTTCAGCAATCACTTTGGCAATTGCTTTTTCTTCGTTATAGGCGGGAATAATTACTTTTATAATACTCATTAAAAATTGTTGTCTTTTTTAAACTCGGATAAATTTGTCCAAGTTTTTATTTTTTTTCCATTACTATATTTTTCGGCTTTTGCAATTTCTCCTTTGGAATATATTATTGAAAGTCCATTCATTCTATCGTTTATAAATTCACTTTTTTTAATAATCGTTTGCTTTTCGTCATAAAAAATCCACCAATTTGTTTTTTGATTATTTTTATAATGACCTTCTTCTTTTTTTAAACCATTTTCGAAATAATAGAACCAATAATCTGTTTTTTGATTATTGAGCATCCAGCCTTCTTCTTTTAGTTTTCCGTTGGGATAATAATTTTTTATATAGATTTTGGAATCGAAAGTTACGAATGTTGTTATAAATATAAAAATTGAAAATAATTTTAAAATCATAAGAAAACAATTAATCATATAAAGGTCGAACGACCGGATAATTTATATTTATTTCAGAATTACTTTTATCAAAACCAATAGTAATATATCTATTTTTTTTGTGAACAAATTGAACTTTTTTTACAACATTTCCAATGCTAATTGTTAGTTCAGTATCTCCTAATGGATAATCTAATAGGATTCCTTTAGCAAGACCAAGACTGTGATTGGTATTTACTGTTTCTGAAAAAACGGTTTTATTGTCGATATTAATTTTAACTAAATCTTCATTAAATGTTTCTTCTAGATTAATAATCAATTGTTCTTTCTCAGAATCTTGTTTGTCACACCCATAAAAAATGGATACTATTGTATAAAACATTAAAATAATTTTCTTTCTTGTTTTCATAATATATTTTTATCGTTAATGATTTATTTTTAGTACTAAATTCTTATCTTCACATTTGTCCCACTTTTTTCAACTAAATAATTAGCATTTTCAGAAGTTATACTCTCAAAATAATAATTAGTTCCGCAACCGTTATTTATTATAATTTTTCCTTTCAAAGGGATTGTAATTTCATTATTCAAAATAATTGAGAAATTTATTATTCCTTCCGTATTTATTGGAAAAATTGTAAAAATATTTTGTTGTCCTTCTTGATAAAAATTCACTGGAAATTGGTTTGCAGGATTTGTAACTATTTGCAATTGGTTTTGTGTAAACATTCCGATTGTAAAAACATTTTCGCCTGAAATTTTATCAACAATATTGATGTCAATGTTATTTGGCAAAGGCAAACAAGTAGTTTCATCTTCTTTTTTTGAACAAGAATTTAAAACTAGCAAAATCATTAGTATGAATACTTTTCTCATTATTTCTGATTTATCAAATCCAATAAATTCACATCATTTCCTAAAAGAATATCATTAGCATTGATTCTTCCTTTTTCGGAAGCGTTTTCTAATTTTAAAACACCACGCGGACAAACTGCTGAGCAAATTCCGCAACCAACACACGAAGAACGAACAATATTTTCTCCTTTTTGCGCATAACTACGTACATCAATTCCCATTTCGCAATGCGTGGTGCAATTCCCACAAGAAATACATTGTCCGCCATTAGTTGTAATTCTAAATTTTGAGAACAAACGTTGCTGCAATCCTAATATTGCCGCCATCGGACAACCAAATCGACACCAAACACGGTTTCCTAAAATAGGGTAGAAGCCAACTCCAATTACTCCAGAAAATGCCGAACCAATAGCAAATCCGTACCATTCTCTTAATTTGAAACTATCAATAAAAAGTATATTTGTATTTCCTGAAAAGAAATTAATCATCAATGAAGAAATTATAATTGCTATTAATGTTCCAATAGTAAATTTGGCATCTGTATCTAAATCATTGCGTTTGAAAATAAATAAAACTCCAGTAAAAACAACTAGAAAACCAACAATTCCGTATATAAATTGATTTTTGGTAATGAAACTCAAATCAGGATTATCATTCAAAAAAGTAAACACAACTGCGATAGTCATGATGAAAGATAAAGCTAATACAATATGAATAGACCAGCGCTCAAACTTCCAAGCTTTTTGAGATGAATTAGATAAATGTCGAAAACTATCACCAGCAGTTTCAGCTAAACCTCCACAACCACAAACCCAAGAACAGTACCAACGTTTGCCATAAAAATAAGTTAATATTGGTGAGATTATAAATATCATTGAAATACCAAATAATAGCATAAACAACCCAAGGTTTCCACCATTTAATAAATTTTTTAGATGCCAATCATTAAAGAAATAATAATTCAAAGGCCACATATTTTTTAAATCTTTTGCAAAATAGGCTTTTTCAGGATTTAATTTTTCGAGTATTTCAGGAATTAAAAATGCAAATCCCAATTGAAAAAACATTACTGAAATGGTACGAACCAATTGGTATTTGTTGTGTCGGTATTTTAAAATAAATTTATATCCTAAGCCTAAAATTGCGATGGTGTACAATGTTCCATAAACAAACCATTGACTGGCAATTTTACCATTTAAAGCCAAGCTCAAGGGATCAAAAAATCCTACTATACCAGAATTAGTAGCACCGTTTTCTCCTAATCCTAAATATTTTGGAAACCAATATAATGCAACATAAAAAGAGGTTAAAACAATACCAATAATCCAAGCGATAACCCCTTTATTTGAAATACTTTTATGATAAACACCATTGTTGCTAATTCCTTTTGGTTTAGATAAATATGTTGTATTTGCGTATAGAATAGTACCACTTAGAATTCCAGTAATTGAAATGAATAACCAAAGTCGTTTATTTGGAAATGAAACATTGAAAAATGCTAATAGCAAAATAAATAATCCGATGAAACCTAGTGCTAAACCTATTTTTTGGGATATATTTAAAGAGTTGCTATTGTGTGCAGCTAATGATAAGTTTTTATCTAATTGACTCATAGTTAGGCAGATTTAAATTCGATTAGTTGTTGTGTTAAGGTGCTCTTTATTTCATCAAAATGTGAGGTAAAAAATTCTGGATCGAAGTTGGCTTTTTTTAAATGTTCTATAACATATTCTACTGTTTTTTTATCTGTCAAAACTTTATCAAAAAACTCATGACGCATTCGTATTCCAAATGTATTTATTCCTAAAAATTCATTAGTGTTTTTATCATAAGAAACTCTAATGGATTTTTTGCCGTCTTTATATTCCCAATAGGCTTGAGCTTCGTTTTCTAAAGGTTTGGCAAAAACCCAACCGTAAGTTTGATATTCTATGTCTAAAAATTTAGCTGAATTAAACCAATGTCCAGGATTATATTGAGTTGGTTTACCGCAAATGGTTTGTGCTAATGCTTCACCCATCATTCTGCCAGTATACCAAACGGCTTCTATTGAACGACGTAAACCAATGGCTTCATGTTGCTCGGCGCAATCGCCAATAGCAAAAATGTCTTTTATATTTGTTTCTAAAAAGCGGTTGACTTTTACTCCACGACCTAATTCAATTCCTGAATCTTTTAAAAAATCAATATTTGGAGTGACACCTGCCGTTAAACCTACAATTTGACAATCTATAGTTTCGTTTTTGTCAGTTACAATAGCTCTAGCATTCCCATTTTCATCGGATAGAATTTTGAGTAATCCAGTTTCTAATCTTAAATCAATGTGATGTTCAGCAATATGTCTATTTATCATTTGACTTTCACCAAAAGGCAATACGCCTCCCCAAAAACTCTTTTCACGAACTAAGAAAGTAACTTCAATATTTCGGGAACGTAACATCTCGGCAAGTTCAATTCCAATTAATCCGCCTCCAACAATAACAGCTCGTTTAGCAGTTTTTGAATACTCTTCTAAATTTTCTAAGTCATCTTTGTGGTACAATCCAGTTACTCCTTTTAAATCTTGACCTGGCCAACCAAATTTATTGGGTTTAGATCCGGTAGCAATGATTAATTTATCAAAAGTTATGATGGTATCATCGTCTAAAATAAGTGTTTTCAATTTAGCATTTAATTGAACAACTAAACCAGTTACCAAATCAATTTTATTTTTTTTCCAAAAATCATTTTCGTAAGGTTGTGTATGTTCAAATTTCATATGACCCATATAAACATACATCAATGCTGTTCTAGAAAAGAAATATTCACTTTCAGCAGAAATAATTGTAATTTTCTTGTCCGATTGTTTTCTAATATGTCTTGCAGCTGTGACACCGGAAATTCCATTCCCAATAATTACAATATGTTCCATACTTTACTGTATTAATTTATTGTTAAAGATTTGTTTACAATTTACAAAGAATAGTAGTCAAAAAAAATGTTATTAAAAAATAAATCTTAAGCCTACGTTATACGATTGCCCTAAACCAGTATCATTACCTCGAACAAACTTGCTATATAACGTTTCAACATTTAAAACCTTAGTCAATTGGTATTTTGCTCCCATACCTAACGCTGAATAGTTCTGTGAAAAATCATTTCCTAAATCTATTAGTTGGGCATGTTGTACAAATCCTAAAATAGTAAATTTATTTGTTGGAAAATAACTTAAGAAAACTCCCGGTGCCATTTCTAGACTATTGTTTGCAAAACCTCCATTCTCATTGAATGTATTATCTGCATTTACAGATTTTTCACCAAAGAATAATCGCGTTCTTATTTCAGAAAATAACTGGAACTTCTTTCCTGGGAAGGTATAATCGTAAAAAAAACGATTTTGCCATATATAACTGTTTTGTGCTAGATAACCGTTTTTATCGGTTTCCTTGTCAAAAACTGGAATAAAGAATGAACTTTGAATGGAGAAACGCGGTAAACCATTAAAAGGTGCAATTTTTACCGATGGTGCAATATGTGATAATCCAGTTCTTGATTTTCCAACTTCATTATTAAAACTAAAAACGCTTGTGGTACTTTCACCTCCAAAAGAATTAGAACGGTATTCGACTATTAAGCCTGCGTTTATTTTTTTATTGTTTGAAACTCCCGTAAAAACCTCTAAAGATGTAGTAAAGAAATTTGATCGAGGTACATCGCTAGTTATTCCATTACTTTCAGCTCGGGTTTGAGTATATAAATTATTAAACCATTTGATATCCCATTTTCCTTTTTCTAAGAGTTTTGATGGAGTATAATTTTGAATATTTGATTGTTCAACTGCTGTGCTATCTTGTTGTGCAAAAGTTGTAAAACTAGTCAGCAGAATTAAGCTTAGGATAATTTTTTTCATGTTTTTGTATTTTTGTTTAATTTGATAATTGGGGTCTATTTTTTATTTAAATTCCAATCATAAGGATAATAAGAAACTTTACTTTTTACATCTATTTTTTCTTCTCTAAACTGATTGATAAAATCGATTTCATTTTTACCTTTTGAAACAAAATCAGTTTTATACCACTCAAAAATTTGAGATAATTGAACTTTATTTGCGTATACTTTTATAAAATTGGGATTGTTTAACGCTAACTTGGTTTGTTTGTTTAACTGTTCTTCAACCGTTTCTGGTAGATATGCAGCATTGATAATAGGTGGGCAACCGTTAGCACCACAAACCAAAACAAAATGAAATCTTGCATCGTTAAATTTTGCTCGTATTAATTTGTTTTCTATATCGTTTAACGTATATTTTTTTCCAGCTATCGTGTACGTTTCTTTATCAAATAATCCGCCGATATCGGTTGGCATTTTTACCGGATATTTTGCTATAACTCCTTTAATTAGGAATAAGTTATAAGTATTAATTAGAAATGCTTTTTGAGTAGTAACCGATTCTTTTGAAAAATCAGTTTTTGCAACAATATCAATTATTTCATTTAGTAACATCGGATTACTTTTAATGGCTTGATAATCCACTTTACTATTTGAAACATTTTTCTTTAAAAAAGCATCAGTTTTAGTAAAAAAAGTCGTTAAACTTTGAGAATTAACAATAGGCGAAGCTAAAAGTACTAGTAGTAATATTAATTTTTTCATTTTTTTAAAACTTTATTTATTGATGAAACAAATATAGATTTGATAAAAAATAAATTTTGTCAGGTACTTTACATTTGGTTGAATTATTATATTTAAATTGAAAATTGGAAACTAAATATTAACCAAATTTCAATAAAGTCAATAAAATATAAAAATATTATTTATTATTATTGCAATATTAAATTTACATACGCTTTAATTTTTTTGAAGTGTCCTATTCATTAAAATGTAATAATTGCAAGTCTTTCAGTAAGTAAATTTGTTTTATTTTAAGTTAAGACCATTTGTAATTTTACCTTAATATTTAGCAATTTTCCATAGGTTTTAAATTATGATGATTTAATTTAGATATTTGTAAAAAAAACTATGAGATACCTTCTTCTCTTTTTTCTCTTTTCTCAAATCATTGTTTATGCTCATCAGAAAAATGTTACCTCAATACATTGGAAAGGCAATAAAAAAATGAGTGTTAAATTTATGACCTCTTTTATTGAAACTAAAGTAGGTCAACCTTTAGATAGTTTAAAGATTAATAGAGATGTAGCTGCTTTAAAACGTTTGAATGGTATTTCTAATGTGACTTATGAAGTTGCCGATACAAGTTCGGGCTACGATGTACTATTTATATTAATTGAGAATTGGAGTATTTTGCCTAACCTTTCGCTTTGGACTACAGATGAAGCTACAGCAGCCTACAGAATTGGAATTTATGACTACAATTTTTTAGGAAGAAATGCAACTGTTGGAGGGTTTTATCAGTATAATGGTGCTTCTTCTTTCGGATTAAATTTCTCTGCACCATTTTTATTTTCTTCCAATTTCGGAATTGAATCCAGTATTCAAAAATTAGCAAGTATTGAGCCTGTATTTGTATCTGAAAATTCTGCTCGATATAAGTATACCAATACTGGTGCTGAATTATTAGGTGTCTACCGCATTGATTTTAGAAATTCTATAAAATTAGGTGTCAATTTATTTCGAGAAAAGTATCAATATATTTCTGGAGCAACTGCAGACAACGTGCCTCAGTCTTTAGAAGTCAATAAAACCTTATTTAAATCAAATTATAATTATGATAATTTATTATATGATTTTTATTTAATAAAAGGACTAAGAAGCACCTTTTTTTGTCAGTATGTTTTTAGTTCCAATGAATTTCAAAATGATTTTATTATTGCTTGGAATGATTTTTCGTATTTTAAACGAATAGGAAGAACAGGAAACTGGGCGAGCAGATTGCGATTGGGTTTATCTTCTAATGATGAAAGTCCGTTTTCGCCTTTTGCTTTAGACAATAATTTAAACATTAGAGGTGTTGGGAATATTATTGATAGAGGAACCGGAGCAATTGTTTTTAATACAGAATACAGAACTACGTTATATGAAAAAAAATGGTTTGTACTGCAAGGAAATGCATTTGTAGATAGTGGTAGTTGGAGAAAACCTGGTGGTGGTTTTGATGATTTTGCAAATGCAGATAACTTTAGAGTTTATCCAGGTGTAGGGTTACGATTTATTCATAAAACTATATTCAATGCTACTTTTAGAATAGATTATGGCTATGGTATAACTAAAAATGCTTCTAATGGAATTGTTTTTGGAATTGGACAGTATTTTTAATTTTTAACAAATGAAGAACAGGTATTTCTTTTTTTTACTATTTTCAGTTTCTTGCCTCGCTCAAACAAAAATTAACGGAATCAGTTTTGTGGCATCGAATAGAGAAATTACTATTGATGCTATCAAACCAGTCATTGCGACACATGCCAATTGGGTGACTTTGATGCCTTATGGTTTTATGAAAACTGAACACGATTCAACTGTAGTTTTCAACTCAAAGCGTCAATGGATTAACGAACGAAAAGATGGAATTGAACAAACGGCTAAACTATTCAAAAACCAAAAAATAAAAGTAATGCTCAAACCTCAAATTTGGATTCCCAAAGGCGGTTTTACAGGTCATATAAAAATGAAATCTGAAAAAGAATGGATTGCATTTGAAAAAAATTATGAAAGATTTATTTTATTTTATGCTAAAATTGCACAAACTACCCATTGCGAATTGTTTTGTATTGGTACCGAAATGAATGCGTTCGTAGTAGCTAGACCACTTTTTTGGAAAGCATTAATTGTCAAAATAAAGTCGGATTTCAAAGGCAAAATAACGTACGCAGAGAATTGGGATACTTATAAATCAGTTCCATTTATAGCCTCGCTAGATTATATAGGTATTGATGCTTATTTTCCTTTAGATACTGGTAAAACACCAACAATAAAATCACTAGAAACTTCATGGCTACCTTTAAAAAAAGAGATGCGATTGTTGTCAAAAAAATACAATAAAAAAATTCTTTTTACAGAATATGGGTACCAAAGTAAAGATTTCGCAACCCTAGAACCATGGGATCATTCTAAAAGTAGAACTGTAAATTTAAAAGGTCAGGAAAATGCGTTAACAACGATTTTTAATCAATTTTGGAAAGAAGATTGGTTTGCAGGCGGTTTTTTGTGGAAATGGTATGATAATCATAATGAAGCAGGAGGAAGTAGTGACAGTGATTATACCGTTCAGAATAAACCATCCGAAAAAATTGTAAAAAACTATTATTCTAAAAATTAAGAAAGTGCAACCCATAAATAGTATTGCACTTTCTCTTTTAAACAAAACAAAATGGGATTATTTTTTTATCACTCGTTTTTTATAATTTCTATATTCAGAATCTGTATTTTTAAATTAAGGTTTAATAGTCAAAAATGGT
>DKIJ01000017.1 GCA_002454195.1 Flavobacterium sp. UBA6721
TCTTTTTATAATGCACTACGGGTTTAGAATAGATAAAATTCCAAAAAATAAAATCCATTTTAAAATCGTACTTAAAAGGGTAAAATCGGATTTAGATGTGGAGCTCCATATTTTGATGCTAAAATAAATAAGCGGACCTAAAACAAAAAGTAGACTATAAATCGCGGCAACAACTAAATGATTTGGAATGAGATAATTATTAGCATAAAATAGTAAAGCAATAATTGGGGCAAAGTTCAGTACAAAAAGAAATTTTGTAGTTTTTTGAACACCTAAAACGACAGCTAATGTTTGCATTCCTTGTTTGTAATCGCCTTCAAAATCTTCTAAATCTTTTACTATTTCTCTAATTAAATTAATCATAAAGGCAAATATAGCGTAGTCTAAAAGAATAGAAAATAAGCTACCCATTGCTTTTTGATTAGAATAATCTGTTGCAGGGAAAATGTCAAAGATTCCAATTATTACTACACTTGAGGCTAATAATAAGGCTACAACAATGTTCCCAATTAGTAGCATCTGTTTTAAACTGCTTGCATAAATGTACAACGTAGCCGCTATAAATACAAAGATGGCAGCAAAATTGGGACGCATAATTACATTTGCCAAATAAAACCCTATAACAACGCCAGTAACGTTCAAAAAAGCATATATGTTGTATGCTGTAGTTTCAGAAATACTTTTGCCTACGATAACTTTATTAGGTTTGTTTTCTAGGTCGGTTTCTTGATCAAAAATATCATTAATCACATAACCTGCTCCTGCAATTAAAACTGTGCTTAGCACTAATAAAGCATACTGCCAATGGGCTAATGCCAAATCTGTCTTTTGTAATTTTAAAAATCCATACCTGAAAACCAATTGCATTAAAGCAAGCATCAAAAGGTTTTTGTAACGGATGAGGTTGAGGAAGTTCATTTTGAAGTTAGAAGTTAGAAGTTAGAAGTTAGGAGTTAGGAGTTAGGAGTTAGAAGATTATTGTTTAGTAATTCTGAAATCTAAATTCTGCTCTCTGCCTTCTGACATCTAATCATGTTTTCCATTAAAATTGGTCATCCATTTTCCTTGGACTTTCATTACTTGTTCAATAACATCACGAACAGCTCCTTTTCCGCCATTTTTATGTGAAATGTATTTTGATATCCCTTTGATTTCTGGAGCAGCATCTTGAGGGCAGCTTGCTAAACCTACAATTTGCATCACATGATAATCTGGGATATCATCTCCCATGTAAAGTACTTGCTCTGGTTGAATTTGATTAATATCAATATATTGATCAAAGGTTTCTACCTTGTCTGGTGTTCCTAAGTAAATATCTTTAATTCCTAGATTGCGTAAACGCACTCGAACTCCTTCGTTGCTGCCTCCTGAAATGATGCAAACATTGTATCCACTTTCTACAGCTGCTTTAAGCGCATAGCCATCACGTATATTCATTGTTCGTAGCATTTCGCCATCGTTGTTTACAAATACAGATCCGTCAGTTAGTACTCCATCGACATCAAAAATAAATGTTGTAATGTCGTTCATTAATTCTTTATAACTTTTTGTCATTATCTTGTATGGATTGTGTTAGGATTTTATAAATATTTAATTGATTTTCATTTTCTAAAAAAGCTTCATGCGCTTCGATTGTTTTTTGGTCATTACGTATCGCAGGTCCTGTTTGGGCTTGATTAGGTGTAAGATTTTCTAATTTTGAAATGGTTTCCTTTATTAAAGGTTTTAGAATTTCAAATGGAATTTGATTTTCCTCACAAATTGTTTTACCAATAGCGTATAGATGATTTGTGAAGTTATTTACAAAAACGGCTGCAACATGCAAGGCTTTTCTTTGTTCAGAATTGATAGCAAAGACAGCATTCGAAATCATTTTAGCTACTCTTTCTAATACTTTATAATCAGTACTATTTTCACTTTCAATGCAAATAGGAATTTCTTTAAAGTTGACAGCTTTTCCTTTAGTAAATGTTTGTAATGGATAAAAAACGCCTTTTCGATTATGGTTGCATAATATGTTAAAAGGCATGCTTCCAGAAGTGTGAACAACCAAGCGATTCTTAAACGGAAGTTTTTCGGAAACAGTAGCAATGGCGTCATCAGAAACCGAAATGAAGTATAAGTCAGCTTCTACTAATGTATTAAAATCGTCGGTTATTTTTTCTAATGGAAGTAAATGTACAAGATTTTCTTTTTTTCTTGCAAATACCTGAATCAGCTCAATTTCATTCACTGATTTCTCAAGATTTTGAAATGTAGTTATTAGGTGTTGCGCTACATTTCCAGAGCCAATTATACATATTTTAATCATAAGCGTAAAATTAGCAAAAAAAAAATTGAAAAGTTTTAGAATATTTTTTTGAATTGCTGTCCAAAAGAAAATTAATTGGAAAAATAATTTTGGAATTGTTTGTTTGGTTTTTTCTAATTGTTGTTAAGAAATACGCAAGTCGATTAATAGTTTTGAATGAAGAAATAATGATTTGTCTTGGTAGAATCTAATGGTTTGTAAATTAAATTGTTATTGTTTAAGTAAAGAATTAGTAGCTGATTTTTTGTCAAGCTTTAAGATGATTTATAAAGTTGTATTTTTTTAATAAGTTAGTAGAAAATGAATTAATTAGAGTAATGAATTATTATTTGTTTTTGTTGAAAATTGTAGATATATTCAGTATTTTATGTTATTTTTTTGAATATTCTTTAATTCTATCGGGGTTATATAGTTTTGTTTTAAATTTTTTTTAACATAAAATGATTATTTTTGCGAATACTTTTGGAAAATGAATCAAAGTGGATTGTAAATTTTCAACAACATTAGGCAACTTTTTATATGAAAAAACTATTAATTGTATCTTTTTTATTTACTCTTTTACAGCCAATTGAGGCAGTATCACAATCTTTAAATTATTCGGATCCATTGCCGGTAGATCAATCCATTAAAAAAGGAGTGTTGCCTAATGGAATGACTTATTATATCAAGAGTACAGCGGTAGTAAAAGGTGCAGCTAGTTACTATATTATTCAAAATGTAGGTTCTATTTTAGAAAATGAAGATCAGCAAGGTTTGGCTCACTTTTTAGAGCACATGGCATTTAATGGGACTCAACATTTTCCTGGAAAAGGGATTTTAAACACCTTGCAAAAACATGGAGCTGTTTTTGGAAAAGATATAAACGCTTATACTAGTTTTGACGAAACAGTATACAATTTGAATGATATTCCTACTAAAGATGGATTAGTTGATACGTGTTTGCAAGTATTATTTGATTGGTCACATTATTTGTTATTAACAGATGAAGAAATTGATGCAGAGAGAGGTGTTATTAAAGAAGAATGGAGAACTAGACAAAACGGCTATGCACGTTTGTCTAAAATTTCATTCCCAATTTATTTTAATCACTCTAAATATGCAGATCGATTACCAATAGGTTTAATGTCAGTAGTTGAAAATTTTAAATACAAAGCACTTAGAGATTTTTATCATGATTGGTATCGTACTGATTTACAAGCGATAGCTATTATTGGAGATTTTAATGCTGCTGAAATTGAAAAACAAATTATTGATAAATTTTCTAAGATTCCAGCAGTTACAAATCCTATAAAAAGATATTTAGTTGACATACCTGAAAATAAAGATATGTTGTTTAGTTTCGGGATGGATCCTGAAGTAAAATCAACTTCTATTAATTTTGGTATTCGTCATAAAAATTCTTTAGAACCACAAACGGTGGGCGATTTAAAATGTTCTCTTTTAGAGAATATGGCAATGGGGATGCTTTCTTCTAGACTTAGCGAAAAAGCACAAAAACCAGAAGCTTTATTCTTAGGTGCAGATGTAAGTTGTAGTAATTTTACTAGAACAACAAAAACCTTTAGTTTAGAAATTAGCCCTAAACCCAATAAGCAAGCAGAGGCATTAAACGAGGTGTTTACCGAAATCTATAGAGCGGTTAAATTTGGTTATACCCAGTCTGAAATAAACAGAATGATTGAGATGTTTAAATCTTCTTACGAAAATCAAATTGCGAAGAAAGACGATGCCAGTCATAAAAGTATCGAAAATAGTATACAGGATAATTACTTAGAAAATAGAACAATTACTGATATTGTTAAGGAATATGAGATTGTAAAAGAAATTCTCAAGGATATTAAAGCCGATGAAATTCATAATACATTAAAAAGACTGTACACTAAAAACAATAGATATTTAAGTGTGGTAGGAGTAGAGGGTCAAGACAATTTAACAGAAGAAAAAGCTAACAATATTATTAACAATGTTGAAAATAATTCTTCTTTAGAACCATATACAGAAGCATTTGATGGAAAAACCTTAGTGTCTGATTTGGATATTAAAACAGGAACTATCAGTAAGATTGAAAATGATAAAAAAGTAGGAGCTACCACTTTTGTTTTAAGCAATGGCATAAAAGTACATTACAAATTTGCCGACAAGAAAAAGAATGTCGTATCCCTAAATGCGATGAGTTATGGAGGTACTTCACTTTTAAATAATGAAGATTTACCATCGGCTTCGGTAATGACTAATTTAATTCAGATGTCAGGATTAGGTAATTACAATGCAACTGATTTGTCAAAAGTTTTAGCGGGTAAAATGGCTAACCTAAAATTAAATTTAGGAGAGTTTAGTGAATCGCTTTCAGGAGGTTCAAGCACTAAAGATGTCGAGACTATGTTGCAAATGGTTCATCTTAACTTTGTAAAACCACGTTTTGATGCTGATGCTTATAAAGTACTTGTTAATAACTTAAATGATAATTTGATTAAAAGAAGTGCTGATATTGGTGAAAAAATGAGAGATAGTTTGATTGTTTCTATTTACGGAAAAAACAATCCTAAGAAACGTATTTTTGATAAAGCGTTTGTAGATACTATTTCATTTGACAAAATCCAAAAAGTTTACAATAATAGATTTGCCGATGCATCTGATTTTGAGTTTTTTATTGTAGGAGATGTTAAAGAGTCGGATTTAAAAGTTCTTTTGGAGAAGTATATAGCTAGTATTCCAACAAAAAATACAAAAGAAACGTTCAAGAAAAATTATGCACAATGGGTTTCAGATAACATAAATAGAGATATTTACATTGCAATGGAGGATCCAAAAGCTTCAGTTAATATTTTTTATAAAAATTATCTACCTTACACCATCAAAAATGAAATTTTCACGGATGTTTTAGGGGATATGTTACAACTTAGAGTTACGGAAACAGTTAGAGAAGCAGAAGGTGGAGCTTATAGTCCTAGAGCTTATGCTAGTTTTGTTAGAGAACCAGATGCAATGGGTTATGTAAGTTTTTCATTTGACTGTAATCCTGACATGGCAGATAAATTAGTGCTTATCGTAAAAGAAGAATTGCAAAAAATAGCTAATGGCACAATTAATGCGAGTGATTTAAATAAAACAAGAGTAAACTTTATCAAAGAACGCGAGCAAGAGAAAAATAACAATAGTTATGATATGCAATTGTTGACAAGATATTTTAGATACAATCAAAATATCGACGATCCAAAAAATTTCGTAGACATCGTAAATAGTATGACTGATAAAGATATTCAAGAAATGGCTAAGAAGATTCTTAGCGGAAATAAAACCTATCAAATAGTATTTAAACCTAAAATCAATAATCTAAATTAATTACAAACATGAAAAGAGTTATATTATTTTTCGCTCTTATGATTGCTTTTATTGGGCAATCTCAAGTATTGAAACCAGTTAAATGGACAACATCAGTCAATAAAATATCAGCAACAGAATACGAATTAGTAGCTACTGCGACAATAAAACCAGGATGGCATTTATATTCTCAAACGATTCCAGAGAATGGACCAAAACCTACGAAATTTGTTTTTGCGGGTAATCCAAATTATCTTAAAAAAGGAATTACGTCAGAAGATAAAGGACATACAGTACAAGATCCTATTTTTGAAATGCAAATTAAATATTTCGAAAATAAAGCTGCTTTTAAACAACGTATCAAATTAAAAGGTAAAGCACCATTTAAAGTTAAAGCTACTGTAGAATATATGGTTTGTGACGATTCAAGATGTTTGCCTCCTACTGAAGAAGATTTAGAATTCAGAATAAAATAAAATAGTAGATGAAAAAAATCCTTTTTGCATTAGTTGCATTCGTTTATACATTTATTGGAAATTCACAAAATTCAGAACCTGTAAAATGGAAAACCACTGTTGAAAAAGTTTCTGCTACCGAATATGATTTAGTAACTAAGGCTACAATTGAATCAGGTTGGCATATTTATTCTCAGGAAGTTCCTGAAGGAGGACCTACAGCTACCAGTTTTACCTATGATGATAGTGCAGGTAATTTTAAAATTGTAGGGAATACTGTAGAAGAAGGTGGAAATACTAGTGAAGATCCCTTTTTTAAATTATCGCTAAAATCTTTTGAAAAAGAGGCTGTTTTTAAACAGAGAATAGAAACGCAAGGCGATGTAAAATCGATTATCACTTACTTAGAATATGTAGCCAGTAATGGAACGGAAAGTTTAGATCCAAAAGAAGCTGAATTGTCATATGACCTTACTAAAGCAACTTCAGCGGATCAAGCTGTAGCTTCAGAAGTTGCGAAAACAACAGATGTTAATGATGCTAAAACAGCTGATGATTCAACGCCAAAGGGAATTTGGTCTATCTTTTTCATTGCTTTCTTATCTGGTTTTGCTGCTTTGTTAACACCATGTGTGTTCCCAATGATACCTATGACGGTAAGTTTCTTTACGAAACAAAGTAAGAACAAAGCAATAGGTATTAGAAATGCTATTATTTACGGTATCTGTATCATATTTATTTATGTTTTATTAGGTACAGCCGTAACTAGTATTTTTGGTGCAGATGCATTAAATGCTTTAGCTACTAATGTTTGGTTTAATATTATTTTCTTTATCCTATTAGTGGTGTTTGCAGTGTCATTTTTGGGTGCTTTTGAAATTATGTTGCCTAATTCATGGGCTAATAAAGTAGATTCTCAAGCAGATAGAGGAGGTATGATTGGTATCTTTTTTATGGCTTTGGCTTTAGCAATTGTATCTTTTTCATGCACAGGACCTATTGTAGGAACTTTATTAGTTGAAGCCGCTTCTAAAGGAGGAATTGCCCCGATTATTGGAATGTTTGGTTTTTCATTAGCCATTGCATTGCCTTTTGCACTTTTTGCTGCTTTTCCAGGATGGTTAAATTCGTTACCTAAATCAGGAGGATGGTTAAATACAGTAAAAGTGGTTTTAGGATTTTTAGAATTAGCTTTAGCTTTCAAATTCCTTTCACAAGCTGATTTAGTATTGCAGTCACATTTATTAGAAAGAGAAGTTTTCCTAGCAATTTGGATTGCTGTTTTTGGAGCATTGGCGTTTTATCTTTTTGGGAAAATACAATTGCCACATGATTCTCCATTAACCCATATCTCTGTTGGTAGATTAAGTTTAGGATTAGTTGTTTTATCATTTACAATCTATATGATACCAGGACTTTGGGGAGCACCTTTAAATTTAATTAGTGCTTTTCCACCACCGCAGGAGTATAGCGAATCACCATATGGAGTAGGTTATTCTAAAGCGGGAGGAGGGACAGCAGCAGTTGCCGAAATTCCTGAAGGAGCACATTTATTGGCACCTCACGACATTTTAGCTTTTGATGACTATGATAAAGGTTTGGCTTATGCCAAAAAAGTGGGCAAACCAGTAATGTTAGATTTTACAGGTTGGGCTTGCGTAAATTGTAGAAAAATGGAACAAAATGTTTGGCCTAAACCAGAAATTATAGAAATCCTTAAAAATAAGGTGGTATTGATTTCCTTGTATGTTGATGACAAACGTCCATTAGAAGCAAATGAAATCGCGGAGTCAAAATTACAACCGGGTAAACAATTAAAATACATTGGACAAAAATGGAGTGAATTACAAACTTTAAAATACAAGGCTAATTCGCAACCGTTTTATGTTTTAATGGATCATCAAGAAAATACATTGATTGAACCAGTAGGTTATACTCCAGATGTAGCAACATATCATACTTGGTTGCAAGATGGTATTGCAAAATTTAAAAAATAAATTCCATTAGTTTTTTGTTTTATTTAAAACCACTTTGATTGTATCATCAAAGTGGTTTTTATTAATTCTTTGATTTTATGAGTAAATTAAATGATATTCAAAAAAATACTTTTAGTTCAAAAACAAAAGCGACGCAATTGGAAGCTTATTTTGAACCCTTCAGGAACAATGTAGTTGGTCTTAATCAGTATTTTGATTCTCCATACGGTAAGAAAAAAATAATCTATGCCGACTGGATCGCAAGTGGAAGATTGTATCGACCTATCGAAGAGAAGTTATTAAATGAAATAGGACCTTATGTAGCCAATACAATACCGAAACTTCTATTACTGCGAGTGTAATGACTCATGCCTATCATGATGCAAGAGAAATTATTAAAAAACATGTTAATGCTTCTAAGGACGATGTTTTAATTACAGAGGGTTCAGGAATGACTGGGGCCATTAATAAATTTCAACGTATACTTGGGATTAAGTTGAATGAAAATCTAAAAGAACATACTAAGGTTCCAGAAGAAAAACGCCCTATTGTATTTGTATCCCACATGGAGCATCATTCGAACCAAACTTCCTGGTTAGAAACAATTGCTAAAGTAGTGGTGATTCCATCTAATCCAGAAGGTTTGCCTAGCTTAGTAGCGCTACAAAATTTACTTGAGGAATACCAACAGGTGCCCTTTTAAAATTGCCGCTGTAACGGGTTGTTCAAATGTAACGGGTATTAGAACTAATTACCACCAAATTGCTAAAATCATGCATCAAAACAATGGTTTGTGCTTTGTTGATTTTGCATGTTCTGCTCCGTATGTGAAAATTAATATGCATCCTGAAAATGAAGACGAATATTTAGATGCGATTACCTTTTCCCCTCACAAATTTTTAGGTGGGCCAGGTACTTCAGGAGTATTAATTTTCAACAAAAAGTTATACAAAAACTTTGTTCCTGATAATCCAGTAGGAGGAACGTTGAGTTATACGAATCCTTGGGGCGATCACGATTATATTGATGATATTGAAACTCGTGAGGATGGAGGTACTCCAGGGTTTTTACAAGCAATCAAAATTGCACTTTCTATTGAATTAAAAGAGAAAATGGGTGTGCAAAATATCTTAGATAGAGAGCATGAATTGACGGATATTATTTTCAAGAAATTAGCTACTATTGCTAATTTAAAAATTTTAGCTCCAAATCATACCGATAGATTAGGGCTAATTTCTTTTTATATAGAAGACGCACATTATAATTTAGTAGTGAAATTACTGAACGACCGTTTTGGAATTCAAACTAGAGGAGGTTGTTCATGTGCGGGTACCTATGGTCATTATCTTTTAAATTTGGATCAAACTACTTCTAAATCTATTGAATTAAAAATATTAGAAGGATGCCTAATTGAAAGACCAGGATGGATACGTATGTCTATTCACCCAATTATGACTAATGAAGAAATTGAATTTATTTGTGATTCCATAAAAGAAGTGGCTAACAACTTTAAAAAATGGGTAGCCGATTATACCAATAATCCTTCTAAAAACGAATATGTTCACATCAGTAATAAATTAGTAGAAAGCGAAATTGCTCAGAATTGGTTTAAGATTTAATTCTTTCTTTAACGCTACAATTTAGTGCAACAAAAAATCCTTCATATAGAAGGATTTTTATGTTGTAGTACCAAAACTAAATAGCATTTTAGTTATTTCTTCTTGTAATATTTTTTGTATTTTGGATAAGTAACGGCACCAATTAATGCAATTGTTCCCATGGAATAATAAATCCAGTTTAATGAATGCGCTTCTCCACTAGCGTAAGAATGCAAACCTACTAAATGGAAGTTTACTCCGTAATAGGTAAATAAAATAGAAATAAAAGCAAACATACTCATCAAATTGAAAACCCATTTCCCTCTAAGAGAAGGTACAAAACGGGCGTGAATTACAAAAGCATACACCATAATACTGATTAAAGCCCAAGTTTCTTTTGGGTCCCAACCCCAATAACGTCCCCAGCTCTCATTAGCCCATTGTCCACCCAAGAAGTTCCCAATGGTTAACATAATCAATCCAATAGTTAAAGCCATTTCGTTGATATAGGTGATTTCTTGAATGTTCAAATCCATTTTGATTTTATTCTTTTCGTTAGTAAAAAAGATCAATAACAACGAAACAAAACCAAGTATAAATCCTAATGCAAACGGGCCATAACTCGCTACAATCACGGCTACGTGAATCATTAACCAATAGGAGTTCAATACTGGCTGTAGATTAGCAATTTCGGGGTCAATCCAGTTCATATAAGCTGCCATCAAAATCATCGCTGTAACGAAGGCTGATGAAGCCACGGTTAATTTAGATTTTATGTCGAAAGCCAAACCAAAGAACATCGTGGCCCAGGAAACATAAACAATCGACTCATAAGCATTACTCCAAGGAGCGTGACCCGAAATGTACCAGCGCGCAATAAGTCCAGCCGTATGTAAGGCAAATAATAATCCGATGATGATGTGCATTCCGTTTACCAAATAATTCAATACTTTGCCCTCTTTGAATATTTTTAAAATGGTAAACAATAACATTAAGATGGCTGCTGTTAAATACCAATAGGGTAATTTTTGGAAAACATCATATTTATTATATAAAATTTCCATGTCTACCTTTTGGTCTGTTGGCATTACTTTAGAGCCAAATTTCTTTTGGAAACCGTGAATGCTTTCTAATAGTTCATCGGCATTTTTATAATCACCAGAGGTAGCAGCATTCGTCAATGAACCAAAATATAAGGGGAGTACACTTTTAGTATAAGTAGAATCCATGCCTTTTAAACCTGATTTTTCTACTTCGTTCAGTGAAATCCATTTGTTGTTTGGATCGTTCGGAATTGGGAAAATCTTCAAAATAGTTCCACTTAATGCCGATTCCATCAAATTCACTTTTTTATCCGTTTCAACGAAATCTTTTTCAAATTGATTTGGATTAGCAGCCTGATATGCGGCTTCTAAATAAGGTGATAATTTATAATTTCCTTCTCCGTCAAAAAAGGCAATAAAAGGCGCATATTTGGCTTTAGAATCAATCCCAATGATTTTACGGATACTGTCATTTCCGCTTTTAATATAAATCAAGGGAACCTCAATCCAAAGTTGGGCATATTGTGACATCGATAAGAATACTTGGTCCGAATTCAAACCTTTGTATTCGTTAGCATGGCTTACTTTTCGTAACAATTCTGACGAGAAAGTATTAATAGGTTTCATTCTTCCACCCGCATCTTGAATAATCAATCTACCAAAACTAGCTGCATGTTTTTCGGAAACTTTGTATTTAGTAATCAAAGAATCTAATTGCTTTTCGGTAGGAGCTACTCTTGCGGGCATTTTTCCCGTTTTTGTAGATTCTGTAGTATGCGTGTGATTATGATTATGCGCTTGTTCTGTAGGTTCATGATTGTGGTCGTGACCTTCATGGTCATGGTCGTGTTTCTGCGTTTGTGCAAAACCATTTAAGCTTAACAATAAAAGTAAAAAGGGAATCAATTTTTCTTTTTTCTCTTTTACTACGTCTAATTTGCGTTTTAAATCAGCAAAACGGGAATGTTTGGTAAACATGATAGCCATTAGCGAAAAGAATAAAATAAAATAACCAGCGTACGTAATGTAAGTTCCCCAAAAATCGTGGTTTACGGAAAGAACGGTTCCTTTTTCATCAGGATCAAAAGAAGATTGGAAAAAACGATAGCCTTTATGGTCTAAAACATGGTTCATATAAATACGGGCGTCAAATGGCTTTTCAGCCGAATCCTGAACCGTTACCTGACTTTCAAAAGAAGAATAACTTTTTTCTGTTCCAGGGTATTTTTGAGCAATGAAATCATTCAATTTGATTTTGAAAGGCAAAATGTACGCTTTACTTCCGAAAAATAGCGAATATTCGATGTTGCCAATTTTCACTGTTTTAGGTTCGCCTGTTTTTCCTTTTGAACCTAGTAGTGTTACTTCTTTTTGCTGTCCTTCGGCATTTACGGTAACTACCAGCGCATCTTCGTGGTTTTTAGCTTTAAAATCATTATTCGATTCATAATCAATTACTCCTCTAGTGGCAGGATCAGGAAAAACAATTCGAATATCGCCAATGCTGTATAACGAACGCATCATCAAAGGTTGTATTTTGTCTTTGCTTACACTTCCTTGTAGCTTATCAGCCATGCGCATAAAGTTTCCTTCAAATGGAGTTTGAATAGTATAGTCTTTTCCATCAAAATTAATATTGATAGCACCATCTGTAGGCTTATTTAAAGCAAAAAGTACATTGTGAATGTTTTGTACTTCGCCTTCTTTTAAGAAATGCTCTTCACGCCCACCAGAACCGGCTTCGACTAATTTCATGTACAAAGTACCATTAGCATCAGGCTTAATATATTCCTTAGCGCCCATGATGAAATTTTTGTAATTCACTTCAAAAGGGGTATCGGCAAATTGTCCAGAAACCGAAAAATTATTATTGGTTACAGGCGAAAGTAGAATTGGTTTTTCATAAACACGACGTTTCATTTCGCCCTTGTATTCACCATCTACAAAAATGGTTAGAAAGGTCTTATCCGAATAAAATTGACTTTCTGTAGCGCCTTCGCGAATAGGCATCACCCCTTCAAAACTGATGTAACGCGTGATGAAAGCTCCTAAAAGAATCAAAATAAAAGCCAAATGGAGTAGAAGAGTAGCCCATTTTTCTTTTTTTAGTAATTGGTAACGCTTAATATTCCCTATGAAGTTAATCATAAAAAACACCATAATTCCCTCGAACCACCAAGTGTTATATATCCAAATACGGGCGGTATCGGTGTTGTATTTACTTTCGATGAAAGTTCCGGTTGCCATTGCGATTGCAAATGCCAGAAATAGAAAAGCCATTAAGCGGGTAGAAAATAAAAAAGCGACTATTTTTTTATCCATTTGTAAAGGGATTACATTTTTAAAAAGTGCCACAAAAGTACTCAAAAATGTTCAGTTCTTAAGAGACTCAGTTGTTAATTTAATCCAAAATTAAGGAATGGAAAAATGTTTTATGAATTGTTTTTTTGTCTTTTTTATTTGTGATTTTTCGATAAAAAAATATTTAGAAAAAAAGTAAAATAATTTGCTCTGAATTTTAAATTAACAATTTCTTGGATCTGATATGCTCGAAGTATAACGGAGAGATAAAGGTGAGAGCAGGAGGGAAGTTGTTATGGAAACGAAGAAGTAATGCTCCAGAAAAACAATTTACTCCACAATAATTCCGTGCTTATAAAGCAGACCTTTTAATCCTTCGAGAGCGAATTTTGCTTTTTTCAATTGCGTTTTGGTAGGGTCGATGGTGTAGTTGTAGCTGGTGCTGAAATCGACTTTATTAGCGATGGCTTTTTCAAATTCGGAGCGGTACAAATCGCAGTTGTAGAATTGGGCTCCAGTTAAGTTGGTAGCCATAAAATCGACCGCAATTAGGCTGGAATTATTAAAAGTAATGCCTTTGAGTTTTAAGGCGTAAAATTTAGAAAAATCTAATACGCAGTGATTAAAGTGCATTTCGAAAATGAGTTTGTCACTCATAGCAAAATTGACTTCCTTGATTTGGCAATGGTTAAAATGTACGGTTCTAAAAGCCGTATGATTGATTTTTGCATTATCAAAAATACAGTTGTTGAACTCGCAATGAATAAAAATAACGCCTTTAAAATTGCATTCAGAAAAATTGCAATTTGTAAACGTACAGGATTCAAATTCTTTTAGGTTGAGACTTTCCAGACCGTAGAGGATGTTGTTGTAATGTTGGTCGAAGAAATACTCGGGCATTTTTTTAAGTTAGAGGTTAGAGGTTAGAAGTTATGAATTGTGTGTTGTGAGTTATGGGTGAGACGTTAGAAAAAAAGAGAAGAGAAAATAGAAAACAGAAGGCAGATTTCTGAAATCTTCAATCTGCCTTCTGCTTTCTAAAATCTGCTTTCTGATCACTGATCACTAAAAACTACTCTTCTTCCTTCTGTCCCATCATCATCAGATAGGCTTTTAGGAATTCGTCAATTTCGCCATTCATCACGCTGTCGACATTGCTGGTTTCATAACCGGTGCGAACGTCTTTGACTAATTTATAAGGTTGCATCACGTAATTTCGGATTTGAGAACCCCATTCGATTTTCATTTTTCCGGCTTCGATATCGGCACGTTGCGCTTGTTTCTTTTTCAATTCGATTTCGTACAACTGCGAACGAAGCATTTGCATCGCACGTTGTCTGTTGTCCTGTTGCGAACGGGTTTCCGAACACTGAATCTGGATTCCTGTTGGTTTGTGGTACAATTGTACTTTAGTCTCTACCTTGTTTACGTTTTGTCCTCCAGCACCACTTGAGCGTGAAGTAGTAATTTCGATATCGGCAGGATTAATGTCGATTTCGATACTATCATCCACCAAAGGATAAACATAAACGGAAGCAAAAGAAGTGTGTCGTTTGGCATTACTATCAAAAGGAGAAATACGCACCAAACGATGTACCCCATTTTCACCTTTTAGGTAACCAAAAGAGTAATCGCCTTCAAATTCCAGAGTCACGGTTTTAATTCCTGCCACATCACCATCCTGATAATTCAGTTCTTTGATTTTGAAACCGTATTTTTCGCCCCACATCATGTACATACGCATTAACATCGAAGCCCAGTCGCAACTTTCGGTTCCTCCAGCTCCGGCTGTAATTTGTAAAACAGCACTTAAACTGTCTCCTTCATCCGAAAGCATGTTTTTGAATTCGATGCTTTCAATATGTTTTTCGGTAAGCGCGTATTGTTCGTCAAGTTCTTCAGCGGAAAGTTCGCCTTCTTTGTAAAATTCGTAAGCTAGCTGTAATTCGTCGTTAAGAGCAACGGCTTTGTCGTAGTCTTCAATCCATTTTTTTTTGTTTCGAAGGTTCTTTACAATAAGTTCGGCTTCCTTAGCGTTGTTCCAAAAATCTGGAGCAAAGGTTTTCTCTTCTTCGTTAGCAATTTCGATAAGTTTAGCATCAACGTCAAAGATACCTCCTCAACGCACCAAGGCGTTCTACAATACCTTTAATTTGTTCGGTAGTTGTCATAAATTATGTAATTTTGTGGCACAAAAATAGTAAAAAATAAGTAGGACTGAAGCCAATTAAGTCTTTATAAAAAATATAATAATGCAAATAAATTTAGTAAGTGATACCGTAACAAAACCGTCCTACGAAATGTTACAATATATGTTCAATGCCGATGTGGGTGACGATGTGTACAAGGAAGATCCCACAGTAAATGAACTTGAAGACCGGGTAGCCGCTATTTTTGGAATGGAAGCCGGCTTGTTTTTTCCATCAGGAACGATGGCGAATCAAACGGCTATTAAATTACATACCCAACCTGGTGATCAGTTGATTGCTGATAAATTTGCTTATATTTTTCATTTTGAAGCAGGAGGAGTTTCTTTTAATAGTGGCGTTTCTTGTCGATTGATAGAAGGTAAGAGAGGAATGATTACTGCGGAGCAAGTTTCAGCGCAAATTAATGATCCGGATTTTTTCCATAGCCCAAAAACTTCATTGGTTTGTTTGGAGAATACAACCAATTTAGGAGGAGGAGCCTGTTATGAAATGGAAGAATTGGAAAAGATAAAGGAGGTTTGCGATGAGCATGGCTTAAAATTACATCTAGATGGAGCACGCATTTGGAATGCTTTGGTTGCTAAGAGACAAAATCCAAAAGATTTCGGAAAATTATTTGATACCATTTCGGTTTGTTTTTCAAAAGGATTAGGTGCTCCAGTTGGTTCCGTTTTATTAGGGGATAAAGAAACGATTAAGCGCGCATTGCGAATCAGAAAGGTTTTAGGCGGAGCTATGCGACAATCTGGTTATTTAGCAGCTGGAGCATTGTACGCCTTAGAAAATAACATCAAATTATTAACAGAGGATCACAGACGCGCCAAAGAATTAGCCAATGTATTGAAGAAAAAAGAATGGGTTGCGGCTGTTGAGCCAGTGGAAACGAATATCTTGATTTTTTCCTTGATTCCAGAATATAGTGATTCCGTTTTTATCGAAAAATTGAAACAGAAAAACATCTCTATTAATGCTATCGGAAATCGAAAGTTACGTATGGTAACACACTTGGATTATCGAGAAGTAATGCATACCTACGTATTAGAGACTTTAGCGAAAATGTAGATTGAAGTTAGAGGTTAGAGTTTAGAATGAGGAAGTATGCACTTCTAATTTCTAACCTCTAATTTCTTATTTAAACAAATTGTCCATCCCCGGAATCATTGGCATATCCATTTTGGCAACAGCATCTAGTTCGGCTTCATTCACTTTGGTTGCTTTTTCAATGGCTTTGTTCAAGACTAAAATCATATAGTCTTCTAGTTGCTCTTTATCTTCTAATAATTCATCAGCAATTGAGATCGATTTAATTGTTCTGTTAGCTGTGATTGTTACTTTTAATAGTCCGTCAGTGCTTTGTTCGTCAACAAGAACGGTATCTAAACGTTTTTTAGTTGCTTCAATTTTGTTTTGGGTTTCTTTTAGTTTACCCATCATTCCCATTAAATCCATTTTTGTTTTTTTTAAAATTAGTCTACGAAATTAGTATTTTTACAAAGATAACAATGTTAAAATTGATGAAAAAGAGGTTCGTATTACTTACTGTTTCGCCTACTTTTGCATCAGCTATTATATAAATGTTGAGAATTACTAAATGATAGAAAAATTACAACCGCCTGTTGCTAAAATCATACCTACCGAATTAGAGAAATTTGGAGATCTTAGAATCGATAATTATTTTTGGTTAAATGACCGCGAAAATCCTGAAGTCATTGAATACCTTAACCAAGAAAATGAGTATTATCAAAAAATGACTGCTCATACAAAGGATTTTCAAGCCAAATTATTTGAAGAAATGAAAGCCAGAATCAAGGAACAGGACGAATCAGTTCCTTATTTGTACAATGGCTATTATTATATTACCCGCTATGAAACGGGAAAAAATTATCCAATTTATTCCCGAAAAAAAGGTAGTCTTTCGGCAGCCGAAGAAATTCTTTTTGACTGTAATGTTTTGGCAGAAGGACAATCCTACTTCAAGTTAGGAGCTATGAGTATTAGTCCGGATAATAAGTTGGCTCTTTTTAGCACAGATGTTATTGGGAGAAGAATTTATACGATTCAAGTCAAGAATTTAGAAACCAATGAGATTTTAGTAGATAAAATTGAAAAAGTTACCGGTTCGGCAGTTTGGGCTAACGACAATAAAACTATTTTTTACTCGAAACAAGATGAGGTTACTTTGCGCTCCGATTCTATTTTTAAACACAAACTTGGAACGAAACAAGAAGAGGATGTCTTAGTTTATTTTGAAAAAGACGACACTTTTAGCGTAGATATTGCCAAATCAAAATCGCGTAAATATCTAGCTATCGAATCAGGAAGTACATTGACTACTGAATATCGTATTTTGAATGCAGATAATCCGGATGGGAAATTCAAGATTTTTCAAAAACGAAAAAGAGGTGTAGAATATAGCATCAATCATTATAAAGACAGTTTTTATATAGTAACGAATAAAGATAAGGCTGAAAATTTCAAATTAATGAAAACCCCTGAGGAGGCTACTTCTGTAGAAAATTGGGTAGAAATTATTGGACATCGTGAAGATGTTTTGCTAGAAGATATTGAAATTTTTTCCAATTATTTGGTACTTGAAGAAAGGACAGGAGGCTTAAATAAAATCCGAATAATGTCTTGGGATGGTAAGGAAGAGTATTATTTGCCTTTTGGCAGTGAAACCTATACGGCTTATACTTCTACAAACGTTGATTTTGATACGGAAATTTTGCGTTATAGTTACCAGTCAATAGCAACGCCTTCTTCGATTATTGATTTTAATATGCGTACCAAAGAAAAGGAGGTTAAAAAAGAACAAGAAGTTTTAGGTGGTACTTTTGATAAAAATAATTACATAGAAGAACGTGTTTGGGCTACTGCCAAAGACGGTACTAAAGTGCCTATTTCGATGGTTTACCGCAAAGAAATAGAGAAAAACGGAAATAATCCACTGTTGTTATATGCTTATGGATCTTATGGACATTCAATGGATGCTTATTTTTCTTCTACACGCTTGTCATTGTTAGATAGAGGTTTTATTTATGCAATAGCGCATATTCGTGGTGGAGAAGATTTGGGAAGACAATGGTATGAAGATGGAAAATTACTTCATAAAAAAAATACATTTACGGATTTTATTGATTGTTCCAAGTATTTGATTGAATGTAACTATACTTCGCCAGCTCATTTATATGCCGAAGGAGGTTCGGCAGGTGGATTACTGATGGGGGTAATTATCAACGAAGCACCAGAGTTGTACAATGGAGTCATCGCTCAAGTGCCATTTGTAGATGTTATGACTACAATGCTTGACGAAAGTATACCATTGACAACTGGAGAATACGACGAATGGGGAAATCCAAATGTTAAAAAATATTATCAGTACATGAGATCGTATTCGCCTTACGATAATATAAAAAAACAAGCTTATCCAAATATGTATGTTTCAACTGGCTTGCATGATTCACAAGTACAGTATTGGGAACCAGCAAAATGGGTTGCTAAGCTAAGAATATTTAAAAATGACGATACTGTTTTGTTCTTGGATACGAACATGGATGCAGGTCATGGAGGGGCTTCAGGAAGGTTTGAAGCACTCAAAGAATTAGCAAAAGAATTTAGTTTTTTACTAGATTTGGAAAAAATTGAAAACTAATTAGTTTTTTTTTGTTAAATTTGCTGCGTATCCAGGTTAAATAAAACTTAATCTTGATTAACTATTTTTTTATGAAAGAAGAAATAAATGCTTATAATAATGTTTTAGAACTGATAGGTAATACACCTCTTATCAAGATAAACAAAGTCACCGAACATTTAGAAGGTAATTTCTATGCTAAGGTAGAAGCTTTTAATCCGGGACATTCCTCTAAAGATAGGATCGCTTTATACATTATTGAAGAAGCAGAAAAAAAAGGTATTTTATCTCCTGGGGACACCATTATCGAAACAACTTCTGGTAATACTGGATTTAGTTTGGCCATGGTGAGTATTATCAAAGGGTATAATTGCATTTTAGCCGTAAGTTCTAAATCATCTAAAGATAAAATAGACATGCTTCGAAGCATGGGCGCTAAAGTATATGTTTGTCCTGCTCACGTTTCGGCAGATGATGAGCGTTCTTACTACAGTGTTGCTAAAAGATTACACGAAGAAACAAAAGGTTCTGTTTATATTAATCAATACTTTAATGAGTTAAATATTGATGCACATTACAACTCTACTGGTCCTGAAATTTGGAAACAAACCAATGGTAAAATTACCCATCTTGTAGCCTGTAGCGGAACAGGAGGAACAATTTCAGGGACTGCTAAATATTTGAAAGAACAAAATCCTAATATTAAAATTTTAGGTGTTGATGCTTTCGGGTCGGTATTGAAAAAATACCATGAAACCAGAGAATTTGATGCAAAAGAAATTTACCCATACCGCATTGAAGGTTTAGGTAAAAATTTAATTCCATCAGCTACTGATTTTGATGTAATCGACAAGTTTATGAAAGTTACAGATGAAGAAAGTGCACACTCGGCGAGAGAAATTACAAGAAAAGAAGGTTTGTTTGTAGGTTATACTTCAGGAGCCGTTTTACAAGCAATTAAACAATATGCAGAAGAAGGTGAGTTTGATGAAAACAGTAATGTGATTGCCATTTTCCCAGATCATGGTTCACGTTATATGAGTAAAGTATTCAGTGACGACTGGATGAATGAACAAGGATTCTTTGATAGTATCAATGAAGAAGAAGTACAAAAAATTGAAATGATTAAATAGATTTTTTTCTATTTTCGATTATACTAAACTCCAGAGCAATCTGGAGTTTTTTTTGTTTAGTTATGAACTTACTCTTTTGTATTAAACAAAAATATCGATATAGGTAACTTCATCTGTTATAGGGATAATTCCGTGTTTAAGAAGTTCTTTAATACGGTCGTTGCACCAAATAGCAAAAGAAGGAGAAAGCCAGCGAGAAAATTCTAAAGCAACGTCTTCGTGCATCCATGTACCTTGATTGTTTCCTCCTTGAATAACTTTCACTAAATCAGCCGTTACGGTTTTTCTTGTAACGGTGTATTCTCGAATATAATTTTTAGTTTGTTGATTTTGTAAAAAATCAGCAGGACGTTTCCCAAAAGGCTTGGACATTTCGGTAGCGTTAACCATAACATCACCGTTCCCAGGCTGGAAAGTGATATTGTTTCCGTTGTAAATAAATGTTTGATTTTGCATATTTATCCCAGTTAATTTTAACAAGAGAACTCAATAGTTTATCTTTGTTTGTGTTTGTTTTTGTTGGAAGCAAATATAGAAAATATATTTTCGATAAAACAAATTAATTGTAAATAAATTTGCTATGATTAAAGATAGGATAATTCAAGTTATTGAAAATAAAGGGATTGGTAAGGAAAATTTTTATACGGAAATAGGTATGACCTCAGCAAGCTTTAGGGGAAAAGCTAAAAAAAGTCCGATTAATTCTAATGCAATAGAAAATATATTATCGGTAATCCCAGATGTAAATCCCGAATGGCTATTAACCGGAAAAGGAGATATGTTGAAAAAGGGTGTTGAAAATGAAAAAGCAGTAAATGAACCGCAAGAAAAATATGGTGTAGATTATAAAGAAATGTATATGGATGCAAAATATACTATTGAAATTCAAAAAAAATATATTGAAAGTTTAGAATCGCAGCTAAACACTAAAAGAAAAGCAGGATAGACCTGCTAATTGGGTAGTTTATATTAATGTTTAAAAATTGAGTTTATGAAGAAAGTATTTTTATCTGTTTTGTTTGTTGTTGGTTTTTCAAATGGAGTTCTTGCGCAAAAAATGCTTAATAATTCTGTTAGAAATAATCAAAAATTTACTGAGGCTCTTGAATTCTTTAATACCTTTTTAAATGAAGAAAATTGGGCTACTATTACAAGAGGAGTATTCACATATAACAACTACTCTAACTCTTTAACGTACAAATCAAAAACTACAGTCAAAAATTTAAACGAAAGTATTGAATCTGAATACACTATTAGCCTAGACAATATTAAAAACATTGTAGAGACTATCTATATTAAACCAGGAGATCCTAATGTTATTTTATTTCGATTAAACCTTAAAAATAATGTTTTTTATAAAACCTATATAAAAAATTCTATCGATGTTGTTCCTAACTACAAAAATGAGACAGTTGATAATATTGGAATATCTATTACAAAAAATCTAACTGAAGATGATATAAAAATATTAAGAACCTCTATCAGGGATATTTTTCAAAATATTACAATCGAAACAAAATATTTATAGAATGGAGAAGAAAAAATATTTAAGTCAAAATACATAAATATTAAATATACAATTTTAACAAACGATTATAAAAACATCAATTATGATTATTTTGTAATCGTAAATGATTTAAGAAAAATAACACCATATTTTAATAAAAACGAAAAATGAAGCCTTACTTACTACTTTTACTATTCTCTTTAATTTCCTGCGGACAGGATTGTAAAAACTTACCCGGAGTTTATAAAAGCTACGAAGAAGCAAAACAGCTTGTTTTAGCAGCTCATTTTAAATTTACAGATAATTGTGATGTTTCGGAGAGTTCTTTTATTACATCAGCAGATTATTATAGTTGTGATGGTTTAGTGGGTTATTTTGTCGTTGGAATGAATGACAAGAAATATATTTTCCAAGATATGCCTGTTGGGATTTGGCGTGATTTTAAAAAAGCAGAATCCAAAGGGAGGTATTTTAATGGCAATATCAAAGGGCGATTTTCGCTTAAAACGAATTAAAACTAATAAAAAAAACACGTTTTAAGCGTGTTTTTTTTATTTGATTTTAAGTGTTTTTATTAGATAGTTGTCGTGTTGATTGTCGTGTTGTTTTTTTAGTATAAATAAAAAACCCCTTGGTTTTCAAGGGGTTTTTGTTTGTTTAAATAGTCTATTTGTGACCTCGACAGGATTCAAACCTGTAACCTTCTGAGCCGTAATCAGATGCGCTATTCAGTTGCGCCACGAGGCCTTTTGCAGTAGCTTTGTAAAGCGTGATTGCGGGTGCAAATATAGGGATAAATGTGTAACTTGCAAGCATAAAATTCAATTAATACTAAAAAAAATGAAGTTAGAAAACTATATTCGTGATATTCAAGGTTTTCCAAAAGAAGGAATTTTGTTTAAAGATATAACACCACTATTAAATAATGCCGAAGCTACCCAAGAATGTGTTAGGATATTGGTGAAATCCTTAAAAGGACAACAAATAAATAAGGTAGTTGGAGCTGAAAGTCGCGGATTTTTATTCGGAATGTTGTTGGCTCATGAATTAAAAGCGGGATTTGTACCCGTACGCAAACCGAATAAATTGCCTTATGAAACCATTTCGGCTTCTTATGACTTAGAATACGGAACAGACACTTTAGAAATTCATAAGGATGCCATTCAAAAAGGGGATAAGGTTTTAATTCATGATGATGTATTAGCAACAGGTGGAACAGCAAAGGCGGTTTGTGAATTAGTAGAAAAGTTGGGTGGCGAAATTGTTCAATTGAATTTCCTGATGGAACTAACGTTTCTAAATGGAAGACAAAAGTTAAACGGCTATGACATTTTTGCTGCTTTGACTTATTGATCTACTGCTCGAATAGTAACATAATAACGATAAGCAATAATAGCCAATTGCCACTTTTTGGCTTTAGCTAAATCAAGTCCTTGTTTGGTGAAACTAGGCAAACACAGTTTGTTGATTTTGGCTAAGATTTTAAACATAAGTGCTTTTTCTCAAAGATATAAAAAAGACGGTCTTGTTGAAGAACCGTCTTTTTCAATTTTTAATTATTTAGTTTTAATTTCTATAACACCATTTTTTCCTTTGTTGCCGTATTTATCTATAGCATTTTTCCCTTTTAATACTTCTATACTCTCAATATTTTTCATATTTAAATCCTTTATCGATTTTTTTGTTTTTTTACCATCTATAAAAATTAGGGCTTTATCGATGTCAGTATCAGGAGTGGTAATAATTTTTTTTACATCTAGAGTATCTGTTGCTTTATTTTTCCACCCGCTAATTTCCTGATCTGGAATTGTTTTATATCCTATGACTTTATTATCATTAGATAATTCAAATTCTTTTTTAGTGTTTTTTTCTTTTGTTGTGATTTCAATAACATCATTTTCTCCTTTTTTGCCATATTTTGTAATTGCATGAATTCCTTTTAATACATCTATTTTTGCAATTTGGTCTGTAGGGATATCTTCAATTTTAAAACCTGGAGGGGTTTTGTAACCATTAAGAATAATGAGAGGTTCGTTTTCTAAATCTTGTTTTAATATCGAACGAATCTTTTTGTTATCATCTAATTGAGCAAGAGTAGTATTTTCAGTAGCTTTTACAATAATTTTGTCAGTGCTGTTTTTGTTGTTTGTGTTTTTTGTAGTTACTAGAACTGTTTTTTTACCTGAAATAGTTGAAACATCTATCTTTTCAATTTCATAGGGTTTTAATTGATCTAGTTCTTCTTGAGTTGATTTTTTTCCGTTGATGATGATTTCTTTGCCTTTAGCTAAGGATTTTAAATCCTTTTCAATTTTAAATGATTTTAAATCAATAGATTCTGATTTTGTTTTATTCTCTTGTTTTGGAGTTTCTTTCTCCTGTGCAACAACTTCAATTTGAAATAAAAGCACAAAGGCTACAAGTGCCGGAAATACTGTAATGTACTTCCAGGAATTCCATTTTTTAGATTGGTTTTTGTTCATCATAATAATTCTTTTTTTGATTAAGGATTGATAGAAATGATTGGTAATGGCCACACAATTTTCCTGTGTGGTAATTTTCAACAGGGTTAACTGGTAGGCTTTTTTATCAAAAGTGTTTTTTGCAGCTTCGTTATCGGCAATGAATTCCAGGTTTTGGATTATTGCTTTTTTGTACAACCAAATCAATGGATTGAACCAAAAAGCAATACAAAACAATCTTGAAATGAGTACATCAATGCTGTGGTTCTGACTGCTGTGTACTTTTTCATGTTCCAATATATTTTCTAATTCGGTTGGAGTATACAAAGTTGAATTATACACAATAGATTTAAAAAAGGAGAAAGGTGCAATGTTTTCGGTCACGTCAATCAATTTGAATTTTCCTTGTGGTATGCTGAGTTTTCCCTTAAACACTTTGGATAAGCTATATAAATCAAAAAGTAGTTTTGCAAATAATACTATACTTCCTAAAAAGTAAATAACAATAGCAATTAAAGACCAATTAATTTCGGGTTCTGGATTATTTTCAACTGTTGTTATTGGAATATTGGACCAGTCAAACGAATTTGTTGTTGGTTCGACCCAAATGATTTTGGTAATATAAAATAAGGGTAAAATGGCAGATGTAAATAATCCTAAAAGTAAAAACCATCGATTTCCAGTAAAGAAAGTTTCTTTTCTAAGCAGTAAAATGTAAGCCAGATAAAATACAGTAATTAAACCACTAGCTTTGATGAGGTAAAGGAATACATTTTCCATAATCATTCTTTTTTTTCAATCATTGCTAAAATTTCGCGTAATTCATCAGCAGATATTTTTTCTTCTTTAGCAAAAAAGCTAACCATATTTTTGTAGGAACTATCGAAATAGGTATCAATGGCTGTTTTCATGAATTTCTTTCTGTAATCTTCCATTTTTACAATAGGGAAGTATTGATGGGTTTTCCCAAAGGCATTATACGATACGTATCCTTTTTCTTCCAGATTGCGAATAATAGTAGAAAGCGTGTTGTAGTGAGGCTTTTCATCTGTGATTTCAGCCATTACTTCTTTTACAAAAGCCTTTTCCAACTTCCATAAAATTTGCATGATTTCTTCTTCTTTGTTCGTTAGCTTTTCCATAGTTACTTTATTTGAATACAAATATATAACTATATTTTTAGTTAAACAACTATTTTTATAGTTATTTAACTAAAGTTTTAGTTTTAAAAACGAAAATCTGTTTTAATAATATCTGTTTAGCCTTTGCGGCTTTCTAACTTTTAAGCTATTTTTGCATAAAAAATTGAAGATGAGGTATATTCTATTATTTACTATTTTATTGCAAAGCTTTTTTGGCTTTAGCCAAGAAAAATTTGATTTAGCTGTTGCTAAAAAATACCAGAAAACATTAAATAAAGAATATGCCGACCCCAAAACAAGTCCGCTAGAGCCAAATGATTTGGCAAATTTTAAAGGTTTGGATTTTTATCCAATTAGTGCTAAGTATTTTGTTGTGGCTAAATTTGTAAGGACTCCCAATGAAAAACCATTCAAAATGGCTACTTCTACCGCAAGACAACCTTTTTATGTAAAATATGGAGAAGCTCATTTCGAAATCGACGGACAAAAGTGCCAATTGAATTTGTATCAAAGTTTAGATTTAATTAAAGACCCTAAGTACAAATACGATTTGTTTTTACCTTTTTTTGATGAAACATCAGGAAAAGAAAGTTACATAGGAGGAAAATATATCGATGTAAAAATCCCTAAAGGCAATACGATTGTGATTGACTTTAATACTTCATACAATCCGTATTGTGCTTATAGTCATCATTATTCATGTCCAAAGGTGCCAATGGAAAATGACTTAAAAGTAGCCATTCGTGCCGGTGTTAAAAAATTTCATGATTAATGAAGTACTTTAATTTACATACGCATCAATATACTAATAATGCTGATATTTTAGAATTAGTCAATCAATACCCACAAGAGTTTGATGCTAATTTGACTAACTATTCAATTGGAATTCATCCTTTATTTATTGATGAAAATAGATTAGAAAGTGATTTTCAAATTCTAGAAGAAAAAGCGGCTTCACCAGCTTGTTTAGCAGTTGGAGAATGCGGATTGGACAAACGTAGTGAAACGTCTTTTGATATTCAATTAAACGTCTTAGAAAGACAATTATTGATTGCTGAAAAACACCAAAAACCTGTTGTAATTCATTGTGTTCTGGCTTTTCAGGAATTGGTAGAAATGAAAAAAAGATTAGGAATAACTACAGCTGTTATTATTCATGGTTTTGCCAAAAAAGAACAATTAGCTAAGCAATTATTTGATAATGGATTTTACCTTTCTTTTGGGAAAAATTTATTGCGAAATCCTGAGTTAGAAGCTGTATTTCTAAGTGTCCCAGAGGATCGTTTTTTCTTAGAAACAGATATGGTAGAAGAAGGCATTGAGGAGGTGTATGCCTTAGCGGCAAAATATAAAAAAATAACAATAACAGAATTACAACAAATAATTACTAAAAATGTTGATTCTGTTTTTAGAAATACTAAATAACCAAATAAACATTTATACGTTTTAATTATGGCACAGTGGACCGAAAGAGCGGAGCTTTTATTTAAAAAAGAAGGATTAGAGAAATTACAAAATGCAAAAGTCATGGTGGTAGGATTGGGTGGTGTAGGCTCTTTTGCTGCCGAATTTTTAGCCCGTGCAGGTGTGGGAAATATGATTATTGTAGACGGGGATGTAGTGGATATTACAAATATTAACCGTCAATTGCCTGCTTTGCATTCTACAGTGGGTGAACCAAAAGTAACTATTGTAGGAGATCGTTTGATGGATATAAATCCTGAATTGAATTTAACACGTGTAAAAGAATTTCTTTCGCCAGAGCGTGCTTTCGAATTGGTTTCAGAAGATATGGATTATGTTTTGGATTGTATCGATAGTATTACTCCTAAATTGAATTTGATTGTTGGCTGCAAGAAAAAGAAAGTAAAAATTATCTCTAACATGGGAGCGGGTGGAAAAATGCAAGCTGGTAAAGTGACTGTAAAAGATATCAGCAAAACGGATGTTTGTCCCTTAGCTAAAGTGGTACGTAAGCGTTTGAGAAAAATGGGCGTAAAAAAAGGAGTAAAAGCGGTTTTCTCTATGGAAAAACCAGATGAAACAAGTGTAAAAATGACTGATGGGACTAATTTCAAAAAATCTTTTTACGGAACCAATAGCTATATGCCAGCCTTATTTGGTTTACACGCTGCTGAAACGGTTATTCGTGATCTTTTAAAGTAAGTTAGAAGTTAGAAGTCAGGAGTTAGGCGTATAACCTTGAACTTTAAACCTTAAACAAATAAAAACAAAATATAAAAAAATGATACAAACTGTAATTTTCGACATGGATGGTGTAATTGTCGATACCGAACCAGTACACCGTTATGCTTATTACAAACAATTCAAAGAATTAAACATTGAAGTTAGTGAAGAATTGTATACATCTTTTACAGGAAATTCAACTCGAAATATTTTCCAAAAACTAAAAGATATTTTTCAGTTAGAACAGGATGTTGAAGATTTGATTCTAAGAAAACGAAGCATTTTTAATGATGCTTTTGATACGAAAGAAGATTTAGAATTATTGGCTGGAGTTCGCAATTTGATTGAAGATTTGCATCAAAATTCGGTGCAGTTAATTTTAGCATCTTCAGCTTCTAAAGTAACAATAGAACGCATATTTAATCGTTTTAAATTACATGATTATTTTACGCATAAAGTTAGTGGTGAAGATTTTCCAAATTCTAAACCACATCCTGCGATTTTTGAACATGCGGCTAGTTTATCGATAGCTCCAAAAGAAAATTGTATTGTTATTGAGGATAGTACAAATGGAATTATTGCAGCCAAAGCGGCAGGGATTTTGTGTATTGGATACAACAGTGAACATTCTAAAGATCAGGATTTATCCAAAGCAGATATCGTTGTAAATCATTTTGATGAATTAAACTATTCCATCATTAAAGAAATAGATTGTAAATTATGCAAAAATTAACAGCTGTTACTAACTAGAAAATGTAATTTTAAAGATTAATAAAAGCAGAATTATGAAGAGAGTATTGTTTGTTTTAGTACTTGTGGTTTTTCAATTGAGTAGTAAAGCTCAGGTTAGAATTCCAGAAATGAGTCCAAAAGCGGTTATCAAACAAGTTGTAGGATTAACCGATGTAGAAATTGTGTATTCCAGACCATCAGCTAGAGGACGATCTGTATTGGGGAATTTAGTTCCTTTTGGACAATTATGGCGTACAGGTGCTAATGAAAACACCATTATTACTTTTGGCGATGATGTAGTCATTAATGGAAAGACTTTGAAGAAAGGGAAATATGCTTTGTTTTCGGTTCCTAATGTGCAAAGTTGGGATATTATTTTCTATACTGCTATTGATAATTGGGGAACGCCAAAAGAATATGATGAGTCAAAAGTGGCTTTAAAAGCGACAGTTCAAGATCAAACTTTGAGCAAACCCGTGGAAACTTTTACTATTGCAATTAATAATTTAGAGACAAGTTCGGCTACTTTAGATATTGCTTGGGAGAATTCGTATGTGTCTTTAAAATTTGAAGTACCAACAAAAAAAATTGCAATTGCTAGTATCGAAAAAACATTGGCAGGTCCCACTCCTGAAGAATACTACACTGCAGCTCAATATTTCTATCAATCCAATAGTGATATCGTTAAAGGAAGAGAATACATAGACAAAGCAGTTGAGTTGTCTAAATCAGTTCCATTTTATTATTTACGATTGAAATCGTTAATCCAAGCTAAGCAAGGAGATAAAAAAGGGGCTATTGAAACCGCTAAATGGTCTATTTCGGCCGCAGAGGCTGCGGGTAATAAAGAATATGTTGAGATGAACAAAGCGAGTATCGACGAGTGGAGTAGATAAGCTTTTATTCCTTTTTACCATATTGAGAGCAGTAGAAATGGTATAAGATCTTGTTCTAAACTACACTCAATCGGAAATTATTTTAAAGTTAAATCCCATCTTAGTTTTATAAAACGAGATGGGATTTTTTTTACTCTTCAGTATTTTGTTCATTAAATACAGTGGTTTGCAAAATGGATGAAAGTACTATTGTCATCATTGCCCCAATAAAATTGAGCCATAAATACCCCAATTTTTCTTCACCACTTGGATAGATAAAAATGGCAAAATAATAGATGATAAAAATGGTTAATTGGGTAATAAAAGCACTGTAGAAAATCGCTTTGGCTTTTACAAATTTAAAATAGAAACCAACCAAAAATATCCCTAGAACCGTTCCGTAAAAGATAGAACCTACGATATTTACTAATTGGATTAGATTTTCAAATAACGTGCCCACACAGGCAAAAAGAATAGCTATAACTCCCCAAAAGAAGGTGAAGAATTTAGTAGCATTCAAATAATGCTTTTCGGTTTTGGTTTCTTTTAAATTTCTTTTGTAAATATCTATTGCCGTTGTCGATGCTAGTGCGTTGAGGCCAGAGGCAGTCGATGACATGGCAGCAGAGATTATTACAGCCAAAAGTAAACCAATTAATCCTTTAGGTAAATAATGCAGAATAAAATGGAAAAAAACATAATCTTTATCATTGGTTTCACTTCCTTTATCTACTTTATGAATAATCTCTTTAGCACGATCTCTCAAATCTTTTTCTTTGCTCGAAATAGCGACTAATTCTTTTCGTAAAATAGGATTGTCATAATCCTGATTTAATTGGTCGATATACAAAAGATTAATTACTTTTTTGTCTTCAGAAAGGGTTTCTAATTGTTTTTCTAAATTGTGATATTCTTCTTTAAATGCCGATTTTTCAATAATCGCTTTGTTATTTGGATTAAAATTTAATGGTACCGGATTGAATTGGAAAAAAACAAATACCATAACTCCAGTCAATAAAATAAAGAACTGCATAGGTACTTTTAGCAAACCATTCATGATTAATCCCATTTGGCTTTCGCGAACTGATTTTCCCGACAAATAACGACCTACCTGAGATTGATCGGTACCAAAATAGGCTAAGGCTAAGAAAAAACCTCCCGTAATTCCACTCCAAAAAGTATATTTTTCTTCGGGATCAGTAGAAAAATCAACAATATTCATTTTGCCATTTGCTCCAGCAATATGAAGTGCATTGCTGAAAGTCATATCATTAGGTAAAAAGCGGAGAATGAGAAAAAAAGTGATAAACATTCCTGACATGATTACAAACATCTGTTGTTTTTGAGTCACGTTTACTGCTTTTGTTCCACCTGAAACGGTGTAAATGATAACTAGAATCCCTATGATGATGTTCATATAGGTTAAATTCCATCCTAATAATGCCGATAAAATAATAGCAGGTGCATAAATAGTAAGTCCTGTTCCAAGACCTCTTTGTAATAAGAAAAGAATAGCTGCTAAGGAACGTGTTTTTATATCAAAACGTTTCTCAAGGTATTCATAAGCGGTAAAAACTTTGTATTTATGATAAATAGGAATAAAGGTGATACAAATAACAATCATTGCTATAGGTAATCCAAAATAAAACTGAACAAATCCCATTCCGTCATGATAGGCTTGACCCGGTGTGGATAAGAATGTAATGGCACTCGCTTGTGTGGCCATTACCGAAAGTCCTACAACATACCAAGGTGTTTCGTTGTTTCCTAAAATAAAGTCTTCGACATTTTTACTGCCTCTAGTTTTTAGGGCTCCATAAATTACGATGAAAAGCAACGTAATAATAAGTACAATCCAATCAAATAATTGCATGAGTTAAGAGTATAATTTCATTATTAAATAAAAAAACAACACATAGGCAATATTAGTAACCAGTACCAAGGTGTAATCTGTTTTCCACTTTTTTTCTTTTTCTGGATTTTCTGAATTCATTACAATATTGTTTTAAGGTTGAGTTTCGGTTGTTTCAACGGATTTTAGGGCTATCATATTCGCAATTAATCGATAAGCGCCAGATACGCCTTCGGGTAATTCTCTAAATAAACTTAGTCCTGTATAAATATAGTTTCCTTTTCCATAATTAGCTACTAATAGGGCTCCTTTTTTGGGAGTTTCTCCTTTGTCGTTTGAGGCAATAATAGGAGTAAAGGCAGCATCAAATTCGTTAGGATAATACAAACCTTGTTCTTGTGTCCAGCCTTTAAAATCCTTAGCAGTTATAGGGTTAGGATAATTTAATACGGGATGATTTGGTGCTAAAAATTCAACTGCCGAATTTTCATCGGTTACTCTATCATTCGAAATTTTTAAAGGGTAAGGTGCAATATTCGCTGGAATATTTTTATCTGGAGTATTGTATTGTACGATTAATGTTTTACCTCTTTTAACAAACTCTAAAAGCAAATGTTGCTTTGTTTTTAATAGTGGCAAGGTATTATAGGCGCGTATTCCGGTAATAATCACATCAAAATTATTTAAATAGCGCGAATTGATTTCCTCTGGAGTAATGATACTTACTTTATACCCCATTTGGCTCAAACACTCGGGTACATTGTCACCTGCTCCCATGATATAACCAATTTTTTCATTGGTAATTTTTAGATCCAGTTTTTTAAATTTGGCCTCAGCGGGAACTAACACATGTTGTTTGCTAATATGTTCATAATTGATGATTACTTGTTCTTTATCATATTTTTTTTCATTTAAGCTAACCACACTTTTTACATTGGTTTCCGAAGCTTCTTTGGGAGGTGTTACTTCAAAAAAAACCGTTTTTTCGCTATCTTTTTTATCCAAGCTAAAAGGGATATGATCAGGAAAAACACTCCAGTCTGGATTGAGTTCTAAACGTACTTCTCCTTTGATGTTGTCTTTACCAGCTTTGACCATAACAGCCATTTTTTTGGTATTTCCATCATTGAAAAATGAAATCTGATCGATAATTCGGGAGCTTACTTCTGGAACTACATCTAGATAATTATACATTTCTCCTTTTACATTATCATTAAATTTGTAAACAATAGGACGCTCAAAAGTCATTGTAATTCTGTTAATTACAAGTTCAAATTCTAGCTTAGCATCCCTAATAATATCGGCTACACCAATGTTTTTTTGCTCTGACACCTGATACATTCCCGTGCTTGGTTTTTCTTTTAACCAATTAGGTTGTGTATAGGGCATATCATTTGGTAATTCAATAGTAACCGACAGATTTTGAGTAGCGTTGTTTGCTAAAATGGTAGTAATAGGAGTGCTGTTATTATTGGAAATATTTTTGATGCTTTTTAACTCCATTGGAATACTACTGCGATTCATTGCTTCAATTTTGATTTTTAGCGCTGTACCTGGAGTTGTTTGATTTTCAGTAGCTACTGCTTCCAGATACAATCCAGCACATGCAGCGATGGTATTTTTTATTTCGTTTAATTTTATAGGTTTCCAATGTTTTTCCTCTAATGCATCAATCATTTGGTAAGCCTTAAGCAATGCGGGTATTGAAGCCGATGGGTTAGAAAAATCAAAGCGTTCTTGAATCGAATTAATTAGTTTTCCAATGGATTTTCCACCTTCGACACGATTCCAGCTTGTGTCAATTCCTTCAAAAATATTGGTTTTGTCTTTTATAGGTTCACCATTTATAAATTCGAGGTATTCCATGTCTTTACCACGACTTCCTGTACTACCAAAACCTTGTGATTTGTGAGCACTTCGACTCAAAGCGGCAATTTCTTGATTTGAAACTCCTAAATTAGGATAGTAAACCCCTGTTTCTAGACTAATAAAATTGGTTTTGTCGGCGGCATCAAATTTTTCCTGACTGCCATAAAACCAAATAGACGGATTAAAGAATACGCGTTTAGGTTGCCAAATACTGTAAAATTGCAATTGTTCAGGAAATCGTTCAGGATTATTAGAAAGTCCAAAAGCTTCCACACTTAATAAGGCCGATGCAGTATGATGTCCGTGTGTAGTTCCTGGCGAACGATGGTCAAAACGATTGATAATTACATCGGGCTGGAATTTGCGTATGGTCCAAATAACGTCGGCTAAGACTTTTTCCTTATCCCAAATTTCAAAAGTTTCATCTGGATTTTTTGAAAAACCAAAATCATTAGCGCGACTAAAAAATTGTTCGCCACCATCAATTTTTCGTGCTTCAAGCAATTCTTGTGTACGAATCACTCCCAATAATTCACGAAGTTCTGGACCTATTAAGTTTTGACCACCATCGCCACGTGTCAACGAAAGATAGGCTGTTCGGGCTTTTATTTCATTCGAAAAATAGGAAATCAAACGCGTATTTTCGTCATCGGGATGAGCAGCGATATAAAGAACGCTTCCTAAGAAATTTAATTTCTGAATTTGATTGTAAATTTCAACAGCATTGGGTTTTTGTGGTTTTTGTGCCTGACTAAGTTGAAAAAAACAAAAGAAAGCAATAATAAATACAGTTCTTATATGTAGCATTGTTGTATGATTTTTTGCAATAATTTCAAATGTAATAATTATTTTTTGGAATAAAAGTCTACTCTAAAGCTTCTTAAAACAACAAAAACTACTCCGAAAAGTAGTTTTGCTGTAATTATTTTTATTTTTTTAGATTTTTACCTTAATGATAATTTTTTTAATCTTTCCGTTACTAATCATGGCTGCGTGCACATCAGTTGGGAAAAGGATGGTAAATTGTCCTGGCAACAATTCAAAAAACATATCCGGTTGATCGAAGAAAAAACGAACGTCTTTTTCGTCGCTATAAGCGCCATTGGGGTTTTCACATTTTTCTAAAGGTTTCCAAGCATAGGTTTCTGGACCGGCTACGCAAACTTGGATATCGATGTTTTTTTCGTGACATTCAAAAAAAGCTAAACTTTGTTCTTTTGAATTTCCATTTCCAGAGTTGACTATAATTTTTAAATCATCTGTGTATTGTGTAACGCCATCGGCTAAATTAGCTAAGTCGTTTTCTTTTAAAAATTGAAATGCTTTTTCAAAAGCAGGATGTAAACTATAGTATTTAGCAGCATTGTGTAATGAATCTACAATCATTTTTAAGTTGTTTTTTAGTTTTAATGGTGAATGTTTTTAATGTATTTGGGTAATAAAAAAATAAAAGTACATTTTTAAATTTAATCGTTGAAAGTAAAACCATAGAAAAAGTTTTTTTTAACGAATTCCGAGTTGGATTTTTCATCGAATACTATTTTAAAATGACAGGAGTATAATAATTAGTCTTATTTTAAGTCTGTTTCTTATATTTGTTGGTATCCCATTCCTTTTAAAATTTAAAAAAATGATTTCAACGTATAGAATAATAACCGCATTTTTCTTTTTATTCGTATTCTTTTCTTGTCAATCCCAAATTGCTGTTGTAAAAAGTAATCAGGATAGAAGTGAGGTTAGCGATACTACTTTTGTTAACTTAAAAGAGTACAGTTCTGATTTTGTCTACGATATGAAATATGCTACCGAAGATAATTTCCTTAAAGCCAAAGTATACGATTGTGCCGAATGTTATTTGCGTTACAAAACGGTTAAGGCTTTGATTAAGGCAAACGAAGCTTTTATGAAAGAGGGTTTACGAATTAAATTGTATGATTGCTACCGACCTCTTGATATTCAAAAAAGAATGTGGGCAATAGTTTCTAATCCTGAATATGTTGCCGATCCCGCTAAAGGTTCCATACACAATAGAGGAGGAGCGGTTGATATTACGTTGGTAAAAAAGAATGGTAAAGAGCTAAAAATGGGTACTTCTTTCGATTTTTTTGGCCCCGAGGCAGGACATAACTATGAAGATTTGTCACAAAAAGTAAAAGATAATCGTTACTTATTGAAAAGAGTAATGCTTGAAAATGGATTTAATTCTTTCGATTCCGAATGGTGGCATTACAATTTGAAATCGGGTTTAAAGGATAAATTATCTAATGAAAAATGGGATTGTAAGTAACGAATGTTAGAATAATTCGTTATTGTTTGCTCTGTTTTTGTCCTTAACTTCCGCAGTCGAGTGTCAAATGTTTGAAGAATACGCAAAAAGAAAAGCTGTTTGAGTCCCGACACTTCGGGACGAGTTCTTTTCTTTTAGTATTCGAAAACTAATTTGACCGACGAGGAAGTGCAGACTTGATTTTTTTGTTTCTTTTTTGATCAAGCAAAAAAGAAAATATTTAAACAATCTTCTTAATCACTCTCAATTTATGTGTATGTCTGTTCGTTTCATTATTAAAAATTCCTAAATGGTCAATTCGGTCAATACGAACTTTTCCACTGGCATGGATGATATAATTATTTTCCATAATTATTCCCACGTGAATGATATTTCCTTCCTCATTATCAAAGAAAGCCAAATCTCCTGGTTCGCTTTCTTCAATAAAACTCAAGGCTTCACCTTGAGTAGCTTGTTGGGAAGCATCTCTTAGTAATTTGTATCCGTTTAATTTGTACACCATTTGGGTAAATCCAGAGCAGTCAATCCCAAAAGGTGTTTTTCCGCCCCATAAATAAGGAGCATTTAGGTACATATATGCGGTATTGATGAGGTGTTTCTTGTCTTTTATGCCGTTGACACGATTGCCTTCAAATTCGTAGTTTTGAGTGTTGATTTCGTTATTGTTTAAAAACGATAGTGAAGCTCCTAGCGGAATGGGAATCAATAAATTGTTAGGGGCTGTAATGTATTCGATTAAATCAGCATTTAAGATAATCGTTTCTTTAGTTAATTGTTCGTAATTTGTTTCTGAAATCAATTGATATTGTTTCGAATCTACCCATCCTTCGTAGTCGTCGTATTGTAATTTAATACGAGACCATTGATTGCGTTTTTCTAGTATTTTAAAGTGTTCACCAAATAGCACCTGAGAAACAATTTCGCTTTTGTCACTAGGTTCAAATCGAAGTGGGATTATGGCTAAATTACAGATTCCGAACATTAATTCCTTTTTTTAGATTCTTTCAATAACAATCGCTGAAGCGCCTCCACCACCATTACAGATAGCAGCAGCTCCTATTTTGGCATTATTTTGCTCCAAAACATTAAGCAAAGTAACCAGAATTCTGGCACCAGAACAACCCAAAGGATGTCCTAAAGATACAGCACCTCCGTTGATGTTTACTTTATTGCTATCCAAACCTAGGATTTTGATATTGGCTAAACCTACCACCGAAAAGGCTTCGTTGAATTCGAAAAAATCAACAGCATCAAGGCTAATACCTGCTTTGTCTAAGGCTTTTGGTAAGGCTTTAGCAGGACTCGTAGTAAACCATTTTGGTTCTTGAGCCGCATCAGCATAGGATTTTATATAAGCCAAAGGTTTAAGATGTAGTTCGGCTGCTTTTTCTTCACTCATAAGGATTAAGGCTGCTGCTCCATCATTGATTGTAGAAGCATTAGCAGCAGTAACCGTTCCGTCTTTTGTGAAAACAGCATTCAATGAAGGAATTTTATCTAACTTAACATTCGTATATTCTTCGTCTTTTGAAATTACAATTGGTTCGCCACGGCGTTGTGGCACCTCTACAGGAACGACTTCGGTATCAAACTTACCTGATTCCCAAGCCTGAGCCGAACGGCGATAAGATTCAATTGCAAATTGATCTTGTTCTTCACGGCTAATATTGTATTCTTTAGCACAAAGATCGGCGTAGACACCCATAGCTTGATTGTCGTAGGCATCGACTAAACCATCCCTTTGCATTCCGTCAACTAGGGTAGTAGGGCCAAATTTTGTTCCGCTACGCAAATGAGTATAATGTGGGATTAAACTCATATTTTCCATTCCTCCAGCAATTACTACCTGAGCATCGCCCGATTGGATGGCTTGAGCACCCAGCATAACCGCTTTCATTCCAGAAGCACAAACTTTATTAATCGTAGTACAAGGTACTGTGTTTTGTAAACCGGCAAATAGAGCAGCCTGACGTGCTGGTGCTTGACCTACACCTGCCTGAATCACATTGCCCATCAATACTTCGTCTACCAGAGTAGGATCTAGCTTTATTTTATCCATTGCGCCTTTGATGGCAGTGGCACCCAGTTGAGGTGCTGTTACATTGGCTAATCCACCCATGAAACTCCCAATAGGGGTTCTTGCAGCGGCTACTATTACTACTTTTTTGTTCATGCTCTTAATTTGATTTGAATGTATTGTTGAAGCAAATTTAGTCTTTTTTGCCTAAAATTTGTATTTTCAGTTCTTGATTCTGTTTTCGAAAAAAATGTTTTAAAATATTATTTTGTATCTGGTTGATTGTTAGAGTTTTTTAAAAAATTCGAAAAAAATATTGAAAAAAAGCACAAAAATAGTTGTGAGTAATGGGATGATGTGTTACATTTGCAACCGCAAAACGAGACACGTTCTTTGAGCTTGGAGAGGTGCCAGAGTGGTAATGGAGCAGATTGCTAATCTGTCGACGGGTAACCGTCGCCAGGGTTCGAGTCCCTGTCTCTCCGCTTATAATTTGCTACTCGGGGTGTAGCGTAGCCCGGTTATCGCGCCTGCTTTGGGAGCAGGAGGCCGCAGGTTCGAATCCTGCCACCCCGACGAAAACTTCACCATAAGTTTTAAAAAAAATGGTCGCATAGCTCAGCTGGATAGAGCACCTGCCTTCTAAGCAGGCGGTCGAAGGTTCGAATCCTTCTGCGATCACAAGAAGCCTTGAAATCATTGATTTTAAGGCTTTTTTGTTTTGTGCTTTTTCAATTTGTTGCTTTGAAAAAGGACTTTGTGAGAATGGTATAAATATATAAAAGGATACTTCTGATTAAGAGAAATTCTCATCAGTAGTATCCTTTTATTTGTTTCTTATTGTTTTGCTATTAGAATCTATAGTTGATAAAATAGGTAATTACATATTTATTTCTAATTTTTCTCCCATTTTAATTTTTCGGTCTAGATATTTTGTTCCATTCAAATGAATTTTTGTTTGAACAAATCCATCAATTAGTTTCATATGTAATGATACTTTATTATTTCCTATATGTAAATTTTTTAAACTAATATAGGGTAATTTATCGGAAAGTTGCGGTTTGATACTAAATGAATTGAATCCAGTTTGTTCAAATGAAAGCATTCCTTCAATAATTAACCTGCAGGTTGAAGACGTATGTTGATATTTTGCCAAATTGATAGCAGTAAATTGCTCAAATTCTCTAAGTCTTTTTAGTGTCAAAATTTTGTCGGGTGGTGGGTTGGCTTGGTTTTTCGTTTTTGTCTGTCCGTTGATTGTTGCACGGTCGTTCGGTAGGGGTTGCCTATAACGGTCCTGGTATTGCCGAAGTGGCGGATTATTAGCACTGAAGTTCAATAGTAGTACACCTGTTAAACCTTGCACAAACGTTTTATAGTAGCACTTCAGCCGCCATATTGCCAAACCGATGTTATGTGTTCGGGCATTCATTGTCATTCGCTTTGTTGTTTTGTAACTTCTTGTCCACAATATGGGCAAAACTTATGTAGTTTCTCTAATTGGCTAAAACAACTGTCGCAAAGGATTACTTTGTCAACCACTTGCTTAATTGCGTTTGTCGTCCTAACTGTAAATGCTTCGGGAATTTCTTTTAAGAAACTTGATTCGTTTCCTTTTTGTGTTATCAGAAATAGTTTGTCTTTTGCTCTTGTAATAGCAACGTAAAACAAACGTCTTTCTTCTTCCATTAACAAGTCGTGATTTGCTTTTTTAATCACTTGAAAAATTCTGTCTTCAAGCCAAATGTCGGGAAAACCGCCATTTCCTTCTGTCAAACCAATGATGAAAACCACCTTTGCTTCCAATCCTTTTGAGGCGTGAATTGTCTTGCCTTGAACACGTACATTTTCATTTTTAAATCTATAAAAGTATGGCGTAAACATTTTGCTTCTTCTGTACAAAAACAAAATTTCATCATTGCTTACTCCGTCATTCAAAACCTCTTTTACTTTATCAAAACAGAATTGTATATTTTCTTCTTCTGTGTTTCCCGCAAAAACAACAATTTTATGTTCTGACTTTTTTGATGCTTGAACATCTTTATCAACTTTGAATTTATTGTGTTTGATAACTTCGTTACTTGCACCAACAATATTTTGTGTACTACGATAATTCAAATTGAGTTTGATTGTTTTTGCGTTAGTAAAATGATTTTCAAACTCAACAATATAACCTACGTTTGAACCTCTAAAACCGTAAATACTTTGCCAATCATCCCCGACACAAAACAGTTGAGTTTCGTCAGTAAGCAATAACTTTATGAGTTCTACTTGCAAATTATTTACGTCTTGAAACTCGTCAACTAAAATGTATTGATACTTGCTTTTGTATTTATTTGCAATGTCGCTGTGATTTTGAAATAGGGAAGTACTTCGTGAAATCAAATCGTTGAAGTCAAGATAAGATTTGTTGGTGCAATAGTGAATGTATTTTTTTGCGATTGGGATTGCCAATTCATAAAAATTGCGAACTCGTTCGTGTTGGTCATTTCTTGCGTTTTTCAATACTATATCAAGGTTGATGTTTTCAACTTTTATCATATCAGTAATACGCATAATTTGCTGAACAAAGTCTTTTACATCTTCGTGATAGCCGTTAAACTCTTCTTTGAAGTTTATAGAAATTGATTTGTGATAGTCTGCTGGCAAACGATTTTTCACTATTTTGTCAAGTGTGTGATTGAATAAAGCAGAATCTTGTGTCATTGCTTCAAAAGTTTTTACAAGAAGTAAATTTCCCTTTTGAAATTGTTCTTCTTTGTTTTTCATTGAATAACTTTTGTCGCTTATATGTTCAATATATAAGTTAGCATCAGGAATGTAGAAGTCGGGCGAAAACGGAAAATCCATTACGTTTAATAATGGCTCATATTCGTATTTTATACTGTGGCGATAAAACCAATCTGAAATAAATTGTTCGGATTTTGAACGAACTTTTGTGCCGTCAAGTGTTGTGAAATATTTGCCGTCTTTCGGTAAATATTTTGGGTCAATTTGCTTTAAATGAATTTTGTCAATGATGTAATCAAGAATGTATCGTTTAAGGTTAAGCAAATATTCTGTGTCTTCACATTGTTCAATAAGTAGTTTGTGAAATACTTCAAAAACTGTTTCTGGTGCTACGTGTTTTGCAAGTTCATCTTCTTCATCACGTTTTGTGTCTCCAATAATTTTGAACTTATTGTCAAATTCGTTTACTCCGTAATTGCGTAAAATGCTATAACAAAAACTGTGAAAAGTTTTTACAGTTAAGCCGTCAATCCAAGTGTGTTTTTTCTGTTGATAATATCTTTCTCTGTCTTTTTCTGCAATACTTTTCCGTTTGTCAAAAAGTTGTTTTTCATAGTCGCCACTTTCGTCTGCCGAAATGATAAGGCGGTCAAGCATTTCGTTTGTTGCGTTTTTGGTAAATGTAATCGCAAGAATACTTGACGGACTTACGCCTTTTTCTTCAATTAAATAAATGAGTTTTTGTAAAAGCGTTTTTGTCTTTCCCGAACCTGCACCTGCAAGAACCAAAAGTCTTTTATCTTCGCTAATAACAGCGTCCTTTTGTTGGTCGTTTAATGCACTTAAATCTATCTTTATGTTAGCTTCCAAAATTCAATTGTTTTTTATGACAAATATCTAATTATTTTCTTCCAAAATCCGCAGGATTTTCACCCCACGCCTTTGTTTCCCATTTCAGAATTTCATTGTCATATTCGTTTTCACTAAGCCATTTAATGGCTCTGTCAATAAGTTCAAATAATTTTTGGTTTTTATCGCTTTTGTCGTGATTAGTTCTTGCTTGTTTATCTCTAACCCAACCGATAGCATTTCTGCTGTCGGAATAAATTGGTAGTTTCAAATTATGTTGTTTGCAATAAGCTAATGCGTGGACTATCGCCAAAAATTCTACAATATTATTTGTTCCATCTTCATAAGGTCCAACTCGAAACAAATTTTTTCCTGAGTTTGTATGCACACCTTGATATTCAACAATGCCAGTCGCTGTATTCCAAGCACCATCAACAGAAATGCTGTCTTTTATTGGTTCTCCAATAAGTTCTAATTGTTCGGGAGTTAAAACAGTTTCAAAAATGTCTTTACCAATAAATTCTTTGCTTGAACTGTTAAATGCTTTCTCGGCTAATTCTTTAGTCTTGAAAGATTTATATTGTGCTTTGGGAAAACCAAATATTTGTTCGTTGCAATCCTCCCAAGTTTCAAAAATTCCTGTTTGTCGTCCAACCCAAACTACATAATATTTTTTCTTTGCCATTTACTGATTGTCTTTGTGGTTTCGGTTCACTCGTTGCCTGACACATAACGTTTTGCGTGTAAGTGCAGTAGCGGATTAGAAGCACTTACCTGTCCGTTTAGCACAAAGATTTTTAGAAGCATAGACCTTTGATTTACCACTGCACCCGCTATTGTCACATACACGCTGTTGAACTAAACCTTCGGTAGCACATACCGTGATTTTGTACCTTACGAATATAATTAAATTCTGTAAGATATGACTACAAAAAAAAGAATGTT